>NZ_JASHHD010000006.1:0-90183 GCF_047459985.1 Streptococcus mitis
CGATGAAATCAAGCATTAGTAAAACCAGTGGAACTTACCCTGACACGGATTTCCACTGGTTTTTACGATTTTTATCAGACTAACTTCCACTTTTATTGGCGATGGAAGTTAGTTTGGGAATTTAGCACTTTTTTCGTGATTTTTCTTTTAAAGTTCTACTGTCAAGACTTGACCTTGCCTGACAACCTGTTCTCCGGCAATATAAACATCATCTACATCACTGGATTTGACAGCATAGACAAGGTGAGAAAGCATATTTTCCTGGGGTTGGAGATGGATTTTCCCTTGAGGTTGAATGACGAGAAAATCTGCCTGTTTACCAACTTCCAGACTTCCTATCTTATTTTCCATCCCTAGGACCTTAGCCCCTTCGATTGTCAGTGCCTTGAGAGCTGTTTCGATTGGGAATTGGCTGGCATCTCCACTTTTCATCTTCTGAAGAAGGGCTGCAGTCCGTCCTTCCTCAAACATATCAAGGTTGTTATTAGAAGCAACTGAATCTGTCGCAATTCCCACAGCTACTCCTGCTTTTTGGAGTTGGGTGATTGGAGCGATTCCTGAGGCCAATTTGAGGTTACTAATAGGATTGTGGGCGATAGATACTTGAGACATTGCTAAGCGTTCAACTTCTCGCTCGTTTAATTCGACACCGTGAGCAAAGACCGACGGATGATCTAAATAGCCCAGTTCTTCTAGAAAGGCGAGTGGGCGTTTACCGTATCGTTTCAGGATAATTCCCGACTCCTCCTTGGTCTCCGCCACATGGATATGGATGGGAATATTCAGCTCTTTCGCCATATCTAAGCTAGTTTCCAGCAAGTCTCTACTACAGCTGTAAGGAGAATGCGGTGCTACCATAACCTTGAAATTTGAATTATTATATCCAATAATTTCTTCAATGATTGCTCGAGTTCTGCTTATCGTCTCAGCAGTTGTCTCTGCCTCTGAAGAAAAGAGGGTCGGTGAGAAATAACAACGCATCTTGGAAGCCTTGACTGCCTGATAAATCTGCTCAATATCCACGCCATTGGGATTATACATGTCGTTGAAGGTTGTTGTTCCCGACTGGAGCATCTCTGTCAGAGCCTGCTTGACTGCCTTTGTGGTCATCTCTGGTGTAAAGCCTGCTTCTGCCGGCCAGATATAGTCTGACAACCATTCATGGAGATTGCTATCATCTCGGATTCCTCTCAATCCTGTCATAGCAGAATGAGTATGGCAATTGACCAAACCAGGCATCATCCAGGCTCCCTGATAGTCTATAATCTGCTCAGCTTGCTCTAAAATCTCTGACTTTTCTTGACCGACATAGACAATTTGAGAACCCTTAACGGCTAAGATTCCATCTAGATAGACATGGAAATCTTGATCACAAGTCACGATATTTACATGCTGATAGACTTTCATTCTAGGCTCCTTTTCTAATTATACTCTTCGAAAATCTCTTCAAACTACGCCAGCTTCACCTTGGAGTAGATATCATAGGTATATGTAACTGACTTCGTCAGTCTTATCTACAACCTCAAAGCAGTGCTTTGAGCAACCTACGGTTAGCTTCCTAGTTTGCTCTTTAATTTTCATTGAGTATTACAGTGAATAATTTTTCTAGCTATTGTAACAAAAAAGTCACCCGAAGGCAACTTTTTTTGTTCATGAGATTTCAGAATAGAAAGAATTATTCAGAGCTAAAAGCTGCAGCTTGCTGCATTTGGTAATACTTGCCCTTTCTAGCCATGAGATCCTGATGATTGCCATGCTCCACGATGTCACCATCCACCAAGACTAGAATCAAATCCGCATCCTGAATGGTTGACAAGCGGTGGGCGATGATAAAGCTTGTGCGCCCCTTCATGAGTTTAGCAAAGGCATCCTGTACCAACACTTCTGTCCGCGTATCGATAGAAGAAGTTGCCTCGTCTAAGATGAGAATCTTGGGAATAGCCAGAAAGACTCGGGCAATGGTCAAAAGCTGAGCCTGACCGACAGAGAGAGATTCACCCGCATTTTCTAACTTTGTATCGTATCCCTGTGGCAACTGTTGGATGAAAAAGTCGGCATTGGCTGCTTTGGCAGCAGCAATCACCTGCTCTCGACTGGCTTCAGGATTGCCAAAGACAATATTGTCATGAATGGTCCCTTGCTTGAGCCAGGTTTCTTGGAGCACCATGCCAAACTGCTGTCGTAGCGAAGCACGACTATAGTCATAAATGGATCTTCCGTCTAGCAAGATATCTCCTGAGTTAATAGGATAGAAACGCATAAGAAGATTGATAAGGGTTGATTTACCAGCACCTGTCGGACCAACAATAGCCACCTTGCTACCAGCTGGAATATCAATAGATAAATCCTTAATCAAAATCTTTTCAGGATGGTAGCCAAAAGAGACCTGTTTAAAGGAAATAGCTCCCTTAACTTGGTCACTAGTCAAGACTTCCTTACCACTTTCAGCCACCTCGGGACTTTCTAAGACAGCATAGACGCGCTCTGCGCAAGCGAGAGCACTTTGCAACTCAGCTAGCACTGAAGAAATATCGTTAAAGGGCTTGGTATACTGCTGAACATAGTTCAAAAAAGTTACTAAACGACCGATGGTCAAAGTGGAACCCATCATGATACGATAAGCTCCCACTCCAGCTAGAAGAGCATAAATGAGCGAATTTACAAAGCGAGTCGAAGGATTGACCGTTGAGGAATAAAAGATAGCTGACTGAGAATAGCCTGCGTAGTTGTCATTAGCCTCACGCAGTCTTTGGATAAACTCTGCCTGAGCATTAAAAGACTGGATAATGGTCTGTTGGCTCAACGATTCTTCAATCAACTGAGTTTGAATTCCCCTAGTCTCTGTTTGCTTCTGGAAGAGATGATAGGAGCGTTTGGCAATGAAGCGTGAAATCACCATGGATAGGGGCGTCAACAACAAGACCAATAGAGTCATGAGGAGATGAATTTGGAGCATAGCTAGAATACTAACCAAAATCATCAAAACGCCAATGAAAAATTGGTTAAAAATCATGGTCAAGCCAGCTGCCAACTGTTCGATGTCCGTGGTTACACGACTGACCATCTCTCCACTGCCTTGCCGATCCACAAAAGCAATCGGTAGACGATGGAGCTTATGGATGATTCGTTCTCGTAAGTCTCTGGTATAAGAGAAAATTAGGCGATTATAAAGAAGAGGATTTACCCATTGTACCAGAGTATTTCCTATTACCACCAAGATCATTTGAAGGAAAATCTGCCAAAAAACTGATGATGAACCAATCACTAGGACTTGGTCAATAACCTGCCCAATCAAGATTGGTAGGTAGATCGATAAGGCAACCTGGGCAATGGTTCCTAGAAAGGCTAGGAAAAGGAGGAAGGGATGGCTTGCTAAATCTTTAGCCAAACGTTTGAGCGTCTGATTTGCTGTTTGTCGTCTCATGCTAGTCCTCCTTTCCATGTTGGGATGCATTGATTTCGCGGTAGACTTGGCTAGTTTTCATCAAATCCTCGTGCTTGCCGACAGTTAGGAGCTCACCTTTTTCCAAGAGAAGAATCTGGTCAGCCATCTGTAGTGTAGAAGTTCGTTGAGAAATCAAAATTAAGCTCATATTGGGTAAGTTCTCTCTAATAGCTTTCAAGAGCTTAGACTCGGTAATGGTGTCGAGGGCTGAGGTCGCATCATCTAGGATGAGAAACGGAGCTTGATGCAAGACTGCTCGAGCGATAGACAGCCTTTGCTTTTGTCCACCTGAGAAGTTTCGCCCTCCTGCCTCAACTAGGGCATCCAAAAGTCCTTCCTTTTCACTGACAAAATCCTTGGCTTGCACAATCTCCAAGAACTGCCAAAGTTCTTGGTCCGTTACTTCTTGATGCAACCCTAGAGTCAAGTTGGAACGAATGGTTCCTTTAAAGAGTTCGACTTTTTGGGGCACATAGGCAATCCAAGACCGCCACTCCTCTAAATTACGAGGACTATGTCCATCTCGATAAAGGTCAATGCTTCCCTTGTCTGCTGGATAAAGACCCAGCAAGACTTGGACCAAGCTTGACTTACCAGAACCCGTTCCCCCAATGATACCAAGGATTTGCCCTTGCTTCATATCAAAAGAAATGTCTCTCAGAGAAGGCTGGGCCGCATCAGGATAGGTGAAGGTCATTTCTTGGACTTGTAAAACCAGATTGCTGGTAACTTGCTTTTGTTCTAATTCTGAATGGATGTCTTCTAGAGTCTCAGCAAAGACCTCCTCGATTCGCTTGGCTGAGATGTAGGATTGATTGAGGGAATTTATCAGCATGGCTAGCTTGACCAATTCCACCAAAATCTGTAGGAGATAGTTGATAAGGGCAATGAGAACACCTTGACTGAGCAATCCTCCTTGGATAGAAACATATCCTTGCCAGATAATGACGAGGAGAGTTCCATTTACAATCAGATAGGTCAAGGGTGTTAATAAACTAGACCAGAAACCTGTTTTTTCTTGCAAACTGGCATAGACTTGGTTAAGGGTTTGAAAAATCTGTAACTCTCGTTTTTCTTGTCCAAAAGCACGAATAACTCGCATTCCTTGTAATTGCTGGCGGGTTTCTTGAACCAGTTGGTCCGTTTTCTTTCTGAGATTACTGTAGAGAGGATTGACCAGTCTAGAGAGCCCTACAATGACAATGGTCAAAATGACAACCATGACCAAGAACCAGAAAGTCAACTCAGCTGAGATTCGATAGGCCATAAAGATGGCACCAAAAACGATAATGGGCGCTCTCAAAAAGAGACGCAGGAATTGATTGATACCAGTCTGTATCTGGTAGGTATCAGAAGTCAAGCGAGTGACCAAGCTAGAAGTTGTCAAACGGTCTCTGCTGTCCTTTGGTAAAGAAAGAATATGACGATAAAGATCGTCTGTCAACTCTTTGGCAAATCCTACCGCTGCCTTGGCTGAGTAAAACTGAGCTACCAAGGCCACTACAACGCCAATCACTGCAAAGATAAGGAGCAAACCAATCTGCATCCAGAGATGGCCTTGATCTCCCTTAGGCAAAGATTGGTCAACAATCCCAGCAATCACCATGGGAACTAAGAGTTCAAACACAGCTTCTAACAGCTTGAACAGCGGGGCTAAAATTGATTCCTTGATGTAGGGTTTAAAGTAAGATAATAGGTGTTTCATAAATCCCTTCTATTCATATTCTGAAAATGAAGAAAGTGGGAAGCACCCACCCTCTCTGTTTTATACTCAATGAAAATCAAAGAGCAAACTAGGAAGCTAGCCACAGGTTGCTCAAAACACTGTTTTGAGGTTGTAGATAAGACTGACGAAGTCAGCTCAAAACACTGTTTTGAGGTTGCAGATAGAACTGACGAAGTCAGTTACATATATCTACGGCAAGGCAACGCTGACGTAGTTTGAAGAGATTTTCGAAGAGTATTATTTGTTTAAGTAAGGCAGTAGATAGCCGTATCCTGCCTCTTCCATCTCATCCTTGGATACAAAGCGCAAGGATGCAGAATTAATACAGTAACGAAGTCCACCTAACTCCCGAGGTCCATCTGTGAAAACGTGGCCCAAGTGAGCATTGCCTGACCGAGAACGAACCTCGATTCGCTCCATTCCATGACTCATGTCCTTGTAATAATGAATCAATTCCTTGGAAATTGGACGGCTAAAGCTTGGCCAACCACATCCTGAGGCAAACTTATCCTTGGCGAAAAAGAGTGGCTCACCTGTCGTGATATCAACATAAATCCCTTCTTCAAAGGTTTGGTCATAAGCATTGGTAAATGGAGCCTCTGTAGCAGATTCTTGGGTAACACGATAAGATTCTTCTGATAAGCTTTTCCTTAACACTTCTTGACTAGGCTTTTCATAATTTGCTGCATCAATCAATGGCTTCTCAGCATCGGTCACATCGATATGACAGTAACCAGAAGGATTTTTCTTGAGATAGTCTTGATGGTAGTCTTCAGCCAAAATGTAATGATGTAGTTTCTCCACCTCTACTGCAATCTTGCGACCAAGCATACGTTCCTGCTCCTGCACAACAGTGTAGATAGTTGGCAAGTCTGCTTCATCTTGGTAATAAATCCCAGTTCGATATTGGCGACCACGGTCATTCCCTTGTTGATTGATTGACAAGGGATCGATGACTCGGAAATAATAGAGCAAAATTTCTCTAAGTGACACTGCTTTCTCATCGTAAATCACTTGCACAGTTTCTGCATGGTCTGTTTCCTTGAGCAACTGATAATTGGTCGTTTCGACTTGTCCATTAGCGTAGCCGACACTGGTTGCAAGCACTCCAGAAATGCGTGAAAAATATTCCTCTAGGCCCCAAAAGCAACCACCTGCTAGATAAATTTCTGCCATCTTCGTTTCTCCTTTATCAAGTTTATAACTAGACTTCTTTTCAAAAAAAGGATAGGAAGCCCTCTGGTCGAGAGTTTCCCCATCCTATCATCTATTCTTTATTTTGCTTCGACACGGACACCTTGGGTATCAACTTTCAAATCATGAAGTTTTCCTTTGAAAGGTTGCTTTTCCAATTCTGCCTTAATCGTTGGCATCTTATCATGAGAAGCCAGAACCATAACTGTCGGCCCAGCACCAGAGAGGTAGGTTGCATAGGCACCATTTTCTTTGGCTACTTGCTTAATCGTCGCAAATTCTCTCACCAAGTCCTGACGATAGCGCTCGTGGAAGAGGTCTCCCTCGATTGCTTGCCCAGCTGTTACCATATCTCCTGCCAACAAGGCCGCAACCGCCACATTGGCGATAGAACTGGCCGCAACAGCTTCCTTGTAAGACAATTTTTTAGGCAAGACACCACGGCTATCGCGAGTGCGTAATTCATAGTTTGGAATGTAGGCTAGGAAATCACACTCTGGGAAGTCTGCTACGATAGCTGAAACTTGCCCATCAACAGAGCTTGCAATAACGAGATTACCATAAATGGCTGGAGCCACATTGTCTGGATGTCCTTCTATCTTAGTCGCCAACTGCAATTTTTCATGGTCTGATAAGTTGAGCTGACCCAGTTGATTAGCTAGTTCAACCCCAGCAACAATAACCGAGCTAGAAGAACCCAAACCACGCGCCAAAGGAACATCACTGGTCATTTTCAAACGTCTTGGTTGCAAGTCTGGTACAATTTGCAAGGCAATTTTGAGCAAGAGATTACGCTCATCATGTGGAATCCATTTGCCAATCTGATGTTCAATCAACCACTCATCTCGTTCTTCGCAGACCTCAATTTGAAGATACTTGGTTACAGCTACACCGATCGAGTCAAAACCCGGACCGATATTGGCACTAGTTGCAGGTACGATAATCTTCATTTTATTCTCCTAGCACCTTGAAGGTATTCAAGAGGTCAAATTCTGATACCTTGGTCAACTCAGCTGAAACCTTTTCAAGCTGGGCTTTATTGATCTTATGTGTAATGATCACAACACGCGCCTTGTCACCTTCTTTTCCATCTTGGAGGATTTGCTTGAAGGAAATATCTTGAGCATTAAAGATTTCAGCCAACTTCAAAACCTGACCTTTTGAGTCTGGAGCCAAGATTGAGAAGTAGTAGTTTGATTTAACATCTTCTGGATTAGCCAAGACCAAGTCACGGCTATATTCATTGAAGTCTTTGCCAATGGTCCCATCATTCAAGCGGCGAACGATACGGACAATATCGGCCACAACACTTGTTGCAGTTGGTTTTTGGCCCGCACCTGGTCCGTAGTACATAGACTCACCGATACCGATAGATTCTACAAAGACAGCGTTCATTACTCCATTCACACTAGCAAGTGGGTGCGCTTTAGGAAGGAAGGTTGGAGTTACTTCTGCGGCAATACCTGAAGGAGTTTCCTCGATAGAACCAACCAATTTCACTACATAACCAAGCTCTTGGGCTACAGCTACGTCTTCTGGTGTGATGTTGCGGATTCCCTTGTGGGCTACATCGTCAAAGGCAACCTTCATGCCAAAAGCAAATTGGCTCAAAATAACCATCTTGTAGGCTGCATCAATCCCATCTACGTCATTTGTCGGGTCGCTTTCTGCAAAACCAAGTCTTTGCGCTTCCGCTAGAGCATCATCGTAAGACCAGCCTTCTTCCACCATCTTGGTCATCATGAAGTTAGAAGTTCCGTTGACTACTCCAAGCACGCGCGTGATTTTATCAGAAGCCAAGGAATTTGCCAACGTACGAAGAATTGGAATCCCACCAGCTACTGCTGCTTCGTAGTAAAGTGCTACCTTGTTAGCTTGAGCAATTTTTAGCAACTCTGCACCATGGACCGCCAAAAGGTCCTTGTTAGCAGTAACAACGTGTTTTCCAGCTTCCAAGGCACGAGTGATAAAGGTTTTAGCAGGTTCGATACGCCCCATCAATTCCACTACAATCGTAATGTCTTGGTCTGATAAAATATCATCCACATTGGTTACAAAGTTAAAATCATTTCCTGCTGCAAGCAAGCGATTCTTTTCTTCTTCATCCTTAACCAATACCTTAGCAACTTCAATCTCTGAATGTGCTGATTGATTGATTTTTTCTCCATTTTCCTTTAGGAGGAAAGGCACACCACTTGCAACGGTACCAAATCCTAGTAAAGCAATTTTAACTGTCATGTTAGTCTCCTCGAAATTTTCTAATATAGCCATTATAACAAAATTTTGTGAAAATTCCTATTATAGTAAATCACTATTTCAGTCTAGAAAAGAAAAAACGAATCAAACGATTCGCTCTTCTTAAAATCTAGAAATAGCTTTCCAGAAAGGATTATCCAATCTTTTGCAGATTGAGCACTGCATCGTGATTCAGCAAGACTTGACCATACTCTTGCAAGACTGAGCGACTGATATCACTATCTTCCGCAAACTCGCGCATACGAGCCAAAAGCCAAGCTGGATATGGACTTGGATGATTTTCAATATCCACTAAAATGGTCAAATAATAGCGCTCATTCATCTTATAGAGTTCAGAAGTTTCCATATCAAAAGTCACTGTCTTAGCAAAAGCCACCAATTCAGCTAACTTAGAAAAAGAAAGTATGTAGTAGATGTAGGGCTCTTTCTTGCTCTCAACTGCTTGTTCAACCAGCTCTTGCTCTTCTTCCTTGGCTTCAACCTGCTCTAGAGATTGAATCGCTTCGATATCATCCTTAGTTTTGTCTGCGATACTTTTTTCCAGGGTTTTGATAAATTCATCTGGCGACATTTGTGCCAATTCTTCCATATCTGGTAAATCTGATAAGTTTTCAAAATCTAGATTTTGATCAATCTTTGATTTGGTTACAAAGACATCGACCTTATCCGGTTTTGGAGTCACACGGAAGCTCAACATGCCTGTATCCAAAAAGCTCTCAGGCATCTCTAATTCATCCAAGATAGCATAAAAGAATTCTTCTGTTTTTTCTTGAGGAACAAGAAAGTCAGCAATCTCCATGCCACGATCCATCAAATCCTCTAAAGACATCGTGATTTTCAAAGTTGTATCACTAATTTGTTTCATTTTCATTGCTAGTAACCTCATACTTTCAGTTCTATCTATTATACTAGATTTTTACGATTTTATCAAAAGAAGGCTCCTATATCAGGCTAGAATTTCCCTAGGGTCTTTTCTGAAGAAGACTCTCAAAGAGAATTTCTGCTGACAAATAGAAAAAGCCTTCAAAATCAAACTTCTTGTCCGACTTTGAAGACCTAATGCATCCGAATGCTTATAATTTAAAGGTTGCTACACCGAGGATAGAACGATTTAAGTTTCGAAGAATTTGAAGACTTTGCTCAAATTTCTTATAACGAGTTACTCCGTATTCTTCAACAAGAAGGACTGTATCTCTTTCCAAAAGAGATGATACATCTTGTAAATCTACAAAATGCATTCCTTTTAAAGCCTCTTGACTCTGTTGCAATTTATCTAGGATAGCTTTATTTGAGCTAACGATGGTCAATTCCTGTCCAGCATTTTTGTATGACAAGACATCTGCTAGGTTAGCAATTGTTGTAATCTCTGTTACAAAATCAATTTGATATTGAGAAAAATCACCTGCTCTATTGATTGTTGGGTTAAAGAGATAAATCAACACATTTCCCATTACAACCAAAATCACACAGATTACTCCAATAACAGCTAAACGGAGAATCAAATTCTTCACATTCAATCCAAGCGCTGTCTCACCGTTTGCATTCAATTCTTTAGAGTTGATGGTTTCCAATTTTTCAATTTTTACATTTGCATAAGTGTGTTTAAATTTCTCAATCAATCCATCAATTTTTCGCTCCAACAAGTCATTAGCGTCTTTACTTGGTGTCAAAATTTTCACACCAACCCCTGCATCGTCAATCATATAGTAGACAGTCAGTTTTTTCCACCAATAATCATTCGTAGAATTTTTCAAGGTTGTCTCTGTCGTATCTAATTCACTAGCAATTTTTTTCAACTCACTCGGGTCTACATCATTGAAAAGATAAGCTCCATTCAAATTCCCATCAATCAATTTCCCATAGAAATCACTATAACCACCAATTTGATGATTCAAAATCGTTTTAGCTGAATCTTCTGGAGGAGTGATTTTATAGCTAAGATAAGTTGAATAACTTGTTGTGTCTTTGACAGTATTTTTATTCTTAACTGCTTTAATTGTAAATGGTACAGCAATGAGAGCAAATAAAGCGATGAGAGCTAAAATATTTGCTTTTCGTTTCTTGTAAAGATTTGCAAACAAATCAGCTACTGAATAATGTTCAAACATGATTTTTTTCTCCTTTGTTTAGTAGATACTGGTTTTCTTTTGTAAGCATTTTCGCTACGAATAGAATCACAAGAACAATTCCCCAGAATTGCATTGTAAATAAATTGAAGAAACTTTCTGAAAAGCTACTTCTAGGCATAAAGAATAGATTATTCAAGATGAGTAGGGACAAGGCAAATAGGATTGTTCTTGAACGATAGGCTACTTGCAGCATAGCTATGAATAATACACCGAGTAAAAGACTAAGTAGAAAGACTCCTATCATACCATAGTCTGTATACAACTCCATGATATAACTACTTCCGATACCATGTCCTTTCAGGTACTCCTTGTTCAAGACGAGATAGGATAGATTGTGGGCATAACTATTACTATCAATAGCTAATTCCACACTATTGGTTGTATGTTCAAAGGCTTTTCCTCCGAAAATGGCCCCCAAACTTCCTCTTGCAAAATAATCCATAATAGGACCAAAAGTAAAATTACGGAAATCTCGGTAAGGGAGGCTACTGTTAAATAGAAAACCTCGAGCCAGAACTCCAAAACTAGTCCCTTGTTTATAGATAAAGTCAAGCAGGATATCCCAGAAACCTGTATGGGAAACTTGGACATTATCCCGTACATAATTGAGCACTCCCATCGCTAACATGAGAATAGGAGAACCTACAAAAATCGCTAACTTTTCTTTAAATCCAATCCATTTTCCTTTTTCAGTTTGCTCCCGCATAAAATAATAAACAAAAGCAAATAAAATACTTAAAATGAAGGGATTTCGTGTCCCAATTGCCAAATGAATGGTATTAGCTGCTATAAAGGAGACAAGTACTGCTGTTGCCTGCAATTTCTTAGGTTTCGTTGCCAGATACATACACATTGCATAGACCGTAAAGGTAGACAAAATGTAGGTAAAATAAGGCAGTTTACTTTCAAAATTTGCATAGTAGGCATAGTAGGAAGTCTGCAAGCGATACAAGAGTCGTTCAAATAACCGAATAAAATAGAAAGGATAGGTTAGAAGAAAAACTCCTAATGATACAAAGCGTAACCGCTTGATATAAACCTCTTTTAGAGAACTTCCTATCTTGGGTACTTTTATTTGCTTCCTAGCTATAAAATAACGAGCCAAGATGCCTCCAGTCGTCAAGCCCAAAATCGAAACCATGACGACTATAAAGGCAAAACGATAGGCTATGGGATGATAGGTATCCAAAGCACCATCCCTAAAATAATCAATGGTTGGCCTTGATACCAAAAAGACAAAAATAGTTAAAAAGAAAATAAAATGGATTAAGTAATACTTGATATCATTCCAACAAGCAATTAAGCTACTAACCAGTAAGAACAATAAAGTAGAAAGCAAGCTAACATTGTTATTATTAAACAGATACACAATTCCACTTACTAACGTCAAGGCATAACTGACTATGGTCAAACTAAATAATAATCGTTTCCCATCAATCACTTGCTCACCCCCGTTCTAATGTAATTTTTTAGATTTTTCAATATTTTTCAGTAATAAGAATCGGTATAAGGAAATATTTATGAATAGAGCCAAGGCACTAATTCTTCTCCCCTTACGGAAAATAGGATTCCTAGCAATAGCAAAGGCATGGCCTTTTAAAAAACGATGAATCTGAGAATAGGCTTCAAACTGTTTATACTGATCATCTAGCAACATCTTATCCAGAATAAAGAAGTGGGCATAAGCCAATCTGAAGAAAGCAACCTCCTTTAAGTCAGGATAGTTTTTCATAACTTCATTATAGAACTTTTGATAGATATCAATATAGGCTAAATCCTTCTCTGCATAAGGTTTAGTCGTAATACTATCCCCTCTATGGAAATAGTAATAATAGGGTTTGGTATTAACCACATATTTCTTAGCCAACTTGATTAAATCAAAATGATAATAGGCATCTTCGTAAATCAATCCCTTAGGAAAGGATAGGGCAGTTGCAAACTCTCTCTTGATTAGCTTATTGCAGATCGTTCCAGGTATTTTTTCACCTATGAGGTATTCCCTCAGAAATGTTTGGGAATCACAGACAAAATAGTCATCCTGATTAGCTGACTGTGGGCTCTCATCATTAGCATAGACATTCATGACACCACAGCTTGAAACATCCGCATCTTCTCGAATTAATTGCTCATATAAGCTCTGAATCATTTCTGGATGGATATAATCATCTGAGTCAATAAAAATCAGATAATCTCCGTGAGCCTGCTTCATTCCATCATTTCGTGCTTGCGACAATCCTTCGTTCTTTTTATGAAGCACTGACACCCTATCATCTTGTTCAGCGATTGAATCACACAAGCGACCACTTTCATCTGTTGCACCATCGTCAACAAGAATAATTTCCAGATTTTGATAGGTCTGTTCCTGAATGGAAGCTATCGATTTTTCTAGGTATTGCGCCACATTATAGACTGGTACAATGACACTAATTAATGCAGTTTCCATGCTACTCCTCTAATAGTTTTTCTACTTGTTCGATTTGTTTGGCAATTGTAAATTGCTGAATGAATTGGCTAGCCTCATTAACATCAAAATGTGAGGCAGAGGTCATGTAGTTCGTAATTGCCTGAGCTGCCTCTTGATTGCTCTCAATGATTTGTCCAAATTCTCCTTCTTGGGATAATTCCTCAGCTCCTCCGACATCCGTAGAGACAAAAGGAAGTCCCAGACTCAAGGCCTCCACATACACTCCAGGAAAACCTTCTTGTTTAGACATAGACAAGAGAACTTTCATCTGAGACAAATACTGGTAAGGATTTTTTTGATAACCAAGGAAATGTACATAGTCTTCAAGCTCATACTCTTTAACTCGTTTTTTCAGCTCCTCTTCCATATCACCAGCCCCGATAAAATAAAGATGATAGTTTTTTCCCTCTTGGTGTAATAACCGTATCACTTCCACCACACGGTCAGAACCCTTATTTTCCTCAATTCGTCCAATGGTACAGATACTTTGAGGCGCAATCTCGATATCTATCTTCTCTTGTGATCTTTCTAAAATAGTCTTAAAATCATAACCATTGTAGACCGTCTGTAATTTTGAAGCATAATCTGGATAGACTTCCTCGATAGAATTACTAGTCTTTTTTGAAATTCCTACAATGGTATCCGCAGCATCCAACTGGCGTCTATGAAATTCCCTTTTTGAGCTATCCTTAAGAAATTCTTCAATACTTCCATGAATCCAAGAGATTTTCTTGACCTCTTTTCTTTTAGAGAACAAAAGCGGTGGATTCATAATGGTAAAAGAAACCTCAACATCGTAGTCATCTTTTACAAGTAAGCGACGTGTCAGTCTTGGAAAATAAATTCTCATTCTCCACAAAAGAGCTCGGATCCATCTGGCTTGGCGATAATCCTGAAGTGACTTTAAAATGCCTACATGCTTGGGAACTGATTCGTAACCCTTATCAAAATGCTCCATTTCAAGAATATCAATATCATACTTTTCTGGATCTAGATTTGAAACAATTGTCGACAGAATCTTCTCTGCGCCACCCCCAAGAGAAAAAGACCACATAAAAAATAAGATTTTTTTCTTAACCACCATATTCTCCCTTGTATTCTGTATAAGACTTATCCATATCAGCAATGACTGCATCATGATGCGGTACTTGCTTGTCTACTGGTGGTGGAGTCATGTAGTCTCCAAAAGCAGTGCTGAGATAGGCATCATAGCCAACTGGAATAGGCATCTCTGTCCCTTCAAATGGTAAAAAGATATTATCTTCAAAAGATGCGATTGGGTACTTGTTTCTCATGTAGCCAGGACCTGAGCATAATTCCGTGATTCCATAGCTCTCAGCCAGACTGTACTTGGTCATTTCTTGTTCAGCTTTTTTCCAAATGAGATAACGGAGAGATTTTGGCGTCAAACCGAGTAGAATGCGACTTCCCCATTTCATAAGTGCACCATGTTTTTCTGGAATAGTTTGCGCACAAAAGAGTGAGTAGATCAAGGCCCAACGAACCTGTTTTTTCCGCTCAGCTGGATTTTTCGGATAATAATCCAAAGGCAAAACATCCAAGGCCAGACCATGTGGCAATTCTAAATCCTGCTGATAAGGTTTGATACAGGTCGTTTCCTTGTCACGAATAGTAATAAAAAGATTGCGGTCGACAAAATTCTTGTTACTCTTCGACAAGAAATAACGCTCATCTGCATAACGAGGCCATAATTCGGCTAATTTTTCATAGTCCTTACGGGGCATAAAAAAGTCTAGGTCGTCGTCCCAAGGAATGAAACCCTTGTTTCGAAGAGCACCAATAGCACCTCCTCCACAGAGATAACAGAGCAAATCATGTTCTTTGCAAAAAGCAACAAAATATTCAGCCATCTCCAGACTCCGAGCCTGAATTGCTTTTAAATCAGTCATATTGTTTATTGTTCTTTCTATCGTATCGTTTCATTATACCACAAATAAGGGGTGAAAATCTATTGCAGACTGTAATACTCTTCGAAAATCAAATTCAAACCACGTCAACGTCGCCTTGCCGTACTCAAGTACAGCCTGCGGCTAGTTTTCTAGTTTGCTCTTTGATTTTCATTGAGTATAAAAAATCAAAGCCTGACTGCTAGATAAATAGCCTTCAAACTTTGATTTTTCTGTCTTATCTCAATCCCATCTGAGATAATTTATTCTGATATTTGTTTTGATCGACCAGCAAGCCCAAGCCTCCATAGACATCATAGGCATCTACCCAGTCACCCAGTTCTGGAACTGTTAATCTCTCAATGCCATTTTGCGCTCCATCTAGGAAGGATAAGCCATTGGTCAATAAGAAACTATAAGGAACATTCGTAGAAGTCATCCCAAAGACCTTACCAAGTGCTTCTGATCCAGTAAAGAGTTTGGTTGGATCCTTGAGTTGTTGCAGAACAGCTGTCAACACTTGCTGTTGTCTCTTGGTACGACCATAATCACCTTCATCGTCATCACGGAAACGTGCATAATTTAGCAAGGTTGAACCGTTCATCTGCTGTTTCCCAACTTTGATGGTTTGGGTTGGAGAATCTGTTTCTGTAGCATGTAAATCATCTCCGACTGTAGCTTCTGTTAATGGACGCCCATTCAATGTTGAAAATTGTGCATCAATTGTCACACCATCAGGGAAAAGCGTGTCAATCGCTGTTGCAAAGGCCTGGAAATCAACCAAGGCATAGTACTTAATGTCCAAGTCAAAATTATCTTTTAGGACTTTTCGGACCATTTCTGCTCCTTTTTGCCCCTCTTGTTCACCCAACTCATAGGCTACATTTAACTTGTTATCGGACTGCTTTCTGCCGTTGATGACTTGGCTATAACCGTCTATATAAACCAAATTGTCACGCATAAAGCTAACCAGCTTAATTTTCTTATCTGAACCACCAACATTTAGGACCATAATAGAGTCCGTTCTCGTCTCAGCACTATTTTGGCCAATCCGTCCATCCGTCCCCATAACCAAAATATTAACCCCATCTCTGGTATCTTGACCATGAAAAACTTCTACTTGGACTGCCTTAGCATTGGCAGGTTTGTTTGGATCCGCATTTGAATAACCTTTTAGGAACATAAAAATCATGCCAAAACCGACACAGGCTAGAAGGGCAAGCAATCCTGCAAAAATGCGCCCCCAACGAATCTTACGTTTTTTTGCTTTAACCTTTGGTTGAGAATGACTTTTCTGATATTTTTTTGCACGACTACGGTTACCATAGGTTAGAAGAGTAGACTGATTGATCGGTTCCATGGGAGACTCTTCCATATCGTGATTTTCATTATGAATTTCTGGAGAAGCTTCACTACTGCTAGCCATATTTAACTTACCTTGTAGGTAAGCAAACTCTTTTTTCTCTCGCTCATTGAGGTAATGAATATTCTTAAAGAGATAGTCATAACGCAATTGCTCGTGATGGCTTAAAGGATTTTCTTTACTCATCTTCTCTCCTTTCCATGGTCTGATATTGGATAAATAGGATAGGCACCCAATACTTTATATTGAATCCCAATCGCTTCTAATTCTTTTTGGGCAAAGTGGACCAAGGCCTTATCAGCATAATCCACATCTATAATGAAAAAATATTCTCCCAGTGCTGTCTTGAGTGGCCGACTTTCAATTTTTGTCAGGTCAATTCCCCGCCAAGCAAAGGTCGACAGAGCCTTATAAAGTGCGCCTGGAAGGTTGTCAGGTAAGGTCAAGGCCAAACTCATTTTTTCAGTTTGAGCTTGCAAAGGAATACTAGGATTTTCAGCTCCCAGAACCCAGAAGCGTGTGAAATTGGCTTCCATTTCTTGAATATCCTCAGCAATCAGTTCTAAGCCATATTCTTCAGCAGAACTTCTTGGTGCAATAGCTGCGAAGGGCTGATCTGGATGTTCGGAAATAAAACGGGCCGCATAGGCTGTACTAGCGGTCACCTCGATTTGGGCCTCTGGATATTGTTCATCAATGAATTTCTTTCCTTGAGCCAGAGCTTGTGGGTGTGAAAAAATCTTTTCAATCTTAGTGTGACCTGGGACTACCATCAACTGCTGGTGAATAGGTTGAACAATTTCTGCTACAGCTTGGATATGAGCCTGATGAAAAAGATAGTCCAATGTCTCATGAACACTACCCTCGATAGAATTTTCAACTGGAACCACAGAATAGTCCACCAAGCCTTGCTCATAGGCCTTGATAACATCTGTAATATTGGCAAAGGCCTGCAATTCCTCATGAGGAAAAGCTGTCTGCACAACATGGTGTGAAAACGATCCCTTGGGACCTAGATAAGCAATTTTCATCTTAGTTCCTCTATAATTTCCTCTGGGCTTAGCTTAGTCACATCCAAAACCCGACTAGCCACTTCCTCATACCAAGTTTGTCTTTCTTGAAAAATATCTCGCAACTCTTCCTTACTGTTGTTGAGAAAAAGCGGTCGCTGATTATCCTTATCAGCTGCGATACGTTGGTAGAGGGTTTCAAAATCAGCTTTCAGGTAAATATTATCAGAATTTGTCTTTAGTAAGTCACGATTTCGCTGAGAAATGACTACACCTCCACCAGTTGACACAACTTGGTCTCTTTGTAGTAAATCAGCTAGGACTTGAGACTCTATCTGACGAAAGGCTTCTTCTCCTTTTTCTTCAAAAAAACGAGCAATCGGCATCCCCAGTTGGTCCTCTAGCAAAGCATCCATGTCTACAAAATCAGGATCCAGTCCTCTAGCAACAGTAGATTTACCTGCTCCCATAAATCCTAGCAAAACTTTAGCCATGAATCAGAGTCTCCAAATCATTGAAAAAGCTTGGGTAGCTAGTGTTGATAGCTTCGGCACGATCCAATTCAACTTCTCCATCTTCAACCAAAAGAGCTGCAATGGCTGTCATCATTCCGATTCTATGGTCACCAAAGGTATTGACATTAGCACCATGGAGGGCAGATTTTCCTTTGATTATCATACCGTCTGCCGTAGGAGTAATAGTGGCTCCCATACTATTTAAAGCATCCGCGACAACTTGAATACGGTCTGTCTCTTTGACTTTAAGTTCTTCAGCATCTTTGATAGTCGTCGCTCCCTCTGCTTGCGTCGCAAGGAGTGCAATAATCGGCAATTCATCAATCAAACGTGGAATCAAGGCACCGCCAATCTCTGTTCCTTTCAAGTCAGAAGACTCAACAGTCAGGGTTGCAGATTTAGCCACTGGGTCAATTTCAGTTACTTCTAATTTTCCACCCATGGCACGAATGACATCGATAATCCCTGTACGAGTTTCGTTAATACCGACATTCTTTAGCACCACACGAGAATTTGGAACAATCAAACCTGCGACCAACCAAAAGGCTGCACTGGAAATATCTCCTGGAACCACGACCTTTTGTCCACTTAGTTTCTGTGGCCCTTGGACTGTAATTTTCTTGCCCTCCACACTTAAATGGCCCCCAAATTGTTGCAACATATCCTCAGTATGATTACGAGTGCACTCTTTTTCGATAATAACAGACTCCCCTTTAACCTGCAAGGCCGCAAACATCAAGGCTGACTTGACTTGGGCAGAGGCAATCGGCAACTCATAATGAATAGGTGCTAGGTTTTTCGTCCCTTTTAAATGAAGGGGAGGTAGGTCTCGCTCAGTTTGCCCTGAAATGCTGACGCCCATTTTTTTCAGTGGAATAGTCACACGGTCCATAGGACGTTTGGAAAGACTGTCATCTCCAAACATTTCTACTTCAAAATCTGCACCAGCAAGGACACCTGAAATCAGGCGAATCGAGGTTCCAGAATTTCCCATATCAAGGGCATTTTGCGGAGCTTTTAAGCCCTCCATACCTACACCTTGAATAGTAATAACCCCATCTTTATCCTCAATCTCAACACCAAGGTCACGAAAAACCTGAATAGTTGAGAGCACGTCCTCGCCACGTAAAATATCATAAACCTTGGTCTCACCCTCAGACAAACTTCCAAAGATAATAGAACGGTGGCTGATAGACTTGTCACCTGGAACTCGGATACTGCCGTGTAAGTGGCTAATGTTTGTTTTTAGTTTCATACTGGACCTCATACTTGCAATACTTTTACCTATTTTATCACAAAAAAGCCAGAAATTCCTTAAATTTCTGACTTTATGATAGTTAAAAATATTTTTTAATAAACTTTTATCTTTTTGATTTATTTTAACTTAAAGATTTTTTATAGCAATTCTTTTTCATTTTCAATTTACCAACTATCTGAAGAACCACCACCATCAAATCCACCGCCTCCCCAATCATCTGAAGACCAAGATGAACTAGAACTACCCGAATCATAGCTAGAGGAAGAAGAATCTGATCTACCATAAGAACTTGACTGTACTTCTAGTGAAGCATAGTAGCTTTTTTTTAGTTCGGAAGTCCAAGAAGCATTCCTCACAAAATCTTTATCGTTTGGATAGAGTTTTCCCTTCCCATTATAAGAGTATTGAGAACGATTGAGCCTATCTAGTTGTTTTCTTTCAACTTCTGCGTAGTATGCTTCAACAAGTAATGCAGTCCAAGTGTCATTAGGTAGAAAACCTTTTGAGTCTGGATAGAGTTTGTTATATCCTTCGTACTGATATTGAGACCTAATTAAACGCTTATTTTTTTTATAGTCAGATTTACGTTCTTCAGTCCACGTATCGTTAGGTACAAAGTCAGGAAAATCTGGATACAGCTTCCCCTTTCCCTCGTACTCATACTTAGAAAAGCGGCATCTTTTTAAGTACTTGAACCACGTTGCTAAACTTAGTAAAAGAAAGAATATTGGATAGAACAATATCGGAGACGAAATATAATCTAAGTATTTACTAAAGCCTTCATTATTTTTTAATGATTTTTCATAGCTTTTTGGAAGTCGATTATTTTCCTTCTTGTTTATGATTTCAGTTTTTCTAGACTCCGCTTTAGAAATACCTACTAGAATTTTGTTAAGGGCATCAGTATATTTCCCTTCTTTCATGTACGGTTTAGAATCATTTAGCAAGGAACTGACCATAGAGTCAGTAAGCCAAATTGCTGCTTCGTTGGATGTTTCAATACGAAACTTTCTATCCTTTATAACAATAGCAATTAAAATTCCACTGTTAGAATCTTGTTTGCCAACTTTCCATTTGCGTGCAACCTCATTGGCTACCTCTTCTATACTGGAACCGTCCAGGGTATCTACAATGTATATACCTACTTGGGTTTCACTTCCAGCATTCATACTCTCTAACGTTTCTGCAACACTAGTGGTTACATAACCGTTAGGATCGTAAATACCATTTAAAGGACGATCTGGAACAGCTATATTCGCTGCTACTAGAGACATAAAAAAGAAGAAAGGGGTAATTAAGAGTAAAAGTAACTTTTTCATAGGAGATACCCCTCAAGACTAATCAGTTAAATTGACTTTAGGGACCACCTTTGCATCTTTCTCTGCTTCAATTAACTCAGCTCTTTGGAAACCAAACAAACTAGCTATCATATTAGTAGGAAAACGTCTAATGGTCTTATTATATTCTGTTGCAGTATCGTTGTAATCTTTACGAGCAACAAACAAACGATTTTCAGTTCCCTCAAGCTCTGATATTAGAGAAGAAACTTGTGTGTCAGATTTTAACTCCGGATAATTTTCTTGAACAACAAGCAATCGAGAAATGGCAGAAGTTAATTCGCTCTCCCCTTCATTTTTTGTTTCTTTATTTCCTGACCCAATCTTAGAACGAGCATCTGCAATCTTTGTAAAGATGTCTTCTTCATGCTTCATATATCCTTTTACAGAATTTACAACATTTGGAATTAAGTCAGCCCTACGTTGAAGTGCAACTTCAATCTTCGAGTTAGCTTGTTTCACAGATTCATCTTTGCTAACAAGACTGTTGTAGGAACCTGTCAACATTATAAAACTGATGAAGATAATTCCTACAGGAACTCCGATTAGAGCAATTAGTTTTTTTGACATATTATTTCCTATTTTCTATTGTTCATCATTTGACTAAGATTTATCGATAATAAAAATTTCATTCTCTTTCGTAATTTTTTGTATTTCTTATCTCATCAAAAATTTCTAACTTATCAATTGAAGTTGAAAATAATAGTTAGAAGCATTCAAATTCGTTTTGTATTATAGTTATGATTTTCAAAAGCCTATTTAATTTGTTTTGCATTCTATTTATTAGTAAAGACATTCATCCCAACAGTCATTATTAAACAGACCTTGCTAATAACTCTAGCTTATACAGTAGTTACTAATAATAAACATACGCTTATGAAAATACCTATAAATAAAGAACAAAATTCTTTTCTTATTTTAGCAACTCTGAAACTGGTTCGAAAACAATTTTTTCAATGTCAGAAAGATAAATTGCCAATTGTTGTTGCTTGGTAAAGAATTCTGACAAGAGGCTATTCTCCTGAATCTGCTTACCAAAGTTTTCCATCTTCGCTTGGAAGGAAGCATCTGGCATTTGGCCTGTTTGTGCTAGTTTTTGAATTTCCTCTTGGAAGGCAAGGTATTCTGTAAAGATTTTGCTTGCCTCAGCATCTGCTGAAATAGCATCTTTAGCAGCCTTGACAGCCTTGTATTCTGGTAATTCGCGAAGACCGCGACTGAGTTCGTTTGCACTATCGTAAATATTTGACATGATTTTCTCCTTATTTGATGACGACTGTATAGTCGGTGTTTTCTGTTATGAGATGCTCGGCTCGTTCCAAATCTTGAGCATTTTTAAATGAAATTTGTAGGATTCCGTGAATATCCTCACGGTTTTCCTCGTTGATATGGATATTGACCAAGGAAGTTCCACGTAGCAGTTCCAAAATCCGCAGGATGACATCTTCTTCATCGGGAACATCGACATATAGGTCATAAGAGCTGTCCACACCACCACGCTTATGGATTTCCATAGCCTGACGTTGCTCACGCGCTTGGTTGAAAAAGTTCCAGATTTGCTCCTCATCTCCCTTGCTGATGGCCTGACCAACCTCGTTTAAGCGTTCCTTGAAATCCTCAATTCGGTCTAGAATCGTTTCACGATTAGACAAGAGAATGGAGGTCCACATTCCTGGCTCGCTTTCCGCAATTCGGGTCATATCTCGAAAACCACCTGCCGCAAAGCGCCTTGCCATCTCATGTTCTTGAGCATAGACCGCGGTCTGTTCCATGAGACTAGAAGCCAGAATGTGAGGAAAATGGCTAATCTGAGAAGTCACTCGATCATGCTCCTTGGCATCAATCTCGATAAAGCGAGCATGAAGACCTGAAAGCAGATCCTTCATTTCCTCAAGTGTGTCAGGACTTGTCAGTTTCGAAGGCGTAAAGATATAATAGGCATTTTCAAAAAGATTGACATCTGCCGAAGCGGCCCCTGTCTTGTGACTACCAGCCATGGGATGGGCTCCGACAAAGCGAACAGGCTTGTCAGCCAAATACTGATCTGCTGCATCTACAATGGCTGACTTGGTCGAACCAGCATCCGAAATAATGACGCCTTCTTTCAAGTCCAAGTTGGCCAACTCCTTAATGAAAGCAATGGTTTGTTTGATTGGCAAGCTGAGAATGATGATATCTGCCAAAGGAGCAAAACTGGCAAAATCATCTGTCGCACGGTCAATCATTCCCTGCTCCAAGGCGATATCTCTAGATGCCTGACTACGATTGTATCCTAAAATTTCATAATCGGGATGATCTCGCTTGATTCCGAGTGCCATCGAAGCACCTATCAAACCCAAACCTGCGATATAGATGGTTTTCGCCATAAGAACTCCTTAATAATGTTTTGTGTACTCCCGATGTTTAGCAACAGCTTCTTTTAATTCCTCAAGATTATCTGATGAGAATTTTTCAAGTATTTCTTGTGCCAGAACCGTTGCCACAACTGCTTCCATAACTACACCTGCAGCTGGAAGAGCAGTCGGATCACTTCTCTCAACAGTTGCCTTGTAGGGTTCATGGGTTTCAATATCCACACTCATAAGTGGTTTGTAGAGAGTAGGAATAGGTTTCATAACGCCACGAACAACAATAGGTTGCCCATTAGTCATACCACCTTCAAATCCACCCAGATTGTTGGTACGACGAGTGTAGCCGTCTTCTTTAGACCAGAGAATTTCGTCCATGACTTGGCTGCCTTTACGGTAACCCGCCTCAAATCCAAGACCAAATTCTACCCCTTTAAAGGCATTGATAGAGACAACTGCTTGCGCCAATCGCGCATCCAATTTTCTGTCCCATTGAACATAGGAACCAAGGCCGACTGGTACGCCTCCAACGACTGTCTCAACAACTCCACCTATAGTATCACCGTCACGCTTGATTTGGTCAATATAATCCTTGATTTCCTGTTCTCTTTCTTGGCTGACAATAGAAACTTCAGACTGGGCAGCTCGTTCCTTAATTTCAGCTACTGTCAGATTTTCAGGTACATCAATTTCCTTGCCACCAAAGACCACGACATGATTAGCAATTTCCATATCCAGCTCAGCCAAGAGGCGTTTGGCTACTGCCCCAACTGCCACCCGCATGGTTGTTTCACGGGCAGATGAGCGCTCCAAGGAATTTCTCAAATCGTCAAAACGGTACTTGATGCCTCCAACCAAGTCGGCGTGACCTGGACGAGGACGGGTGATTTTTCGTTTACTTTTAAGGCGCTCTTCAATGTCCTCCGCAGACATGATATCCAGCCATTTTTGGTGGTCCTTGTTGATGACATCCATGGTAATAGGAGCCCCTGTTGTCTTCCCGTGACGAACCCCCGAAGTAAAGACAACTTGGTCACTCTCAATTTTCATACGACCGCCACGACCGTAACCACCTTGGCGACGTTTGAGGTCCTCATTGATATCCTCAGCTGTCAAAGGAAGTCCAGCTGGAATTCCCTCAATGATAGCTGTCAGACGCGGACCGTGTGATTCTCCTGCTGTTAAATATCTCATACATTCTCCTTATTTTACCAAGTAGTCTCTCATCTCTTCCAGAGAAACTGTGTGAATGCTCGCTGAACCAAGCTCTGGTACCAAGACCAATTTCAGAGTATTACCACGCGCTTTCTTATCATGAGTCAAAGCCTGATAAAGCTTGTCAACATCCCAGTTTTCATAGTCAACAGGCAAGCCAAATTTCTGACACATAGCTGTAATGGACTGAGTTATGCCAACTGGCATAAGGCCTTTTTCCTCAGCAACCTTGGCAATCTGCACCATTCCCATGGCCACAGCCTCTCCATGCATAACTTTTCCATAACCGGCCGTTGCTTCAATGGCATGACCAATAGTATGGCCAAAATTGAGGTAAAGGCGAACACCATTGTCCAACTCATCCTCAACTACCATCTTACGCTTAACCTGACAAGAATGTTCAATCAAGGTCTCTGCATGTTCCAGAATGCTCTCAACAGAACCATCCAACTCCGTCAAAAGATTCCAGAGTTCCACATCCTCAATCAAGCCATACTTGATGACCTCACCCATTCCTTCAATCAACTCTCTTTTTCCGAGCGTTTCAAGAACAAGTGGGTCGATCAGAACCCCATCTGGTTGGGCAAAGGTTCCCACCATATTTTTAGCAAAAGGAGTATTCACACCAGTCTTTCCACCGATAGAGGAATCCACCTGGGCAGTTAAACTAGTTGGAATTTGAACGAAATGAATTCCTCGCATATAGGTAGAGGCTACAAATCCAGCTAAGTCTCCGACCACTCCACCACCGAGCGCAACGATGCCATCACTTCGAGTTAAACCTTGTTTAACTAAAAATTCATAGGCTTTCTGCACTGTAGTCAGATTTTTCCGTTCTTCACCTTCTAAAAAGTCAAATACAGCAACTTGAAAACCAGCACCTTCTAGGCTGAGTTTAACCTTCTCAGCATAAAGAGAGGCTACATGGTTGTCAGTTACGATAACCACTTTTTGTGGTTGCCATAGTTCTCGCAACCATTGACCAGCCTGAGCCAGACAGCCTTTTTCAATCTGAATATCATGAGGATGATGAGGAATATCGATTCTGATTTTCATAGGAGAGTCTCCTTTTCTTTATTGGTATTTTTCTGTTAAGGACTGCCAAATCTCTTCCGTCGGCATTTCCTTTCCTGTCCACAATTGAAAAGCTTCTGCAGCTTGATAGAGCAACATTCCCAGACCATTGACTGCTGAATTACCCTGACTTCTGGCCCATTTCAAAAATGGCGTCTCAAAGGGTTGGTAAATGATATCTGCTACTAAGAGAGTTTCTGGTAAAACTATGCTTTCAGGAACTGGAGAGGATTGACCATCCATGCCCACACTTGTCGCATTAACCAGCAAATCCGACTCGGCAATCCTTGCTTGCAGTTCAGAAACATCTTCTAAAGCGTACAAGTCCACCTTAAAGCCTGTCTGCTCCTGTAACTTGTCTAGGTAAGGTTTTGTTTTTTCCATAGAAACCGAACGAACAAAGACCGAAATCTGACTGACGCCATACAAAATAGCTTGCGCCAGAATGGACTTAGCCGCACCACCTGCACCCAGCAAGGTCATCTTCTTACCTGAAATTGTAAAAGAAGGCAAGCTCTTAAAAAATCCCTTGCCATCTGTATTATATCCAATTAAATTGCCATTCTCATTGACAACTGTATTGACCGCACCAATCAAGCGCGCCTCATCGCTCAGCACATCCAAATAAGGAATCACCTGCTCCTTATAGGGCATGGAAAGGTTGATACCAAACATCTGGTAGCGACGAATATTGGCAACCGTTTCTGCCAAGTCACCCACTTCAATATCCCAAGCCACATAAGCACCGTTGGTAGCTGTCGCCTCAAAGGCCCTATTGTGAATAAAGGGAGAAATAGAATGCTTAATAGGATTGGCAACAACGGCAGCTAAACGTGTATAGCCATCAAGCTTCATCCAAAATCTCCCTGATTTTTTTCATGTTAGCTAGAGAAATCTGACCAGGGGCACTGGCCACATCTAGACTAGCAAAAGACCAGCTAGAACCAGTTACATCCGCAGTGATACGAGAGACCTTGCCTACCTTACCCATAGAAATCGTTACATATTCCTGCTCAGGATTGAGGGTTTTAAATCCTCGTGTATAGTTCATCAAGTCTAGCACATCCTGCTCTGTGTGAGCCATCACTGCAACCTTAACAAGTTTTGGATTTAAACTCGTCAACTCTGACAAGATTTCCATCATGTTTTCAGGTGTTTCTTGGAAATTGTGGTAACTCAAAATGAGATTTGGGAAGTCCAGCATTTCCTCAAAAACATCCTTGTAGCTATAATACTCAAAATCAATATAGTCTGGTTGATAGAGTTGTGCCACTTCCTTGATGAGATGGATATATTCTTCTGGAGAAAGGTCGATTTCTCCCCCTTCAGAGCGAGTTCGTAGCGTGAAAACCAACTCACGGCCTGCGAATTTTTCAAAAATGGCTGGAGCCACCTGCAAAATCGCTTCCTTAGGCAGATAATCGGCACGCCATTCAATGATGTCGGCATCCAGATATCTCGTGGCATCCAGAGCCTGGGCCTCCTCTAAACTTCTTGGCATTACTGAAACGATTAATTTCATTTACTAACCTTCATACTAATCACCTTGAGGTAATTACTACTTTCATCTTTTTTATTATAGGCGAAATCTGCTGGAAGACCGTATTTGTTTAAAATCTGGTAACTTCTTCCTGCAAAGCCTTTATCAATTTGTTCTGTAAATTTCTGACGGGAAACATTGGCAGCATTGGTACTAGCAATGATAATCCCTCCCGGATTTAAAATCTCAAGACTCTGGGAAATCAACTTGTGATAATCCTTGGCCACAGAGAAAGTTTGTTTTTTGTTCCGAGCAAAGCTAGGCGGATCTAGGACAATCACATCATAAGACAAGCCTTTTCGCTTAGCATATTTGAAATACTCAAAGACATCCATGACTATAAAACGATGGTCGTCTGTACTGATTCCATTTGCCTGAAAATGCGCTTGAGACAATTCTCGTGAACGTTTAGCTAGGTCAACTGAAGTAGTCTGGCTTGCTCCTCCCATGGCTGCAGCTACTGAAAAAGCCGCTGTGTAGGAAAACGTATTGAGCAAGGATTTACCCATGGCCAAACCGTCTACCAAACTCCCACGAACCTCATGCTGGTCTAGGAAAATCCCTGTCATCAAGCCATCATTCATAAAGACTTGATACAAGACACCATTTTCCAGAACAGTGAAAAAGTCAGGTGCTTCTTGACCATAAACATGGGCAGATTCATAGTCTTGACCCTTAAAGCGAATCTTCTCATAGGCTCCTAAAACCTCAGGAAAAACCTGTCTAAAGGCTTCTGAGATAGTCTGACGAATCTGATAAACATAAGAGTTATACCAAGAAAAGACGGCATAATCACCATAAAGATCCACTGTCAGACCCCCAAAGCCATCTCCCTCTTGGTTAAAGAGACGAAAGGCAGTTGTCAAATCATCTTGATAATAAGCTTTTCTCTTTTTTTTGGCTTTTCTAAACAGTGTTTCAAAGAAAGCTTGATTAAAGGTCACCTTGTCTGTGCTGACAAACCAGCCCAAGCCCTTGTTTTGCTGAGAAAGATAGGCAGTCCCAAGAAAGTTTCCATCTTGACTATGGACTTCTACTTCCTGATCCTTGAGATGAACATCTGCAAGGTCGCTAGCTTCTAGTAAAACTAGCCCTTTAGCGAGCTTCTTTTCAACCCGTTTGCTGACTCTTATTCTATTCATAGTCCCTATTATAGCAAATTTTATGACAATTCTCAAAAAAGAAACTACCCTCGCTTTTTTACTCTAGTTTTAAAAAATGGTATACTGATACTAATAAAAACTTAGGAAGTAATTGTGTGAGAATCAATTTTAACAAAATCCAAAATGCCCTGAGTACCAGACTGGGTTTTGTCCTAACCCTTTTAATCCTCTATTGGCTCAAAACCTTACTAGCCTATACCGTTGACTTTAATTTAGATATTCAATTGGGCAAATTGCAGGGAAATTACCTTGCCTTTATCGCCTTTTTCAATCCCCTTCCTTTGGGACTCCTCCTGCTGGCTCTAGCCCTCTATACTCGGTCAACCAAGGCCTTTTACAGTCTTAGCATAGCTATCTACAGCCTTTTATTCATTTGGCTCTATTCTAATGTCTTTTACTATCGAGAATTTAGTGACTTTATCACGGCTAATACCATGAAAGTGGTCAGCAAGGTGTCTGTTGGTACTGCAGAACTAGAGTTACTGCGTCTTTGGGATTTCATCTATTTTATGGATTTCCCACTGTTGGCTTATCTTCTCTATAAAAAATGCATCCAACTGGATAGGAGACCTTTCAAATTCCGCTCCAGTGTTGCTATCACTGCTCTCTCAGCCCTGCTCTTTTCAGCTAATCTTTTCTTGGCTGAAATTGAACGTCCCGATCTCCTATCGCGAGGATTTTCCAATTATTATATTGTACGTGCCCTTAGTTTGCCAGCCTTTTTAGGCTATAGTGCCAACCAATCCTATAGCGCCAACAAAGAACGTGCTAAGGCTTCTGAGACTGACCTTCAACCTATTACAGACTATATTCAAGAACATTCTGCCAAGCCCAATCCAGACTATTTTGGCTTAGCTAAAGGGAAAAATGTAATTTATCTCCACTTGGAGAGTTTCCAACAATTCCTGCTTGACTATAAACTCAACATAGATGGAACTGAGCACGAAGTCACTCCCTTCCTTAATTCCCTCTACCATTCGCAATCAACCCTAGCCTTTTCGAATATCTTTAACCAAGTTAAGGCTGGTAAGACTTCAGATGCAGAAACCATGCTGGAGACTGGTTTGTTTGGACTTGACCAAGGTTCTTTCATGGTCAACTATGGAGGTACCAATACCCAGCAAGCAGCTCCTTTTATCCTATCGAAAAACGGCTACCAATCGAGTGCAGTCTTTCACGGCAATATCGGTACCTTCTGGAATCGAAATACAACCTACAAACAATGGGGCTACCAATACTTCTTTGATGCTTCCTACTTCACCAAGCAAGACAGTAGTAACTCTTTCCAATATGGTTTAAATGATAAAATCATGATGAAAGATTCCATCCAATATCTGGAGCACCTGCAGCAGCCTTTTTATGCTAAATATATCACGGTGTCCAATCACTATCCCTATGCCAGCAATCTGACTGGCGATGAGCTTGGTTTCCCCTTGGCTAAAACCAAAGATGAAACAATCAACGGCTACTTCCAAACAGCCAACTATCTGGATAGTGCTATCAAGTCCTTCTTTGACTATCTCAAAGAAAGTGGCCTCTATGAAAATTCTATCATCGTCATCTACGGAGACCATTATGGCATTTCCAATTCTCGCAATCCTGACCTGGCTCCCTTGATTAGCAAGACTTCTGAAAATTGGTCGAATTACGATAACGCCATGTTGCAACGAGTGCCTTTTATGGTAGTCATGCCTGGTTATGAAAAGGGGCAAATCATCAATACCTACGGTGGACAAATCGATATCTTACCGACTCTCGAACACCTCCTTGGTATTGAGTCCAATTCCTTCCTTCAAGTAGGACAAGACCTTCTGTCTCCAGATCATCAAGAAATCGTTGCCTTTCGGACTGCCAATTCCTTCGTCACACCTAAATACACCAGTTATGACGGACGAACCTACTATACTGAAAGTGGTCTTGAAATCAGCAATCTTGATGAACAAGCTCAAACTGAACTGGAAAGCATTCGTCAGGCAGCCAGTCAACAACTGAAAATCAGCGACCAGATTCAAACTGGTGATTTAATACGTTTCTACCAAGCAGATCACCTTGGAACAGTTGATACTGAAAATATTTCTTACCTCAATTCCTTACCAATTCTGCAAAAGATTGAGCAAGAAAAAGGTAGTCAATCAACTAGTCTCTTTAGCCAACGACAAGGTAAAACCAGTTCTGACCTTTTCAAGGCACCAAGTTACCAAGAACTCCATCTCGAGTCTGCAGAAACCGAATCAAAATCACAATAAAAGATGCTCTTCCGTCTTGGAGGAGCATTTCTTTTTTTAAATTTGTCAAGCAAGCGACCAACTAGCTCATCTTTTTTCTATCTCTACCAATATCCGTGACAGATAGTAATGATAGCTAAATATAGCAAGACCAAGCAGGAGGATAAGAGCTCCTACCCCCAAGCTGATGGCAAGAACAGGAGAAAGAGACTGAACTAAGAATATGCTACCAATTACAAGGGCCATTAGGATTGCACTATAAATAAAAATCAAAACAATTGCGACTATGCCATTTGAACGATTCACCAGGTCCGTAATACTACTCCAATTGGTTGAGAGATTTTTCACATCCTTAAAGTAATGGTGGCAAGAAAGGATGACACTGGCAAGGAGCCATACAACAATAAGGTAAATCATCGAAAGGATGGGCAATCCTAAATAAAGGGAAAGACCAAGTAAAGTCACGATAGGTAAAAAGGACTGGACAGCAAAGATAATCCAAAATTTCACTTTCACATAACGAGCAAAATCAAAGGGCAAACTCTTCAGAAAATCAAAATTTTCCCTCTCCAGAGATAACCCGATTGAAGATAGACTTGTGATATTGTTATTTAAAACTGCTATAAATACTCCCACAAAAAACAAGGGCAACCAATATTCGGCATTTATTTCTGGAACAAGCTGTGAATCCCTAATCTTAAATATCAAGCCTATCATAAAGAAATAAGGCAGGAAAGTACTTGTAAAAAGCACTGTCACCAAGCTAGTTCCCTGTCCCAAGAGGGAGAGATTGTAGCGTAACACCATACGGAAAAAACCTTTTTTAGTTATGGAAATGCTTTGTTTGCTACGACGCTCTTTTCTGATTTTTTCCTCACTGTTGGTCATAACTACTTGATAAAATTGAGGAACAACCTTCTTTTTTGTCAGATAAAGTAGCAAAACAGTTGCTACTATCCAAGCAAGTAATCCAAAGATAGATTCAAGAGAAAAAGGCTCTACTGCTATTTTATAAAAGATATGAAGAGGATAAACGAGGGTTGGGACTTCTCTAACTGTCTCTATACTAGCTCCTGAATTTGAATAGAAAACCAGTATCATAGGGAATAATAACCCTAGACCAATCATGGCATTAGACAGAATAGACTGGTGCTTTCTGAAAAATGCTGTCTGGGCCAAAAAATGGACTGCCAAGACCATCCCTAGACCAACTGAGACCAATAATAAGGTCAAAGACAGTAACATCAAGGGCAACCCCAACCAAAGAGAGGGAGCTAATCGAAGATAAAGAACTAGAAAATAAGCTAAGATAGGGACAAGTCCAACTAGAGACGGCAAAAGAACAGATATTCCTTTGGCAAGCATAATTTCTGATTCCTTAAAGGCATAAGGACTATAAGAGGATAAGTCCTTACTCTCATAAAAAACATTGTAAAAGGCTGTTAAACTATTAGAAAAGACAATAACTAGAAAAATAGCAATCATATTACTAAATAAACTGGGAACCTCCTCAAAGGGATAACGAAAAACTAGATTCGAAAATAAGATGAGTAGCAACAGGCTAGAAACAAGATAAGAACGTAACAATTTCCCTGATACATCAACCTTTTTATCGGGATTCTTAGCTTGTTTTTTGCGTAGATTTGCTAGGTTCGTCTCATTTGATGAATAAAGGATATTGATATCAACTAATTTTTTAATGACCTTGAGACGCATCCGTAACCTCCTCTTTTCTACCAGCAAGGCTAAGGTAGATACTTTCCAAAGACTGATCTGGGTGGTCTTTTCTCAAGTCCTCTACACTACCACAATAAATCAAATGCCCCTTTTTCAAGATGGCAATCCGATCACAGACTTGCTCAGCAACTTCGAGTACATGCGTCGAAAATAGGACAGTCTTGCCTTTTTGTACATGTTCCTTCATCATTTGCTTCAAATCAAAAGCAGCCTGGGGATCCAAACCAGTCAAGGGTTCATCCAAGACCCAAATATCAGGATCAGATAAGAGCGCCCCTATCACAAAGACTTTCTGACGCATTCCGTGAGAAAGGGTTTCAATAACCTGATAGCGATTTTCAGCAAAATCAAAAACGTTCAACAGCCTAGCTAGACTAGCTTCCAAGTCAGAGCTGCTCAAATCATAGGATGAAGCAACCAATTCCCAAAATTCATTGGCCGTTAAACGTAAAAATAAGTCAGGCGAGTCTGCAACGTAGCCAATCTTTCGTTTGATAGCCAAGCGATCTTCCGATAAATCTAAACCATCTACCAAAATACGACCACTGCTGGGTGAAATGATACTGACTAGAGACTTTATGGTGGTCGATTTTCCAGCACCATTATGGCCAATCAAGCCCATAATTTCTCCATTTTCAATCTGCAAATTGAGATTGCTCAAGGCCTCTTTATCACCATACAACTTACTAACATTTTGAAATTCAATCATGGGCTGACTCCTATCTTTATCTATGTTATATACTGTTATACTAGCACTTTAATACAAAAAAATCAACACTTTACTTTAAATAGTTAAAATATATTTCTTCTATCTTACGCAAACGTTTGCGTAAGATAGAACTTTATGATAGAATATAGAACAAGATTGACAAGTAAGAGGAAACATCATGCAAAATCAAACACTTATGCAATACTTTGAATGGTATCTGCCCCACGACGGCCAGCACTGGACGCGTCTAGCTGAAGATGCTCAACACCTAGCTGATCTCGGTATCAGCCACGTCTGGATGCCACCAGCTTTCAAGGCAACCAATGAAAAAGATGTCGGCTATGGTGTCTATGACTTATTTGACTTAGGAGAGTTCAACCAAAAAGGGACTGTCCGCACCAAGTATGGTTTCAAAGAAGACTATCTTCAAGCTATTCAAGCCCTAAAAGCGCAGGGAATCCAGCCCATGGCCGATGTGGTGCTCAATCACAAGGCTGCAGCCGATCATATGGAAGCCTTTCAGGTTATCGAAGTGGATCCCGTAGACCGTACAGTTGAACTTGGAGAACCCTTCACTATCAATGGCTGGACTAGCTTTACCTTCGATGGTCGCCAAGATAGCTACAATGACTTCCACTGGCATTGGTACCACTTTACTGGTACAGACTACGATGCCAAACGTCGTAAGTCTGGCATTTATCTGATCCAAGGGGACAATAAGGGCTGGGCAAATGAGGAATTGGTCGATAACGAGAACGGAAACTACGACTACCTCATGTATGCCGACCTAGACTTTAAACATCCTGAAGTCATTCAAAATATCTATGACTGGGCAGACTGGTTCATGGAAACCACTGGTGTAACTGGTTTCCGCTTGGATGCAGTCAAACACATCGATTCTTTCTTTATGCGCAATTTTATCCGTGATATGAAGGAAAAATATGGTCAAGATTTCTATGTTTTTGGTGAATTCTGGAATCCTGACAAGGAAGCCAATCTGGACTATCTTGAAAAAACGGAAGAACGCTTTGACCTTGTCGATGTTCGTCTCCACCAGAATCTCTTTGAAGCCAGTCAAGCTGGCGCAAACTATGACCTTCGTGGCATTTTTACAGATAGCCTGGTTGAACTCAAACCTGACAAGGCTGTGACTTTTGTCGATAATCATGATACCCAACGAGGTCAGGCTCTTGAGTCTACCGTTGAAGAATGGTTCAAACCAGCAGCCTATTCCCTCATTCTGTTACGCCAAGATGGCCTTCCATGTGTCTTTTATGGAGATTACTATGGGATTTCAGGGAAATATGCCCAAGAAGATTTCAAAGAAGTCCTTGACCGCCTCCTAGCCATCCGAAAAGACTTGGCCTATGGAGAACAAAATGACTACTTTGATGATGCTAACTGTATCGGTTGGGTACGTTCAGGTGCTGAAAATCAATCCCCCATCGCAGTCTTGATTTCCAATGACCAAGAAAACAGTAAGTCAATGTTTGTCGGCCAAGAGTGTGCTAACCAAACCTTTGTAGATCTACTTGAAAACCACCAAGGTCAAGTTACAATCGATGAAGAAGGTTATGGACAATTCCCAGTCTCAGCTGCTTCGGTAAGCGTCTGGGCAGCCAATACTATCTAATAGCTCATAATAACCAAGCCAAGTCCAATCGGATTTGGCTTTTTTGTCTACGCAAAAAGATCTACCCAAATGGATAGATCTTTATACTCAATGAAAATCAAAGATCAAACTAGGAAGCTAGCCGCAGGCTGTACTTGAGTACGGCAAGGTGAAGCTGACGCTGTTTGAAGAGATTTTCGAAGAGTATTACTTGATTACAATTTACCTGCTACTGCATCCAACAATTCTTGAATTTTAGCTTGGTTGCTTCCTCCTGCCATGGCCATGTCTGGTTTTCCACCACCACGTCCATCGACGATTGGTGCCAATTCTTTGACAAGGTTTCCTGCATGAAGGTCTTTTGTCTTGCTTGCTACAAGGACATTGACTTTGTCACCAATAGCAGCAACAAGGACAAGAAGATCAGAGTAGTCTTTTTGTTTCCAGTTATCTGCAAAAGTACGAAGGGCACCAGCATCTGATACAGACACTTGACTAGCAATGTAACGGTGACCGTTGACTTCCTTAACATCCTTGAAGATATCGCCCGCGGCTGCTGCTGCAGCTTTTTCCTTCAATTCTGCATTTTCTTTTTGCAATTGACGGAGTTGTTCTTGAAGTCCTTCAACCTTGTGAGGTACTTCTTTGAGTTGAGGAGCTTTCAAGGTTGCTGCGACGGCTTTCAGTGCATCTTCTTGATCACGATAAGCTTCAAAGGCTTCCTTACCAGTCACTGCCAAGATACGACGAGTCCCTGATCCGATCCCTTCTTCCTTGACAATCTTGAAGAGACCGATTTCAGAAGTGTTACCTACGTGAGTACCACCACAAAGTTCAACTGAGTAGTCACCAATCGTTACAACACGGACTTCCTTACCGTATTTCTCACCAAAGAGGGCCATAGCTCCCATTTCTTTGGCTGTGTTGATGTCTGTCTCAACAGTCTTGACTGCGATGGCTTCCCAGATTTTCTCATTGACTTGTTGCTCAATAACACGCAATTCTTCTGGAGTCACAGCTTGGAAATGGGTGAAGTCAAAGCGGAGGAATTCTACTTCATTAAGTGAACCTGCTTGAGTTGCATGGTGGCCAAGGATATTGTGAAGGGCCGCATGGAGCAAGTGAGTTGCTGTGTGGTTCTTCATGACACGGTGACGACGATTGCTATCGATGGCCAAAGTGTATTCTTGGTTCAAAGCAAGCGGTGCAAGGACTTCAACAGTATGAAGAGCCTGTCCATTTGGTGCTTTTTGAACATCCGTTACAGTCGCTACAAGGTTTCCTGCAGCATCCAAGATTTGACCGTGGTCAGCTACCTGTCCACCCATTTCAGCGTAGAAAGGTGTTTCCGCAAAGATAAGAGAGGCAGTTCCATCTGAAACAGCTGCTACTTCTGCATTGTCAGCCACGATAGCCACTAATTTAGAAGACAATTGAGATGCTTCATAGTTAAAGCGGCTTTCCACTGTGATGTTTTGAAGGGTTTCATTTTGCATCCCCATAGATCCGCCTTTGACAGCAGATGCACGCGCACGCTCTTGTTGTTCCTTCATGGCTACTTCAAAACCTTCACGGTCTACAGTCATACCAGCTTCTTCAGCGATTTCTTCTGTCAACTCTACTGGGAATCCGTATGTATCATAGAGTTTAAAGACATCTTGACCAGCAATGACAGATTGTCCTTTTTCTTTCAAGTCTGCTACGATGCCTTGGGCAAAGTGTTGACCTGAGTGAAGGGTACGAGCAAATGACTCTTCTTCGCTCTTGACAATTTTCTCAATAAAGTCACGTTTTTCAAGTACTTCTGGGTAGTAGCTTTCCATGATTTTTCCAACAGTTGGAACAAGTTTATAAAGGAAAGGCTCATTGATACCCAATTTTTGACCATGCATAGAGGCACGACGAAGGAGACGACGAAGGACATAACCACGACCTTCATTTCCAGGAAGGGCACCATCACCAATCGCAAATGAAAGAGAACGGATGTGGTCAGCGATGACCTTAAAGCTCATGTTGTCGCCATCTTGGTCGTAAACCTTACCAGATAATTTCTCAACTTCACGGATGATTGGCATGAAGAGGTCAGTTTCAAAGTTGGTCTTAGCCCCTTGGATAACCGCCACCAAACGCTCCAAACCAGCGCCCGTATCAATGTTCTTGTGTGGCAATTCCTTGTACTCGCTACGAGGAACCGCAGGGTCCGCGTTAAATTGTGACAAGACAATATTCCAGATTTCGATGTAACGGTCGTTTTCGATATCTTCTGCAAGAAGACGAAGACCGATATTTTCTGGGTCAAAGGCTTCTCCACGGTCGAAGAAAATTTCTGTGTCAGGTCCAGAAGGTCCAGCACCGATTTCCCAGAAATTGTCTTCGATTGGAATCAAGTGGCTTGGATCTACTCCCACTTCAATCCAGCGGTTGTATGAATCCTTGTCATCTGGATAATAAGTCATGTAAAGTTTGTCTTTAGGGAAGTCAAACCACTCAGGACTTGTCAAAAGCTCATATGCCCATGTAATTGCTTCGTCACGGAAGTAATCCCCGATTGAGAAGTTCCCCAACATTTCAAACATAGTATGGTGACGAGCAGTCTTCCCTACGTTTTCAATATCGTTGGTACGGATAGCCTTTTGAGCATTGGTAATACGTGGATTTTCAGGAATGATGGTTCCATCAAAGTATTTTTTAAGAGTGGCAACCCCTGAGTTGATCCACAAAAGTGTTGGGTCATTTACTGGAACCAAACTAACGGATGGTTCTACTGAGTGGCCTTTTGTAGCCCAGAAATCAAGCCACATTTGGCGGACTTGTGCACTAGATAATTGTTTCATATGTATCTCCTTTTTACTAATTTGATTGGCTTTCTAGCATTTCCACATAGTCGATAGCGACACAGAGGGAAATGACTAGGTCTGCATAAGATTCGTCATAGACGGTTACGGTATAGGTAGAGGTTAAATGGAAAAGTTCCTTGGCAATCTCCGCAATTACTTGATCGCGGTCATCTAGCAATTTAAAATTCAAATCCCAGACGTTTCCTTCGATGCGAAGACCAAGATTATCAAATTCATATTTATCCTTCCAGAAAGTCAACTTCTTACGGATATAAAAACTATCTCCGTTACTAAGTTGAATTTCAAAACGTGGTAGGAAAGTTAAGACTTCTTTACGAATCTCACTAACCTGTTCACCAGCAGCATCATAGATGGTAAAGGTTTTAGGAATTTTAAAAAATGAACCTTCAACCTGATAGGCGACATTACCTAACTCATCCTTGATATCAAAGCGTTCACCACCTAGGCGAAATTTCTGTTTGACAAGAAATGTTCTCATAAACACCTCCAAAAATAAAAGACAAATCCATATCACGAAGGGCGAAAAACCGCGGTACCACCTTCATTCAATGAACTTGTCATTCTTGATTCTTATGCAATTGTTACAATCGAGTAGCATGATTTTCTATCTTAGATGGCTCGCAGCACCGCCAATTCTCTGAACTAAGATGGAGAGAAAACCAATTCTCAACTTTCTTATTATATCGTTTTTTTAAGTCTGCGTCAACTGGAAATAATCCTCATTTAAATAACCAACTCCCTAAATCTCTGGTTACTTTTTCAGAATATATTTTTTCTTACTGCCATTTTTCTTTTTATCCCAACTTTTATTCCAAAGTTTTGAATTGTTAAAGATAGCTTCGAAAATATTTACAAATATAAAGAACCCTATCACCAAATATATAGACTCAGTTGTTAGGTATTGTCGATCCAAACCATCCTTTAGAGAGAATAGTATAACAGTTTGCTGAACAGTCAAAAAGGCTGCCCAAAAAAATTTTTTGAAAAAAGTAGATATTTTCATTATTTGTTACCGCTTTCTGTAAGGTTAAACTTAGTATACTACTGGGAAAGAAAATAAGCAACTAGAATAGAAAAAGATATGGCTATAAAAGCTGACTTCTAATCGAGTAGGGGATAATCTCAAGCCCCTCTCACACCACCGTACGTGCCGTTCGGCATACGGCGGTTCAACTAACTTTTAACGCATGTCGTTCAAGGTAATAATCCAAACACGAAACCAGTCCACGTTTTTCAAGGACTGGTTTTGATATAGCACGTTTAAGTACCGACTTCTGAGCTACTAATTGATAATGGTCGCCCCAGCCAGATACTTTATCTGCTATCCATTTCGGAACTCCTAATTTAAGAAGTCCCCAAAGTCGCTTAGATTTCTTCTTCCATTGTTTCCAGATAATAACCCTAACTCGTGTTCTCAATCTTTCATCAATGCTTAACATAGTTGACTTCATATTAGTCAAGGCGAAATAGTTTATCCAGCCTCGGATAAGCCAATTGAGCTTCTCAATACGACTATCCAAGTCAATACTCCACTTTCGGCTAGTCAGTTTCTTGAGTTTTCTCTTGAAATTCTGTACACTGTCTTGGTGCGGGCGACTTTTCCACCCCTCAGCTGACTTCCAGAATCCAAATCCTAGATACTTCAGTTTACTTGGTCTCACAATCTTGGTTTTAGTCATATTGACTTTCAATCCTAGTCGTTTCTCAATAAAACGACTAACAGAATACATCACTCGCTTGGCCGCTGCTTCACTTCCGACTGTGACGACACAATCATCTGCGTAGCGGACGAAGCGAAGCTCTCGATTCTCTAACTCCTTATCCAGTTGATTAAGCATGATATTAGACAAGAGTGGAGACAAATTGCCTCCTTGAGGTGTCCCTACCAAGGTTTTATATCGTTGTCCGTTAATGATAACACCTGAATGGAGATATCTACGAATCAGTGATTCTGTATCACCATCTTGGATGATATTATGAACAAGAGACATTAGTCTATCTTGAGGAACTGTATCGAAGAATTTCTCTAAGTCAATATCCACTATCCACTCATAGCCATCGTTAATATACTCTAGTAGCTTGATGATGGCTTTTTCACATGACCTATTTGGTCTGAATCCATAGCTCGTATCTGAGAAATGGGGCTCACAAATAGGGCTAATGACTTGAACAATGGCCTGTTGAATCATTCTATCCATAACCGTTGGAATTCCTAGTTGACGGATGCCTCCGTTTGGTTTAGGAATCTCAACTCTGAGAACTGGTTGAGGCCTATATTTTCTCTGTTTTATCAGTTCCTTAGTCAGGCGCCAGTTTTGTCTGAGATAGTCATCTATCTCTTCAATAGTAATTCCATCAATCCCAGCGGAGCCCTTATTGGATTTTACTTGATTGTAAGCTTCAAGCATATTTTCGCGTGATAATATCTTATCTAGCAATTTTGACATGTGCGTATTCCTTTCTTGTTTTGGTGCCTGAGGGACATCTTATATTGGTGAACCTTCATCTAGTCAATACGTGACAGAGTCCAGTTCTATCAGACCGTTCGTTTTACAGACACAAGTGAAGTAGGATTACTTCAATAAGTTGTTCACCCCTTCGCTCCACTTCTATTACAGAAGTTTCCTCACTACTATGGCCTCGGCTGACTTCTCATGATTCGTTGTTACTACGCTTTCAGCACTCATGAGACCTCACGGGATAAGTCGTACATCTTTCCTCGTTTACTCTCGTGATTTACGCATATAGGTTACGACTACCTTTTTGGACTTTAGAGTTTTAAGCCTCCTTATCCGCTATATACGCCTTACTATCACGTTCCTGTTCGTAGAGCCACGATTTCGCTATCCCTTCCTCTCCCCGCTACCTCACGATAGTCAGGCTTGGGAATCGCTATTGGGTTCACCGGTAGCGGGTGCCCATGGAGGACTTACACCTCAGATGCACGACATGCCCGTCGTACTTAAAAAACGAACCAGCTTGACTGATTCGTTTTCATCCGTTTAGCTCCTACTTCCGATACATTTTAAATTGTAGGAAGAGGTCACTGTAGATTCCTGTCCATTTATGGTCAAATTTTTCATAAACTTCTAGGTGTTTCATAGTGTCTGCATCTGGATAGAAGGACTTGTCCTCTTTTGTCTCCTCTGGGAGCATTTCCTTAGCAGCATTGTTTGGTGTTGAATAGCCCACATACTCTGCATTCTTAAGAGCATTTTCAGACTTCAACATGAAGTTGATAAAGGCATAAGCTGCATCTTGGTTCTTGACAGTTTTAGGAATAACCATGTTATCAAACCAGAGGTTACTTGCTTCTGTCGGCACGACATATTTGAGGTTAGGATTCTTTTCCAACATCTGGCTAGCTTCCCCTGAGAAGGTCACACCGATAGCAGCATTGTTCTGAATCATGTAACCCTTCATCTCATCCGCCACAATTGCCTTAATATTAGGAGTTAGCTCATACAGTTTATCAACCGTTTGTGACAGTTGCTCTGGATCTTTTGAGTTGAGGCTATAGCCTAGTGAGTTAAGACCTAAACCAAGCACTTCACGCGCCCCATCAAAGAGCATGATCGAATCCTTGTATTCTGGTTTCCAGAGGTCGTCCCAATGTTCAGGCGCTTCTTCCACCATGGTTTCATTGTAGACAATTCCCAAAGTTCCCCAGAAGTATGGGATAGAGTACTGGTTATTTGGATCAAAAGACTGATTGAGAAATTCTGGACCAATATTCTCAATTCCCTCAATTTTACTATAATCCAGTGGAACTAAGAGGTCTTCATCCTTCATTTTGTTAATCATGTACTCACTTGGGATAGCAATATCATAGGTTGTCCCACCCTGCTTGATTTTCGTGTACATGGCTTCGTTAGAGTCAAAGGTTTCGTACTGGACTTGGATTCCTGTTTCTTCTGTAAATTTCTCCAAAAGTTCAGGATCGATATAATCTCCCCAGTTGTAGATAACCAGTTTTTGACTATCACGGCTATTAATCTTGCTATCAAGATGATAGGAAATCCCCCACAAGACAAGGATAATGGCTAAAATTCCTGCTAAAAATGAATAGAGTCGTTTCATGCTTGCTCCTCCTTCTCACGTGAAATGAAGTAATATCCTACAACTAGGATAATACTGAAAAGAAAGACCAAGGCTGAAAGAGCATTGATTTCAAGAGAAATTCCTTTACGAGCCCGAGAGTAAATCTCAACTGACAGGGTTGAAAAACCATTCCCCGTTACAAAGAAGGTCACGGCAAAGTCATCCAATGAATAGGTGAAAGCCATAAAATAGCCTGCAATGATAGACGGCGTTAAGTAAGGAAGCATGATTTCCTTAAACATTTGGAACTGACTAGCCCCAAGGTCATAGGCCGCATGGATCATATCCCCATTCATCTCTTTTAATCGTGGTAAAACCATAAGCACTACGATTGGAATCGAGAAGGCTACGTGACTGGAAAGAACCGTCAGAAATCCAAGTGAAAATTTGAGTTGGGTAAAGAGAATCAAGAAGCTGGCACCAATCATAACGTCTGGTGCAACCATCAAAATATTATTGAGAGATAGGAAGGCTTCTTGGTATTTTTTGCGTGATTGGTAGATGTAGATAGCCCCAAAAGTCCCAATCACCGTCGCTATCAAGGCTGATAGGAAGGCTAGTAAAAAGGTTTGAACCAAGATAAGCATGAGTCGTCCATCACCAAACATAGTCTCAAAGTGAGTCAAGCTAAAACCTGTAAAGCTATTCATATCATCCCCAGCATTGAAGGCATAGCCAATCAAGTAAAAGATTGGCAAATAAAGGACGATAAAGACAAAGGCTAGGTAAAGATTCGATAATTTTTTCATCGTTCTCTCCTTTCCTTGGTCACCCACATGGTGATGAACATGGTCAGGATGAGAATCACACCGATGGTTGAACCCATACCGTAGTTGTCATTGGTCAGGAAGTTCTGCTCAATGGCAGTCCCCAAGGTGATAACGCGGTTCCCACCAATCAAACGGGTCAGCATGAAGAGACTCAAACTTGGGATAAAGACCGACTGAACCCCACTTCGCACGCCGTTCATAGACAGAGGAAAGATGACATGACGGAAGGTCTCCCACTTGGTCGCACCGAGGTCGTAACTGGCATTGATGAGATTGTTGTCCATATCGTCCAAGACATTGAAAATCGGCAAAATCATAAAGGGAAGCTCGATGTAGCTTGCGACAAAGATAAAGGAGAAATCGGTAAAGAGCAACTGTTGTGAACCAATTCCGATGAATTCCAAGAATTGGTTAATAGAGCCATTTTGACCAAAAATCCCGATAAAGGCATAGGCCTTGAGGAGCAAATTGATCCAAGTTGGCAGGATAATCAGCATGAGCCAGAGTTGACGGTGCTTGAGACGGGTCAAAAAGAGGGCTGTTGGATAGCTGATAAGCAAGGTCACAAAGGTCACAATTCCTGCATAGAGTACAGAGTTGAAACTCATTTTTAGGTAGGTCAAGTTTTGTGACGCAAAGTAAGATTTATAATTTTCTAAACTAAACTGGCCTTCGATATTGAAAAAGGATTGACCGAAGATCAAGACCAGAGGTGCCAATACAAAGAGCGCAATCCAAAGCATGTAGGGCACTACAAAGAGTTTAGAGGTTGTTTTCTTCATTCTCTTTCCTCCTCAATAGCGTTAATCAAACCTGCTTCTTGCTCTTCGATTTCTACGTATTCTTCGATACGAGCATCGAACTCTTCTTCTGTTTCATTGAGACGCATGATGTGAATATCTTCTGGTTCAAAATCCAGACCGATTTCCTCACCAACGATGGCCTTACGAGTCGAGTGAATCATCCATTCGTTACCAAGTTCATCATAGGCGATAATCTCATAGTGAACCCCACGGAAGAGCTGCGTATCAACTTTTACTTGGAGCTTGCCTTCTTCTGGAAGGGTAATGCGCAAGTCCTCTGGGCGAATCACCACTTCAACAGGTTCATTTGGCTTCATACCACCGTCGACCGCTTCAAAGCGTTTGCCGTTAAACTCGACCAAGTAGTCCTCAATCATGGTACCTGGCAGGATATTTGATTCACCGATAAAGGTTGCAACAAAGTGGTTGATTGGCTCGTCGTAGATGTCAACTGGTGTTCCTGACTGAACAATTTCACCGTCATTCATAACGAAAATCCAGTCACTCATAGCCAGGGCTTCTTCCTGATCGTGGGTAACAAAGACAAAGGTAATACCCAATCGTTGTTGCAATTCACGCAATTCGTACTGCATATCTGTTCGCAACTTCAAGTCTAAGGCTGACAAAGGCTCATCCAAGAGTACCACACGGGGTTGGTTGATAATCGCACGGGCAATAGCTACACGCTGACGTTGTCCTCCAGATAGTTTACGGATGGAACGTTTTTCGAAACCTTCCAACTGAACCATCTTGAGAACTTCCACCACGCGTTTCTCGATTTCTTTCTTGTCAATCTTACGCAAGCGGAGTGGAAAGGCAACATTTTCAAACACATTCATATGTGGAAACAAGGCATAGGATTGGAAGACCGTATGGACATCTCGCTTGTTGGTTGGGATGTCATTGATGCGGACACCGTCCAGCAAAATATCTCCTGTCGTCGCATCCAGTAAACCTGCAATGATGTTAAGGATCGTTGATTTTCCTGAACCAGATGCGCCTAGAAGAGTATAAAATTTCCCCTCTTCCAACTCAAAGTTGATGTCTTTGAGAACCTTGGTGTTGCTGTCTTCAAAAACTTTAGAGACGTTTTTGAATTCAATAATTGGTTTTTTCAATTGTCATTTATTCCTTCTTTTTCATAGATTAACAGATCAGGGCTCTGTCAGGCCGCCACTACCTCGTGTAGGAGATTAAACTGCCTACATTCTTCTGCGCTAACGATAGGCTTTCACCCCCTTCCATGACATAGCAGCAGCTTTTCAAATACAGCTTCCTACTTGCTTTCACCCAAGATACGGACTTCTCTCTCAAGAGTGACGCCTGAGTGTTCCTTGACTTTTTCAATCACAGACTCAATCAAGTCCTCGTAATCTTTAGCCGTTCCGTCAGCAACATTGATCATGAAACCAGCGTGCTTTTCAGATACTTCAACACCACCGATACGATAGCCTTTCAAGCCAGCTTCTGAAATTAATTGACCTGCAAAATGGCCCACTGGACGCTTAAAGACCGAACCACAAGACGGGTATTCTAAAGGTTGCTTGAGTTCACGTAGGTGCGTCAAACGGTCCATTTCTTGCTTGATAACCTGATGATTTCCTGGAGCAAGGGCGAATTTAGCTGATAAGACAACTGAACCAGACTCCTGAATGGCTGAATGACGGTAACCAAAAGCCAAATCTTTGGCAGACAAGGTCTCGATTTCTCCATCCTTAGTCAAAATCTTACAAGACTGCAAGATATGGGCAATCTCGCCACCATAGGCACCCGCATTCATAAAGACAGCACCGCCGATGCTCCCCGGAATGCCACAAGCAAACTCAAAACCAGTCAAACTATGACGAAGGGCAATGCGAGTTGTTTCAATCAAGTTGGCCCCTGCTTCAGCTTCAATGGTATAGCCATCAACCGAAACATTATTGAGCTTGTCACACAAGATGACAAATCCACGAATTCCACCATCACGAACGATGATGTTGCTGGCATTTCCAAGAACCATCCAAGGGATATTTTCTTGATTGGCAAATTTAACAACGCGAGCCAACTCAAAACGATTTCGTGGAAAGACCAGATAATCAGCCTCTCCACCTACTTTTGTATAACTATAAGTATGCAAGGGTTCCTTAAAACGGATATCAATCCCTTCTAAGATTTCAAGCATTTTTTCTTTTACTGACATGTTACGATTCCTTTTTAAAAATTCATTCCATTATACCATTTTTAGAGACATTTGACGACCATAAAAAAATCTTGTTTGGATTTTTGCATAAAAAAAGAGGTTACCCTCTTTTTCTTATGATTTTTTGCAAAAGATAGCCTTGGTTCCATAGGCAACTAGAACAAGTTCAAGTGCTAGGACAACTTCCACCAAGACTGGACTTGTCAGCCAGCCAACTTGAGCTAGAGATGGAGCTAGGTCAAAGAAGGCATGTAGGCCATAGGCTGCTAGGAGATAAATCCATTTCTTCTGGCGAACAGCTTGGTAAACCCAAACAGTCAAGAGTAATTGGAAGCCTAGGGCCAAAATCCGTTCAAAACCAAGCAAATAAATCTGCCAGACAGACAGTGACTGGATAGTTTTCAACATATTTTCAGACAGCAATTGCATGACCTGTGGATTCTGAGTTTGAACTGCTGAGAGAACGATGTAGAGATTCAGCAAACTAGTAAGGCCAAGGAAAATCAATTCCAAGCCACCATGCCCTAGTCCATAGGCCAAAGCGTCTGCCTTTTCCAAACTTCTCTTTTTCTCCAACCATTTGAAGAAAATAAGACGAGCAGTTTCCTCAAAAAGGGCTGCCATGGCTAAGCCATAGAGGATATAGAGAAGTGGATGATCCTGCAAGAGGGCAATACTACCGTCTTTTTGAGGATGCAAAACCAAGATATGCACCAGTTTTTCCAAAATCTGTGAAGAGACAAAGAAGGCTACAGCCCCCAAGCCCAAGACAGCTAGATTAATCTGGTATCTCTTTTTGGCATACCAAATGCTCCCTATCAAGAGAGCCAGCAACAGCACCATGGTAATGATAATATGAATGGTCATCTTCTTCTCCTATTCTGCCTTTTCAATATCTTTTTTCATCTCGTCAACATTGAACTTAGCAAACAAGTATTGACGATCTTGGACTGGGAAACGTTGGTCCAATTGGTCAACAGCTCCCACCTCGATAATTCCTTCCTTGATGACAAAGTCCATGACATGTCCACCGAAGGTCAAATCATCTGATATGAAGTGCAGATGATAGCCTGCCACACTAACCCCATGGAAAATCTCTGGCGTCCAGAAACCGACAATGGTCCCCGCCACATTGTCACGACTATATTCCGGTTGATGGGTTGCAACCTCAGCAAACTTGGTATCTGGTGTCGACTTGGGAATCATGCGCACATGCATATGTGAAAATTCCCCACGAATCTTGATAGAGCGGAAAAGATTTTCCCCATCATAATAAGACTCGATTCGCTCTTCCAATTCCTTGTCTGTCATCTCAAAGCGCTGTCGGAAAATAACCTCTGCCTGATGCGGTACTACTGCTGCATAAGGAATAAGGGCATCTGGTGATACTTCCACAATTTCTGGCTGGTCTCCTGACCCTTTGGCCTGATAAGCCTTGCCATCTAAAACAATCAATTCCCCATCAATGGAATCCAAGGTTCCTAAACCAAGGTCACCATGCTCTAGCAATTCTCCTACTGTCATGGAACCACCATAAAGGCCGGCCATCAAGGCTCCAAGGGTATTGTATTGAAATAATTTCACTGGTTCCTGCACGTTCTTATCCATTCACTTTCTTGTCTGTTATTCTATAAATGTTACTCCTAAGTATACCACATTTGCCCCTAGATGTGAACGAGAGAAACACTCTAGACATTGCCAAGAAGAAAAAAAAAGGGTACAATGTAACAAAATCAAGGGAGGTCTGGAATGAAGAAACAAAGCAAGTACCAAGAGGTCATATCTTTTCTGAAAAATGGCATCGAGTCTGGACACTTTCCTACGGGAAGTCGCCTGCCTTCTATCCGTCAACTGAGCCTGGACTTTCACTGTAGCAAGGACACCATTCAACGAGCCCTGCTGGAATTACGGCACGAACAATACCTCTATGCCAAGCCCCAGAGTGGCTATTATGTTCTAGAACAAGGACAACACCAGGACCTAGAAATCGAAGTCACTGACGAACATGCCAGCGCCTATGACGATTTTCGACTCTGTGTCAATGAAACCTTGATTGGCCGGGAAAACTACCTCTTCAACTACTATGACAACCAAGAAGGATTAGAAGACCTAAGACAGTCCATTCACCATCTCCTCTTTGACCAAGCCCTCTACTGCAAGGCTGACCAGCTGGTATTGACTTCTGGAACCCAACAAGCCTTGTTTATCCTTTCTCAAATATCCTTTCCAAGCCAAGCAAAGGAAATCTTGGTGGAACAGCCGACCTACCATCGGATGAATCGTCTCTTGATTGCTCAGGGATTGGACCATCAAACGATTGAACGAGGCATTGATGGGATTGACTTGGAGGAACTGGAAGACCATTTCAAGACAGGAAAAATCAAGTTTTTCTACACTATTCCTCGCTTCCACTATCCTCTGGGGCATTCCTATTCAGAACAGGACAAACGGACTATTCTTGATTTAGCTACCAAGTATGGTGTCTATATCGTAGAGGACGACTATCTAGGGGATTTAGACTCCAAGAAAGGCCAGACCTTCCACTATCTGGATACAGAGGAGCGCGTCATTTATATCAAGTCCTTCTCAACCAGCCTCTTTCCAGCCCTGCGGATAACTGCACTCATTCTTCCAAATGCTATCAAGGAAGCCTTTGTGGCCTACAAAAATATCCTAGACTACGACAGTAACCTCATCATGCAAAAGGCCCTGTCACTCTATATTGACAGTCAATTGTTTGAGAAAAATCGTTTGGCTCGCTTGTCCAATCAGGAAGCTTACCAAAAACAACTCGAGGAAAGACTAGCTAACACTCCTTGTCCCCTTCCTCACTTTCCCCTACACGATGGTTTATTGCTCGATCTGAGACAATATCCTAAAATCGCCAGTCTCAAACACAGCCAACTGGGCTTAGACTTCTTTGAAGAGGCTTACTTGGATGCCTGTCCTTATCAATTTGCCAAGGTTTCCTTAGACAATCTGGAAAATGTTTTAAACTATTTAAAAGCAGAATTGGATTGACCTCCAACTCTGCTTTTTTCTTATTGTTCAACTTCTGTTAGGCTTGCTGCTTTTTCAAGATATTTTTGGTAGGTGCCGTCATCCTTAAGTTTTTGGATGACCTTGTCCACCACTTCTTTCAAATCAGCACTATTTTTTCTAAGGGCAACTGCATTAGCTTCGCCGTCTTTCATCTTCAAGCTGACAGTTGCGACAGCTAGGTCGGCATTTTTAGCAGCATAGCTAAGCGCAACAGGTTCATCCATATGAACAGCATCTACTTTTCCAGCCTGCAATTCATTGACTGCTTCACCCATATTTGTTAAGGATGTCAATTGAGCTTTTGGCAATTGTTCCTTGACCATTGATTCTGGAACAGTCCCTTTTTGGGCTGCAATATTAGCACTTTCAAGGCTTGTTAAATCCTTGTATTTTTCTACATCAGCCTTACGAACTAAGAAACTAATCTTGTTTTCATAGTAAGGGATTGAAAAATCAAAGACTTCTTTTCTCTCGTCAGTAGCGCTAATTCCCGCAACTGCTAGGTCAGCCTTACCAGTTTGAAGACTGGTCAAGACATTATCAAAACTCATGCTTGAGATTTCCAACTTAACCCCAAGTTCATCCGCAATCGCTTGGGCCATATCAATATCCGCACCGACTACCTGGTTTTTTCCGTCAACCAATGCTTGGAATTCAAAGGGTGCATAGTCAGGACTGGTCGCTACAACTAATTTCCCCTTTTGCTTAATGGCCTCAAGAGCTGACTGAGAACCATTAGAACCTGACTGACAAGCAACTAAGAAGAAACTTGCAAGAAAACTACATAAAACAAATATCCATTTTTTCGACTTCATAAATAAACAACCTCTCTGTTAATTTTGTATAATTATAACGCTATCCAAGACACTTGTCAAGCGTTTATTGAATTTTTATCTCAAAAATATTTTTTTCATTCAAGAAAAGGAGCCATCAGTTGATTTCAAGCTCCTTTTTATACAAAATTATCCTATTTTATAGTTCGACAATCTTACCTGTTTCAAAGTAAACAACCCATTCACAGATATTTTTGGCATAATCTCCAATGCGTTCCAAGAAGGCAATTACTTGGAAGTAATCACGTCCTGTAACGATGGCATCTGGATTTTTCTTGATTTCTTCTGTAGCCAAGTCACGAATGCTATCAAAGTAATGGTTGATTTTTTCGTCCATGGCTGCTACTTCATAGGCCTGGTCTACTGAACCATTCAGATAAAGTTCAAGGGCTGCTTCGACGAAGTTTTTGACATCGCGACCCATTCTCTTGATTTCTTCTTCAACAGCTGGGATACGTTGCTCTCCCTTCATACGAATGGCTGCTTTTGCAATGGAAACAGCATGGTCACCCATACGCTCCAAGTCAGATACGGCTTTTAAAACTGTTAAAACTGTACGCAAGTCTTGAGAAACGGGTTGTTGAAGGGCAATCATTTCAAATGATTTTTTCTCCAATTTCACTTCGTATTCGTTTACTTCTGCATCGTCTTCGATGACTTCTTTAGCCAAATCACGGTCATGCGTAACAAAGGCACGTACCGTACGATTGATTTGGGATAGCACTTCTTGTCCCATAGCATAGAACTGGTTGTGCAATTTCTCTAAATCTTCCTCAAATTGAGAACGTAACATCTTTTATCTCCTTATCCAAATTTTCCTGAAATATAATCTTCTGTTTCCTTGTGTTGTGGGTTGAGGAACATCTTCTTGGTATCATTAAACTCGATTAAATCTCCATCTAGGAAAAATCCTGTCTTGTCAGAGATGCGAGAAGCTTGTTGCATGGAACGCGTAACCAAGAGCATGGTGTATTTATCTTTTAAGCCATACAAGGTTTCCTCAATCTTACCAGCAGAGATAGGGTCCAAGGCTGAAGTTGGTTCATCCAAGAGGATGATTTTAGGACTGGTTGCCAAGACACGGGCAACACAGACACGTTGCTGTTGTCCACCTGAAAGCCCGATAGCTGAATCATGCAGGCGGTCCTTAACCTCATCCCAAATGGAAGCTCGTTGCAAGGCTTTTTCTACTGCTTCATCCAGAACCTGCTTGTCCTTAACTCCATTGATACGAAGCCCGTAAACAACATTTTCATAGATAGACATAGGGAAGGGATTTGGTTGTTGGAAAACCATACCGATTTCCTTGCGCAATTCAACTGTATCTGTACGTGGACTGTAAATGTTGTGGCCGTTGTAAACCACCGAACCAGTTGTAGTCACCTCTGGATTGAGATCCCCCATGCGGTTGATAGCCTTGAGAAGGGTTGACTTCCCTGACCCAGATGGACCGATCAAAGCTGTAATTTCCTTGGGTTGGAAAGATAGGGAAACACTATTCAAGGCCTTCTTTTGATTGTAGTAAACGGACAGGTCTGACACCTGTAAAATCGCTTCTGTCATACTGTTTCCTTTCTATCCAAAGTGTCCTGTTACGTAGTCATTGGTTGACTGTAATTTTGCATTTTGGAAAATATTAGAGGTCTTATCGTACTCGATCAAGTCACCCAAGTAGAAAAATCCTGTGTAATCACTAGCACGCGCAGCCTGCTGCATACTGTGGGTCACGATGATGATGGTAAAGTCCTTTTTCAATTCCAACATGGTTTCTTCCAGCTGGGCTGTCGCAATCGGATCCAAGGCTGACGCAGGCTCATCCATCAAAAGAATATCTGGTTTAACAGAGATAGCACGAGCGATACAGAGACGCTGCTGCTGACCTCCTGATAGGGTCAAGGCTGACTTGTGCAAATCGTCTTTGACTTGGTCCCAAAGGGCCGCCTGACGAAGAGAGGTTTCCACAATTTCATCCAAGACTTGCTTGTCCTTAACCCCTGCACGTTCATGGGCAAAAGTGATATTGCGGTAGATAGACTTGGCAAAGGGATTTGGGCGTTGGAAAACCATTCCGATGTGCTTACGCATCTCATAGACATTGATTTCTGGACGGTTGACGTCAATCCCTTGATAAAGAATTTGACCTGTTACCTTGGCAATATCAATGGTATCATTCATACGGTTGAGACTGCGGAGGTAGGTTGACTTCCCTGAACCAGAAGGGCCAATTAAGGCTGTAATTTTATTTTTTTCAAATTGCATATCGATGCCCTTGATGGATTCTTTTTTACCGTAGTAAACATGTAAATCCTTAGTAGAGAGGGCCACTTTCTCTTCAGGAAAGGTGATGATATGCTTTTCATCCCAATTATATTTTGACATGGCTTCTCCTTTAGGCAGCGGTTAATTTCTTATGTAGGTAGCTTCCGAGTTTGCGAGCTCCAAAGTTAAAGATGAGGATAAAGATGAGGAGCACGGCTGCAGAACCTGCTGATACGATGGTCCCATCTGGAATGGTTCCTTCACTGTTGACTTTCCAGATGTGGACAGCCAAGGTTTCTGCTTGACGGAAGATAGAGATTGGGCTGGTCACACTGAGAATATTCCAGTTAGACCAGTCCAGAGCTGGAGCGGATTGTCCTGCTGTATAGATGAGAGCGGCAGCCTCACCAAAGATACGACCAGAGGCCAAGACGACACCTGTTACAATACCTGGAAGGGCTTCTGGAATAACCACATGGACCACTGTCTCCCAACGAGAAATCCCAAGGGCCAGACCAGCTTCACGTTGCGTATGGTGAACGTGTTTCAAGCTATCTTCAACATTACGAGTCATCTGAGGCAGGTTAAAGACTGTCAAGGCCAAGGCACCTGAAATGATTGAAAATCCATACTCAAACTGAACTACAAAGATCAAGTAACCAAAGAGACCCACAACTACTGATGGCAGTGAAGACAAGATTTCAATACAGGTTCTGACAAAATTGGTCACAGGACCTTTTTTGGCGTATTCAGCTAGGAAAATCCCAGCTCCCATAGACAAAGGCACAGAGATAATCAAGGTAATGACCAGAAGGAAGAAGGAATTATAGAGCTGAATTCCAATCCCTCCACCTGCTTGGTAAGAAGATGATTTGCCAGTCAAGAAAGACCAAGAGATGTGGGGCAAACCACGAACCAAGATATAAAGAATCAAGGATGCCAAGATGGCAACAATAATTCCTGCAATTGAGTAGAGGACAGCTGTTGCAATTTTATCTAATTTCTTAGCGTGCATAGTTTTTCTTTCCTCTTTCTTTCGTAATCAATTTAATGACACTGTTGAAGGCCAAACTCATCAAAAGCAAGACTAAGGCCAGTGACCAGAGAACATTATTGTCAACGGTTCCCATAACGGTATTTCCGATACCCATGGTCAAAACAGAGGTCAAGGTCGCAGCAGGTGTTGTCAATGAAGTTGGGACAACGGCTGAGTTACCGACCACCATCTGAATGGCCAAGGCCTCACCAAAGGCACGCGCCATCCCAAAGACCACTGCTGTGAAGATACCTGAACGCGCTGCCTTCAAGGTCACGCGCCAGATGGTTTGCCAACGAGTGGCTCCCATAGCCAAACTAGCTTCACGGTAGTGACGAGGCACCGCACGCAAGCTATCGGTTGTCATAAAGGTTACCGTCGGTAAAATCATGACAAAGAGAACGAAAATCCCTGATAAGATTCCAAAACCAGTTCCACCAAAGACACTACGGACAAAGGGAACTACGACCTGCAAACCGATAAATCCATACACGACTGAAGGAATTCCGACTAGCAATTCAATAGCTGGTTGCAAGATTCTAGCACCTTTTGGTGAGACTTCAATCATAAAGACTGCCGCACCAATAGCAAAGGGAGTTGCGATAAGGGCTGATAGGATTGTGACAATAAAGGAACCCAAAATCATAGGAAGGGCACCAAATTGTTTACCTGAAGGATTCCAAGTTTGGCCAAAAAGGAAATCAAAGATATTAACCCCATTGACAAAGAAGGTCGACAAGCCTTTTTGGGCTACAAAAATCAAAATCATAGCCACAATGATGACAATCAAAGACAGACAGGCAAAGGTCAAGCCTTTTCCTAGTTTCTCTAGACGAGAGTTCTTTGAGGGAGAAAGTAATTTTTTAGCTAATTCTTCTTGATTCATTACTGGCTCCCTTCTATTGCTGTCACAGTACCTGCAGCATCTTTTTCAACCTTCATTTCCTTAACAGAAATATAACCCATTCCCTTAACGATTCCACTTTGCGCTTCATCTGAGAGGACAAAGTTGAGAAATTCTGCCACCAATTCATTTGGCTTACCAAGGGTGTACATGTGTTCATAAGACCACAAAGGCCAATTGTTAGTTGTAACGTTTTCTGAGATTGGCTCATAACCATTGAGTTTGATAGTCGCTACTGAATCATCAACATAGGCGAAGGCTAAGTAAGAAATGGCTCCTGGTGTTTGAGAAACAATGGATTTAACCATTCCGTTTGAATCTTGTTCTTGACTCTGCATAGCAGATTGGCCATCCATGATAACACTATCAAAGGTTGCACGCGAACCAGAACTTGCCGCACGGTTAATAATAGAAATGGCTAGGTCTTTGCCACCGACTTCTTTCCAGTTGGTAATTTCACCTGTAAAAATTTTGCGAAGTTGTTCTGTCGTAAGATTATCAACATCTACTTCTTTATTGATGATAACAGCTATACCCGCAACAGCTACCTTGTGGTCAACTAAGGCAGAGGCGTCGATCCCGTCTTTTTCCTCGGCAAATACGTCTGAATTTCCTACATCAACAGCTCCAGACTGAACCTGAGACAGACCTGTACCAGATCCGCCACCTTGGACGTTGACTGTTTTTCCAACGTGCATAGAGCCAAATTCATCTGCTGCTGCTTCGACCAAAGGCTGAAGAGCCGTTGAACCAACAGCTGTCATGGATTCTCCACGATCAATCCAGCTAGCACATCCCGCCAAAGAACCTGCTAGCAAAAGAGCAGCAAGGGATAGAGCGAGTTTTTTCCTTTTTTTCACTGTTTTTCTCCTTGAAAATAATGGTGAATGCTGTGAATTTTTTCAACTATTTATTTATGTTTTTCCTTTTTAAAATTGGGAGGTGAGTGAAGTTGTTCGCTTAGTTTTACTAGAAATTTGCTCATACTCTTCGAAAATCAAATTCAAACCACGTCAACGTCTCCTTGCCGTACTCAAGTACAGCCTGCGGCTAGTTTCCTAGTTTGCTCTTTGATTTTCATTGAGTATCAGTCACCTTCTCCGCTAATTTTGACTTAAAATGAAAGACAATTTGAAAAAAATCCATACTTCCACTATAACATAGACAAGCTACTTTGACTAGCATTTTCACTTGAATCTGAGGCCTTTTGGAAAATAATTTTTCAAAACATTTCCAGTCACCTTTGCAAAGCCCAAACCATTGCCTTGAACCAAAACTTGGTACCAACCATTTGGCAGACTTTCCGCTAGCTGAACGGTTTCTCCAGCGACATACTTTACAAACTCTTCTTGGTCAATTTCAACCGACTGCTTGACCTGACTCGGTTTCAAAGCTAGACCAAGAGCAAAACTAGGCTCAAAGCGTTTCTTCTTAAATGTACCCAGATGCAATCCATTGCGAGCAATCTTGACTTTCCCTAAATCTGGCAAGAGTTCTGGCAAGAGATAGAGTTGATCCCCAAAAGTCTGCAAGATGCCGGGTAAATTAACCTTCAAGTGTTTTTGGGCAAATTCCTGCCACAAGGCAACTTGTTCTCGGCTGAGATTGCTCTTACTTGCCTTACATTTAGGTGCCGGATTTTCACCTTTAAACTGTAGATGAGCTACAAACTGACCCTCTCCCTTAAAATGATGAGGGTACATCCGAGCCGTTTCTGGCAAATCAATACCAGCTACCATTCCATTGATATGCTCTACTGGCAGCAAATCAAAATCATACTCTTCCAGTAACCAATTGACAATCTCTTCGTTTTCCTCGGGTGCCCAGGTGCAGGTTGAATAAACCAGACGACCACCCTCTGCTAGCATGGTTACTGCATCTTCCAGAATTTCTCTTTGCAAGCTAGCGCATTGACTCGGATAATCTAAGCTCCAATAGTCCATAGCGTCTGGTTGCTTACGGAATATCCCTTCACCAGAGCAAGGGGCATCAAGGACAATGAGATCAAAATAGCCTTTAAAGACCTTGGCCAAACGGTCAGCAGATTCATTGGTCACCACAACATTTGTCGCTCCAAAGCGCTCCATGTTTTCAACCAAAATCTTAGCCCGCTTGCTTGAAATTTCATTGGAAACCAGGATACCTTCACCTGCTAGATAGGCTGCTAATTGAGTTGATTTGCCTCCCGGTGCAGCTGCCAAGTCCAAGACCTTCATTCCAGGACTGGGCTGGGCTACCTGAGCCACCATCTGGGCAGCGGGTTCTTGCGAATATACTAAACCTGTAGCATGCTCAGGCGATTTCCCTGAAACCTTCCCATAGTGGCCCCAAGGGGTTTGAGGAATGGCATCAGGAAAGGAAACTGGCGCTTCTTTTAAAGGATTGATCCGAAAGGCCGAAACCGCTTCCTTCTCAAAAGAGGCAAGAAAATCTCTTGCCTCTTCTCCTAGTATCTCTTCATATTTTTCAACAAATCCTTCTGGAAATTGCATTTAAGTTCTTTTCCTTTCGTAAATATAGGACTGAATTTCCTCTTGCATCTCAAGAGGCACCATCATGACCGCCTGTCTGGTTTGAAAATCAGGAGTTTCACCAGAAAGAGTCACAACTCGATAGCCCAGACTTTCCCCTAAAATACTAGATGCGGCATAGTCCCATGGTTGCAGATAAGTGACATAGGTCAACAAACGCCCTGACAAAATCTTGGCAAAACTAATGGCCGCACTCCCATAGACACGAACACCGAGGACCGCTCGACTCAAATCAGCCAGGCCCCATTCGTTGGTTTCCAGCATACCACTATTTCCTGCAATGAGAAAATCTCCAAGAGGTTTTGCTTTAAAGGGAGCTAGGGGCTTATCATTTCGACAAACTGGAAAGGCTCCACCACCATGGTAACAATCCCCTTTAACCACATCATAAATCAGTCCAAATTGCCCTTGACCATTTTCAAAATAAGCCATCATAACTGCAAAATCTTCTTGCTGGGCGACAAAATTATTGGTACCATCAATCGGATCAATGACCCAAACCTTGCCCTCTTGAACCGAGGCTCGCAGACAACCTTCTTCAGCACAAATCTTATCTTCAGGATAACGAGACAAAATCTCACTAACCAAAAGCTCCTGAACTTCCTTGTCCAGTCTGGTCACTAAGTCTGTTGGAGAGGACTTAGTCTCAACACTTAAGTCTTCCTGCATATGGTCAAGGATGTACTGGCCCGCTTTCTTAACAAGCTCTTTAGCAAATTCAAATTTACTTTCCAAGAGAAATCTTTCCTTCCCCTTTTTCCTTGGCAGCCTGAACTGCTCGGTAAAACGAATAGTCACTAACCGTTTCAAATTCTCGTCCCAAACGTTTTTCTTCGCTCTTACTTGGCACGACCGCCTTGAATCCCTTATAGGAGTCTAGTAACTTTTTAGCCTCTACCTTGCCTTCATAGGCAGCTTCAACATCATTAAAAAAAGAAAGCACTGAAGCAAGTTCTTCAGTGCTCCACGACAAATCTAGTGGGTAACTATACTGTTTGTTCATTAACTAATACCAGCTCTCATTCTTGCTTCTTTTAGTTCTTGCTTACGGTAACTACGAGGGAGAAAAGCACGAATCTCATCTTCATTAAAACCAATCTGCATACGTTTTGCATCGATAATAATCGGACGACGCAAAAGACTTGGATACTGCTCAATCAAATGAAGCAATTCCGATACCGAGATACTCTCTACATCAATATTCAATTTTTGAAAAATTTTTGAACGAGTTGAAATGATGTCATCAGTACCATTTTCGGTCAAGTAAAGGATGTGTTGCAATTCTTTTCTTGTTAAAGGACTGGTCATAATATTGTGTTCCTCAAAGGGCACCTTATGTTTTTCTAACCAGGCCTTTGCCTTACGACATGAAGTACAGCTCGGTGATAGAAATAGTGTAATCATGCTTTTCTCTTCTTATCTATACTTTGCTACCTCTATTATACAAAAAAATAAAGCGCTTGACTAGGGATTTTTAGAAAAAAAAGCCTATTTTTTCAAGAGGTAACTTCTCAAAGTAACTTCCACTTGTCTGACCAAAGTGGAAGTTAGTCTAAAACGAATTTTTATGGTGGAATTAAGTATGAGACGTTTGAGTTAGAAATGAGGTCTACTATGACAAAACATAAACATCTTACCCTTTCAGACCGTAACGATATCCAACTAGGTTTAGAGCGCGGTGAAACCTTCAAAGCTATTGGCCAACTTATTCTAAAAGACCCCACCACTGTTTCTAAAGAAGTCAAACGAAACAGACAAATTAGAGAGTCTACATGTGATAACCTTCCTTGCTCTCTACTCGATAAGGCTCCCTTTGTCTGTAATGGGTGCCCTAAAAGAAGGCAAAATTGTGGCTATCAGAAAATCTTCTACCTCGCTAAACAAGCTCAAAAACAATACGAACAAACTCTTATCGAAGCTCGTGAAGGAACTCCCCTTAATTCTCAGACTTTCTGGGACATGGACAAAGTCATTTCTGATGGTGTTAAAAAGGGACAACACATCTATCATATCCTCAAAACTCATAACCTTGATGTTATTCCTCAACTGTCTATCGACACATCCGAAAAGGTTACCTGTCTATCGCTCCGATTGATTTAGCCAGAGCCGTTAAATTTAAAGAGAGAAGAAAAAGTAAGCTACCTTCCATCCCTAAAGAATTGAAAAAAGGCCGTTCCTATGAGGATTTCCAAAATTATTTGGCCCTTAAGCAACTGAATTACTGGCTGGAAATGGACACCGTTATGGGTAGAATGGGAGGTAAAGTCCTACTCACCTTCAATCTCTCTTTCTGTAACTTTATCTTCGCTAGGCTTCTGGAGAATAAAACTGCCCTTGAGGTTACCAAACACCTCTATGACATCAAAAACACTCTTCACGAAGCTGACAAAGATTTCTTCCAACTCTTTCCTGTTATTCTGACAGATAATGGTGGGGAGTTTGCTAGGGTTAATGACATCGAAATGGATATTCGTGGTGAAATAAAACTCTTCTTTTGTGATCCTAATCGCTCTGACCAGAAAGGGAGAATTGAGAAAAATCACACGCTGATTCGCGACATTCTACCAAAGGGAACTTCCTTTGACAATTTAACTCAAGAGGACATCAATCTCGTTTGTTCACATGTCAATAGCGTCAAGCGCGCTGCTTTGAATGGAAAATCAGCCTATGAACTCTTTGCTTTTACTTACGGAGAAGAAATTCCTAAGCTTCTCGGCATTTCTAAAATACCTGCAGAAGACGTCTGTCAGTCGTCTAAATTACTCCAACATAAGATCTAAAAACTAACCTTCAACCCCATTCAAACGTCTCACACTAACTTCCACCATAGCGGAACTTAATCTGAAACGCTTTCAGATGTGGGGATTTTGTGCGCTCTTTTTTTCGATTCTTTTCGGCTACAAAAATGATGAAATCAAGCATTAGTAAAACCAGTGGAACTTACCCTGACACGGATTTCCACTGGTTTTTAGGATTTTTATCAGATTAACTTCCACTTGTACTAGCGGTGGAACTTAGTTTGGGAATTTAGCTATTTTTTCAAGAAAAATAGACTGTTCGCGAACGATTGACGCAGTTGGATTTGGCTATACTCAATGAAAATCAAAGAGCAAACTAGGAAGCTAGCCGTAGGTTGCTCAAAACACTGTTTTGAGGTTGCAGATAGAACTGACGAAGTCAGCTCAAAGCACTGCTTTGAGGTTGTAGATAAGACTGACGGAGTCAGTCACATATATAATCCAAGGCGAAGCTGACGTGGTTTGAAGAGATTTTCGAAGAGTATTAATTCACTCTTAACGATGGTTTCAAACGATATGCAATTTTATATATACAAATTAAAAACATCTTTCGTTTCACTTCCTACGACTTTTCAGATAAAGAGAGCCAAAGAAGCTTTCATAGAGGGCGAAAAAGAGGAGGAAGGCATGAAGGAAGAAGGCCTCTGGCAAAATCAGAATCACTGGATCCTTGGCTTGATCAAAAAGCCAGGTATCATCCCCCACAAAGAGAATTTGATGAAAAAGAGTAAAGAACTGCTCAAAACCAATCAAAACTCCCCCAAGGCCAATCAACACAGGTAAAATTACTAAAGCGAACAACGCCTTACTAAATAGAGATAGAAATCCCTTTTTCACAATCCCTTTGACAAAGAAATAGAAACTTGGCAGTGACACTAGGGCTACTAGCTGAACCAAGTGAAAGAGGTTCTTGACCACTGCAAAGTGGTGCAGACCAGCTGCTGACGAACGAAAATCAGGCATCTGCAAGACCTGACTAAAAGGATTGGTCAGATAATTCATCAAGATATGAAAGTTGTATTGAATGGTTTCTGGTTTTAGATAGACTCGATTCGTTAAGTTCAGCAACTGAATCTCCATAGGATAGAAAACCCAAGACAAATAAATGGTCAGAAGGATTGAGAGGGAGAAGAGAAAGAGCATAGAGCCCCAAAAGGTCAGTTTAGTTTTCATCAAAATCCCACTCCGCAAGGCTAGAAACCACATGAGTCGGTGCGATTGGCAGGTCTGCTACTTCTTCTGCCTTGGTAAAACCTGTCGTCACCAAGAGCGTGGGAATGCCATTGTCAATCCCAGCCCGGATATCAGTCAGGTAATTGTCCCCGACCATGATTAACTCTTCACGTTCCAAACCTAGGTGCTCAACCGCCTTTTCCATAATGATAGCATTTGGTTTTCCAATATAAACAGGTTTCACTCGTGTAGCTGCTTCAAGGAGAGTTACTAGCGAACCTGCTCCAGGTAAAAGACCACGTTCTGTAGGAATATTGAGGTCAGGATTGGTTCCGATAAAATGAGCTCCCTTTTGGATAGCGAGAGTTGCTGTCGCAAATTTTTCATAGTCGACTTGCCAGTCCAGGCCAACTACTACATAGGCAGGATTTTCCTTGTCTTCCACATATCCAGCCGCTTTGATAGCTTCCTTGAGCCCTGCTTCTCCGATGATATAGACGGTCTTTTTAAGACCCAAGTCATTCATATAGTCGATGGTTGCCAAGGTCGCTGTGTAGACAGTCGATAGGGGTGTATCAATATTAAAATTCTGAGCCAACATCTCCTGAACACTCTCAGGAGTGCGGGTTGTATTGTTGGTCACAAAGAGATAGGGAATGTCTCGCTTTTGCAATTCATGGACAAAAGCCTCTCCTGCCGGGATTCTATTTTTCCCCTTATAAATGGTTCCGTCTAAATCAATTAAATAGCCTTTATATTTCATATTTTCTCTAATCCTTTTTTATTTCTTGCCAAGTGATGATTGCTTGGGCATTGGTAGCCCCGTCGCTTGTAATCTCATGCTTGCTTTCCAGTCCAGTCCGTTCAACAGCCGATGTAATAAGCCCACCTGGTCGAACTTCCTTGACATACTTGAGGTTGATTTTCTTGGGAATATATTGGGTCAAAAAATCAGCTCCCATAACCTCAAAAATCCAGTCCAAGTATTTACTGTTATTGACATGGCCATTCATATCCAAATCGTAAAAACGAACATGGTAATCCTTGCTGATAGGCTCTTCTAGATTTGTATACTTTGGCCCGCGAATCAATTTTTTATCAAAATCAGACTGGTAAGGAGCCACAATCTCAGGTTCTACTGCATGAACTTTTCGACTGTCTCTATCCATGAGAACAAAGGTCGCCATCATGTGGATGAGCTCCTGTCCTGCTTCATCATAAATGGTAAAGCGACGGTAGCAAAAGAGTCGATTGTAGCTCAAGGCTTCCGTTTCGATGGTGATTTCTTCCACAAAACGAGGCAAACGAGCCACCTCAATATCATAGTCTGTGATAATCCAGACAAGATTATAGTCTTCCAAAATAGCCTTATCACTAACTCCCAACTCAATCGACTGCATCCCTGAAACTTGCAGGGACAGTAAAATCACATCTGGAAGCTTGATATGACCGTTCATATCAGCCATATCAAAAGGAATTTTCATTTTCATTTGATAAGTTAAGCCCATCATCCTACTCCAAAATAAATCGTTCTGCTACGGTGTCTCCTAAAAAGAGACCTCTCTTTGTCATGCGAACTCGGTCACCCTCTATTTGCATTAGACCTTGTTGAACTAAGTCTCTGACAATTTCTCCATAAAGTCCTTCAAAAGACCGTCCAAATTTTTCCTCAAATCGCACCATAGAAACCCCTGATTTCTTGCGAAGCCCCAAGAACATTTCCTCTTCCATTTGCTCTTTTTGACTCAGGTGCTCTTCTGTGATGCGAGCATTGCCTTCCTCAACTGCACTTAGGTAATGACGAATGGGACCATGATTTTTATAGCGAACACCATTGACATAACCAGAGGCCCCAGCACCGATACCATAGTATTCAGCATTGTCCCAGTACATGAGATTGTGGCGACTTTCAAAACCAGGCTTGGAGAAATTAGAAATCTCATAATGCTCAAAACCTGCTCGCTCCAGCTCTGCAATGATGTACTCAAACATCTCAGCTTCGAGTTCTTCCTTAGGCAGAGGTAATTTCCCTCGTCGCATCCGATTCATAAAGACCGTATGATTTTCTAAAATCAAGCTATACAAACTCATATGGGGAATATCCAGCCCAATGGCCTTAGCCACATTTTCCTTGACCTGCTCCATGGTCTGACCAGGTAGCGCATAAATCAAGTCGATGGAGATATTGTCAAAACCAGCTAATTTCAGGCGGTCAATATTTTCATAGATATCCTTCTCCAAGTGGCTACGACCAATTTTTTTCAGCATCTTGTCATCAAAGGTCTGCACACCTAGCGAAACACGATTGACAGCTGAATTTTTTAAGACTACAATCTTATCGGAATCCAAATCACCAGGATTAGCTTCAATGGTCAACTCCTCTAAAACTGATAAGTCTAATTTTCTAGTTAGACCATCCAACAAAGTCTCCAATTGCTGAGCTGACAAGGCTGTAGGAGTTCCTCCTCCAATATAAAGAGTTCGCAACTTTCGAATATCATAGGAGCTATATTCTCCCAATAAATGCTCTAGATAGCTATCTACTGGTTGATTTTTAATAAAGACCTTTGAAAAGTCACAATAATAACAGATTTGTGTACAAAATGGAATATGCACATAGGCTGATGTCGGTTTCTTCTGCATAGTATTTATTATACCATAAAGAGTTCATTCAAGAAAAAAATCACCATGTCTGACTCCTAGGGAATCATGAAATGGTGACTCTATTTAATCTTCTTGAATCTCGATGACGATTTCTTGACCTTCTTCTTGTTCTTCCACAACTACTTTTTCTTCCAGTTGTTCTTTGAGACTGTTCAAGGTCTCTTTTGAAGCTTCAGTCGCTTGTTGAGCTAAAGATTTAGACTTTTCAAGAACTGTGTCAAGAGTAATTTCCCCAGATTCAATCTGCTCTTTTGTTTTAAGAACAAATTCTTTGGTTTGTTCTTTGACATCCGTTAATTTTTCACAAACCTGCTCTTTAGCATACTCAGGATCTTCTTTTAGATCTTCTAAAAATTCTTGTGCTTGGCTTCTAATTTGGTTTCCTTTGTCGCTAGTTAGAAACAAGGCAAGAGCTGCACCTGAAACGGTTCCTAAAAGGATTGAGGATAGTTTACCCATAAGGATTCTCCTTCTTTATTTTTTGAAAAATTTACTTGCAAGACGAAGAGCTGACAGACTTGCACCAGTCTTGAGTGTTTTTGAACCAGCTGATGAAGCTTTCTTGCTCAAGACACGCGCATGGTCATTGAGGTCTGAAACAGATAGCGATAAATCTGCAACAGCACTAAAGAGTGGATCAATCGTTGCCACCTTGACATTGATATCATCTGCCAAGACATTGACCTTAGCCAATAATTCATTAGTATGATGCAAGGTCACATCCACATCTGAAGTCAAGGTTTTAATCGTCTTCTCTGTTTCATCGATAACACGTCCAAGCTTTTGTACAGTGATGATTAGATACACTAAAAATACAATCAAAGCAAGGGCTACAAGAATATATGCAACTTCTAACATTTAGTTTTCCTCCTCTGTAACATAGTAAGGGGCCTTCTTTCGATTTTGATATAGAATGATAAAAATACCGAGACCGATAAGGACAACTGATAGCCATTGAGACACTCGAAGTCCAAAGAACATGAGACTATCTGTCCGCATGCCTTCGATAACCATACGACCGAAACCATACCAAATCAAGTAGAAGGCAGTAATATGACCTCGTCTGAGGCTCTTCCATTTTCGTCTAAAAATCAGAATCAAGGCAAATCCAAGCAGATTCCATAGAGACTCATAAAGGAAGGTTGGCTGACGGTAGCTCCCCTCGATATACATCTGGTCACGGATAAAGGCAGGTAGATAATTCAGATTATCCACTGCTGCACCATAAGCTTCTTGGTTAAAGAAATTTCCCCAGCGCCCCAAACTTTGGGCAATCATGACGCTAGGTGCTGCAATATCAAGAAAATCCCAAGTATTGATGAGTTTGCGATCAGCAAAGATATAGAGTACAAGTGCCCCAGTAATCAAACCACCGTAAATGGCCAAACCACCATTCCAAATGGCAAAAATTTCTCCCAAGTTCTGACTATAGTAATCAAAACGGAAAATAACGTAATAAAGACGAGCTCCTAAAATAGCCAAGGGAAAGGCGATCAAGATAAAATCTAAAATATCGTCTGAGATAATCTTCTTTCTAGGCGCTTCTTTCATGGTCAAATAAACCGCAAGAATCAAGCCTGTGACAATACACAAGGCATACCATCGAATAGCTAGAGGACCTAGATGAATAGCAATTGGATCAAGCATTAGGCACCTCGTTTTGAGCAATGAGATTTGTCAAGCGTTCTTCGAACAAACGCGTGGCATCAAAGCCCATTTCCTTGGCACGATAATTCATGGCAGCTGCCTCAATCACAACAGAGATATTACGACCTGTTTTCACCGGGATACGGATACGAGGAATAGCTACACCAGAAATTTCTATTTCCTCTGCATTATTTCCAAGACGATCAAAGGTCTTATGTGTATCATAATTTTCCAAGTAAACAGCTAGCTGGACTTGTGAAGAATCCTTGACCGCACTCGCTCCGTAGAGACTCATGACATCGATAATCCCAACACCACGAATTTCAATCAAGTGTTTCAAGATTTCGGCTGGTTCGCCCCAAAGAGTAATCTCATCCTTGGCAAAAATATCGACACGGTCATCAGCCACCAAGCGGTGACCACGTTTGACAAGCTCCAGACCTGTCTCACTCTTACCGATGCCACTATCGCCTTGAATCAAGACACCCATACCATAGATATCCATCAAAACACCGTGCACACTGGTACGTTCTGCCAAACGAGAATCCAGATAACTAGATAACTCTCCAGACAAACGACTGGTCGCTGTACGGCTGGTTAAAATGGCAATCTTACATTCTCTGGCTGCCTTCAACATCTCCTCTGGAATCACCAAACCACGAGCAACAATGACCGCAGGCGTCTCAGGTAGAAACATTTTTTTCAAGACTTGGTAACGGTTGTGAGAGGACATCGAAACAAGATAAGACCACTCCTTCATTCCCAAAAGCTGGATCCGCTCTGGCGTGTAGTAGTCAAAATATCCTGTCATTTCAAGACCAGGTCGCGTAATGTCCGCGGTATTGATTTCCTTTTCAAGTAATTCTGGTTCGCCATAGACAATGTCTAATCTAAGCTTTTCAATCACTTCTTTTACTAAAACCGACATCATTTCCTCCTTCAGATGAGTTCTCCCTACTATTATATCAGATTGTAGGTGGAAGTTTCCTTTTTTTTGCAGGATTTACAGTATTTATTTGATGTTGCTTGGGAAAAGATTTGACTAGGAAGTTTTTTCGTACTCTTTCAAATTAACCTAGACAAGTCTACTGCAAATCGGTCAACGTCTATCACCAAGTCCCTTCCAGATTTTTCTAAGTAAATCCTTGGAAGACCTTTTGTTAATATTCTGTTCGCATCAGCCATATCTTGAGGATAGGTATAGAACTGTTGACCTTGTGGAAACTGATTTCGGACTTGCCATTTTTCAAAATCCTTCAGAAAAGTCTTATGAGACGGCATACTAACTTCTTCGAACATCGAATGGTCAAAATATTTCACCAATCGATAGAGACCATGAACTTCATCAGCAAAGCATTTATCTATCTTTTCAAAAGGATAACCCCGTCTCTGATAAGCTAGGCATAATTTTTGCAAGGAGTCACTTAATGCAACTGCATCTTTTCTTGCCAAGTTTATAAAGTAACGAACAGAAAATTCTTCGATACCTGTTCGTTTTTTCTTCTCTAGAAACTGTTGTGCCAATATAAGAGACTCTGATAATCTGTCTTCATCCTGATAATAAAGAGCGTACAAAAGATTGATGACATTTTGTGGATAATAGGTTCCTTTCAGTAAAGGCAAATCTTTTGGTATATAAGATGAAATGACTGAAAAATCGTTACATGCAAAAGAGGTAAATAAGCCCCTCAAAATACCATCTGTATAGATTGTTCCACTTGCAAGCAAACCTCCTCTAATCAATTCTTCTCTTCCTGTTTGCCACAGAGCATTATTTAATTGTTTGTAATCTCCGTCTAGAAAAGCTGTATAGTATGCAAAATATTTAATATCATCTAGTAATAAACTACTGTACAATTTTGTCCTTAAAACATTATCAGACAATACTTTCGAATCCTTCAAATACTTATGAAAAATCCTCTGATTAGACTCTTCAAATTCCTGCCAGTTTATAGGATTTGAATAATAACCCCAATCCTTAAAACGTTCTTCGCGCATCTTTTGATATTCTTTTATATACTCTTTCATAAGTTCATCCTATCTCTATACAATGTGCAAAAAAAGACTAGACAAGTCTAGCCTTTCATTTCTAATTAGAATTTTTTACGTTTACGAGCTGCTTCTGATTTACGTTTACGTTTTACAGAAGGTTTTTCATAGAATTCACGTTTGCGTGTTTCTTGAAGAGTACCAGCTTTAGTAACCGCACGTTTGAAACGACGAAGTGCGTCGTCAAGAGATTCATTCTTACGTACTACTGTTTTAGACATTTTTTTCACTCCCTTCAAGTTCAAGATCTATTCTATTCTACACGTAAAAGGAATAATTGTCAAGAAAAAATGCGGTTTAATTTTGATTTTTTCTGCCATTTATACAAGTCTTGAAACCACTCATCCCAAAGGGGTTCACTTTTTATTTTTCAAGTAAGCTGAGCGCTTCAGCATCTGCAATGATGGTCACATCTGGATGGTTTTGCAAGCTACTTGCTGGTAGACTCTCAGTCACTGGGCCAGACACTGTTCCGGCAATGGCTTCTGCTTTTGATTCACCGTAAGCAAAGAGAAGGATTGACTTGGCATCCAAGATGTTTTTAATCCCCATTGAAATGGCTTGGGTTGGAACGTCTTCAATCTTGTCAAAGAAGCGCGCATTGGCTTCGATAGTCGACTGGTCAAGCTCTACCAGATGCGTTTGACTGTCAAATGGAGTACCAGGTTCATTAAATCCGATGTGTCCATTGCGACCGATTCCCAAGATTTGGAGGTCAACTGGATGGTCAGCTAAAATTTGGTTGTAGCGTTCAACTTCAGCTTCAGCATTGTCCTTAACCCCACGAGGCAAGAAACTTTCTTTAAATGGTTTTTGGTTAAACAAGTTTTCTTGCATAAAGTAACGATAAGACTGTGGGTTATCCCCATCAAGCCCTACATACTCATCAAGATTCACACTAGTTAGATTTGAAAAATCAAGGTCACTCTCAACGATTTCCTTGTAAAATTCAAGTGGGCTGCTTCCTGTCGCAAGTCCCAATGTTTGAGCTCCATTGGCCAACTTTTCCTTCAAAATCTCAAAAGCAACTTTTCCACCTTCGACTTGGTTTTCAACTTTAATGACTTTCATCTATTTATCCTCCGTTTTAATCTATATTTATTATATGGTATAGACCAATTTTTGTCAAGTGAAAACGATTTAATTTCTAAAAAAGAGCGTCCAAACTTGAAACGTGTTATAATGGATAGGATTAGAACTTAGAAAGAATGAACAAATATATGAATACAGCTGATTTTGATTTCCACTTGCCCGAGGAATTGATTGCCCAAACACCCCTTGAAAAACGGGATGCTTCTAAACTCCTCATTGTCAACCGTGAAACGGGAGAAATGCAGGACAAACACTTCCACTCTATTATTGATATGCTGGAACCTGGTGATGCCCTTGTCATGAACGATACCAGAGTTCTCCCTGCCCGCCTCTATGGTCAAAAGGAAGAAACTGGAGGTCATGTGGAACTTCTCCTGCTCAAAAATATTGCTGGTGATGAGTGGGAAGTTTTAGCTAAACCTGCCAAACGCCTCAAGGTCGGCACTCGCGTCAGCTTTGGTGATGGTCGCCTCAGCGCTGTCGTTACAGAAGAATTGACCCACGGGGGGCGCATTGTCCGCTTTGAATACCAAGGAATTTTCCTAGAAGTCTTGGAAAGTCTAGGTGAAATGCCTCTGCCACCTTATATCCACGAAAAACTGGATGACCGTGAACGCTATCAAACTGTTTACGCCAAGGAAAGTGGCTCTGCTGCTGCACCGACTGCTGGCCTCCACTTCACTAAAGAATTGCTGGCAGAAATCCAAGCTAAAGGTGTCCATCTAGTCTATCTGACTCTTCATGTCGGACTCGGAACCTTTAGACCTGTTTCTGTGGACAATCTGGACGAACACGAAATGCACTCAGAATTCTACCAACTTTCTGAGGAAGCTGCTGCCACCCTTCGCTCTGTTAAAGAAAATGGTGGTCGTGTCATCGCTGTCGGAACCACTTCTATCCGCACCTTGGAGACTATTGGTTCCAAGTTTGATGGGCAAATCCAAGCAGATTCTGGCTGGACCAATATCTTTATCAAACCCGGCTATGAATGGAAGGTCGTGGATGCCTTCTCAACAAACTTCCACCTGCCAAAATCAACTCTGGTCATGTTGGTTTCTGCCTTTGCAGGCCGTGAATTAGTCTTAGATGCTTACCACCATGCCATTCAAGAACACTACCGCTTCTTTAGTTTTGGTGATGCCATGTTTATCTATTAATTTTCATAATCAAAAAAGCGCATATTATCAAGTTTGATAGTATGCGTTTTGTAATGGATAAAGAATTAATTTATTCTAAAGCTCGGATCTTTCAAACTCTGGACACTGGCATTGATAACTGCGCCGACAATTAAAATCTTAGCGATGAGAATAAACCAGAACATCATGACCACCACGACGACGGAACTGAAAAAACGCACGTCCACTAGGTGATTGACATAGTTGTTGACATAGACTGAAAGGATATTGAGCAGTAAGGCCAGAGTCAGCAAGACAAAGGCACTACCTGGTAATACATAGCGAATTCGTCGGACCTTAACATTGGGCAGAAAATAGTAGAACATGACCAAGATAGTGAAAATCAAGGCATAGATCAAGGGGCCTGTTAGGTCTTGCAGGTAATCAAAGAGAGGACTATCCGATTTCAAGTAGCTTTTGATAAGGTTGAGAAGCATGCGACCAAAGACACTCAAAAACAGAGCTAAGGCGAAGAGAATCTGCAAGCCAAAACTGACAAACAAACTCATGAGCTGCTGGGAAATCATCCCACGATTTTTTGCCACTCCGTAAGCTTTATTAAAGGCTTTCTGTAGGAAATTCATAGATTTTGAAAAGGTCCAGAGGGCTGACAAAACCGCAAAACTCAATAAGCCCGTTGAAGGTTGGGTCAGCACTTCTGTAATAATTTTTGCCACCACATCATACATGGTATCCGGCAAAAATTCATTGACAACCTTTAAAAAATTAGAAACTGGAATCTGAAAATAAGGGAGAATATTGACCACCACCAAAAGCAGGGGAAAAATCGAAATCAACCAATAGTAGGCTACTGCGACACTGGTCAACTCACTATCTGATGCTTGATAATAATGCAAAAAAGCTTTTACTAAAGGCTTGTCTATCAACTCTTTCCACCGCTTTTTCATGTCACACTCCTTCACTTAAAATCTTGATTAATTTCTTCTTACCAATTCCATCATATCATAAGGCAGGGTATTGGCAGCTTCCTTCAGAGAATAGTTCTCTAAGTTATTCATATTTTGTCGTAACTTCTTAGCATATTTGGTCGAAATCAATCGTTTTTCTTCATATTCGAAAATCAACTTGCGCTCCAGATAATAGCCTCTCAGCATTTCATCGATATTATTGGGTTTAACGCGATTAATAACGCGTTCGACAAAGGCACCACTGGTGATAATAGCTGTTTCTCGGAGTCGAGAATCCTGCATAAAGCTGATTAAAGAACTCTTATAAACACCTTTAAGGTTCTCCAAACTTTCGATAATCATCTCTGTATTTTCTAGATAGAGCTCTGCAATTTGGTCATAGTCAAGGGCTCTGAGTTTCTGCGATTCTTCATTTTTCCAATTTCGGAAGGTCTTTCCAAAAGTAAAGACTTCGTGAAGGAGAAAACGTAAAATCCGCAAGGAAACAAGGAAATAATAGGTCAAGCGTGAAGCAAACTTGCGATTGATACTTTGTTCCATGTTTTTTAAATAACGTTGGTAGACTCGATAGGCACGCTCACTCATCTTGCCTTCTTCGTAAGCCTGTTCTAACCCATCACTTTCAATACTGAGGATGAGAAGTTTCAAGGTCTCCCAGTCTTCTTGAGCCCCCTTATTTTCTTGACTCAATATAAGGTTCTCTATTCGTCCATGGTAATTGTCAATGGCTGCATAAAGAGGGAGCTTATTCTTATGAGTTTCAAGTTCCTTTTCTAACTCCGAAGTAACCTCATTCAAAATGGCAATATGCATGAGATAATCCTTGCTTTCTTCCTGTTCATCCGAAAGATGAGGCAAGACCAAGAGACCTGTTAAAAAACTTACAAGCGTCACACCTGCGACAAGGAAAAGCAAGAGAGGATACTCCTGCTCTAGATCACTTGGTATCAGAAGAATCGTAGCGATCGACACAGTTCCCTTGACACCTGAGAAGGTCAAGAGAAGCATGTCCTTTATATACTTATTTAACTTTTTCTTAAGGCGTCGGGTCCTATAGGCATAGTAGCCATAAATCATGACAAAACGAATAGCAAAGAGGACAAAGGTAAGGGCTATAAGAGATCCCAATAAAAGTAAGGGATTATAGATTGGATTGGTCAAGATAGGCTCTGCTATCATTTCCAGCTCCATCCCTAAAATCACAAAGACAGAACCGTTGAGCATAAAGTTCACTGTATGCCAGACCGTCTCGGTCACCGTATCCACTTGGGCTTCTAGGAGCGTAATTTTCTTAAAACGACTTGCCTGTAAAATCCCAGCAACCACAACGGCAATAATCCCTGAAACATGGACTTCCTCTGCCAGGAAGAAGGTCACCAGAGGCAAACTCAATTCTAATAAAAGTTCGCTGGCAATATCCGTTGCGCGCACACTCAGCAAGAAGGTGTGGAGGAAACGGTTGGTCATGGCTGTTAAAAAGCCAATTAAAAAGCCGCCTAGGATTGAAAAGATGAGCGAACTACTAGCTTGCCCAAGGGAAAAGGCTCCAGTTGTCCAAGCTGTCAAAGCTACCTGAAAGGCCACCAAACCAGAAGCATCATTCAAGAGTCCTTCACCTTTAAGAATATTAGACACGCGCTTAGGAAAGCTAAACCGCTCCGAAAGAGAGGCAAAGGCCACCAAGTCCGTAGGCCCAAGGGCTGCCCCAACAGCCAAGCAAGCTGCCAAGGGAAGGCTGAGCCAAAGAAGATGGGCTAAGCCCCCTAAACTCAAGGTCGAGATGAAAATCACTGGAAATATGAGATAAACAATGATTCGCCAGTGTTTTAAAATAGCCGTAATATCGGCTTCCTCCGACTCTCTGAAAAGCAAGGGCCCGATAACCAATGCCAAAAACAACTCCGTATTGAGGTGAAAGTCGGTATTGGGTAAAAAGAGACCAATCACAATTCCCAACAGAATTTGCACCAAAGGGAGAGGTAAAAAGGGCAGGAGCTTATTGGTTGTACTTGAGACAATCAAAACCAGTAAAAATAGGATTAGGTAAATCAGTAATTCCACGCACGTCCTCCTTAATCTTTTTTACAACAGAATTCAAATATCTCCTTCTGCTCTTTGATTTTTTGGTCAATCTTGGAACAGTCTTTGTGCTCAATTTTTCTCTGGCACCGTTCCATTTCAAAAGCAACTAATTTTTTCTTGATTTTAAGCATTTTTTTGCTCATATGCGCTTGGTCTAACACACCCACTGCTCGTTCGTGGTGGGTTGACTCAACAAAATTCTGGCGCATGGCATCCAGCTTTTCACGTAGGTATTGTTTATCCATGTCTATATCTTTCTAATTTTTCAATCATTACTAAAAACGGTGGGTTGTTGACTTGGTTTAAAGTTCGGTAAATAGCAGCTGTGTACTCTTGTTGGTTCAACTGGCTAACAAAATCCAGCACAGCATCTTTCTCGAGGTCGCCTCCTTCATGACCATAGTAGATCATGATGGCAATCCGTCCCCCTTTGACAAGTAACCCACACAGCTTTTCTAATGCTTCAATCGTTGTCTGAGGTCGGGTGATGACAGACTTATCAGCTGACGGCAAATAGCCTAGATTAAAAATCCCTGCCTTAGCTTCTGTCACAAACTGGTCCAGTGTCTCATGGCCTTGCAAGATTAACTGGACATTTGTTATTCCAGCTTGGTCCAAACGCTCTTGGGTCTTTTCCAAGGCTTGCTCCTGAATATCAAAGGCATAGACTTGCTTTGCTAATTTGGCTAAAAAAAGCGTGTCATGACCATTTCCCATGGTCGCATCCACTACGATATCCTCTTTTGTCACTACCTCAGCCAAAAAATCATGTGCCATCTCAAGTGGTCTTTTCATTTTCAAACTCCTGTTTTACAGCCTTGCATCCTTGAACGCTTCCACGACGCCGCATTTCAGTTTCAATAGCATTTAGCACTTCCCATTTATTGAGGCTCCACATAGGACCAATCAGCATATCTCTAGGAGCATCTCCTGTGATTCGATGGATGACGATATGCTTGGGAATGATTTCCAGTTGGTCACAAATGACCTTGACATATTCGTCCTGACTCATGAGTTGCAAACGCCCCTCGTGGTAATCCCGTTGCATACGTGTATTGGTCATCAAGTGAAGCAAATGCAGTTTAATCCCTTGAATATCGTTATCCGTGACACAGCGACGGACATTTTCAATCATCATCTCATGGGTTTCACCAGGAAGTCCGTTGATCAGATGGGAAACAATCTCAATCTTGGGATACTTTCTTAAACGCTTGACCGTTTCCACGTACAATTCATAGGAGTGGGCGCGGTTAATCAGGTCAGAAGTTGTTTCATAAGTCGTCTGCAAGCCCAATTCTACCGTCACATGCATGCGCTCCGATAATTCAGCCAAATATTCGATGGTTTCGTCTGGCAAACAGTCTGGGCGCGTTCCAATATTGATTCCTACCACACCTGGCTCATTGATAGCCTGCTCATAACGTTCCCGAATAACTTCCAATTTTTCATGGGTATTGGTAAAATTTTGAAAATAAACCAAATACTTCTGCACATCTGGCCACTTACGATGCATAAAGTCAATTTCCTTATAAAATTGCTCACGGATAGGCGCATCCGGTGCTACGATAGCGTCTCCAGAACCTGAAACCGTACAAAAAGTACAGCCTCCATGAGCCACAGTCCCATCACGATTGGGACAGTCAAAGCCCGCGTCGATAGGGACTTTAAAAGTTTTTTCTCCAAAGAGTTTTCGATAATAATCATTCAAGGTGTTATAAGATTTCATAACTTTCATTATAACAAAAAACACCCACAATCTCAAAAGCCTGACTTTCCTCTAAATTCCTCTGTTTCTCGTTTCCATTAGCCATTTTTTATGATACAATATGGGTATGATTTTAATGAAATTAGCATCTATTTTATTATTGATACTGACCTTGGTAGTCTGCATTATCATAACCAAACTTTTTAGATTAAAAAAACTAGGACGAAACTTTGCGGATTTAGCTTTTCCAGTTTTAGTATTTGAATATTACCTCATTACAGCTAAAACTTTTACCCATAATTTCCTCCCTAGATTGGGCCTAGCCCTCTCAGTCCTAGCCATTATTCTCGTTTTTTTCTTCCTTCTGAAAAAACGCAGCTTTTACTATCCTAAATTCATCAAATTCTTCTGGCGTGCAGGATTTTTATTAACCCTTGTCATGTATATCGAGATGATTGTTGAATTGATGACCCAGAAATAAAAAACTAAATCGAAAACACCTCAATCAAACTAAAATACAGTGATTGAAGTGTTTTTCTTTATCTATTTTCAATAAATCCTATTTTCCTTCTTTATCAGGAAAGAGGTATCCAATACCTACACAAGCCAGTACTCCTGCTCCAATTACCAATCCACTTGAAATTGGCAAAAGATCCAAAATTGCATTTGCGATGATAAAGGCAATAATCAAACACATCAGACTAGCCTTGTAGTCTTTTTTCAAAAGATTCTCCAGAGTGAAAAAGAGGAACAAGCCTACTGGAATCAATGACCAGAGGTTGACATCCAAACTTGGCCAGCCAACAGAACCAAAATACACTACTGTCGCTGCTGCTACTAAAAATACAATCCCCAATAATTTTTTCATTTGTTTATCTCCAATTTCTTTTTTAATACTCAATGAAAATCAAAGAGCAAACTAGAAAGCTAGCCACAGGTTGCTCAAAACACTGTTTTGAGGTTGCAGATGGACGCTGACGTGGTTTGAATTTGATTTTCGAAGAGTATAAGAACTTGAGTTATCTGATATTGACACCTCCCGTCCCTTACAAAAATCATTATAACAGAGCTCATTTTCAAGAACAAGTTCTTTTGCCTATCTGGTCTATATATCGGTCTAAGTGGTCTGATTTTCTTTAAAAAGAAAAAGAAGCCTGATAAGACTTCTTCACTTTGCCGATTGCAGGGATTGAACCTGTGACCTAGGCTTTACGAGTACCTTGCTCTACCAACTGAGCTAAATCGGCGATTACACTTATAGTATAGCACTCTGAGAATAGATGTCAAGAAATTTTCATCTCTATTAGAAAAAGCCTGTCCTGAGACAAGGCTTTGATAGTATTCAACTTAAGAACCCGCACTTTCGTAGGCATCCAAGCCCCTATCCCAGAGTTTTAGAGAGATGCCAAAGAAGATAAGAGAAATCAGAATCAAACCTCCGATATTAAAGAATCCATCCTTGTCCTGCAAGAAATAGCTGGCAGGATAGTAGGCCGTAAAGGCAAAAGGCACGATGAAGCTAATCAACCAACGAAGAAGCGAATTGTAAATGGAAATCGGATACTTAGCAAAATCATTGAACATATAGAAAATGTAAATCATGGCTCCTGACTGCTTGGTCCAAAAAGCGATACTGGCGGTCGCGATTTTCAAGGATGTATAAATCAAGGTCGCAAAAGGAATACAGACTAGAAAAATCAGGAATTTTGGAAGAGTCCAAGCAATGCTGGTCACTGTTGTCCCCAGTAGGATACCACCAACCAAAAGTTCGCCCAAGGCATCAATCTGAAAGGTTTCAACGAGGATGTGAAAGAGAGGATTGATAGGACGAGTCAGGTATTTGTCAAACTCTCCTTTTCGGACTAGGCGTTGCCCTAGTGCCCAGAGATTATCAAAAAAGAGATGATCCAATCCCTTGGGAATTAAGGAAAAACCATAAATAAATGCAATCTCCTGAAAAGTCCAGCCTTCTAGAGAAGGGATGTGTTGAAAGAGCACATTGAGAAACAAGAGGTTCAAGCCTTGAGTCAGAAAAACTCCCAAGACACCCACCACAAAATCCACCTTGTATTCCATGATTTGTTTGATATATTGTCTGATAAAAATCAGATGCATGCGTTGATATTTTTTCATACTAACCTCCCTGAATGGTAATGAAAGACTGGACTTGTTTCCAGATCAACTGAGACAAGCCAAGCATCACCAAGAGCCAGAAGAACTGTAGCAAAAGTGCCTGAAGAATCTGACTGGCATCGTATTTCCCAACGATAATCATAACTGGAGTATAAATCAAGGATGAAAAAGGCAAGAAGGACAGAATATCTGAAACGATCTTTGGAAAGAAAGCCAAGGGAATCAAACTTCCAGACATAAAGGCCACTATGGAAGTCTTGAGTAGATTGGAGCCCCATAGATTCTTAAACACAAAGGCTGAAAATCCAAAGCAGATATTAAAGAAAAAGTTAATCAGGTAGGCTAGGGTTAAGCTAAAGAGATAAAGAATGGTCAATCCCAGTACTTCTACAGCCCCTTGACCAGATAAAATTTTCATCAATACAATAACACTTAAAAATGGCAGTCCAACAGATATAAAAATCAACCACTTGGATCCAAGTTCCGTAAAGAGGTAAGAAGCTGCAAAATGCACTGGTCTCAACAAGCGCATGATAATAGAACCATCCTTGACCTCATCACCAATCATAAAGGAAGAATCCGACCTAGTCAGAAGATTGGTCACAAAACTCATGATGATGTAGAGGGTGATATCCGCCATACTGAAGCCCTGAATCAAAGACTCTTGCGATGAATCAAAGACCGCCTTCCAGAGATAAAAGGCCACAAAAGCACCCATGACATCGCCAATCCGATAAAGAAGAAAGTTGACTCGATAGGTAATCAACTCCTGAACCCCTGCATTGATAAAGGGTTTATAACGTCTCCACAATTTGACCATCTTAGAGCTCCTTTCGGTAGAAGCGACGGATAATATCCTCAATATCCGTATCCAGCATCTTCAAATCGCGGATTTCAAAATCAGACAGGGTTTGCTTGATAATATCAGCCGACTGGTAGCGGGAGCTATCGAATTCAATAGTCAGACTGTTTCCTTGTCTATCAATGGTCATATCCGAAAAGCCTTCATAGTGAGAAACTAGATGACTTTGACCTGGTACTAGTTCAAAGGAGATAGTCTTCATCTTGCCAAAGGTTTCCTTGAGCTGGCTAACCGTTCCATCAAAAATCTCTTGCCCCTTGTCAATCATAAAAATTCGATCACAAAGTTGCTCAATGTCGCTCAGGTCGTGAGTGGTCAAGAGAATAGTAGTCTCTTCCTCTTGGTTAATCTGAGTGATAGCTCGGCGAATGTTATCCTTGACCGAAACGTCCAACCCAATGGTTGGTTCATCTAAAAAGAGAACCTTGGGATTATGAAGCAAGGAAGCTGCAATGTCCGCCCGCATCCGTTGCCCCAGTGAAAGAGTTCGCACGGGATCCTTGATAAAGTCCTTCAAATCCAAAACTTCATTCAAAAAGTCCATACGCTTATGGAAGAGCGAGTCTGGCACATCATAAATTTCTTTTAAAACCGTGTAGGTCTCTTGCAGTGCCAAATCCCACCATAGCTGGGTTCGTTGCCCAAAGACAACCCCGATATCCTTGACATAATCTTGGCGATTGTCCTGAGGTATCTTGCCGTTAATCCGACAAAAACCAGATGTCGGCTTTAAAATCCCTGTCAGCATTTTGATGGTTGTTGACTTCCCAGCACCATTTGCCCCGATAAATCCTAAAATCTGCCCCTTTGGAACTTCAAAAGTCAAATCCTTGACCGCTTCAAAGGTCTGCTTTTCAGGACGAATAAAGGAGCGCAAAGCTCCCTTCAAACCAGGTTCCTTAACAGTCTTCACAAAATTTTTCTGAAGATGTTCCACTTCTATCATTGCCATATCTATCTCCCTAGCGTAAGGAATAGCAACATTGTATTTTTGATTACAAATATTCTAAATCCTTACTTTCTAAATCTGCTACATTTTATCTTTACAGAAGGCTTTATACCAACCTATTATAATCCAATAAAAAACAGAATGCAAGCGTTTGCCTAAAGTTTATAAATTTGAAAATTTTCTCTTAAAATAATACTTTTAATCAAAATTTCTGGTTTCATCGTTTCCTTAAAACACCAATAAAACCTGCCCAGAAGGACAGGTTTATTGTTAAGAAAAAGAATTTTTTTAATCGAAAAACTCACGATTCTACTGTTAATCCTTCAGCATTTAATTATTGCCATCAGTCTAAAATGTTTTCTAACCCCTCAATTACTCTTTAAAAAATCTTCAATGCGAGAAACAACCTCATGATTTTGATAATGATAAAGGTCGTGTGGTATATCCATATAGATGACTTTCACATTAGACTGTCCACTAGCAAATTTCTCTGCGTAGCGTTGCCATTCTGATTGACCAAAACTAGTTCCTTGACCGTTAGACACCAGTAGTAAGGTGGGAATTTTCGGATTAATGTTTGAGGGAACTTTCTTGGCATTTTCATTTACCGTTTGGGATTCATGAAGCATGGCTTGTGACATCAACTGCTTATAAGCTAGAAGTTTATATTTTTTTCGTTCACTTTCGTTCAGAGTTGGATTTTTTATATAAAAAGACTCAGGGAAGTAGCGTAATAAGCCAATCTTGCTAGTCCAATAGGCCACAGTAAGCAAGGCTTGATTGTCCTTTAAATTCTCATAACTAGCTGGCAGTGCCCAATCTAACCCAACCAAAGTTTTCACTTCATCAGGATATTTTTCCTGCCAAGCTAAGCTCTCAAGACTAGCCATGGAATGAGACAAAATGATAAAAGGACCTTTGACATTTACTTGTGAAAGAGCTTGACGCGTCTCAGACAAAATCTCCATCACATCTCTTGAATGATTGCTATCATCACTATAACCATATCCAGCTCTCTCGACTACGACAATTTTATAGTTTTTTGATAGGGAATCTGTTAAATTCTTAAAGTCCAAGATCGGAGAGGCAATTCCAGCACCTGAGAGAACTACTATAGTCTCTGGACCATCCCCTTCAACGTAAACATTCATTTTGTGCCCATTGACAAGAACTGTTTTCCCCATAGGATTTAGGGAGGCTCGCTCCTTCTCTAGACTAATACGGTGAAAGATAAATGTTGCCCCTAAAAACAAAAGAATGAAACTAAGAAACCCAAGACTCCATTTTTTCAGTTTTTTCATAGCATTATTGTACAAAAATTAGACTCTTTTAGCAAATTTAGATTATTCTTCTTCAGTATATTCTCTAAAACTCCAGACACAAAAAACCCACCCAATGGGTAGGTTTCTGTTTTGTATGGTTAAGCTAGATTAAGCTTTACCTTCTGAACCGAATACGTCGATACGTTCTTCAACTGATGCTTGGATAGCTTTTACACCGTCAGCCAAGAATTTACGTGGGTCGAAGAGTTTCTTCTTGTCGTATTCTGCTTCGTTTGCTTCGTAGTCACGAGCAAATTTACGAGTTGCGTTAGCGAATGCGATTTGGCATTCAGTGTTAACGTTAACTTTAGCAACACCAAGTTTGATAGCTGCTTGGATTTGCTCATCAGGAATACCTGATCCACCGTGCAATACGATTGGGAATCCTGGAAGAGCTTCTGTCAATTTTTGCAAGTGGTCAAGGTCAAGACCTTCCCAGTTTGCAGGGTAAGGACCGTGGATGTTACCGATACCAGCTGCCAAGAAGTCGATACCAGTTTCAACCATTGCTTTAGCGTCTTCGATTGGAGCCAATTCACCTTTACCGATGATTCCGTCTTCTTCACCACCGATAGTACCAACTTCAGCTTCTACTGAGATACCTTTAGCGTGTGCTTTTTCAACAACTTCTTTAGCCAATTTAAGGTTTTCTTCAACTGGAAGGTGTGAACCGTCAAACATGATTGAAGTGTAACCAACTTCGATACACTCAAGTGCATCTTCGTAGTGACCGTGGTCAAGGTGGATAGCTACTGGTACAGTGATACCCATTGATTCAACAAGGTTAGCGATCAAGTTACGAGCAACTTTGTAACCACCCATGTATTTAGCAGCACCCATTGAAGTTTGGATCAAAACTGGAGCTTTTTTAGCTTCTGCTGCGCGCAAGATAGCTTGAGTCCACTCAAGGTTGTTTGTGTTAAATCCACCAACTGCATAACCGTTGTCACGAGCTGCTTGGACAAATTTTTCTGCTGAAACGATTGCCATTTTATCAGGCCTCCTGTATATTTTTATGGGTCATCCCATTTACATTGTTCATTTTATCACTTTTTGACAAAAAAATCTAGTTTTTCCCATGGTTTCGATTGAATTTCTTCTAGCTTCATCTATGTAAACCCTTTCTCTCCCTAGTCTTGGGTGACTTTTGGAAAAGCTATAAAGAAGGTCAAATGATTCTCCTCCATCTCGAAACGATAAGCTAATTTTTCATGTTCTAATAGACTCTTAACCACAAAGAGTCCCATCCCAGAACCCTTGGCCTTGCGACTAGCATTATCAGAAAAAGATTGGGCTAGTTTTTCTTGTTCTTCAGGGCTACAGCTATTTTCTATAAAAAGTTCCCCTTCTCTTTCTCCAATTCGAACCAAACCACCTGGAACAGAGTGCTTGATAGCATTACTGATGAGGTTAGACAGAATCAACTTCATGACAGATGGGTTTAGATAAGCCTGCTGATGAGTCAAACTATTGTCTATCTGGAGATCTCTTTCCTTGGCTAGCAGAACATAATCCTTAACCAGACTTTGCGTCATCTGGAGTAAGTCAATTTGTTCCCTATCATCTCGTAATTCCTGTACAGACGAGAGAGAAAGTATCTGGAGAACGTGGTGATTGAGCTCATCCACAATCCCCAAGGCAACTCCCAGATAGTGGTCTCTATCCTTATAACGACCGACATTTTCTTTCATGTTTTCGATCAGGATTTTCAAACTAGCCAGAGGTGTTTTCAGTTCATGCGAAGCACCTCGTAAAAACTCAACCTTCATTTTTTCCAGCTGGAGAATGGCTTCATTCTTGTCATGCAAGTCCGCAATGACAGTCAAAAGATGCTGGTAGAGGCTATTGATTTGTTCCTTGAGATCACCAATCTCATCCTTAGAATCCACGCGCAAACGCACTTGGGCATCCAAATCCATCATCCGACGGGTCACTCGCTTGATTTCCAAAATCGGAGCGACAATGGTCCGAGCATAGATGTAGGCCACCAAGAGGGAAATCAGAAAGGAAGCCAGCAGGGTATAGGGTAGAAACTGGAGACTGATCTGCTCTGCTTCCTTTTGCAAATCCATGGAAGCTAAAAATTGCAGGGTCATAGTGCCACCGTCTTGCGTTTTCACCTCGCGCTCTTCGATAAAGAGAGAGGTGGTCTGGCGATCTGTATCCAGAGGAAGGCTGTCCTTGACTTCTAACTTGTCCTCGGTCATCTCGCCCTTGACCGCTCCCTTGATATCACTAGTCTGGGAATACAAGTCTAACACTTGCTCGATGCTCTGCCTATCCTTACCTTCTAGGGATTGGGCAATGGCTGTCGCTTTCTGGCCAATGGTTTCCTGACGATGGCTCAGATAAGTTGACGGAAAGAGAAAATAAATGGCTAAATGAAGACAGACGACCAGAACACTAAAAATCGAGAAGGTATAGATAAATATCTTTGTAAATAAACCTGTTCGTTTCATTTTCGCTCCAATTTATAACCAACATTGCGCACAGTGAGGATGCAATCCAAGTCTAACTTTTTTCGCAATTCCTTGATATAAACATCAATGACACGGTCAAAAGGCACCTCATCTGTCACCTTCCAGACAGCATCAATAATCTGAGATCGAGTCAAGGCCCTTCCTTCATTTTTCACCAAATAATCAAGAATTTCCAACTCTTTAGCATTGATGGCTACTTCCTCTCCTGCTAGGCTTGCACTGTAGCTCTCAAAATCCACCTTGGCATCCTTATAAGAGAAGATTCGTCCCGTATCGTAATAGCGCTTGAAAATCGCGTCTACCCTCACTTTTAAGAGGGAGAGGGAGAAGGGTTTTTCCAGATAGCCATCTGCCAGAGAGGCAAAGGCACTCATCTTATATTCTTCATCCTGAAAGGCTGTCAACATCAAGACCGGAACTTGGCTACTTTTACGGATTTCTGACAAAACCTCTAAACCATTGAGTTTCGGCATTTGAATATCTAAGAGAACCAAGTCTACTTGATGATTGGAAAATTGCTCTAGCGCTTCTTCTCCATCTGCTGCCTCAATGGTTTCATAACCACAATCCGTCAAATAGTCACTGATGCCCTCACGAATCATCTCTTCATCTTCTACAATTAAAATTTTCATAGAAAAATCTTTCACATTCCTTTAAATTTCTTATAAGTCATCTCAGTTTCACCCTGAAAGGTAGAGACCTTATCAAGATGAAATAGATAAAAATGCTACCTATATTATACCCCATTTAGGGGAGAATAGGTAGCAAGTTTGTTATTCGCTATCGAGCAAGAGCTCTTTTGGTTGTTTTCTAAGGAGATTGCTTGAAGCAAGCGCCATAACGAGAACCACTAGAACCAAGGCAAGGACAAAGACGATGATAAAGTCTGATGTCTGAATGGAAATGTCTAGGCTCGACAAGGTCTTGCTAAAGCCATCTACTTCTGCACCACCACCAAGGTTAGAGGCTTGAGCAGCCTTGCTAGCTTGCTTAGCAACACCTGAAGTGACATTGGCAAGGAAAGTATTTCCGATGGCACGCGCTGTGTAGTTAGCTAAGAAATAAGCAGAAACCAGAGCTGGGATGGCAATCAAGATGGATTCGGTGATAAATTGACCCAAGATACTTGTCTGCTTGAGTCCGATAGAGAGGAGAATTCCCACTTCCTTGCGACGGGCATTGATCCAAAGGCTAAGCAAGAGGGCAAGGAGAAGAACTGAGAAACTCAAGCTACCCCAGAAGAGGAGGTTGGCCATCTTGTACATACCAGAGATGGATTGCTCAAGAGCTGGGTAGTTAGATGAGCTCTTAACGAGTGTATAGCTCTTCCAGTTGATACCGCTGATGCCATTCAACTCTTTCATGACATCATCCAAGTTCTTGTCCGCTGTTACAAAGAAGGTTGCGTCCCCATAAATAGCTGTTTCTTCTGTGTATCCATATAGTTTAGCAGCCGTATGGATATCTGTGATAGCTGTATTTTCGTATAGCTCTTGTGAGTAGGTTACTGCTGATTTATTGTGACCATCAAAGAGACCCTTGATGGTTACTTCGACTGTTTCCTTGGCACCTTTTTCATTGTCTGCATCGTAGATATTAGAGTCTAGTTTGACCTTATCCCCTACTTTCCAGCCATGTTTGGCTGCCAAATCCTTGTGCAAGAGGATATTGTCTTTGTCATCGTTGGTTAGGTGCTCACCTTCGACCAGCTTATAAGAACCAGAGACAAACTTGTCTTCTTTAGAGGAATCATTGACACCTGTAATCATCAAGCTACTTCCAAAGTGTTTGGCACGATCAGGTGTCAGATTCTTCTTGGTTTCTGGCGTTTCGATGAGTTCATATCCAGTCAAATCTCCGATAGCGTTGATGCGTTTAACATAAGACTCGATGGCCTTGTTTTCAGTGATTTTTTTGATGTCCTCACCCTTAATATTCCCAGCACCACGAGGCGTTCCTTGATTGACGCGACGATTGATTTGCATAGAGAAACTATTGGTGATATTTTTAAAAGTCTCCTGAGAAGCCTTGGCAGTAGCTCCCTTGATCGACAAGCCGACCAAACTCAAGCTCGCCATGAGGAGAATAATCAGGAAGATAACAATCGATTTGAAAAACTTCCTTGTAACATAGGCAAATGCGTTGTGTAACATAGGTTCCCTTTCTAGATGTTGTTCTATTTTATATTTGTAGTTCTAACAGAAAAAGCTCATATTATTTCGTAGTATTGCGAGTTTCAGTCAATTTCTTATCTTTCAACTCAAGTGTAATATCTGACGCTTGTGCCACTTCTTTGCTGTGGGTTACGACAATGACACATTTACCTGTTTTCTGGGCAAGTGATTTGAGCAGTTCGACAATATCTCCAGCAGTTTTAGGATCCAGATTTCCTGTTGGCTCATCAGCTAGAATGACTGGAGCTTCTGATACTAAACTACGAGCAATGGCAACACGTTGCTGTTGACCACCTGATAACTGGAGAACATTCCGCTTGATCTGACTTTCATCCAAACCAAGCTCAAGAAGGGTTTCCTTGCTAGCTTTTTTATTAACTAAGCGGATATTTTCCAATGGAGAAAGATAATCTATCAAGTTATAATTTTGAAAGACCAGGGAAATATGGTGCATGCGATGATAAGAATAGCCCTTCTTACGAATGTCCTCTCCTTGGAAAAGGATAGAACCTTCAACAGGACTATCTAGGCCAGCAAGCAGGGACAAGAGAGTGGATTTTCCTGCTCCTGACTCCCCAATAATACTGTAAAATTTCCCAGGTTCAAAATTATAATTAATCTGATATAAAACTGCCTCAGCAGTGTTCTTATAACGGTAGGTAAGATCTTGTAATTGTAATAAAGTCATGATTTCTCCTTCTTATACTCAATAAAAATCAAAGATCAAACTAGGAAGCTAGCTGCAGGTTGCTCAAAGCACAGCTTTGAGGTTGCAGATAAAACTGACGCAGTTTGAAGAGATTTTCGAAGAGTATTAACTAATAGATGATAAAATTTCTTTCGGTGATTTTCTAAATAAGAATAGGAAACAAAGAGCTACAGATAAGCAACTAATCAACAACAGAAAGACATAGGATTCTGCAAAAGATAAGATGCTGGTTGATAAGCCGCTTGCTTTGGCTAGTGTGTCTTGTAAGGCTACCTGATCTCCACTTGCTAATAGAGTTTGGAGTAGGTAAGTTGTGATAGCATTTCCTGCAACAAATGCTGGAAGCAAAGCTCCGAGAGATACCAAAACTACCTCTAAACAGAACCGTAGGAAGATTGAGCTCTTGCCTTTTCCAAGTGCAAGTAAAATTCCCACCTCGTAGACCCGTTCTCTCAACCAGAGAGACAAGACCAGAATTAAGGCTCCTGCTCCTGCTATCAACATCCCATAAAGGAAAATGGTCAGAAAGGTTTGGAAGGTTGCAACTGAGTCTTTGATTTGTTCAAAAGCCTTGTTTTCCTTCTCGACTTGGTAGCCTTGATTTTCCAAGGACAAGTTTTCCACCTGCTTCATAAGTCCGTCCATTTCCTTAGGATTTTCTACATAGAAGCGAGCTGCACTGACTAGAGGTTCACCATTACCCAAAAGAGTTTGACTGCTTTCATAGTCTGTAAAGACCTGGTTTTCACTGAAGTCAGAAGACAAGCCTGTAAATTTCTCTTGTTTTTTACCAGAAAAGATGCCGACAATTTCAAACTCAACTGTTTGTCCCTTGCCAGATTCTGACTGACCAGCTTCTAAACCAATCTCGTCATGAAGCGAAAGACCATTCTTCTTAGCCAACTCTTCGTGGATGAGAATTTTCTTTGAATCCCCTTTTTGAAGGTGTCGGCCTTCTTTTAAGTTGAAAGCCGAGCTAGTAAAGGTCACATCCTTAGATGAATCTTCAAGAGCCGTTAAGCTAACTAAGTTCTTGTCCGCAGCTGACAAATCATCACGCTCCACGCTCTGTTCTCCACTCACTGCTTCCTTGTCTTTTAGTTTTGCGACCGTCTCGAGTTCAGGAGAAACAGTTTCCAGTCCCTTAATCTTGCTCACAGACGCTAGGTCTGACAACTTGAAGGTCTGACCATTTTCTATCTTCTTAATAGAAAAAGATGTATTGAGTGATTTGTAAAGATTGGTTTCCACTGTTTTGTTGGACTTCATCAGCGTCAAACAGGCTGAAATTCCTGCTAATAGAACCAATAAAATCAGAAATAAAATAAAACTTCTCAGTCGTTTTCTGCTGACATAAGCCCAAGCTCTTTGGATTGGATTCATTTGTCACCTCCATATTTGTAAGACTATTATAAAATCCAAATATGAAATGTTTATGAAATACAAAAAAAAGAGCAAAAATTTTTTGCTCTACTTGAATTAGATGAAAATAAAAGAGCTAGCCTAAGCTAACTCTTATCCTATGCGGAGAGAGGGACTTGAACCCTCACGACCTAAAGCGGTCACAGGATCCTTAGTCCTGCGCGTCTGCCAATTCCGCCATCCCCGCGTCGATTACTTTACTAGTATATCAACTTTTGGGATGCTTGTCAACACTTTTTTCAAATTTTTTTCATTTCATCAACCAAATTACTCTGAAATTTCATTTAGATTTTCATCTATTAACTTAGCTCCAAGTGTATTTTTGAAATGACCTAGAGCAAATTGGTGATTTTCAGGCCAGATGGAAGCAACAGCTGGTTTAACAATCTCAATATCATATCCTAGATTATAGGCATCTATAGCTGTATGCAGGACACAAATATCCGTCAAGACTCCTGTTAAGATAACTGTAGAAATTCGACGCTCTCTCAAACGAATATCCAGGTCTGTCCCTGAAAATGCTGAATAATGGCGTTTATCCATCCAAAAGACACGACTGTCTGAACCATGCTCTTGATAAAAGGTCCCCAAATCTCCATATAAATTGCGTCCACTAGTCCCAATCAAATTGTGAGGAGGAAATAGTTTGCTTTCTGGATGGAAACAATCGTTTTCTTCGTGAGCATCGATGGTAAAGAAGATGTAATCCCCTCTTTCAAAAGCTAATCGAGTCACCTTGCTAATAGCTTCCGAAATTGCCTGAGCTGGAGCGCCTGCTGTCAATTTTCCACTATCTGCCACAAAATCTTCTGTATAATCAATAGAAATTAAAGCCTTAGCCATTAGTAATCTCTTTTCTTCACTTCTTCAAAAATATCTGAAATCAAGACCTTAAGATAGGTTCCCTTCATTCCAAGTGAGCGACTTTCAATAATCCCTGCAGACTCAAGTTTACGAAGGGCATTGACAATCACAGAGCGGGTGATTCCAATACGGTCTGCAATTACAGACGCAGTTAACTGCCCTTCATTTCCATTTAATTCCCCTAAAATGGCTGAAACAGCACGAAGTTCGGAATAAGAAAGGGTATTAACCGCCATGGTGACAGCAGTACGGCGACGGATATTTTTCTCATCTTCTTCACGTTGGAAGTTGAGGAGTTGAATCCCAACAACGGTACTGGCAATCTCAACAAGGATCAAGTCCTCATCTTCGAATTTTTTATCATTGCGCCAAATAATCAAAGAGCCAAGGCGAATCCCTGATACATGAATCGGTGCAATAGTTGTCAAACCATCTGGAAAGTCGGCACGACTTTCCACAGGGAAAATGCTCAAATCATGATCCACTGTCAGATTGGCTTCTGTATCATAAATCATGTTCGCACCCTGAATGTAGTCATCAGGGAAAATCTTAGTTTGGAAGAACTGCTCTACACGATCTGTATTGGTTTTATAACGCATAAAATAGCCAAGGAGACGTCCCTTGCTATTGACGATACAAGCGTTACAGTCAATAATATCTGCCAATTGACGGGTAATCGCATTGTAGGGGAGTTCTTCCTGCAACTGCTCCTCCGAGCGCTTCAGGATAGAAGTAATTTTTCTAGTTTTTTCTAATAAATGTGCCATTTTTTACCTCGCATATAATCGCTTCCATTATAACATAGAAAAGTCTTTATTTCAATAATTATCTGAAAATTGCTTATTTAATTGCAATTTGAAAAAACAAGAATATTTTTAATTAAATTGCTTCTTTTCTATTGACAAGCTCCCTATTTTTGTGTATTATAATATTACAAGAAGATAATATATCTATTTTATTTATCTTTCTTTTCCATTCGGTCTCCTTATATAAAAAAGCGATTCATTTTGAACCGCTTTTTCTTATTTATCTCCCTTGTTACGAATAACAAAGCCTGTTTTCTTTTCGCTTGAAGTAGTGCGTGGTTTTTTATTATCCTTACGGTAACGTTTTTCCTTATCAAAACGATCATTGCCACGACTTCCTTTTTTGAAATCATCACGGCGACCATTGCCACGGCGATCACGGTCTCGACGGTCGTCTCCACGACGGCCTCCACGACCTCCCTTAGCTTTACCACCGAAGCCATTACCTGATGGTTTAAATGGCAGTGGTTTTTCACGTGCAATCTCCACTTCTGGAAGGCTATCTGGATCTTGAACAGTCAGACTCAAGATATACATTGCCAATTCTTCTGGAGTAAATTCGGCAGCTAGCTTACGAGCATCCTTGCCAAATTTCTCAAAGTTGGCACGAATGGTTTCATCTGCAAAATCACGTTCAATTTTCTTGAGAGCTACCTGTTTTTTAGCTTGGAAGGCTTCTTCTGCACTTGCAGGTTTGAGACCTTTCATGCGTTTCTTGGTCAAGTTTTCAATAATTTGAAGGTAGCCCATTTCGTTTGGAGCAACAAAAGTAATAGACTGACCTGACTTACCAGCACGACCTGTACGACCGATACGGTGAACATAACTTTCAGGATCTTGTGGAATATCGTAGTTATAGACATGGGTCACGCCTGAAATATCCAAACCACGCGCTGCCACGTCTGTCGCAACCAAAACATCAAGATTGCCATTTTTAAAGTCACGAAGGACACGAAGACGTTTGTTTTGGTCTAGGTCGCCATGAATTCCTTCTGCACGGAAACCACGGATTTTAAGACCACGAGTCAATTCATCCACACGACGTTTGGTACGACCAAATACGATAGCAAGTTCTGGTTGTTCCACATCCATGAGACGAGTCATAGTATCAAATTTTTCTTGTTCCTTAACTCGGATATAGTATTGGTCAACCAATTCTGTTGTCAATTCCTTGGCAGCAATCTTGACATGCTCAGGTTCTTTCATAAACTGAACACCAATACGTTTGATGGCATCTGGCATAGTTGCTGAGAAGAGCAAAGTTTGACGGTTTTCAGGAACACGAGAAATGATTGCTTCGATATCTTCAAGGAAGCCCATGTTGAGCATTTCATCCGCTTCGTCAAGGATAAGGGTTTCAATATCTTGTAATTTCAAGGCCTTGCGTTTAATCAAGTCCAAAAGACGACCTGGAGTTCCCACCACGATATGGGCACCAGATTTAAGAGCCTTAATTTGTTTTTCAATGCTTGAGCCGCCATATACTGAGCGAACTTTGACTCCCTTACTACGACCAAAGCGGAAGAGTTCTTCTTGACTTTGGACAGCTAGTTCACGAGTTGGAGCGATGACCAAGGCTTGGATAGTCGCTTCTTCTGTACGGATTTTTTCAAGGGTTGGCAAGCCAAAGGCTGCAGTTTTTCCTGTACCAGTCTGAGCTTGACCGATAACGTCCTTGTCTTCTAGAGCCAAGGGAATAGTTTGTTCTTGGATAGGACTGGCTTCTACAAAACCAGCTTTTTCAATCTCTGCTAGCAAATCAGCAGACAAGTTAAATTCATTAAATTTCACGTTATTCTTCTTTCTAAAGGTGGTGCGAAGCCACCCTATAGGGCTTAGTGTATACTTTTCTTTTTATGACGTATTTTCATATACTGGATACAAAATCGTGTTGCTTCTTTTCCACAAAAGAAAAGTACTGTTTTCTTTGCAACCTATCTAGTATAACACAAGACCAGAGCAAAAGATAGCCCAATCCGTCGATAAAGTCATGTAAACGATTTTTCTAAGAAAATGAGACTAAAATTTCCACTATTTCATAAACTTTTTTAAAGCGTAGCAGAATTGTGCAAAAGTTTTTTTCTTGTGCTAGAATGAAATCAAATAGGAGGATTTAAAAATGTTAACATACGATTTAATTGTCATTGGATTTGGTAAGGCAGGTAAAACTCTTGCTGCCAAACTAGCTTCTGCTGGAAAAAAAGTAGCTCTTATCGAGCGCAACAAGGATATGTACGGTGGAACTTGTATCAACATTGGTTGTATCCCAACCAAGACTTTGTTAGTTGCTGCTGAGAAAGACCTGTCTTTTGAAGAAGTCATTGCTACCAAAAACACGATCACTGGTCGCCTTAACGGCAAAAACTATGCTACTGTTGCTGGTACAGGTGTGGATATCTTTGATTCGGAAGCTCACTTCCTTTCAAACAAAGTCATCGAAATCCAAGCTGGTGATGAAAAACAAGAACTGACTGCTGAAACAATCGTCATCAACACTGGTGCTGTTTCAAACGTATTGCCAATTCCAGGACTTGCTACAAGCAAGAACGTCTTTGACTCAACAGGTATCCAAAACTTGGACAAATTGCCTGAAAAACTTGGAATCCTTGGTGGTGGAAATATCGGTCTTGAATTTGCTGGTCTATACAACAAACTTGGAAGCAAAGTCACTGTCCTAGATGCCTTGGATACTTTCCTACCTCGTGCAGAACCTTCCATCGCAGCTCTTGCTAAGCAATACATGGAAGAAGACGGCATTGAATTGCTTCAAAATATCCGTACTACTGAAATCAAAAACGACGGTGACCAAGTGCTCCTCGTGACTGAAAACGAAACTTACCGTTTCGATGCCCTTCTCTACGCAACTGGACGCAAACCAAATGTAGAACCACTTCAACTTGAAAATACAGATATTGAACTAACGGAGCGTGGTGCTATCAAGGTCGACAAACATTGTCAAACAAACGTTCCTGGTGTCTTTGCAGTTGGAGATGTCAACGGTGGCCTTCAATTTACTTACATTTCACTTGATGACTTCCGTGTTGTTTACAGCTACCTTGCTGGAGATGGCAGCTACACACTTGAAGACCGTCTCAATGTACCAAACACCATGTTTATCACACCTGCACTTTCACAAGTTGGTTTGACTGAAAGCCAAGCAGCTGATTTGAAACTTCCATACGCTGTTAAGGAAATCCCTGTTGCAGCAATGCCTCGTGGTCACGTAAACGGAGACCTTCGCGGAGCTTTCAAAGCTGTTGTTAATACCGAAACAAAAGAAATTCTTGGAGCAAGCATCTTCTCAGAAGGTTCTCAAGAAATCATTAATATCATCACTGTTGCAATGGACAACAAAATCCCATACACTTACTTCACAAAACAAATCTTCACTCACCCAACCTTGGCTGAAAACTTGAATGACTTATTTGCGATTTAAGCTAAGATAAACTTATGAAAAACAACCCTCCTAGGGTTGTTCAGATTGAAGACAAAGTCCTTAGAACACAAGTTTCTAAGGGCTTTTCTTTGTGTAAAGTCGTATAATAGAGGTAAGAAGAGTTGTGAGGTAATCCCTATGTTTCACAAAGAAAAACCTGATTATA
>NZ_JASHHD010000007.1:0-80090 GCF_047459985.1 Streptococcus mitis
TGGTTTTCGGAACTTTGAAAACTTTAAGAAACGAATTTTTATCGCTCTGAATATAAAAATGGAGAGAACGACGATCGTCCTCTCCAGATGTTAGCTTTTTTCAACCCACTACAGTTGACAAAGAGCCGATTTTTGTATAAATGAATTGAGTGTGTTAATTTGTCTACACTTACAACTCTGTTCGATTTTCAATGGCTCGTAAGAGTGTAACTTCATCCGCATACTCAATATCCGCTCCGACAGCGAGACCTCGTGCTAGACGCGTAACCTTGATACCAGCTGGCTTGAGCAAACGTGAAAGATACATGGATGTCGCTTCCCCATCTGCTGTAGCATTGGTCGCCACGATTACCTCTGAAACTTCACTATCCATAAGACGAGTCATAAGGCTCTTGAGATTGATATCATCTGGACTGATACCATTCATTGGAGAAATAAGACCATGTAAGACATGATAGAGTCCATGGTATTCTTGGATATTCTCCATGGCTGCCACATCGCGACTATCTTCGAGAACTAAAATCGTTGTCTGGTCACGAGTCGGATCGGTACAGATAGAGCACGGATCGTCATCAGTCAGGCGACCGCAGATGGAACAATAGGTCAGCTCTCTCTTAGCAGAAAGGAGATTTTTAGCAAATTCATTGACATCGTCATCAGACATTCCAATCGTATAGAAGGCCAGACGGGTAGCCGTCTTAATCCCGATACCCGGTAACTTAGAATAACTGTCAATCAGCTTGGCAATAGGTGTTGGATAAAGCATATGTTCCTTTCTAATTCATTGGATGATGTTGGTTATAGAGATTGATAATATCGCGCGCAATGGAAGGTCCGACACCATTTGTAAGGTTGGTGTTATGAGGGAAGACAACAGCTACAGCGATTTGAGGATTATCTGATGGTGCATAGGCCACAGCATTGGTATTATTAGCTTTTTGACCACCCTCAACATAACTTTCGGCAGTACCTGTTTTCCCACTAATGGAAACTGCTGCGCCATTTGAAAAGGCACGACCGGTTGTCAAAGCACCACCACCATGTGAAACTTGATAAAAGCCTTGTTGGAGGATGGAAACATCAGACTCAGAAATATTAATTTTATTCATTTCCTTGGTATCAATAGATTGAATTAAATCTCCTAAACCACCTTGCTCATTATTTCCATAAATCCCCTCGACAATGTGAGGTGCAATCCGAACACCGTTGTTTGCAATTGTGCCAACGTACTGGGCCAATTGCATTGGGGTGTAGTTATCAAACTGACCAAAGGCATTGGTAATGTAATTAGCAAAATTATACTCTTTTGGTATAAAACCAGTTGACTCATCTGGAAGGTCAATGCCTGTTGAGGCTCCAAGACCATATTCCGCAAATGTCGAACGAAGTTTCCCCATAGCGGATTCTAAATTGTTAGTTAAAACAAACATATTGGGTTGATAGGTCTGACCCATAATGCCCAAAGCCGTTTGAACCATGTAGGTATTAGAAGAATACTCCAAGGCTTCCACAGCTGTAATCGGGAATGAACCGTAGGCCTGAGTATACCAAGAATTAATTGGAGCTGAACCTTGGAAGACAATCGGCTGGTCTGTCAAGGTCTGGTTCCCTGATAAGACTCCATTTTCCCAACCGGAACTGATGGTTGCGGCCTTGACAACCGAACCGGGTACGAAGACATTGGTTACGGTTCCCAAGGAATCAGGTGTTAAATCTCCCGTTTTCAAGTCATGTTTTAGCCCTGACATAGACAAAACCGCACCTGTTTTTGGGTTAAGGGCGACTGCATAGACACCTTCAGAATACTTGGCTCCTCCATTTCCCAGTTCGGAATTGAAATAACTCTTAAGCAGATTGTCCACGCTATCTTGGAAGGCCAAATCAATGGTCAGTTTAATATTATTCCCTTTGGTACCATCTTCAATATTTTCGACACTTTCCATGTTGCCGTGCTTATCTAGATGAATCTCCTTCACCGAGCGTTTCCCTTGCAAGGTTTCTTCATATTGTTTTTCTAGATAAGAGGTTCCAACACGGTCGTTTAGAGAATAACCCTTTTTGATATAAGCATCTGCTTCCTCAGCTGGGAGACCAGCTTTTTCACTGGATACACTTCCTACTATAGACGAAAGCGAAGTCTCTAGAACCTTTCGATCCCACGAAGTTGAAATACTGATACCAGGTAAATTCTTAGAAGCAGAAGCTATCAAGGCAATCTGTGTATCTGTCAAGGAATCTGTCGCAATGGTCCCTGTCGCAAAATTTCCAACTGCATTGAGTTGGCTAAAGAGGTAAATTTCTTTCTTTTCGTCATCCGAGTAGGCCAATTGACTTGGATCGATACTTTCAACAGTATTATTGTAAAGCTCGGATTCAGATAATTGATTGCCATCAGAATCAAGTCGCTTCTCACGTGGTAAACTTTCCATTGCTTTCTTATAGACATCTTGATCTGCTAGATAATAGTCCGCCAACTGTCGGTCAGTCAATGTTGGAGAAGAAACTCCCACATAGGCCAGCAACTTCTTGGCTGTTTCTTTCAAATCGGCAGCCGTCATTTTATTGTTTCGAGTAAAGGAAACAACCTGTTTCACAGTATTTTCAACCAAGGGTTTGCCGCTGGCATCATAAATTTCGCCTCGAGCTGAACTAGTGGTCACCTTTGTTTTACTAGCCGATGCTAATTTTGCCTCATAAAAATCCTTGTTCAAAACCTGCATATAAATCAGGCGACCAATAATGGCCATAAAGAGCAAAATGACAATTGAAAACAATAAATTAAGCCGAATCGGAATCGAATGGCTATCAAATTTTCTCATACAAATCAGTCTCATTTCTATTTTAAATCTTACTCTTCATTGTACCACAAATTAATAAGAAAATTATAGAAAAGGAAAAAGCTTTTTTTCGTTTTTACGGTAAGATAAGTTTTTATTTATTCATCCCTATATTATATGATATAATAAATGTAAAAGTTCGATAACCCAATTTTTTCCAATACGACTCATTTAAAGGAGCCTTCCCTATGAACAAATCAGATATAGCAACCCTCATTGATTCCCACTTCGAAGAAATGACAGATTTAGAGCAAGAAATCGCTCGCTATTTTTTGCAAGATGAGACGATTAATGATAATTTATCTTCTCAGCAGGTTACTCAAAAATTACATATCTCTCAAGCTGCTCTGACCCGCTTTTCTAAAAAGTGTGGTTTTACTGGTTATCGGGAATTTATTTTCCAATACCAACATCAGGCAGAAAATCAAACCAAACAAGTCTCCAAGCACAGTCCACTGACAAAACGAGTCCTCAGAAGCTATAGTAATATGAGGGAACAAACACAGGACTTGATTGACGAAGAACAACTAGAACGAATTGCCCAACTAATCGAAGATGCTGAGCGTGTCTACTTCTTTGGAACAGGGAGTTCTGGGCTTGTCGCCCGTGAAATGAAATTGCGCTTCATGCGTCTAGGTGTGGTCTGCGAGGCTTTGACTGATCAAGACGGCTTTGCCTGGACAACCAGTATTATGGATGATAATTGCCTAGTAATGGGCTTCTCACTTTCTGGTACAACACCTTCTATTTTAGATAGTCTATTAGACGCTAAGGAGATGGGAGCAAAGACTGTACTCTTTACAAGTGTTCCCAATAAAGATAGTCTGGCCTATACAGAGACTGTTCTTGTAGCCACCCACAGCCAACCCTCCTACATCCAACGAATATCTGCCCAACTTCCTATGCTCTTCTTTATTGATTTGATTTATGCCTACTTTTTGGAAATCAATCGTGAAAACAAGGAAAAAATCTTTAATAGCTATTGGGAAAATAAAAAACTCAACGGCTATCGTAGACAAAAACGTGTAAGAAAATCCTAGTTTGGCTTAACCAAACTAGGATTGTTTTGTTTTAAAATGATAGTAGGCACCCAACATACCTGCTGTATTTTGGTGATGGGCAAATTCTAATCGTGTTTTTTCAGCTAGGCTTGGAACCAAGGCCTCTTTCAAGGCTGTGCGGATCTTGGGTTTGAGGATAGCCTCTTGCCCCATGATACCGCCGCCAAGAATAACAACTTCCGGATTGGCAACGTAGCAAATATTAGCCAGACCTTTCCCAAGGTAATCTACCATACGGTCAATACCAGCCATGCAGATTTTGTTTCCTTCGGTAGCTTCCTTAAAGATACGTCGGCCATTCCACTGATCAACATCTTCTCCATGTGCTTCAGCGACATATTTCACTAAAGCTGTTGTAGAAGCCAAGTCTTGAAAAGCTCCATCCTGCATATGCATATAACCGACTTCACAAGCCGAATTGCTAAAACCATGGAAAACTTTTCCATCCATAATCAAGCAACCACCGATACCTGTTCCAATAGTCAAGCAAAGAGTGACACTCGCTCCCTTGCCTGAACCAGATACTGCCTCAGCCAGACCTGCACAGTTAACATCATTTTCAATCTCACAAGGAATATCAAAGCTAGTCTCGATTTCCTTTTTGAACTGGGTTCCTGCGTAGTTAGGGATTTGAGGACCAGCATAGAAAATCTCACCCTTGTCAGGATTCACCATTCCTGCAGAAGATATGGCAACACCTGCTACTGGGCCCGTTTCTAAATAGCTGGCTACGATATCTTTGGTCTTTTGTAAGATATGAGGTCCACCCTTATGCGCCTCTGTTGGCATTTCATGCGATTCAACAAGTTGGCCTTCTTGGTCAATTAAACCATATTTGATGTTGGTTCCACCGATATCAATTGCAACGTAGTGTGTCATAAATACCTCCTTATGAATTAGAGGAAGCGCTCCTTGGTTTCACGAATCAAGGCTGCAGCTGCTTCTACAACTGGACGATCTTCTTCAGTCACTGGTGTCAATGGTGAACGAACAGAACCAATATTCAAGCCTTCATTGATTTTCAAGACTTCCTTAATCACACCGTACATATTTCCATGAGCTGCAGTCAATTTACCAATGATAGCGTTAATAGCATACTGCAATTCACGCGCTGTTTCCAAATCTTTATCCGCAATCAACTGATTGAGTTTCAAGAAGAGTTCTGGCATAGCACCATAAGTACCACCGATACCAGCTTTAGCTCCCATGAGGCGGCCACCTAGGAACTGCTCATCTGGACCATTAAAGACGATATGGTCTTCTCCACCAAGGCTCACAAAGGTTTGGATATCTTGAACTGGCATAGAAGAGTTCTTAACACCGATAACACGAGGATTTTTCAACATTTCAGTGTAAAGACTTGGAGTCAAAGCAACTCCTGCCAATTGAGGAATGTTGTAGATCACGTAGTCTGTATTTGGAGCTGCAGAACTAATATCGTTCCAGTATTTAGCAACTGAGTATTCTGGCAAGCGGAAGTAAATTGGTGGGATTGTTGCAATGGCGTCTACTCCCAAGCTCTCTGCATGACGAGCCAGTTCCATACTATCTTTGGTATTGTTGCAAGCAACGTGAGCAATGATGGTCAATTTACCTTTGGCAACTGCCATGACTTCTTCCAAGATTAACTTGCGGTCTTCAACGCTTTGGTAGATACATTCACCAGAAGAACCATTGACATAAAGACCTTGAACACCTTTATCAATGAAGTATTGAACCAAGGCACGCGTACGCTCTGGACTTACTTCTCCTTGTTCATCATAACATGCGTAGAAGGCTGGAATGACACCTTCGTATTTTTTTAAATCTGACATAGATTTTCTCCTAAGATTTCTTTTTTTCTGCTAAAAGCAGGATTTATTCTTTACGTGTTTAGTATACACCTTATGAAAAACGCTTTCAATATCTTGTGTACACTTAGATTTTAGTTTCGATATGAATTTTGAAATGTTTATGGCTTGAAAGTAGTTTCATAGACAAGCCATCCTATTGGTATTTTGCGAAAATTTTCTCCATCAATCCAGTCTGGAGAAAGACCAAGAGCCCAAACCCAAAAAGCAGGAAGGCTGAACCACCTAAAAGTAAACTGAAGGCGGACAGATAAAGAACCATCACAATAAGAAAGAGAATAACTAACATGAGGAAGAACCAAGGAAAGTTAAAACTTGCCAAGATAAGTCCTTTTTGTAAGACTTCTTTCCAAGTTAAATCAAAGCGTGCAGCGATGGGATAGCTAGCCAACATCACGATAGTGAGGAAGATAAGAATACCTAGACAAATAGCTTTCACCATTTGGAAAGGCATGGCTGTCTGACCCCAGAAGAGATAGAGATCTAGAAGGCTTAATGAGACAATGCCCAACTCAAGCAGACCTAACTGAAGACCTAGCTTCAGATTTTGCTTGAAAGCTCTTAAATAGATTCTAAAGACAGGCACACGTCTGCTCTTCTTAATTTCAAACATAGTCTCGTAGAGGCTTATTTTAGCCACCCCAATCGTCACAATGGGCAAACAAGAGACGACAAAAAGAAGATTAGCTGTCACAATATCCAAGACCTTCTCACTAAAACGCATGAGAAAGTTATCTGTATCAAATGCTGCCTTGATAAGGCTTACTCCTTTTTGTGCCATGTTTGCTCCTCCTGATTTTTTAATCAATCAAAATTTTAAAGAGATATTTGCGAACCTTGTCTTCCATACCTGCATAGCCATTTGGCTGGTGAGGTTCTCCTGGGAAGAAAATCGCAAAATTGTGATAACCCAACAAAAGTGGGTAGTGTTCATGACAATGAACAAAGCCAATGTCACTCGATTCGTCGAATGCTACTGCCTCGTCTTTGATACGTGAACCGTAGCTCGAATATTCATGTCCTGCTACCAGCAAATGCAAATCTGCATAGTTCTTATGATGCTCAAATTGATCATTTTCAGCTTGATTGAGGACATTTTCCTGAACAACTAGAAAGACCTTGTCCCCATCAATCTCATACTTACCTAATTCGAAAGAATCTTTACGGTGTTGGTAGAGATAGTCGATAGCCTTGTCTAGGTTGGGATGAATCCCTTTGTAAAAGGTGATGTTTTTCAAATCGTCAAAAATCATACTCTTTCCTTCGTTTCTGATAGTTAACTAAAATCATAGATTAAGTTTATAAGTGTCTGACAAAATCTTTAAGGTAAGCAAATACCCAACATTTTGTAGACACTTATAACATCTATATTTCCATAGCATGTCAAGACCACTTCCGCAATCTTGATAAACTAGTTTACTTTTCTTATCCTTTAACAGCTCCCATAGTAATCCCTTGAGTAAATGATTTTTGGAATACTAAGAAGACCGTTACGATTGGCACAGCTGCAAGGGCAGCACCAGCCATGATTAAACCGTAGTTAGTTGCCATCTCAGCCTGCATGGTCGCAACCCCGAGTGAGATGGTCAAGTTTTGACGTGAAGTCAACATTACCAACTGCATGAAGTAGTCGTTCCAAGTATTGATGAAGGTAAAGATTGCAAGGGCTGCAAATCCTGGCTTTACAATTGGGAAGGCTACGCTCCAGAAAGTACGAATTTCACCACAACCGTCGATCTTAGCTGATTCGAGCAATTCTGTTGGGATGTTTTCACTGAACTGTTTCATGAGGAAGACCCCGAATGGCCATCCAATCAAAGGCAAGATAACTGCCCAAAGAGTGTCATGGATTCCCATGAAGTTGACGATACGTACCAATGGTACAAGGACAACTTGTTTTGGAAGTGCCATGGCAGCAATAAAGATAGCAAATAGGATGCGTTGGCCATAGAAACGTTTTTTAGCTAGTACATAACCTGCTAGAGATGAGGTCGCACAAACTAAGAACATGGTTACCAATGAAATAAACACAGAGTTCCACATCCACTGCATAGCAGGGTTTTGCACCATGAGTTGTTGGAAGTTTTCCATGGTTGGCATTTTAGGGAACCATTGTGGCGGAATCATAATGGTATCAGGCTGTGATTTGAAGGCACCTGTCAAAATCCAGTAGAATGGAAAGATGAACAGCACGGTCAACAAGAGCAAGATAATAGTTGAAATAACAGTGAATGCTGTTAAAGGTTTCTTTTGTGTAGATTGCATAGCTGTCTCCTTTCTTTAGTATTCTACGTCGTTTCCAAGTACTTTAAATTGAACAAAGCTTACGATAGCAATCATAACTGCCAAGAAGACACCAATGGTATTTGCATAGCCGTACTCTGTCAATTGGAAGGCTTTTTCGTAAAGGTAGTACATAAGTGTACTTGTTGAGTAGTTTGGACCACCAGATGTCAACAACTGAATCAAGGCGAAACACTGGAATGAGTTGATTGTTGTAATGATTGCGATATAAAGTGTTGTTGGAAGGAGGCTAGGCCATTTAATCTTCCAGAAAACTTGCAATTCAGTCGCACCATCAACACGCGCTGCTTCCACCAATGAATTGTCAATATTCCCCATGGCAGCGATATAAAGGATAATCGGCTGACCAACAGATGTAGTCAAAAGGATAATCATAATCGCCATCAAAGCCCAGTTTTTATCTCCCAACCAAGAAATATTTTGGCTAATGATGTGGCTTGACTTAAGGACAAAGTTTAGAATCCCTGATAGTGGGTCATAGATCCATTTCCAAACAACTGTTACGGCAACACTACCTGTTACAACAGGAAGGAAGAAGACGAAACGGTAGAAAGATCTGGCAATGGCATTTTGATGATAGGTCTGAGATGCTACAAAGAGTGAGAACAGAACAACAACTGGTACAGATCCAATAACCAGAATCACGGTATTGATCAAAGACTTCATAAAGACAGGATCTTTAAACATACGAATGTAGTTGTCCAAGCCCACAAACTCAAATTTAGTCATTGAGTAGTTAAAGAAACTTGTAATGAATCCCATAATCATAGGAGCCAATACAAAGATGACAAAGAAGAATAACACTGGTGCTAGGAAAGCGTAGGAAATCACTGTTTCCCGCATACGAATTTTATTGACTTTCACAGTCGGCACCTCTCTTTCACAAATAGAATATTTTGGATTTTCTTGAACTGTTTTAAAATCAAAATGAAATTTTTTAAGATTCACTTATGTAAGAACTTCATTTTAATTTCGTGACAGTTCCTGATATTTCAAATAAAATCCTCCCTTTTCTTACATAGATTATGCACAGGGAAAAGGGAGGAGTCAATCTGATTTAGTGCTTATTGTTTTGTAGCTTTTTTAATTGTTTCGTTAGCTTTTTCAGTGAAGGCTTTCAAAGCATCCGCTGGTTTTTCGTCACCATTTGATACAGATTGCAACATTGGGAACCAAAGTGTTCTCATTTCAGCAAAACCATTGATAGTGTTGTAGTATGGTGAGTAGTATTGAGTCCAACCACTGATTGTTTCCATACGTTTGTCTTCATAAACTTTGCCAAATGAAGTACGAACTGGGAAAGCACCTGTACGAACAACGTCTTTTGGACCCCATTCTTTGTCATCCGCGATGAATTGAACGAATTTCTTAGATGCTGCAACTTTCTTGTCGTCCTTGTTGTTGAATACTGCAAATCCGTTTACAAGGTATTCAAGAGCTGGTTTACCTGAGTCTGATGGGAATGGTACTTCTACCACTTCTACTTTACTAGCTTCCAAGAGTTTAGCTTGGATACCGTTTTGAGATGGTGCCCAAAGAACTGTGTAAGATGTTTGACCGTTAGCAAAGTTTTGGATATCTGCTCCACCGTCAAATTGTGAACCGTTGTTCAACAAACCGTCTTTAATCCAGCTAGCTGCTTTTTCAAGACCTTTGACGAATTTAGGATCATCAGTTGTATATTTAGTTACTTCTTTATCAGTTACAGAACCGCCGTAAAGGTTAGAGATGAAGGCACGTGTTCCTTGGTCTCCCCCTTGACCAGAACTGAACAATGAACCTGGAGTATATCCTTTATCTTTAAGCGCTTTCAAAACTTTTTCAAAGTCGTCTGTTGTCCAACCTTCTTTAACAAGGTTAGCTACACCAGCGTCTTCCAACATTTTCTTGTTCATAGCCATGTAGAATGGTGCAGAACTGATTGGATACATATAAGCTTTATCGCCTGCTTTACTTGCTTTTATAATGTTTTCATTGTTAACATCTTTGACGAAGTCATCTGTGAAGAGGTCGTTCAACTCAGCCAATTTACCGTTTTTACCATATTGGATGATACGTCCTGGTGCGTCAAAAAGCACATCTGGAGCTGTTCCTGCTTCGATAGCTGTTGTGATTTTTTCAGGACCAGACTTGAAGTCGATGGTTTCCAATTTCACCTTTACATCTGGATTTGCTTTTTCAAAAGCTTCGATGATTGATTTTTCATATGTTCCAACACCGTCACCAGTTTTTTCTTGTGTGAAGACTGGGAATGCCCACCAAGTGATTTCTGTTTTTCCGCTATCGCTACCAGATTTTGCAGCATCTTTACTTCCGCCAGAATTACCACATGCAGCAAGGCCAAGAATCGCAGCACCCGCAAGTACTGTACAAGCTAGTTTTCTAAATTTCATTTGTATTCTCCTAATTGATAAGCGTATCCATATTGGATAATGAGTTCTTTGTATTTGTATACGTTTTCATTTTATTCGACGCATCCACCACTCTCCTCTGTTTTGATATTGTGTTATTTGAGACCAGCAACGAAGCGTTCCGTAATCTCTTTTGGTCTAGTAATAGCACCACCAACAACGATGCCTCGCACTCCGTACCCCAGGATTTGTTTGGCTTGTTCTGGTGTATGAATTTTTCCTTCTGCAATGACGTCCACGCCGGCATCACAGAGTTTTTTGATTAATTCAAAATCGGGACCATCCACTTTAGGACTGTAAGATGTGTAGCCTGATAAGGTTGTTCCGACAAAGTCAATTCCTGCTTCTACAGCTGCTAGCCCTTCTTCGATAGTACTTGTATCAGCCATCAAGAGTTGGTTAGGATATTTTTCCTTGACCTGACGGATAAACTCCTGAATCTCCAAACCATCGTAGCGTTCACGCTTGGTACAATCCAGAGCAATGACCTCAATGTCTAGTTCAGCCAATTCATCAACTTCTTTCATAGTAGCAGTGATGAAGGGTTCTTGTGGCGGATAATCTCGTTTGATTATCCCAATGATTGGAAGGTTTGTAACCTCCTTGATTTCCTTGATATCGCGAACACTGTTGGCTCGGATACCGACTGCTCCACCTTGCTCAGCCGCTTTGACCAGCAAGGGAATGACTCCTCCCGCTTCTGTATAAAGCGGTTCGTGAGGAAGGGCCTGACAAGAAACGATGATTCCATCTTTGATTTGTGCAATCAAGGCTTCTTTAGTAATCTGTGGCATCCTCTTTCCTCCTTCTCTTTTTTCTTATGGGTTTATTATATATCATTTTTAAAGCGCTTTCAATACTTTGTAGTGGAATAGATTTCAGTTTCAAAAACTAGACAAGTCAAACAGCACCTCTGAAAGTACTTTCAGAGGTGCTAGTCGACCTATAATAGGAGAATACCAAAATTTATTTTACAATTTCTGACAATTTTACTTTGCGATCTTCAAACATAGATTGGGTACAAGCATCTGCAGTAGCAATTGCTTCGAGAGCAGCTTCACCTGTCAACAATTTTGCAAATTCTTCTGATACTGGAGCTCCTTGCATAATCTCATGCAGATAGCGCATTTCTTTATCAATGACAGATGATAACCATAATGGAGTACGTTTACCTGGTTTTCCATAAGCAATTGCTCCATCCATCTCTGTACTATGATAGATACGAGTACGGTCATCATCTTCTTCTTGCGATTCATGAATCAAGAAATAACTTTCTTGTCCATCTAGCTTAAGAGTTCCTTTACAGTTGAATAAGTCTAAACGGATGGCACCTTTCGTTCCTTGAATCAAGACATAATGCTCACCCCAGCGATAAGCTGAACCCCATTCTAACAAAGCAAATCGCTTATTAGAAAATTCCATATTGACAAAAATCATATCATCTTCATCACCGAAATTTTCACCCTCATGGGCTACATTTCCACCTGTCATGGTTACAGTTTCAGGCATTCCACCCATAAGGAATTGCACGCAATCCAATTCATGAATATGGTGATACAAGTGACCACCTGATTTTTCACGAATTTTTTTCCATGATACTGACGGTTGTTGTTCTTCCCAACCATTACGAGCTGTGTGACAATATAGAACGTCTCCTATAACTCCTTGATTAATTAGTTCTTTTGCATGATGGACACCATTGAAGAAGTTCATAATATGTCCTGCCATAAAGGTTACATTGTTTTCTTTACATGCATCTACCATCTCGCGACAATCTTGATAAGAAAGCGCAATTGGTTTTTCACAGAAAACATTTTTACCATGTTGTGCAGCCTTAATAACCGGTTCCTTATGAAGATTATTTGGAGTTGCGACGATAACACAATCTACCTCATCGCTAGAAACCAACTCATCTAGGGAACTTGCTACTTTTGCTCCCAATTCTTCTGCAATCGCCTCTGCATTATCTGGATCATAGAGAAGAGTAATCTCTGCTCCATCATTCTTTTGCATATAGCGAGCTAACTCAGCTCCAAAATATCCTGTTCCAACAACACCATATTTAACCATGTTTTTTCTCCTTTATTAAATAAACTTTCTAATTTTAACTTATTTCACAGATCCTTCTGATAATCCACTTGCAATTTTATTTTGAATGATAGAGAAGAAAATGATTGATGGAAGAACTACAATAACAGATGCTGCCATCATATCTCCCCAGTCTAGGATTTCTGAACCATTAAGCGAACGAAGGGCTACTGCTACTGTCATCTTTCCTGTATTGTTAATCAAGATCAAAGCATACAAGAATTCATTCCAAGCATTAATAAATGTATAAATAGCTGTTGCTACAATACCTGGTGCTACAATCGGTAGCACAACTTTATAAAATGTAACAAATTTATTCGCACCATCAATTCTAGCTGCTTCTTCAATTCCAATTGGAACTGTTTGGAAAAATCCAACTAAGAGCCAAACTGCATATGGAACACTAAAAGATAGATAAACCATCATCAAGCCAAATAAACTATTTGTTAACCCAACTTTAGCAATGGCAATTGAATATGGAATTGCTAACAAAATTGGTGGGAAAATGTAGGTAATGACGAGTAGTCTCGACATGATTGCTCCCAATTTAGGGAAGAATCGGACAATACCATAGGCTGCCATAGCAGAAATAATAATCGCAATAACGGTTGTAGCTAAGGCAATGATTAAACTGTTTCGAATATTATCAATAAAGTGCAAATCGTTGATAACATGAGTGAAATAATCTAATGTAAATTGTTCAGGCCAAAATCGTGTTGGATACTGAGTTAATTCCCCTTTCCCCTTTACAGACGATATGATAATCCATACCAATGGGAAAATTGCAACGATAGTCGCACCAATCAAGAGTGCATGTGAGAGAATATCTAAATAAATATTGGATTTCTTCTTCATTATTTTCTACCCTCCTTTTCCCACTTACTGATGATAGCAAAGTAGATAAAGCAAATCGCCACCAAGAAGATAAAGAGCAATACTGTAACTGCTGAAGCACGACCCAACAATTTAGTTCCCCAACCTAGGTTGTAAGCAAAAATTGGAAGCGTCGTTGTAGCATTGGCTGGTCCACCACCAGTAATTAGGTAGATGATATCAAAGTTATTAAAGATCCATACAGTTCTCAAAACAACTAGAAGCCCTACAACCACTTTAATATGTGGAAAGACAATAAACTTGAACACTTGCCAACTTGAAGCTCCATCTATCTTAGCAGCTTCAAATTGTTCTTCTGGTACTGTTTGCAAAGCTGAAAGTACATTAACCATAATCATCGGTGCTCCAAACCAAATGTTGATAAACACCAAACATAGGAATGCCCATGTACTATCTGTCAAAAATGCAGGTGTATGATCCATTAAACCTAATTTTACTATTAGGTTAGGTAAGTAGCCATAAACCCCGTTTAGAATCCACTGCCAAGAAAAGGCAATGACGATTGTAGGAAATGCCCAAGGAACAATCAATAAGGTCCTATATAATTTCTTGAAGTGGCGTACTCTGTGAAGAGCTAAAGCCAATACAAACCCTACTAAAACTTGACCAACTAATGAGAAAACGGTCCACTTAATTGAATTAAAGAACGCATTAAAGAAGTTGGGATCTGATAGCACAGCTTTATAGTTAGCTAAACCAACAAATTTGTAATTGGGCATAATCAAATGCTTATTGGTAAAGCTATAAAAAATACTCGAGAAAAACGGATAAACAAATAGTAATCCTACAATAATAATAGCTGGCAAAACAAATATCCAGCGAGTTAAATTACGTTCTTTAACCATTCTCCTTCTCCCTTCTTTTACAAGATTGGGCTAGGGCTTTCCAGCTCACTAGCCCACCTATTTTCTAGTCTTTTACATCTACTGAACAGCCTCAAATAAATCGTTTAATTGTTTTTCTGCTTCTTTTGCTGCTTTCATAGGATCTGTTCCATTTGAAATGATATCTTGGAACATTTGTTCAATAATGTGTTGGTTAGTCAACATACCAGCTTGTACACTTGGTCCATTTTCATAACCAATAGCAGTACCTTTTTTAACAGCTTCAGTAATCACTTCTTCAGCATGTTTAAATTTCTTACGAGTTTCATTTTCTTTATAGGCTGCAGAATCGCTAATTCCCTTAATAGTTGGCAACATACCTACTGGAGTTGAATCAAGGAATTTAATGTAGTCTTCTTCATTATAAAGTGATTCTAAGAATGCTTTAGCAACTTCTGGGTGTTTTGAATTTTTCCAAACAACCATTGGAATGTTTGAGGTTTCAATTCCTTGGTCCTTATCAGATTCTTTGATTTTTGGAATAGGATAAGCATCAATCGAATCAATCAATTGAGGACTGTTGGCATTAATCCCTCCAATATGGAAGCCAGAGTTAAAGTCAAATGCTGTTTTTCCTTGGTAGAACAAGGTAGCTTGTTGAAGGACATTAAAGTTCAAAGAATCTTGAGGTGAGATTTCTTTATACATTTTAACCCAGTATTTAATACCATCTTGAGCAAGTTGGCTTGTCAAATCTGCTTTAAGATCTTTTGTCAAGAGACTTCCACCACCACTACGAACATAGAAGTTCAAGAAACGTGTTGCCATTAAGTCATTTGTTCCGAACGGAACAGACAAGCCATAAACTCCAGCTTCTTTCAATTTTTTAGAAGCTTCATAGAGTTGATCCCAAGTTTTAGGAACCTCAATATTATGTTCTTTTAACAAATCTGTTCTAACCCACATGACTTGTGCATGTGAATAAAGAGGAACAGAGTAGTAATCATCTCCGATTTTTGCTTCATTTAAAGCTGTTTCGTTAAATTTATCCTGTCCAATACGCTTGATAGAATCGTTTAGCGGAACCAAAGCATCTGAGTTTACCATTTCCATTACTTGGTTAGGAAGGGCTGTACTGATATCTGGCACATTTCCATTTGCTAAACCTGTAGTCCATTTAGTATAGAAGTCATTCCAAGAAAATGTTTCAATCTTGATTTTCGTTTTTGGATGTTTTTGCATGAAAGCATCTGCTGATTTTTGAATACTTTCTAAACGTGGTCCTTGAGTAAAGGAGTGCCACATCGTAATCTCACCAGATAATTCTGTCGGTGGTTCAGTGTCAGCTGTATTTTCTTTCTTTCCTGAGCAAGCCACCAAGGCAACGGCTGCTAAAGCAACTCCAGCTAGACATAAAAACTTTCTCATTTTTTTCATTGTTCTTCCCTTTCTACATTAAGAAATCGCAACTTTAAAGACAACTTTTTTCACAGGTTCATCATTTATACGAACCTTCGGTTGATGTAAATCTTCTGGAAAAGTGATGAGGCATTCGCCAGCTCTCAAATGAACTAACTGTTCCACTTTCCCTGTGTATAATTCAATATCTTTCTCTTCATCATATTTTTGGGTAACGCTTACATTTTCTGGCGACGTAACAGCCATGGCTTCTTCGTTTTCCAAAACTAAATGAATATCCAAATATTTTTGGTGAGTTTCAAAGAAAGCACCTGCTTGACCATCTGCTAAATATGTAAAGCAATTTCCAAACAATCGATCACCATCGATATCAATCGAACCTTCTGTTAAATTTTCCAGTCCTGTTTTTTCTAGAAAATCTATTAATGTTGCAAAATGTGGATTTACTTTCACATAAGTTCCTAAACGACTAATTTTTGTAATAATCATACCGTATCCTCCTTTCTACATCTAGTTTCACCAATAACTTTTTAAGAGAGAAATACTCTACATTTCATTCTCTAAATTAGTTTTGTTAGCGTTTTCAAATAGAGTATACTTTTTTTTTTTTAGCATTTCAACTCTTTTTCTAATTTGGAATTTAGTTTTAAATCTTTTTAACTATAGCAACCATATTAAAAGTACTTTCAAAAATAAGTAGGTTTCTTGCAAAACTTGTTTCGAGTGTACAAATTAAGAAACAGAAAAAGAAGAAAGTGGAAAAACTCAACTTCAGGAGAAAATGAAGTAAATCTTCCCACAATAAAACGCATAGTATCAAGGTTGTTCAATACCTGATACTATGCGTATTTGTGATTTTTAAGATTTTGTTCCTAGAGTCAACCCCTTATTTTACATACTTAAAAGGAATCTCACTACCACATAGCCAATTGTAGACTTGATCATTGACAAATACATTCATGGCTTCGTGAGCATACTCAGGCATGATGCGATAGGCCTTATCGCAGGTCAGGCGGTTGTAAATCGCAAACTGGGTAATAGGGTAGCAAACATCATCGTCCAAGCCCGTAATCATCTTAACCTCACCCTTGATACGATGGGCAAGATTTTTCACATCGATATAAGCAAGAGTTGCCATGATTTCCTCTTCTGTTTCATGGAAGGGATCGTGGAACTTGAAATAACGGAACAATTCGTCATAGGCCTCACTGGTATTGCCAATCTCAAGTACTCGTCTGAAGTCTGACAAGAAAGGATAGATGGCAACTGTTTTCTGAATTCGAGGATTGAGCGCTGCTGCAACCAGGGCTAAAGCCCCTCCTTGTGAAGCCCCATAGCTAGAAAGCCTTTCCTCATCCACCTGAGGCAGACTAGCAACAATTTCGATCAACTGGTAAATATCCAGATAGACATCCTTATAAAAGAGATGCTCCCGACCTTCCACAGCACCACGGATAATATGCCCCTTAACCGTATTTCCTAGAGGAGAACTCAAACCGTCTTGTGAATAACCCGACTGCCCTCGCACATCCATGGAAACAACACCGTAACCAGCCACGGTGAAGGCCAGCATGTCAGTCCAGTCCCAGCCACGTCCCATATAACCATGGAAATGGAAGATTATCGGAACCCTCTCCTCACTCTTTGGAAGAACGACGCGTGAATAGACTCTTCCTTCATTAGTTCCCTCAAAGGTTAGCTCATAACACTTGACTTGGGGAATATGGAAATCTCTTTCCTCCAACTGGTAGGCTGGAAGAGAGGAAACTTTCTTTACCTCTTCATCCCAGAAAGCATCAAAGTCCTCTGGGACCTCATCTCTTCCTTTATAAGTCTTGATTTCTTCTAGCAAAGCTGGATTTTTCATAGTATGCTCCTTTTATTTTGTAATCGCTACCACAACTGTAGCATATCTAAGTAATCAATGCAAGAAAGAAGGACAAATAGAAAGTGAATTTAGATTTTATTTCTTCAAACCTATCGTCTGAAACTAGTTTTAAAACGAAAAAAGAGCATTTCCGCTCTTTCTTCCATCTATTAAATCTTAATTTTTTACTTCTTTCTTCTGGAAAGTGGTTTGGTAATTTACTTTAATCGTTACTGTCATGTGAGAGTCCTCGTTTCTTTTTGATGACTCTAGTATAAGATCCAAACCTGAAAGCTAGCTTAAGTTTTCCTTAGAGAAAGCTTAATCTAAATGTTCTTTCTTTTCCAGATGAAGAGCAATCATGCGCCATTCTGGATCCTCTTGCCAACCTTCTATGGAACTAATGTAGCTAGCAACTTTTCTAGCTTCTTCTAAAATCGGAAAATCTTCGATAATATCAGCCACTTGGAACTCTGGAAGACCTGACTGTCTGGTTCCAAAAATCTCACCCGATCCGCGCATTTTCAAATCTTCCTCAGCAAGAACAAATCCATTGGTGGTTTCTGTCATGATTCGCATGCGGTCTTTCCCAGAATCTGTCTTAGGATTGGCAACGAGAACAGCGTAGGACTGCTTGTCTCCCCGACCGACACGACCTCTGAGCTGGTGAAGCTGGCTAAGCCCGAATCGATCGGCATCCATGATGATCATGACAGTCGCATTGGGAACGTTAACCCCGACCTCAATAACCGTTGTCGAAACTAGAATATCCGTTTTTCTCTCTTTGAAATCCTGCATGATCTGGTCTTTTTCGTCACTCTTCATCTTACCATGTAGAAGAGCCACCTCTGCCTTACCTGCAAAATGAGCCGTCAACTCCTCAGATAAGGCAATGGCATTTTTCAAATCCAGAGCTTCCGATTCTTCAATCAAGGGAGAGATGACGTAGGTTTGAGAACCTTTTTGAATTTCTCCCTCTAACCAAGTCAAGACCTGAGGTAGTTGCTCATGTTTGATCCAGCGTGTCACAATAGGTTTCCGTCCTGCTGGCATCTGGTCGATAATGGAAACATCCATATCACCAAAGGCTGTGATAGCTAAGGTTCGTGGAATGGGAGTCGCTGTCATCATGAGGACATCTGGATTGTCGCCTTTTTCCCGCAGAACACGCCTTTGCCCCACGCCAAAACGGTGCTGCTCATCAATAATTATCAAACCAAGGCGAGCATAATCCACCCCATCCTGAATCAGAGCGTGGGTTCCGATAATCAAATCAACCTCCCCCTTGGCAATAGCCTCCAAGACTTCTCTCTTTTCTGCAGCTTTCAAAGAACCTGTCAAGAGAGCCAGTTTCAAGTCTGGGAAGAGACTCTGTAGACTCTCAAAGTGTTGCTCTGCAAGGATTTCTGTTGGTACCATGAGGGCGGACTGATAGCCAGCCGTCACCGCTGCAAACATGGCCAAGCCAGCGACCACTGTTTTTCCACTCCCCACATCCCCTTGTAGGAGACGATTCATGTGGTGGTCCGACTTCATATCAACCAAAATTTCCTGCAAACTCTTTTCTTGAGCTGGAGTCAGGGCAAAAGGAAGACTTGCTTTAACCGCCGACACTTTTTCCTGAGACCAATCCAGAACCAGACCGCTTCCCTGAACTCTATTTTCATACTTGAGCGTCTGCAACTGCATTTGGAAATAAAAGAGTTCCTCAAACTTGATACGGCGAAGGGCCTGCTTGTATTCTGCCAAATCCTTAGGAAAATGCATGGCACGAACAGCTTGACAACGGGACATGAGTTTGTATTTGTCAAGCAAGGACTGGGGAAGATTTTCCTCTATCAAGAGGTCCAGTCCCTGATCAAAGGCTGTCTTGATGACCTTGACCAGACTGGCCTGACTGATTCCCTGAGCCAGACGATAGACAGGTTGGAGGTCATCTTCCACCTGAGCCAGAACTTTCATCCCAGTCAGACTAGCCTTGGCACGATCCCATTTTCCAAAAACGGCAAGAGTTGCTCCCAACTCTATCTTATCTGCTAGATAGGGCTGGTTAAAGAAGTTCACCGCAAAAACGACCTCCCCCTGCTTGAGGCTAAAACGTAGGCGATTACGCTTAAAACCATAATATTGAACACTGGCTGGTGTCACTACCTGACCAGATAAAACAGCCTTTTCACCGTCTTCTAGCTCTAGTACCTGTTTGGTCTTAAAATCTTCATAACGGAAAGGAAAGTAGAGCAATAGGTCTTGCAAGTTTTCGATTCCTAGTTTGGCATATTTTTCTGCTGACTTTGGTCCTACACCAGGTAAGACATGCAAGGGTTGATGTAGATTCATGCTCCACTCCTTTCTTTTCTAATAATATTCTCTCGGAATACGGTCACTGAGGAGACAAACCACCTCATAGTTAATGGTTTCGCGGTAGGTAGCTACCTGAGTAGCTGTAATTTCCTTTCCTCCGTTGGAACCAATTAAGGTTACCTTTGTTCCTAAGGGATAAAGCTTAGGCAGACGAATGGTAATTTGATCCATAGAAACCCGTCCGACGATTGGGCAGGCTTGGCCATCTACCAAGACAGAGAAATTCTGCATGTCTCGTGTCCAACCATCCGCATAGCCGATTGGAACTGTCGCGATGACTTGCTCGCTATCCGCCTGATAGGTCGCTCCGTAGCCCATGCAAGCTCCAGCTGGAACTGTCTTGACATGAACCAAGGCAGATTCCAAGGTTAAGGCTGGAGTCAAGTCATAAGGCAAGTCCAAGACCTCTCCGCTAGGATTAAGACCATACATGGCATCTCCCATACGAACCGCATTGAAAATAGTCTCTGCATGCCAAAGAGTCGTTGCAGAATTGCTAGCATGAACCAGGTCTGGAACTTCCTTCATACTAGCCAAAATAGTTTTAAACCGTTCTAACTGGGCATTAAAGTAGGCTTCTGATTCCTCGTCTGCAGTAGCAAAGTGGGTAAAGATTCCCTCAACACGAGCACCGTGTTGTTTAAGCAAGTCTTGAGCTTGATTAGCCTCACTGGCCTCTCTAAAACCAATCCGTCCCATTCCTGAATCAATCTTGAGATGGACTGTCAATCCAGTTAGGTCCACTTCTTTATCTAAGAGTGCTTGAACCCACTCCAGTCCAGCCACTGTCAAGATGATGTCGTATTCTTTAGCAAGAGAAACAGCTTCGATTTCAGAAACTCCTAAAATGAGGATTTTCTTGCTGAGTCCAGCTTGTCTGAGTTCAATGGCTTCATCGATATTAGAAACGCAAAAGCCATCGACATCATCTTGAATCGCCTTGGCAACGGCAACAGCCCCATGCCCATAAGCATTGGCCTTGACCACTACCCACTTGATCGTTCCTTGAGGGATATGGGCCCCCATTTGCTGAATATTTTGTCGAATAGCTCCTAGATGAATCAGAGCCTTGGTTGGTCTATGTGGACTAGCTTTCATGATTTTCCTCCAAAATGACACTAGCTGTCACAAACTGATCGGTGTGGCTGATAGACAGCCAAATCTTTCCTGAAAATGGTGACTGACTAAAATAAGGCGCTCCGCGTTCATTGTTCAAGACTTCCAAATCCTGAAAACCGAGCTTTCCAATACCAGTTCCCATGGCCTTGGAAAAAGCCTCCTTAGCCGACCAGCGACCAGCCAAATATTCGATTTGTCTGCGCCCTTTAAGACTGTTAAACCGTTCCATTTCCTTAGCAGTCAGCACGCGCTTAGCAAAGCCTTCATGTCGTGTAACTGCACTTTCTATCGAAGCCAATTCTTCGATATCAATTCCGTGTCCAACTATCATTCTCATCAAAAGGAGTTGAGATTCCCCCAACTCCATCCTTTTCACTTATTTTGTCAAGGTAGCATAGATTTCTTCTACCAAGGCCTCTGTATTTTCCCAACCTAGACAAGGATCGGTAATAGAGCAACCAAAGACTTCTGGTTGGTTTTGACGACCATCTGCTAGGTAAGATTCAATCATAAAGCCTCGAACTATTTTTTTGATTTTCTCATTCCAATCACGATTCTGCAAGGTCTGACGAACAATTCGAATCTGTTCCATATATTGCTTGCCTGAGTTATCATGGTTGGTGTCAATGAGGATAAAGGGATTTTCAAGCCCCATAGCTTCATAGCGTTCAATGGCAGTTAGCAGAGTTTCATAATAAAAGTTAGGCTCATTTTTCCCATATTCATTAACTGCGCCACGAAGGATGACGTGGGCCAAGGGATTTCCTGAAGTCTCAACTTCTTGGCCGTGGAAGAGGAAGGTCTGTTTGTTCTGAGCGGCATAGATACCATTAAACATGACACCCAAATTTCCAGAGGTTGGATTTTTCATCCCGACTGGCGCATCAATCCCTGAGGCCACAAAGCGGTGCTCTTGGTCTTCCACAGAACGAGCCCCAACAGCATGGTAACTGACCAAATCATCTACCAAGACCAGATTTGACGGATAAAGCATCTCATCTGCCGTTGTCAAACCAGTCTCTGTAATCACGCGGTAGTGCAACTGGCGCACAGCCTGTAAGCCGTTAATCAAGCTTGGAGCCTTCGAAGTATCTGGCTGGTGAACCAAACCTTTATAACCGTCTCCATTAGTGCGAGGTTTAGCTGTATAAACACGCATAACCATGAAAATCTTGTCCGCCACCTTCTTCTGCAAGGCTGATAAACGGCGAGCATATTCCAAGACAGCCTCTTCATTATCAGAAGAGCAAGGACCAATCACCAAAAGGATACGGTCATCTTCTCCTGAAATGATGTCTGACAATTCTCTATCACGGCGCTCTTTTAGTCGCAAGGCTTCCGCAGACAATTGAGTTTCTGCCTTGATTGCTTCAATATCGATTTCTTGACCTTTTTCAATAAATGCCATACTATTCTCCTAGCGTTTGGTAGATTTCTCTGACGAGGGCTTCCGTATTTTCCCAGCCAAGGCAAGGGTCTGTGATAGACTTGCCAAATACTTCCGGTTCGTTTTGACGGCCATCTTCTAGATAAGACTCAATCATAAAGCCACGAACGTACTGCTTGATTTTTGCATTCCAATCACGGTTAATCAAGGTCTGGCGGACAATTCGAATCTGATCCATGTATTGCTTACCAGAATTGTCATGATTGGTATCCACAATGATAAAAGGATTTTCCAAGCCCATTTTCTCATACTGGGCAATGGTATCCATCAAATTATCATAGTAGTAATTAGGAATATGCTTACCATATTCATTGATTGCTCCACGAAGAATGGCGTGCGAAAGCGGGTTCCCAGTTGTTTCCACTTCTTTTCCTAGGAAAAGGAAACTTTGCTTGTTTTGAGCAGCATAAATCCCATTAAACATGACATTGAGATTTCCAGAGGTTGGATTTTTAAAACCAGTCGCGAAATCTGCCCCACTTGCAACAAAGCGGTGTTGCTGGTCTTCAACTGAACGAGCACCAACCGCCATGTAAGAAATTAAATCATCTACTAGCGGAAGATTTTCAGGATAAAGCATTTCATCAGCTGTCGTCATACCTGTTTCCGTAATGACACGATAGTGAAGATGGCGCACGGCTTTAATTCCGTTGATGAGACTAGGCGCTTCTGCTGTGTTAGGCTGGTGAATCAATCCCTTATAGCCATCTCCGTTGGTACGGGGTTTGGCTGTGTAAACACGCATAACCATAAAGATACGGTCTGCTACTTCTTCTTGTAGGATTGCCAAACGCTTAGCGTATTCAAGGACAGCTTCTTCGTTGTCAGATGAGCATGGCCCGATTACCAAGAGAATTCGTTGGTCTTCTCCACGTATAATGGCTTCTAGCTCTTGATCGCGCTGTGATTTTCTCTCCAAAGCTTGGCCTTCTAATTTTGATAAGGCACGAACTTCTTCAATATTAATTTTAGGACTTTTTGCTGTAAATACCATAACTCATCTCCTTATAAAGCAAACGGATACCAAGTAAAAATTTACTTTTCACAAGGTATCCGCCTCTAAACTATCTCATTTTATTGTCTTTTACCGTGACAGTTTTTAAACTTCTTACCAGAACCACATGGGCAAAGTTCATTCCGTCCAATCTGGCTCAAATCCAAATCTTCTGGCATATTTGCTTGGTGGGCAGCGATATTGCGAGTCGCTGTTGTACTGATATGGTGTTCTGCTTGTGGTCTTTCTTGTTCATGAATTTGTGCTTTCATCATCAAGCGTGTCACATCAAACTCAATCGAACCAATCATGTCATTAAACATACGGAAACCTTCTGCCTGATACTCAACAACAGGGTTGTTCTGAGCATAGCCACGAAGTCCAACCGCGTTACGCAATTGATCGAGGGCGTCGATATGATCTGTCCACTTGTTATCTACCACTCGTAGAATCAAGACTTTTTGGAATTCTTTCACTGCTTCTTCATCGCGAAGTTTTGAAACCTGACTATCGTAAACCTTCAAGGCACGTTGGAAGAGTTCTTCCTTGATTGCCTTATCAGACAAGCCTGACAAGTCTTCCAACGTAATAGAATCTTCTGGAAGCAAGTTGTACTTAGCAAAGTTCAAAATTGCCTCTAGTTTTTCATCTTGTTTGGCACGCGCATGACCATCAACGACACGACCAATCGTGCGTTTGATCATTGACTGAATTTCAGGTGCCAAGTCACGGTCTGCAGTGATAACATCATAACGTTGAGCGTAGATAATCTCACGTTGTTCACGCATGACATCATCGTATTGAAGGACTTGTTTACGGGTATCGTAGTTATTTCCTTCGACACGTTTTTGCGCCGCTTCAACCTGACGTGTCAACATACGAGACTCAATCGCCTCTTCAGACATGTTGAGACGTTCAAAGATTCCCTTCAAGCGTTCTGAACCGAAACGTTTCATCAAATCGTCTTCGAGTGATAAGTAGAATTGTGATTCCCCTGGATCCCCTTGACGACCTGAACGTCCACGAAGCTGGTTATCAATACGACGGCTCTCGTGACGTTCTGTACCGATGACGCAAAGTCCACCAAGTTCACGAACACCTTCACCAAGCTTAATATCGGTACCACGACCAGCCATGTTGGTTGCAATAGTAATCGCACCACGTTGACCAGCATTCATGATGATTTGAGCTTCTCTATAGTGGTTTTTGGCATTCAATACTTCGTGAGGTACGCCTGCTTCAACCAATTTCTTAGATAGAAAATCACTGGTTTCAACGGCAACAGTACCTACCAAGACAGGCTGACCTTTTTGGTAACGGGCCTTAACATCTTCAACGACAGCCTTGAATTTTGCGTCGAGGCTAGCATATAGAAGATCTGAATGGTCGATACGTTGGATTGGACGGTTAGTAGGAATTGGAATAACACGAATGTTGTAGATTTCGCGGAATTCTTCTTCTTCCGTTTTACCAGTACCTGTCATACCTGCCAATTTTTTATACATACGGAAAAGGTTTTGGTAGGTAATCGATGCTGAAGTCTTAGTTTCATCTTGGATTGGCACACCTTCTTTTGCTTCAATCGCTTGGTGCAAGCCATCAGAGTAACGACGACCTTCCATGGTACGACCGGTAAATTGGTCGACAATCAAGATTTCCTGTTCTTCGCTAACCACATAGTCGATATCAAGAATCATGATGTAGTTGGCACGAAGGGCGTTGTCGATAAAGTGAGTCAAAGCCACATTTTCGATGTCATAAAGATTTTCTAGTTTGAAGAAACTTTCAGCCTTGTCGATACCTGAATCAGATAAACCAATTGTCTTAGATTGAATATCAATGATATAGTCATCTTTATCCAAAGACTTCACAAAGTTATCCGCCATATGGTAGAGTTGGCTTGTTTCAACTGCATTAGCTCCTGAAACGATCAATGGTGTACGAGCTTCATCGATCAAGATAGAGTCAACCTCATCGACCAAGGCATAGTTGAGCGGACGTTGAACCATGTTCTCCGCACGAACAACCATGTTATCACGAAGATAGTCGAAACCAATTTCTGAGTTCGTTGAGTAAGTAATGTCACAGAGATAAGCTTCTTTTTTCTCCATTGGAGATTTTGCTGCTAAGTTGATCCCTACTGACAAACCAAGCCATGAGTACAACTCACCCATCTCAGTCGCGTCACGTTCTGTAAGGTATTCGTTGACGGTAACTACGTGGACACCTTTCCCTGAAAGGGCATTAAGGTATACTGGCATCGTCGCTGTCAAGGTTTTCCCTTCCCCTGTACGCATCTCAGGAACGTCACCGTGGTGAAGAACGATACCACCCATAACCTGAACCTTGTATGGGAAGAGCCCAAGAACACGTTTAGCTCCTTCACGTACAACTGCAAAGGCTTCGTACAAGAGCTGGTCTAGCGTTTCACCATTTTGATAACGTTGCTTAAATTCTTCTGTCTTAGCTTGCAACTGCTCATCTGTCAAAGCAGCCATTTCATCTTCATATTTGAGGACTTTATCAGCCATCTTTTCTAGGCGGCGGAGTTCCCCTTTATCATTTTCGATGATTGTTTTTAATAAATTTGCCATTTTTTTCCTTACTTTAAATTCTGAATATTTTAGAATGTTCTTTTAATTTTAGCACAATTACTGATTATTTTCAAGGAAGAATCCCCATTTTGAAAAGGAAAAAGAGGCTAGTTTCCAAGCTAACCTCTCTGACTTTTAGGACTGTTTAATTGCCAAAAATCGGCAAAAGAGCAAATAGGATAAATAGATTAATCCAAAGAGAAAGACAGCAAATAAGTCCAAAAACGAAGAGACTGACTTTCTTGGATAAGAAGGCCATCAAAATGGACAAAATTCCAAAAACTAGCAAGACTTTCTGTATGATGAAGATGTCAATCGTTATCCCCAGAACAGGACTGCCCCAAGGAAGAAAGAAGAAAGCAAGCCAGATAAGCAGAACTAAACCAATATAAACCTTGGAATAGCGTGTAATAAATGATTTTAGATGTGCCATAAGTCACCTCCTACAAATAAAAACCGATATAATACTCTTCGAAAATCAAATTCAAACCACGTCAACGTCGCCTTGCCGTATATATGATACTGACTCAGTCAGTTTTATCTACAACCTCAAAGCAGTGCTTTGAGCAACCTGCGGCTAGTTTCCTAGTTTGCTCTTTGATTTTCATTGAGTATAAATCAATGCCTTCCGACTTTAGACTTCCCTAGTTCCCGTCTTAGTCTAAACATTTTTTTGAAAAAGATATAGGTTAACCAGTCAATGGCAAAAGAGATAAGTAGTAATAACAGCCAAACACCCCAAGACTTGATGTCTGCCACATTTTTCAAGACGATATTGAAAAACAGGACTGAAAAAACTGTCCAAGCAAGACTAAAAAGAGCATAGAGGGGGATGTAAAACCAGTAAAAATAGTAGAGGATTGGGAAAATTTTACTGTCCCTGTCAGCTTTGTCTATCCAATTGAAAAAGTAAAAACAGGGAAATAATATTATCAATTTAAACAAATGTTTCATCGACACCTCCTTTTGATAGCGTTTTCTTCAGCTTCATTCTACCAAAAAAATCTGGAAATGTCATTCCAGATTCTACATTTTTATTTTCGTTTTCTTGCGATGAGATGGATTGGAGTCCCTTCAAAAACAAAGGCCTTACGGATTTGATTTTCCAAGAAACGCAGGTAAGAAAAGTGCATGAGTTCTTCTTCGTTAACAAAGATGACAAAGGTTGGTGGTTTGGTTGCCACTTGAGTCGCATAGAAAATCTTGAGGCGTTTCCCTTTGTCGGTCGGTGTTGGATTGATGGCAATAGCATCCATAATCACATCATTCAAGACAGCAGATGGGATACGGGTATTTTGACTCTCGCTGATTTGCTTAATCATCTCAGGCAACTTGTGGAGACGTTGCTTGGTCAAAGCTGATACAAAGATAATCGGTGCGTAAGGCAGGTATTGGAACTGCTCACGGATATCCTCTTCCCAGTTTTTCATGGTGTGGTTGTCTTTTTCAAGTGTATCCCACTTGTTGACCACGATAATCATCCCTTTACCAGCTTCGTGGGCAAATCCAGCGATACGCTTGTCATACTCACGGATGCCTTCCTCGGCATTGAGGACCATCAAGACTACATCTGAACGGTCAATAGCACGCATAGCACGCATGACAGAGTATTTCTCTGTATTTTCATAGACTTTACCAGACTTACGCATACCAGCAGTATCAATCATGGTAAACTCTTGACCGTCAGCATCTGTAAAATGAGTGTCAATGGCATCACGAGTAGTACCAGCGACAGGGCTGGCAATGACGCGATCTTCTCCCAAAATGGCATTGATCAAGCTAGATTTTCCAACATTTGGACGTCCAATCAAGCTGAATTTAATAACATCTGGATTTTCTTCTTCAACTTCATGCGGGAGATTTTCCACAATAGCATCCAGCACATCCCCTGTCCCGATACCGTGAACAGATGAAATTGGTAGAGGTTCGCCCAATCCAAGAGCATAGAAATCATAGATATCATTTCGCATCTCTGGATTGTCAACCTTGTTAACGGCTAGGATAACTGGTTTATGAGTTTTATAAAGTTTACGGGCAACGTATTCGTCCGCATCTGTAATTCCTTCTTTACCTGACACGACAAAGACGATAACATCTGCTTCTTCCATGGCAATTTCTGCCTGGTGCTTGATTTGTTCCATGAAAGGCGCATCGACATCGTCAATCCCTCCAGTATCAATCATACTAAAAGAACGATTGAGCCACTCACCTGTGGCATAGATACGATCTCGCGTTACACCTTCAACATCTTCTACGATTGAGATGCGCTCTCCCGCGATACGGTTAAATAGGGTTGATTTCCCAACATTGGGACGTCCCACAATGGCAACAGTTGGTAAGGCCATGTTCTCTCACTTTCTACAATAACTTCTTCTGCTCAAGATTTTCTCGAGTTGAGCTTGGTTCTGGATTGCCGAATTGCTCTGCCAAACGTTGACTCCAAGTTGTAGTCGCACGCGCACCTGCATATTCAGTCTGTACACGGTCATAGGCTTCAATAGCCTCCGTTGACTGTTCTTGGTATTCTTCCTCAAAGACAACATTCTCAAGTGGCAATCTTGGTTTTACATCATGCTTTTGATTTGGCACACCTAGTGCAATCCCAAATACTGGATAGGTATAGTCAGGAAGCTTGAACAATTCTGCTAATTCAACAGACTTGTAACGCACCAAACCGATAATCACTCCTCCGTAGCCTAGGCTTTCTGCCGCAAGCAAGGTATTTTGCCCAGCAAGCGCAGCATCTACTGAAGTGATGAGGAGTCCTTCCACCCCTTGAGGTTGGAAAACATCCGTATGAAGACGGGCTCCTTTTTCTGCACGGTTTAAATCTCCTACAAAGAGAAGGAAGGCAGCAGACTGACGAATCGCTTCCTGAGGAACCAGCTCATACAAAGCTTCTTTCTTTTCTTGGCTTCTTACAACAATCACAGAATAAGATTGGAAGTTTTTCCAAGAAGAGGCCATTTGTGCGGCAGTTAAAATTTCAGTTAGGTCAGCTTGAGGAATTTCTTGTTCCTTAAAGCGACGTACTGAAGAGTGGGACTTCATTAATGTTGTAGTTTCTGTCATCGACGGTTTTCTCCTTTTAGTTGTGTTTCTTCAGCAAGGTAACGGATACGTTCCATGACACGTCTGGCTTCCCAAGTTTCGTCATTTCCGTTCTTGCCTTTTGCAAAATGTTTTTCCAAATCTTCAAAATTGAAGTTGGAAGTAAAGAAGGTCGGTAAATCTTCTTGCATACGATATTGAAGAATCACTTGTAAGACTTCATCTCGCACCCAAGGTGTTGATTGCTCAGCACCAATATCATCAAAAATCAAGACTTCAGCCAGCTTAATCTCATCCACCAAGGCCTTAACATTGCCATCACCGATGGCATTTTTGACATCGATGACAAAACTAGGATAGTGGAGGAGAGTTGATGAAACGCCACGTTTTTCTGACAAATCATGGGCTAGGGCAGCCACCATGAAACTTTTACCCACACCAAAATCTCCATATAAGTACAGACCTTTTCGAATAGCTGGATATTGCTCCACAAAGGCTAGGAGCTTTTCAAAAACGGACAAGCGCCCCAAATCATCTAAATCAACTTGAGCTAGGCTAGCTTTTTTAAGACTAGCTGGAAGATTGATTAGCTTGAGACGGTTTTTAATCGCCGCTTCTTTTTCTGCCGCGATTAGCTCCGGAGTTTCTTCATAAGAGACATCTGCATAGCCATGGTTCATGACTAGGATAGGCTTGTAACCACGCGCGATATAGTCTGTATCTCCTCGGAGGAACTTATCTCTCTCAGTGATGTATTGGTTAAACTTGGAAATACTACGGTTCAACTCCTCCTGACTGAGAGATTCTTTCTGGATAAAGGCCGCAACATCAGGGTCTTTCACAATTTGCTGGACCAAATCCTGATACTGAAATCGGCTTGGTTGACGCTTGAGTACGTCTCCGACACTTTCCATCTAGTCTCCTCCTTTTTCTAATCGAGCTAACATTTCTTTTTTCTTACGTTCTAGTTCTAAGCGAGTTTCTTCGCTGGTTTCATTTTTATAATCTGGATTGCTCCACTTGGGTACATTGGACTTAGCAGGACTAGGGTTACTGCTTTTTTGAGCCTGACTCTTCTGCCCTCGCTCACGGATGCGCAAGACTGCCTCTTCTGCCGAATGAATCTTTTGATAGGCATAGTCATTGGCTACCTTCATGGCATATTTCTCATTGATATTTGCTGAATCTACCTTATTAAAGGTCAATAAGAGAATGATATTGATGACTTCGTCCAGCAAGCCCAAGCCAGCCATCTGTTGCAAGAGTTCTCTTTCTGTTTGGGTAATGGTCCCCTTGCGTGTTTGTTTGATTTCTGCCAAGAACTGCAGGGCAGTCTTACTTTTGGCTTCTTTGATAATGGTTGCTTCCTTAGGACTAAAGTCAGAGGTAACCGGTTTTTGAGCAATTTTTTCCCGCATGCGTTTGGTTGAAATAACCTGGGAAACAGCTGTTGACTTGGCCAATTGATAAGTTTCAAACCAAGTCCATTTCTTTTCTTCGGCAATGGCAAAGAGATTTAAGACATCGGACTGTTCATCCGCAAAACGAAGCCCATCTCGAGCCATAAATTGACGAAAATGGTCCAAGTCAAAATCGTTGGCCACTTTCTTCTTGAGACCAAGGTCTTCTTGACTGCCTAGTTCTGCCAAGTCTGGAAAGACTTGATTGAGTGAGACAGGTATTGCTTCACCATCAGCACTCTCAGCTTTCAAATCCTCCACAGCTGCATCGCCAATCTTTTTCTCCAAGAGTCTGCGATAAACAGGATGCTCCAAGAAGTCTTGACTTGAAAGGGGAGCATGGAGGGCTAGCTGATAAACGTCCCCCTTTTGATAGAGGGTCAAGAGATTGAAAGCAGATAGGATTTTCAGAGATTTTATCAGTCTATCCATCCCAAAGTTGAGATGGTTGAGAATGCTTGAAAAGAGGTATTCCTTTCTACCATTGTCCCAAAAACTGATTGTATAAAGATAAAGGCTCAGTGCCTCCTGACCGATAATCGGGAGGTAGCACTGTACCAGAGATGAGGTATCTTGCGACACCCGATTATTCTTTAGATAAGAAAAACGGTCAATTGGCTTCATTTATCTTTCCTTTTTCTTTTTAGAGGACTGGGTGATTTGTTGGAGCAAGCTCTCTAACTCACTGACATCCTTAAAACTACGATAGACACTGGCAAAACGCACATAGGTAATCTCGTCTAATTCAGCCAACTCCTCCATGACGAGGGAACCAATGTCCTCGCTTTGAATTTCATTTTCATTTCGACCACGGAGTTTCTGTTCGATACGATTGACTACCATGTTGATTTCATCACTTGACACAGGACGTTTCTGGGCTGAGCGGATAATCCCATTAAAGATTTTATCTCTAGAGAATTGTTCCCGTGTGCCATCTTTTTTAACAACCACTAAGGTTCTTTCTTCTACTCGTTCGTAGGTTGTAAAACGGTGCTGGCATTCATCGCACTCACGTCTTCTACGAATGGTGTTCCCTTCTTCTGCTTGGCGACTATCGATAACACTTGACTTGGTAGCCCCACATTTTGGACAACGCATCCTTTCCCTCCTTATCGTTTTCTTTTCATTATACCATTTTTTAAGCGATTCCCAAAACAATTCTTCTTTTTGCTTGACAAGTTTTTTGTTTTGTTGTATTATTTAATTAAGACAAAAGGATAAAAGAAAGGAGACCAAGATGTCCTGGACGTTTGACAACAAAAAACCCATTTATTTACAGATTATGGAGAAAATCAAGCTTCAGATTGTCTCCCATACACTGGAACCCAATCAACAACTTCCAACCGTGAGAGAGCTAGCAAGCGAGGCGGGTGTTAATCCAAACACCATCCAAAGAGCCTTGTCAGACCTTGAACGAGAAGGATTTGTCTATAGCAAGCGAACAACTGGACGGTTTGTAACTGAGGATAAGGAGCTAATCGCCCAATCGCGCAAACAATTATCAGAAGAAGAATTGGAACACTTCGTTTCCTCCATGACCCATTTTGGCTATGAAAAAGAAGAACTACCAGGCGTAGTTGGAGATTATATTAAAGGAGTTTAAGCCTATGTCATTACTAGCATTTGAAAATGTATCCAAATCTTATGGAGCAACACCAGCCCTTGAAAATGTTTCCCTTGACATCCCATCTGGAAAAATCGTCGGTCTTCTTGGGCCAAACGGCTCAGGAAAAACAACCCTGATTAAACTAATCAATGGCCTCTTGCAACCAGATCAAGGACGCGTCCTTATCAACGATATGGATCCAAGCCCAGCAACCAAGGCCATCGTAGCTTATTTGCCGGATACGACCTATCTCAATGAGCAAATGAAGGTCAAAGAAGCCCTAACCTACTTCAAGACCTTCTATAAAGATTTCAATCTTGAACGCGCCCATCATCTACTTGCAGACCTAGGCATTGATGAAAATAGTCGCTTAAAGAAATTATCAAAAGGAAACAAGGAAAAGGTCCAACTGATTTTGGTTATGAGCCGTGATGCTCGTCTCTACGTTTTGGACGAACCCATTGGTGGGGTGGACCCAGCAGCCCGTGAGTATATCCTCAATACCATTATCAACAACTACTCTCCGACTTCTACCGTTTTGATTTCTACCCACTTGATTTCTGATATAGAGCCAATCTTGGATGAAATTGTCTTCCTCAAAGATGGAAAAGTCGTCCGTCAAGGAAACGTAGATGATATTCGCTATGAGTCAGGTGAATCCATTGACCAACTCTTCCGTCAGGAATTTAAGGCCTAAGCAAAGGAGATTATTATGTTTTGGAATTTAGTTCGCTACGAATTTAAAAATGTTAACAAGTGGTACTTAGCCCTTTACGCTGCCGTGCTCATCCTTTCTGCCCTTATCGGGATACAGACACAAGGCTTTAAAAATCTACCTTACCAAGAAAGTCAGGCTACTATGCTATTTTTTCTAGCTACAGTCTTTGGTGGCTTGATGCTTACACTTGGAATTTCAACTCTTTTCTTAATCATTAAACGCTTTAAAGGTAGTGTCTATGACCGACAAGGTTATCTGACTTTGACCTTGCCAGTTTCCGAACACCATATCATCACAGCCAAACTAATCGGTGCCTTTATCTGGTCGTTGATTAGCACTGCTGTCTTACTCCTATGTATCTATATTATCTTACTGTCAACAAATTCTGATGAAGTTCAACTTTCTACTCTTCTGTCATTTGTTGGAGAACATTTTACCGGCTTTGGTCTTACTGTCTTATCCTTCCTGCTTAGTACAATCTCAGGAATCCTCTGCATTTACTTGGCCATTTCTATTGGACAACTGTTCAATGAATACCGTACAGCACTCGCTATTGTAGCCTACATTGGAATTCGAATCGTCATTGGAATTATAGAAGTCTTCTTCAATACCAGTGCTAACTTCTATGTCAATTCACTTGCAGGATTTAATGATAATTTCTATATGGGTGCAAGCATAAGCATTGTTGAAGAACTCATATTCATAGCTATCTTTTATCTCGGAACCTACTATATCTTGAGAAACAAGGTTAATTTGCAATAAAAAATGCCCAGCTAAAAAGCTGGGTTTTTGCGTTAACTCAAGATCAAATTGGCTACGATCGGACTGACAAATACGTAGAGAATACCTGTAACACCGATGGCTAGTCCTCCCATAGCCCCCGCTACAGCTCCATAGCGAAAGGCAGTTCCTGTTCCAACTGCGTGACCAGTTCCTCCAAGAGCAAGACCTGTGGCTACTGGATCCTCAATTTTTAGCCACTTCAAGAGTGTTGGCCCGATGACACTGGTTAAAATCCCAGTCGCTACTACAACTACCACGGTCACAGTCGTCAAACCTTGCAATTTTTCTGTGATTCCCTCTGCCATGGCGGTCGTTACAGACTTTGGGAAAAGCGAAATCGCCAAGAAGAAATCCATACCAAAAATCTTAGCCACAAGGGCTGTGAAAGAGGTATTGACAACTACTGCTAGCAGACTACCAAAGAGAATACTTCGAGCATGGTGCTTCATCAGATGAAAACTCTTATAAAGCGGAATCCCCAAAGCCACTGTCGATGGGACAATCAAGTTGTTCAGATAAACTCCACCTTGGTAGTAATCTTGGTAAGAAATGCCCGTCACCTTTAGAAAGATGATAATGAAAACAGCTGACAAAAGTAAGGGTGTTGTCAAAGGATGGGGAAAACGTCTGTAAATCAACATCCCCACTAGATAAGCTAGGATGGACAGGGCAAGCCCAAACAGGGGATTGGAAACAAATTCACTCATTTGGCATCTCCTTTCTCATAATCTCCCTCAAACCGTCTCTTGATGAACTGAACTACCACGGCTATGAGGATAATATTGATGACTGCTGCAAAAAAGACAATCAAAACGATGGGCAAGAGATAAGGAGCAATCACATCAAACTTCTCCATAATTCCCACTGCTGGTGGCAAAAAGAGAATGGTCATATTGGCCAGCAAGAAATTCCCCACCATATTGACATGTCTAGTTCTCAGCCACTTGAATTGCAGGGCTAGAAAGAGAATGATCAAGCCGATAATACTGCCTGGGATGGGCAGATGAAAGAAACTGGAGATTCCCTCTCCGATTAGAGAAATCACAAAGAGAATCATTAATTGAACATATAATTTCATCCTAAACTCCACGAAATAGACTTCTTGCATACCAGTTTACTCTTTTTTCAGAAAATTTCAAGGAAATGCACAAGAGTTATTGAAAATTAGAGAAGAAAGGGGATACAGACAATTAAAAACTAGTGAAAACAGGCATGATGTAGGATACAAGATTTCAGCGTCCTTCTTGCCAGCATTCTTGAAAAGTAGTATAATTATTGCATGCGCAATCATCTTGTGATACAGAGACTGTCCGTGAATGGACTTTCTTCTATTTACAACTCTAAAAAGAAAGGAGATACTATGACCTACTTGGAAAAATGGTTTGACTTCAATCGGCGTCAGAAAGAAATTGAAAGTCTCTTGGAAGAGACAATTGCCCAGCAGAGCGAGCAAAGTCTGACCTTGAAAGAGTTTTACCTGCTCTACTATCTGGACTTGGCTCAAGAAAAATCTCTACGCCAGATTGACCTGCCAGATAAACTTCATCTGAGCCCGAGCGCTGTTTCTCGGATGGTGGCTCGCTTGGAAGCCAAAAATTGCGGTCTGCTTAGTCGCAGGTGTTGTGATCAAGATCGACGCTCTAGTTTTATCTGCCTGACAAGTGATGGGCAAAAGACACTGACCTCTCTACAAAAGGCTGTCGAAGAAAGCTTGGAAACTGGTTTAGATTTCTGGGTTTAAGATGACTTTGAAAAAAACTTGCGTGCGCAATCATTTTTCTTGACATTCTCTTTTACAAGGAGTAAAATAAAGTCATCATTAAACAAAGGAGTTTTAAACATGATTGAAATTACCTATCTAGATGCCAGCAAGAACGAAAGAACTGTAACTTTCGAGTCTTATGAAGACTTTGATCGTTCACAACAAGCTTGTCTTATCGGCGTCGCAGACTACTACCCTGTTCAAAAATTGACTTACAACGGTCATGATTTGGACTACCATGGAACTTACGGAGATATCTTCTTCTATCTCAAGAAACAAGATTTAAGCCAATATAACTAAAAAAGGAGAAATACAATGGCAAAAGCAATTACAGATGCAACATTCGAACAAGAAACAAAAGACGGTTTGGTCTTGGTAGACTTCTGGGCAACTTGGTGTGGTCCATGTCGTATGCAAGGTCCAATCTTGGACAAATTGTCTGAAGAACTTTCAGAAGATGTCTTGAAAATCGTTAAAATGGACGTTGATGAAAATCCAAACACAGCTCGTGCTTTTGGAATCATGTCTATCCCAACTCTTCTCTTCAAAAAAGACGGCCAAGTTGTGAAACAAGTTGCTGGTGTGCATACAGCAGAACAAATCAAGGCCATCGTTGCTGAATTGAGCTAATCACACTAGAGACCAAGTACATTATTTGGTCTCTTTTTTCTTGCCCTTTGCCATTTTTCAAAAAATATGCTAGACTGTAGGTAGAATATTACGATGTTTGGGACATGCCATCGCTAAAAAAAACCTCTACTTGGTATTTTTTAGCTCCCTCAAGGGAGCTTTTTGCGTGCTCTGAACATTTCCCATTTTGGAAGGAGTACTATGAAACGTCAATCAGCCTTGGTCGTCTTTAGTGGCGGTCAAGATTCTACAACCTGCCTCTTTTGGGCTAAAGAACACTATGAAACTGTCGAAGCCGTCACCTTTGCCTACGGCCAACGCCATCATCTCGAAATTCAAGTTGCTAGAGAAATCGCTAAGGAACAAGGTATTCGTCATCACATCTTAGATATGTCTCTGCTGGGGCAAATCACTGAAAATGCCCTGACCTCTGATCTGGAAATTGAGCAAAAAGAGGGAGAGGTTCCCAATACCTTTGTTGACGGTCGCAACCACCTCTTTTTGTCCTTTGCGGCAGTTCTTGCCAAACAACGAGGCATTAAAGACATCGTGACAGGTGTCTGTGAAACAGACTTCTCAGGCTACCCTGACTGCCGTGATGTCTTTGTCAAATCCCTCAATGTCACCCTCAACCTTGCCATGGATTACGACTTCGTTATCCAAACACCTCTCATGTGGCTAGATAAAGCTGAAACTTGGGAATTGGCTGACCAACTCGGTGCCTTTGACTATGTTCGTGAAAAAACTCTAACCTGCTACAACGGGATTATCGGAAGCGGCTGTGGAGATTGCCCAGCCTGCCACCTACGTCAACATGGTCTAGATGTTTATCTCTCACAGAAAGGAGAGTCCTAATGTTTTTTGCACCTAAAGAAATCAAACAGGAAACTGGGGAATCGCTTGTCTACAATCCTCACAGAACCTTAGTATCAAAAGAATTTACCTTCGATGCTGCCCACCATCTCTTTCACTATGAAGGAAAATGCAAATCCCTGCACGGCCACACCTATCATCTGCAGATTGCTGTCAGTGGATTTTTAGATGAACGTGGCATGACCTACGATTTTGGAGATATCAAAGCTATCTACAAGAACTACTTAGAGCCCCACTTGGATCATCGTTATCTCAATGAAACCCTGCCCTATATGAATACGACTGCTGAAAATATGGTTTACTGGATTTTCCAAACCATGAGCCAAGAGTTGCCAGATGAGCGTGGTCTCCGTTTGGAATATGTTCGCCTCTATGAAACTCCGACTGCCTTTGCGGAGTTTAGACGGGAGTGGTTAGATGACTAGGGAACGTGTACTTAAATTACCAGTTCTAGAAATTTTTGGCCCAACATTTCAAGGTGAAGGTCGTGCTATCGGCCAGAAAACCATGTTTGTCCGCACTGCAGGTTGCGACTACCACTGCGACTGGTGCGATTCTGCCTTTACTTGGGATGGTTCTGAGAAACCTACTCGCATGACAGCTGATGAAGTCATCGCTGAGTTAGACAAACTAGGAAGCTATGACTATGTAACCCTGTCTGGTGGAAATCCAGCCATCCTAGCTGCCAACATGACCGAGTTAGTCACCAAGCTCAAGCAACGTGGTGTTACTCTTGCCGTTGAAACCCAAGGCTCCCGCTGGCAACATTGGTTGAAAGACATCGACCAGGTCACCTTGAGTCCCAAGCCTCCTTCATCCAAGATGGAAGTCAACTTTGAGACCTTGGACTTTATCGTTTCTCAACTAGACCCAGACAAGGTCACCTTTAAAATCCCTGTCTTTGATGATGCAGATCTAGCCTTTGCCAAAGGAATTCAAGAACGCTACCAACCAGATGTCCTCTTCTTATCGGCGGGAAATCCTGAGCCCAAGGCTACAGGCAATATTGTCCAAGACCAACTAGACCGCCTCAAAGAACTCTGGGAATGCGTCGCTGCTGACGATAGCTGGGGCAATGTTCGCGTCCTTCCCCAACTCCATACCCTCCTCTACGATAACCAACGCGGTGTTTAAGATTAGAAAGAAAAAATCATGTCACAACAAAAAGAAATGAAAAACCTAAGCCTACTGGGCAATAAAGAAACAACCTACATCTTTGACTATCAACCAGAAGTCCTCGAATCCTTTGACAATCGTCATGTGGAAAATGACTATTTCATCAAATTCAACTGCCCTGAATTTACCTCACTTTGTCCAATTACCGCTCAGCCAGACTTTGCAACAATTTATATTTCCTACATTCCTGACAAGCTCTGTGTCGAGTCAAAATCCCTCAAACTCTACCTCTTTAGTTACCGAAATCATGGGGATTTTCACGAAAACTGTATCAACACCATCGGGAAAGATTTGGTCAACTTGCTAGACCCTCGCTATTTAGAGGTTTGGGGGAAATTTACACCTCGTGGTGGCATTTCAATTGACCCTTACTACAACTACGGTAGACCTGGAACCAAGTATGAAGGATTGGCAGAACAACGCCTCTTCCAACACGATCTTTATCCAGAGAAAATTGACAACCGTTAAACTCATACTCAATAAAAATCAAAGAGCAAACTAGGAAGCTAGCCGCAGGCTGCTCAAAGCACTGCTTTGAGGTTATAGATAAGACTGACGAAGTCAGCTCAAAACACTGTTTTGAGGTTGCAGATGGAAGCTGACGTGGTTTGAAGAAATTTTCGAAGAGTATGATACAAAAAAGCCCTGTTCCTCAAGCTGAGGAGCAAGGCTTTTTGAGTTTCAATTATTCTTCAGTTCCAAGGAAGTTTTTAGCAACAAGAGCTGCAAGAACTCCACCAACGATTGGTGCAAGGATGAAAATCCAAACTTGTTGAAGGGCTGCTCCACCTACCAAGACAGCTGGAGCCAAGCTACGAGCTGGGTTTACTGAAAGTCCAGTAATGTTCAAGCCAGCTAGAATCAAAGCTGTCAATGACAAACCGATGACCAAACCAGCGATTGCACCATTCCCTTTGCTTGCTGATGTTACAGTCATGATGACCAAAACAAACAAGAATGTTGCGATTGTTTCAAACAAGAAACCACCAAAGACAGTTACACCATTTGCCAAGGCATTTTCACCAAGACTTGCAGTTGACATACCTGAGTTCGCCAAGAGGAACAATACAGCTCCAGATGCAAGGAAAGCACCAACCACTTGACCAAGAATGTAGTTTACAAGCTCTGAAGATGACAAACGTTTGTTCACAAACATAGCGATAGAAACAGCTGGGTTCAAGTGAGCACCTGAAACAGTTCCGATTGAGAAGGCTGCGACTACGATTGCCAAACCAAAAGCAAGAGCAATTCCAAGGTGTCCAAGTCCTTCAACACCATTTCCAAAAACAACAGCTCCTGTTCCGATGAACACAAGCATAAATGTACCGATTAATTCAGCAACAAATTTTTTCATTTTTAGTCTCCTTTTTTCAAACTATGTATTAGTCTATCAGAAGAAGGAAAGGGTTTCAAGAAAATTGCTTGGAAAGTTTTTGAAAATCATAGAACTATTATCTAAGCCCTAGTATTGAAAAGACTGGATAGCTTCTTTCAAATCATCTTGTAAACTATTTCTCTGGTCAAGTTGGACATAGACTTCTAATAAACAGGATCTGAAATTGGAAAATTTATAAAAATCTTCCCTCTCTTCTATCGGGAAATCAAGTGACTTTATCCAAGAAGTCAGTGTCGCTTGCTCCACTTTTCCTTGCAAAATAGGTTCGTAAAGGACTCTGGCCAAGCGCCAGTCCTCATCATCTATAAATCGAACCGTAATTCTTTTAAATAGTTGGCCAAGTATGTCAAATACTTCATGAACTCTGTTTTTAGGAAAGTCTGGATGACAAACAACTTCAGTCAAAAGATCAGCCCCATGAGCAAAAGCATGCACCCAACCATATTGACTTGAAAAACCTGTCGTATCCTCTTCTTTTTCAAGGTAATGCAACCCTTGATCGAGCATCGTATTTCTGATATCAGTTTGCAACACTTGATAAAAAAGAGACTGTTCATTACCATCAGCTGATAAGAGATTTGCATAAATAAGTGCCTTAAAAGAACGTTCAAGAGTTGAAGTTCCTGTCTTATCAATCTCTTTATCTAGACCATCATCAGAAACAATCCTAGCAGCGATAAACTGAAATTGTTCCTGCGTAAATAACTCTTCTTGAATCCCCCTAGCCAGACTGGTAAAAACCAATTCATCACGAATATCTGGATTGGGATCCCCTAAGTGCTCAAGCAACCACATGAGTTCTTCTTGACGATAGCTCGGTTTTTCTTCTGCTATTTTTCTTTTCAATTCTGGATACATTTGCATACCTCCAATCATACAAATATATTATACAACATTCTTTTCTAGCTATCATCATTATAAAAGATAAATAGGTTAGTCTCAGATATTTTTTCACTCTTAGAGGGTTGATTTTTTCCAAAAAGTAGGTATTTGTTTGACACAAATTTCACAAAGGTGTATACTGAAACGTGATAGGACTTCTTTTAGAAACCTATCACGACTCACTTATAAACCTTTTGCTGTTCTTTTATGAACGTTTGAATGGTATCACGGATACCGAGGAGGAATCATATGTCTAAAGTAGCTATCGTTACAGGTGCAGGTCAAGGGATCGGTTTTGCAATCGCAAAACGCTTGGTTCAAGATGGTTTTAAAGTTGGGGTTTTAGACTACAACGCTGAAACAGCTGAAAAAGCAGTTGCTGAATTGTCAGCAGATAAAGCTTTTGCTGTTGTAGCTGATGTATCTAAACAAGCAGAAGTTGCTGCAGCTTTCCAAAAAGTTGTGGATCATTTCGGAGACTTGAACGTTGTTGTAAACAACGCCGGTGTCGCTCCTACTACACCTCTGGATACAATTACAGAGGAACAATTTGCTCGCACATTTGCTATTAACGTCGGTGGCGTGATTTGGGGAGCACAAGCTGCTCAAGCTCAATTTAAAGCACTTGGTCACGGTGGTAAAATCATCAATGCTACTTCTCAAGCAGGTGTTGTCGGAAATCCAAACTTGACTGTTTACGGTGGTACAAAATTCGCCGTTCGTGGAATCACTCAAACATTGGCGCGTGATTTAGCAGAGTCAGGTATCACTGTCAACGCCTATGCTCCAGGTATCGTTAAAACACCAATGATGTATGATATCGCTCATGAAGTTGGAAAAAATGCAGGAAAAGATGACGAGTGGGGTATGCAAACATTCGCAAAAGATATTACATTGAAACGTCTATCTGAACCAGAAGATGTAGCTGCAGCAGTTAGCTTCCTTGCTGGACCAGATTCAAACTACATTACAGGCCAAACCATTATCGTTGATGGTGGTATGCAATTCCATTAAGATTCATAAAAAGAGGTTGGAAAATGATCCAACCTCTTTTAATATCTGGCGATTCTAGATAGGAATCTTTTTTGTTCTAGAATTTTATTTTTAAAGCATATAAAATGAAGTACATTCTATATCTTTATCATTATCCAAAGATATCTCTTACCCTAGACTTCCAATTCCCCCAACTGGGCACTATAGGCGATAATCTGGTCAACCGTATCAGACAAGAATTGAATGGTATCACGGAGTGGTTTATCTGTTGAAATATCCGCTCCGATAATCATGGCTGACTCAAGTGGTGTCTTGCTACCACCAGACTTGAGAAGATTGAGCCAGTCTTCAGCTCCAGTTTCTGAATTTTTCAAATGGAGATAGCCAGCTGTCGAGATTACAAGACCTGCAGAGTAAGTATAGCTATACAAGCCCATGTAGTAGTGAGCTTGGCGCATCCAAGTCAAAGCCGCATCATCATCAATCTCAATAGCATCTCCCCAGAAATCTGTCAAAACTTCCTTCATAATGCTGTTGAGTTTGCTTGCTCCAAAGGTTTCCCCTTCTTCAATCAGTGTATAAACCTTACGTTGAAAGGCTGCTTCCAAGAGGTGGGTGATAAAGTTATGGAAGTAGGTATCTGTCAAGCGGTGTGCAAGAGCGAATCGTTTTTGACGTGGGTCGTCAGATTGGTGCTCCAAGTAGTCACTAAGAAGCAATTCATTGAAGGTTGACGGCGCTTCAACATAGTAGGTCGACATGTGGGCGTTAAAATAGCTTTGGTGATTGTCTGAAAAGATAAATTGACCAGAATGCCCGATTTCATGAATCAAGGTATAAACATCGCTCAAACGACCTGTCCAGCTCATGAGAACATAAGGATGCACACGGTATGGATCAGCTGCATAGCCACCAGAATCCTTGCCGCTATTGGCAGCAAAGTCCACCCAGCGCTCTTCTTGATAACGAGCAACTTCCTGACAATATTCTTGCCCCAAAGGTTCTACCGACTTCATGACCAAATCATAGGCATCGTCAATAGTCACTTCAGGATTGAGGGCGCTGTCCAAGTCCAATTTCCAGTCTGCAAAGGTCATCTTTTCAAGACCATTCACCTTGGCAACATGCTTGAGATATCGCTGAGCAACTGGCGCAAAGTCCTTCATGATGAGATCAATCTGACGATCAAACATAGCACGGTCTACTTCTTGCTCAGCTAAAAGATAGTCAAAGACGGAGTCATATCCCTTCATATCTGCCAACAGTTTTTCAGATTTAACCTGAGCAAGATAGGCTGCCGCAGCCGTATTTTGGTGCTTACGAAGTCCTTCTGAGAAAGAACGAAAGGATTTCTCACGAACCTCAGCATCCTCGTGATTTTGATAGAAATTCTCATAAGTAACAAAGCTGTTTTTGTAGGTTTTGCCATGAGCTTCAAAATCGGCCATTTCAAAGTCACCAGCTCGCATCTTAGTATAGATATCCTGTGGACTGTAGAAAACTTCACCCAGATTGGTCAAGGCCTTCTCCACATCAGCCCCAAGATAGTGGGCTTTTTTGATTTTGGCTTGACGAATGGCTGCAGTCAAATGTGGCAAGTCACCCAAACGGTCCAAGACTTCCTCGTCTGCTGCCACCAAGGCGTCATCAAAGAAAGTCAAGGCTACACTGGCATCTGTTTGAAACTCCATCCCAGCCTGGGCGATATTGGCAAAATCTTCATTGCTATAGTCCGTCGTCTGAGGCATAAAGCTGTAATTTCCAATATGACTCATCTGAATGTAGATTTGTTCCAATTCCGCAAAGGCCTTCTCGAAATCTTCAAAAGTGTGAAGATTGCCCTTGTAGTCACGGCTAAATTGATTGATGTCTTCACGCGCCTTCTCTATCGCACGTAAGAAGTCCTCACGGTCTTGGTATAGGGCTGTCAAATCCCAAAGTTCCTTTTCAGGAAATTCTGAACGGTGTTTTTGTTCCATTTTCTTCCTCTTATTTCTCTAATTCTAATAAAACACTAAGGGCTGACAGGGCATAAAGCGGTGCTGTTTCTGCTCGCAAAATACGAGGACCAAGACCTGCCAAGACTGCTCCTTTAACTTCAAAACTCTCGATTTCTGCAGGTGAGAGACCACCTTCTGGACCAAAGATAAAGAGCAATTTAGCTCCTTTTTCCAGTCCAGCAACTGCTTGTATAAGTGCGGCTGATTCTCCTTCTTTAGCCGACTCTTCATAAGCCACCACGATGCGGTCAAACTGGCTCAGTTGTGTTAGAAAATCTGCTTTCCTTTCAAAAAGCTGAATACTTGGAACCAGATTACGCTTGCTTTGCTCTGCTGCTCCAAGGGCGATTTTTTCTAGTTTCTCAACCTTTTTACCCAATTTCTTGCCGTCCCACTTGGCAACGGACCAGTCGGCAGGAAAGGCCCAGATTTGGCTAGCACCTAACTCAGTCACCTTTTGCGTGATAAACTCCAGCTTATCTCCCTTGGGAAATCCAGATGCGATGGTCACTTGGACTGGCAGTTCTACATTATCAGCTAATTCCTCAACTAGCTCCAACTGACGAGCCTCCACATCTAGCACGCGCGCCAAGCGCTTGATCCCATCATCAAAGACCAAGGTCACTTCATCATCTTCTTTCAAGCGCATAACCTGAAACATATGCTTGCTGGTTTCCTTGTCCTTGATGGTGACAGGTGAGACTGCACTGCCTTTGACAAAATACTGTTGCATGCTAGCCTCCAATCACACCTGAAATATCCTTGGTCTTCTTGAAAACACAGGCATTCCATTCGCCTTGAATCATATGGGTTTCAAGGAAAAATCCAGCTGACTCAGCCGATTCGCGCACCATGTCCCACTTATCCTTAATAATCCCACTCATGATCAGGTAGCCTTCATCCTTGACCAAACGATAAGCATCCTCTGTCAGGTGAATGAGAATATCTGCCAAGATATTAGCCACGATAACATCTGCCTCAATCTCAACACCCTTAAGCAAGTCTCCTGTTGCTACATGGATGTTTTCCATACCAGGATTGAGCTCAATATTTTCCTGAGCGACTCGAACCGCCACATCGTCCAGGTCATAGGCAAAAATTTCTTTAGCACCAAGTAGCGAGCTAGCAATGGAAAGAACCCCTGAACCAGTCCCCACATCTAGTACCGTCTCACCACCACGGAGAACCTGCTCCAAGGCAAAAAGGCTCATCTTGGTCGTTGGGTGGGTTCCAGTTCCAAATGCCATTCCTGGATCCAGCTTGATAATCTTTTCTCCAGCAGTCGCCTCATAGTCTGTCCAAGACGGCACGATGGTCAAATCATGAGTAATACGAGCTGGTTCATAGTATTTCTTCCAATTGTCCGCCCAATCTTCCTCAGCCAAGGCAGTTGTCCCCATCTTGACCTCTCCCAGATCCATAAAATCTGTCAATTCTGCTAAGTGAGCCTGCAAATCTGCCTCAACCACTGCTATATCAACCGTATCAGGATAGTAGGCTGTCACCACGATTTCTTCCTGTTGCTCAACCTCAGGGAAAATCTCACCAAAGCGATCCACATTTCCCACATAGTCCATGCTGTCTTCGATTGCAACACCTTGGGCGCCTAACTCAATCAGGAGATTAGAGACCAGCTCCTCTCCCTCGCGCTTAACTGTAACTTTTAACTCTTGCCATGTTTCCATAATTAAGATACCAAGCCCGTAAAACACAAAGCCAAAATAGGAACTTCTCTGAAGACGCTTGTGTCTATGAGAAGTTTATCTTTTTTGTCACAGTGTTTAGGGCGAGTTCAGTTTAGAAATTTAACTGAACCATCCTTTCTAATCACTTACTTTTAAATAATCCCTCAATCTTCTCTGCAACTGAGGTATAACTTGACTGGAAGTAAGAAATTCCTCAACTTTCATCAGCTGATAGGCCTGCCCTTCATCTCCAAATACGATACTGTCAAACTGATCTTGACTTAGCTGACCAACCATAAAGACCGACTGCTTCCCCTCAAAAAGCACACTTGAGTATACTTTACTCCAAAGCAGGCACTCTTCAGTTAGATGAATTCCTAGTTCTTCATAGACTTCACGCTGAGCGCAGTCAAAAGGACTTTCATCCCCTTCACGGCCACCACCTGGCAAATCTCACATGTTGGGACAAAGGATATCGTCCTTGTCATCACGTAAGATAGTCAAAACCTTACCCCCACAAATCAAGGCAATCTTAGAGCCTGTAAAATCCATTCTGCTATCCAATAATTCCATGATATTTACTCTTTTCTATGATAATAATTACTCTCTAAGAAAATACAAGCTAGTTTTCTTCGATTACTTTTTGGCACTCTACATCCCAGTACGCCTGCCATCTACCATGTTTTTTAGCAAAATAAACCGTAAACTCATCATTTACATAATCTGCAACATAGCGAAGATTAGGCGGGTTTTCCTCAAAACTTAATATCCAAGGATGGAAGTAAAATGTCCTTTCCCACTTCTTCTGAGTATAGCCGAGATCCTTAGCATACTGAGGGATGGGTTGTTGCAACTCACTTTCCAAATGGGACTGAATGGCATTGTCAAAACTATTCAAACGAGCTAATAGTTGCTGAAACTGCTCTTCTTCCTCCGTCTTAAAACCAACTAGAAATTCAAATTCCTCAAAATCTTCAGGAAATTCAAGTTCTGTGATTTTCCCATCCTCAGCATAGCGTCCTTCCTCATTAACAAGGCGACGAGCTCCTGATTTCAATACTCTCTCGAAATCCAGATCCGCAAAGCGATTGCGGGGAAGAATATCAACTGACGGCTCAGTTTTAGCTGACCTTCTCCTGAAAAACTGTTTGACTTTTTCTAGCATAGTCTCCCCCTTCTCCTTGAATTCATTATTTAAAAATGTCCACTTAGAATCTTTTCTAATACCTCGGATAAGGATAAAATTCTCCCTCTTCCAAGCCTGCTTTTCCTTCTTCAAAGACTTCTTGGTTCCATTCCATGACGAATTCTTCTGCTTCTGGGTCTTCCAAAAAGTCCATGAGGGCATCTAATCCAACCTCTGCAGTATCTTTGAGAAATAGCGCAAAATAAGCTAAAAATTCACGAGAAAAACCTTTTTTAGGCAGGTAAGGAATAACCGTCAAATAGTCTTCTTCATTAACTGTTGACTTAGCAGGATTGTAAAAGAGGACTGCTTCTTCAAAGAGAATATCGTCTGACGACACCTCTCCGTCCTCATCTAGCATCTCCACTCCTGCAGGATTTTGTGCCTCTAGCAAAAAACTCACTTCAACTGCATGATTGCGCTTATCCCAGCTAATCTCATAGTCAAAAGGAAAGTTCTTGTCCAATTCTTCTTGTAAAACATCTAAAAATCCGTATGTTGCCATGTTGTCCTCTTTCTATACGACTCTTAAATCGCCCCGAATACTCGGAAATATGCTAAAATAGATACTACCATATTACCACATATACATCAGAAAATCCATGTTAGAAAGGACTGCTATGCCAGACAATCTCGCGCTTCGTATGCGCCCCAAAACCATCGACCAGGTCATCGGTCAAGAGCATCTGGTAAGCCCAGGAAAAATCATCCGTCGCATGGTGGAGGCTAACCGCTTATCCTCCATGATTCTCTACGGGCCACCAGGAATCGGTAAGACCAGTATCGCTTCAGCCATCGCTGGAACGACCAAATATGCCTTTCGAACCTTCAATGCCACTGTTGATAGTAAAAAACGTCTCCAAGAGATTGCTGAAGAAGCTAAATTCTCAGGTGGCCTTGTACTGCTATTAGACGAGATCCACCGTCTTGACAAGACCAAGCAAGACTTTCTCTTGCCTCTTTTGGAAAGTGGACTGGTCATCATGATTGGTGCTACGACTGAAAATCCTTTCTTTTCTGTTACCCCAGCCATTCGTAGCCGAGTTCAAATTTTTGAGTTGGAACCTCTATCCAACCAAGATGTCAAAGAGGCCATCCAAATAGCCCTGACAGATCCTGAACGAGGTTTTGATTTCCCTGTTGAATTAGATGATGATGCCCTTGATTTTATCGCAACATCTACCAACGGTGACCTCCGTTCTGCTTTTAACTCCCTGGACTTGGCAGTTCTCTCCACTCCAGCTAATGACAAAGGTATCCACCATATTACACTGGATATCATGGAAAATAGTCTTCAGAGAAGCTACATCACTATGGACAAGGATGGAGACGGACACTATGATGTTCTTTCTGCCCTCCAAAAGTCTATCCGCGGGTCAGATGTCGACGCTAGCCTCCACTATGCTGCTCGCTTGATAGAGGCTGGTGACTTGCCAAGTCTCGCTCGTCGTTTGACTGTTATCGCTTATGAAGATATCGGCTTAGCCAATCCTGAAGCTCAGATTCACACCGTGACTGCTCTGGATGCTGCCCAAAAGATTGGGTTCCCAGAAGCCCGCATTCTCATTGCCAATGTCGTCATTGATTTGGCCCTTTCTCCAAAATCCAACTCAGCCTATGTAGCTATGAATAAGGCTCTTGCCGACCTCAAAACATCAGGGCACTTGCCTATTCCGCGACACCTGCGTGATGGGCACTACAGTGGAAGCAAGGAACTGGGGAATGCCCAAGACTATCTCTATCCACACAACTATCCTGGAAATTGGGTCAAGCAAGACTATCTACCAGAAAAAATTCGTAATCATCACTATTTCCAAGCAGAAGATACTGGTAAATATGAACGGGCTTTGGCTCAAAGAAAGGAAGCTATCGACCGTTTGCGAAAAATCTGAAATCCTTTTCAAAAAATTGCACTTTCCTCTTGATTTTTTTTGAAAAAGTGGTATTATATAAACATAGAAACGCTGTGGTGTACGACTTCACACTTAAGTGTTGACCGACTATTTTTTGTATTATTAGGGAAACAAAAGTCTTCTAACAGCATGTAGGCCGTCTCACACGGAAACAGCTTCAGTTAGAGCGAGTTGCCCACCTGCTTAATTGCGCGGGTTCAATACAAACCGTGAAGTTTCGGCACCAATACAGCTTTTTTCTTTGCCTCCTTAGCTCAGCTGGCAGAGCAGCGGACTCTTAATCCGTGGGTCACAGGTTCGATCCCTGTAGGGGGCATCTAAATACAACAGGAAAAAGCCTTGTAAATCAAGGCTTTTTTTGCTTGTCTATAACTGATTTACCCCATCATTTGTCCCACATTTTAAATCTATCTTTTCTTTTTGAATCAAATTACATCTTTACAAATAGTGTAAAGCCAGTTACTTTTGCTTTGATTCCATACAATATTTTCATGTAGAGAAGACAAATTTTATCTTCTCTTTTTATTTTCAAAATAATAAAAACTGATTTTCTTTTCATAAATCAGACTGAAACTTCCAAATTTTCCATTTTGTTTATTGATATTTCCTCTAAAAAGGTGTATAATATTTTTATTATCAAACTATACTATACTATATAGGGGGTATTGAAATGAAATTTTCTAATCGTTTACTGCTATTCCTTGCAGGAGTTGTTTTTGTCCTTTTAGCACTCTTTCTATTTACAGACCCAGTAGCTAATCTTGTTGCTTACAGCTGGTGGATTGCATTTGGTTTACTGGTTGCTTCTATAGCAGCTATTTTAGGCTATTTCTCTGTACCAAAAGTGCTTCGCTCACCAGCTCATCTTTTCCAAGGGATTGTTAATCTTCTCTTGGCTCTTTACCTCGTTGCCTATGGCTTTGTGACGCTGCCAGTTGTCATTCCAACTATTTTAGGAATTTGGTTAATTGTAGAAGCCATTATAGTTTTCTTTAAAGGCAATCGTCTGGGATTGATTTTCCCTATTATTGGCAACCATATCATGTGGATAGCGTTGCTTGCATTTTTACTAGGTCTAGTGATTTTGTTCAATCCAGTAGCTACAAGTGTCTTTGTCGTTTATGTCGTTGCCTTTGCATTTTTAATTGTTGGTTTCACCTATATCCTTGATGCCTTTCGTAAATAATCTAGCTGCCATTTTGGGCATATTAAAATAGCTGGGAAGTTACATTCTCAGCTTTTTCTGTTGCCTCCTTAGCTCAGTTGGTAGAGCAGTAGACTCTTAAGCTATGGGGCGCAGGTTCGAGCCCTGCAGGGGGCACATCTAAATCAACAGAAATAAGCCTTGAAACCAAGGCTTTTTTTAACGTCTAATAGCTTTTTGTAGAAAAGTATTTAAAAATAAAAGAGAAGAGAATCTCTCACTCTCTTCTCAGTATATCTTATTAAATTTAGTTTTTCTTAATCTAGCTGATTTTCCTTTGCAACGACAAATTCCTTAACCAATCGATAGATAACAGCAAATATCGGTGTAAAGAATATCATCCCAAGTAAGCCAAAGAGATTGCCTCCAATACTAGCAGCCGCAAGCGTGAAAATAGCTGGCAAACCAATAGACTGACCTACAACTCTAGGATAAATAAGGTTTCCTTCAATCAGCTGTATAACTTGATATAGAAGAAGAGAAAGTAAGGCTTGAGTAGGACTCACTGTGAAGATAAAAATCGCTCCCACAACACAAGCAATCATAGGCCCTACATAAGGAATGAACGATAGCACTCCTGCAAAGATACCTGTCATTACTCCATAGGGTATCCCAAACACGCTGTAACCAACCGCTATCATAACTCCTATGATAACTGCTTCAATCAGCTGACTCATCAAAAATTGGTCATAAGTCTCTAGTGCTACTTGTCCAATGTAAGTCAACTTTATCACCACCTTCTCTGGAAGAAAAACTTTTAGAAGTCGACTCGTCATCGCTGCCAAATGTTCCTTACTGGATAAAAATAAAAAGGTGAAGACTATAATCAAAAAGGCATTCATCAAACTTGAAAAAATATTGCCGATATTACTAGTCAGACCTGATAAAAAACCTATCAAAGCTTGGCTAATAGAACTAGATTGTCCCTGTATGCCTGATACGATAGTTGACAACATGTCTTTGGTTACAAATTCCGAGCTGCCTAGCAATTTCCCAAGTTGAGTAAGGACTGTTGAAAGGACTGTTCCCAGCTGACTAATAGTCTGGGCTAGGGTTGGCAGCACCAAAACCAAAAGAGCAATCACGATTAAGATAAGAGCTAGGAAAACAAGTACCATGGCAATCGGACGACGCAACTCTGCCTTTACCTTCAATTTAACTAAGTACTGTTCAATTTTTTTCATAGGAACATTAAGCACAAAAGCAATAACAGCACCATAAATCAAGGTTGATATTACATCAAAGAGAGAGATTGCTCCTGATATAAAGCTCGATGCATTCAGAATTACAAGAGCAACCAGCCCTATAAAAAGTATTAACGGGGTGTATTTTTTTACTAAGTTCATAAATTCTCCTTAATAAACATGTTTAGATACGACTATACTATTTGGTTTTTCAAACTCTCGATTAAGGTAGGCTTGGTAAGTTCCTGGAGCGATAAATCCTTTGGGTGAGAGGATATCGGTGCCAGCCTGACCGACTATGGTATCAGCCAAGAGCACACAGTTTGTAGATAAGACAAAGTAGGATTTAAACTTAGATTTGATAAATTTATAAAGTTCCCCATCTGTCTCATGTCTGATTTTATAAGCGTAGGTGTAGTCTTCCTTACCATCACCTGTCATGATTTTATCTGCACTTGGCTCCCATGGAATCGTCAGTTGTTTCAATTCAGCCAACTTTTTCTGAACTGCTTTTTCCATTTCAGGCGTCAAATCTATCCCATAACCAAAAAGCGTTTTTTGACTCTCCCGTTTACATAGGTCAATGTACTTGTCACGATCACAGAAATATAAGACACCATCTCCAACCATACCAAATAAGGTCTCAGATGACGGATCATAGTTGCCATAAGAAATAACACGGCCCTGATAGCAGATATCCACATGACCAATAGCTGAAAACAGGGAGGTCTCAGCTGTATGAACAAAAATTTCTAGCTCTGCTGTCTTACCAGACTTCACTATTCCAAGATGGATATCTTCTTCCTCATCAGCATTTTCCAGCATAAATTTGTTAATTTTTGCTAAAGTTCTTGCAGGGATGAGAGCGGCTAGGACAATAGGTAAGCTAATTCTAATGCGACGTTTGAGATGGTTTTTCCCAATTTCCCCTTCAAATAAGAAACCGTCACGGATATTGGACAGACCATAAAGGAAAAAATAAGCCCCTAAAACAAAGAGTTGAAAGACAGAATTTCCCGTAGAGGACAAAAGACTAGTCCCACCAAGAAAAACTAGTACGAGACCATCTAGTAAGAAACGAAAACGAGGTCGAATTTTGTTTTTGCGGTAGAGAAGATAGGTGACAAGGTTGATACTAGCATGAAAAATCTGATAAATTCCAATCACAAGAGCCAAAATATAAATCGGCACATCCGTCGCAAGATTGGAGCCAAGCAAATATCCCAGCACTAACAATTTAACCAGTGCAACTCCCAAGGTGTCCGTTGACTGACTTTTTTTGAAAATACGTAATACTAAATCTAAGACCGTTGCTATCCAAGCTAAAAACAGAACCAGTTGAATAACCTTTACTGGCAACCAAGTCCCCGTGACCATCAAGATGAGACCTAGCAGAACAAACAAGAACCCCTGAGCAAGTAATTTCTTACCTGTCAGACCTAAAGATAGAATTTTCGCCATATAAAAACCTTTCAACAATAAAAATTAAACACTCCGATTAAACTGACTAGTAAATAGCCAACACTACAAACAGCCTGTGCCAGCAACATATGGTGACTAGAAATGACTGTAGTAATGTCACCATCTTGTCTTATGCACTTCTAAAATTTGTTATATTGATTAGAAACCAGAGCTTATAAAAACTAGCTAAACTCGAGAGATAGACACAATTGCGACGAAAAAATGTATAACCAATTCAACTTGTTAAGGTAAGAAAGCATTATTTCCAATCTATTAATTATTCATCTATTACCTATTATGACACAATATTCCCTATAGTTCAACTTTTTACTTGTTTTTATATTACACGGACTAAAAAGTTTTCAACAGTTGATTGCATTTGTTTTAATAAGTTTTAACCTTTCTTGGTTAGATAAAAAAAGAATCATACAGTTTAGAATCTGTATGGTTTTTGCCCCACTTTTGCCCCATTTTTAAATCATGACATTGAAAATACCTAAAAGTACCTTCCGAAAATCATCTATATTTCAATATTTTTGATTACTTTCAATATGAAAATTTCATACAAATTCATGCAGGGGGCATCTATATACAACAGGAAAAGCCTTGATTTACAAGGCTTTTTTGTTTGTCTATAACTGATTTGCCCCATCATTTGCCCCACATTTTTTTATGAGCAATCTTTCCAGACATCTCTGATTATGAAAAACAAAAAAGCTATCCTACCTTTGCAAATTTGGATAAGATAGCAGAATATTTTAATGCAACTCCAACTCAACTTTTTGGAACTAGTAAAGAGATTGAATTAGAAAAGAGTGTTCTTGAATCGAATGAATACTCTGATAAAGTAAGTGAGATCTTAAAAGCTGTCAAATACATCGAGCATTTCCTACATACTAATGGACAGCACTTAGAAGATTTACTTTACCTAACAAGAGGCAACCAACTATACACAGAAGATGGAAAAGAGTTGTATATTGACCCAACTTCTCAGAAAAGAACATTTCATAACCAATATGAACCTGGTTTTATTGTAGCAAGAGAAAAATCTCCACTAGAACTCTTAATTGAAAATAAGGAGCTATTGGATTAAATAAAAAAGCGAGGATAACCTCGCTTTTCTGTTGTATAATCTTATCTTCGAAAGCCGTTTTCCCGACGGCTTTTTTGTTAGACTAAATATGTCAGAAGGAGGGAGAAATATGATTTCACAAGCTAAGTATTTTGAGCAAAGAAAAACAGTAAACCTTTTTCCGATTTACTGTTCCTCTGTTATTCTTATTAAGTTGCTAGTTCAACAAACAATTGGGATTTATTGCTTCGTTGCTTTAGAAAAAAATAACAAATAAACTCCAAATATAAATTTAATTATTGCATCAATATAGGCAAATAGTACCAAAGGGACATCAGAAAAAATATACCCCATGATAATATTAATAGTGCACATAATTCCTAATAAAATCATTGATTTTCCATGTACAAAATATAATGGGAAAAAATGCAATGCTGTGACTAATAATGCCCCCAACCATATCAATCTCCAATTCTCCGTAACAAAAAATGAACCGCCTAAAAAAACCATTAATATAAACAGAAATATTATTGAGTATTGAGAAACCTTATTTTGAAATTTAGTCGATGGTCCAGTGGATAGTTTTTTTAGTAAGTCTTTATTCATATTAATCGTAAAAAAGAAGACTATATAACCACTAGTAAACACTTGCATATTTATAATTTGTTGTCCACCTATTAAGGTAGCAACTGCGATAACTACGGCAACCGCAATTAACCACAAACCGCAAGATTTTTTATAATTAAATTCTAACTTTTCGTTTTTTTCATATCCTAACATTCGCCGAAAAACCTCTCTAAATTCTAATTTATTTATCTATGTTACTTAATATTATAGTATTTTTTAGGCATTTTTTCTATTGCCGGATTTCATACTCACTCGCTACTATTCCCCATTAGAATGTATTGGCATTTACTATAAAAGGGAACAGAGGTTCATACGAAGTCTTCTGGCAATATCCGTTAGTGATACTTTCTCAGTTAGAAGTTGAGCAACCTGTTGTCAGAAAAGGTTAGAGATTAGGAAACCTTTATGAGTCATTCGTTATTTTTGCCCCACTTTCGCCCCATTTTGAAATATTTACATTGAAAATACCTAAAAGTATTTCCCTAAAATCAGCTATATTTCAATATTTTTGTTTATTTTCAATATGAAAAGTTCTTACAAATTCATTCTCTTCCCAAGTAATAATATCTCCAAAGGCTGTTACGAACATCGGAAAAAGAAGTAAGGAACTATTCATAATAATAGCCGTAGCAAATCTTTGCATTTTTGCCTTATCTTTTTTAAGATAGTACTATTAAAAAAAGAAAAGGTGAAAATCATGGAAACATATACGCTTGCAAATGGGGTTGCTATTCCTAAAATTGGTTTTGGAACTTGGCAAATTGCTGAAGGTGAAGAAGCCTATAACAGCGTTAGCTTCGCACTTAAGGCGGGTTACACACATATTGATACCGCACAAATTTACGGTAACGAAGTTTCTGTAGGTAAGGCGATTGCTGATAGTAATTTGGCACGTGAGGATATTTTCCTAACTACCAAACTTTGGAATGATAAGCACGATTACGATTTGGCTAAGACTTCTATCGATGAATCTCTCGAAAGATTAGGTGTGGATTATTTGGATCTTTTGCTTATCCATTGGCCTAATCCAAAGGCGCTTCGTGAGAATGATGCTTGGAAGTCTGGTAATGCAGGCGCTTGGAAGGCAATGGAAGAAGCCTACAAAGAAGGTAAGGTGCGTGCTATCGGTGTGTCTAACTTTATGCAACATCACCTAGAAGCTCTTCTTGAAACAGCTGAAATTGTGCCACATGTCAATCAAATCCTCTTGGCTCCAGGTTGTGACCAAAAAGACTTAGTTGCCTATTGCCAAGAGCGCGATATCCTTCTTGAAGCCTATAGTCCACTAGGTACAGGTAGCATTTTTGGAAATGAAGATGTTGAAGCAGTGGCTGAACGTAACGGTAAATCTGTAGCACAAGTTGCTCTGCGTTGGAGCCTTCAAAAAGGTTTCTTGCCACTACCTAAGTCTGTGACACCTAAAAATATAAAAAGTAACTTGGATATCTTCGACTTCGACTTATCAGAGGAAGATATGGCAGTCTTGGATAAGATTCAAGGCATCAAAACTCAGGATGATCCTGACACAGTTAATTTTTAATAGGATTTTAAACCGTCCTCAATTTCCTTTTTCAACTTTGGTGTCAAACGAAACTTCCGACATTTTTCTTAACCCTGTGGTCGTATTGTTCCTGTGCTAAGGCTACGGAATAACCATTTTGGCATCGTCTTAACTCTCTTGAAATAGTAGACTTATGGACGCCAAGTTTATTTGCAATTTGGCAAGTTTTCAAACCTAATTCTAAGTAAGTTTCTATCTTTATTCGGTCGGTTATGGTAAGATGGGAGTAGCTCATAGTTTTTCCTCGGGTTCTGTTTGTGTGGTTACTTACAGTTTACACCAATGAAACGCTATGAGTTTTTTTCTTGCACTATATTTTACAATTTATCATTTGACATAATGATTTCCTCTTTATTTCATTTGATTTGTGAGATTATTATACAAAACAGAAACCGACAAGTAACTGACAAAAGAAGTTAGGGTTTTGACAATTCGCGTCACATGAAGTTATTTAAGCATCTCCTTTTTCTTTATTACCATTTTCTGTTATAATAAATTGTACTTCTAAAATAGAAAGGTATTAATATGACAACTCTTATTAAGCATAAACGTGTAGAATTTTCAGAACTATTTTATGACCTAGTGTTTGTTTTTGCAATTTCAAAAGCAACTGCTTTAATTCACCCTCTTCATAGCGGTGTTGTGGCTTGGGATTCTTTACTTGATTTCTTCATCTCTGTCATGGTTATCATCAATTCCTGGATGATTCAAACCATTTATACCAATCGCTATGGAACAAACTCGTTATTTAACATGGTAATCATGTTTATCAACATGGGACTTATGCTCTTTATGTCCAATATGATTGGATACAATTGGCAACAATGGTTCTATTATACCTGTTGGGCTGTTGGTACATTGACCCTTACCTTATTTTTTCAATATTTGGTTGAATTTTTTAGAAAATCAACCGATAATACTGATCGGGAAAGTATCAAAGGTTTTCTATGGTTAACAGGTCTAGGAAGTTTAGGAGTCTATCTGGCAGCTCTTTTTCCTATTTACGTTGGAGTCTATATCTTTATTGCTAGTATTCTGCTAACATTTATTGTGCCAATTTTCTTGATTACTAAAGATGAGCATTTCCAGGTAAATCTTCCCCATTTAATCGAGCGCGTCTCCCTTCTTGTGATTATTACGTTTGGAGAGATGGTTGTTGGGCTAGCTAGCTTCTTTACAGTCGAGAATTTCTCGATTTATTCGGTTCTCAATTTCGTTATCATGCTTTCCCTGTTCTTGTTTTATTTTGGCGAATTTGACCATGCTATTGATGAAGGATCTAGTCAAAAGGGATTATTTGTAATTTATAGTCACTATCCTATTTTCATCGGGCTTATGTTGATGACAGTTTCGATGGGTTATCTCCTGAATCCCGAGGCTAATCTTCTCGTTGCAATCAGCTTCTTTTATATCGGAATTGGCCTCTTCCAAGCTGCTGTCCTAGCAAATGGGCCCTATAACAAAAACTATCTTCGCTATCCGAGAAGTTACTACTGTGCTCAAGCGACACTCTATCTGGCTGCCTTGATTCTCTCTTTGCTTTTCGCTTCTAATCCTATAACAGTGTTGAGTATTGCAACCATTTTTACTCTAGCTATAGCCATTCATTTTATTTATTTTTATGTGACACAGAATAAAAAATATTCCAAATCTAACTGGGGGTTCTTTTAATGAGTTTATAACATAAAAAAGCTTTGGGAACCAAGGCTTTTTTTTCATTAATTTGTTTTTCCATTTTATCCTCCGATTTGAACTCGCACTGACATTTATTTATAACAACACTATATATCTAGTATGGCATAATCATTAGGTATTATAGATTTTCAAACCAAATGTGAGTCATTCGTTTTTGCCCCACTTTTGCCACGTTTTTAAAGCCTGACAGTGAAAACACCTAAAAGTATTTCCCTAAAATCAGCTATATTTCAACACTTTTGTTTATTTTCAATATGAAAAGTTCTTACAAATTCATGGTGGAGGCATCTAAACAACAGGAAAAAGCCTTGAAATCAAGGCTTTTTTGTTTTTTTCTAAGTATTTAGGGGCTATCCCCAAAGATAGTTTCTCAATGTTCCACTTCTTCCTTAAATCGTACTTTTCCCTGACTGTATAATCTCATAATCTTCACAAAGCGAACTGGATTGTTTTGGTTATACATAAGAAAAATTACAAAGAATAACAAGCCAGCAAACCACAAACCATAGCCTTCATTAATCGGTTGACCAAATTTTAGAGGAAGAGTCAAGAAATACAAAAAATAATAGATGGACACTATATTTACTGCAAAGCGGACAAATCGAAAAGCTAGAGTACCCAGTTGTCTAGGATCAAACTGATTTTTTACAAGCAAATTATGAGATGCGGCATAATAAAAGACTTTCTCTGTCGTCGGCTGTGCTTTGCGAACATTTTTATAGAGAGCTCGTTCGAGTAAAGCAACTAACGAGAAAAACTGCATCAACCAAAAGAGAAGAATACAGGCTAGACTGAACCAGTTGTAGACACCAACAAACTTGAGTGAAAAGAAGCCCGAAACTGCGGGTCCACCTGCTAGTAAGAGAATGACCAAGTCAGGAATAAAGGAATTCGTGTCACCAGCTTTTTCAGTATTGAGCAACCTACTCTTTGGAGCGGCTAAAGCCTCTCTCGTCTTTTGGTCATAATAAACAGCTTGACCGTCACATTCACCGATAAAGACACGACGTCGTCTAAGAAAAAACATATTGACCTCTTTCTATTTGTGAAAATAAGTCTTCAAATTTTGGAATTTTATTATCCTAGTATACCATAAACCAACTTACTAGGTCATAGGATAGCTAAGAGCCACATCTTGCTAAAAGGTTGACAGAACTTCGCTCCATAGGATATGATGGGAATACCTAGAATTTTAACTCTGCACGACCTGTACGCCTTCTACTGAAAAAGCGTTGGCGAGTTCAATTCTATATCTGGAGGTTTCTATGAAAATCTATTATTCAAAATATGTTGGTATCGGCTATCTAGTCTTTGCAGCGGGTGTATTCTTTCAATTTTTCTTTTTTCTCGCACATGGATTGATCGACTTTTCCCAGCTTAATCTTCTCACAGTGGTCCCAACCATTCTCTTTTTCGCTGCTATCTATTCAACGATTGCAGGCATCAAAAGACTTTCTAGTCGTAGGCTCTCCTTTGAATTCACCTTTGAAGGTATTTATGTCTATCCCGGGCTCTTCTTTTCCAAGGAAATCTTCATCCCTAAAGAAGAATTGTTGCGAGCATCGTATGTTGAAGTAGATGTCAGTGACCCTGACCATGTTAACAGCAAGGCTTACTATTTAGACTTCGATCTGAGAGAGGTCACCCAGCTAGAAGATATTTCTAAGTCAAACGTTATCATCGATACAAGTGCCCTGATATTACGTCTCGCCCTTAGCCTTTGTCGATTTAGAGAGGAAGAAAAAACCGAGTTAGCAACCTATCTAAAAGAAAACTACGGCATTGATTTCTTATATTAAAACGACATTAAAAAGCCCTGATGTGTACTGCCCCCAAAAGTTAGACAAAAAATCTAATTTTTGAGGGCAGTACATATTCGTTCTCTTTTTTATTTATGAAATTCTAACAACACATGAAACTGTATCAAAAGTAATTATTAATCAGAAAAGCCTTGGAACCAAGGCTTTTCCACTTTCTATCTAAACTTTTTCATAACGTATTTTCGTACAGGTGCTTCAATGGTTTTAACGATTTCAAATCCTTCTTTTTGATAGAGGTGTTTGGCTACTTGATTTTCCTCGAAGACATTTAGAGAAATAGTATCTATGTCTTCATTTTCAAAAGACAAACTAACAAATTTACTTACAGCCTGCCTACCTAAGCCTTGCCCCTGCTTCTGGGGGTTGATAAAAAATCTTCCAATATGAAGATTACTGTCTGCTAGCCTGATTTTCTGGATAAGCCCCACAAACTCTGGTCCATCAAAGATAGAAAAGATTCCTTCCAAATCTTGCAAGACTTGAATGATCAGTGGAAAAGGAATCTTTGGTCCCATCCATTGTTCTTGAAAGGATTTGCCAAGGGAGTTAGACCATTGGCATACGAGTTGAGCGTTTTCTGTGCTCACCTTTTCTTCAAAACGAATTGTCATATTTGCCTCACCATCTTATCTATGTTTCTCCATTATACTACTTCTCCTATTTTTTACGAATAGATAAGTATGATTGATTTTTATTTTTTTCTTGTCGGGAGCATTCTCGCCTCCTTTCTTGGTTTGGTCATTGACCGTTTTCCAGAGCAATCCATTATCAGTCCAGCCAGTCACTGCGATTCCTGTCAGACTCGCTTGCGTCCCTTAGATTTGATTCCGATTCTGTCGCAGGTTTTTAATCGCTTTCGCTGTCGCTACTGCAAGGCTCCTTATCCAGTCTGGTATGCCCTTTTTGAACTAGGCCTAGGACTCCTCTTTCTATCTTGGTCTTGGGGTTTTCTTTACTTGGGGCAAGTCATCCTAATCACTGCTGGTTTGGCTTTGGGTATCTACGACTTTCGCCATCAGGAATATCCCTTACTAGTCTGGATGACTTTCCATCTGCTTCTAATGGTCTGCTCTGGCTGGAATCTGGTCATGGTCTTCTTCCTTGCCCTTGGAATTTTGGCTCATTTTATCGATATCCGCATGGGTGCAGGGGATTTCCTCTTTCTGGCTTCTTGCGCTATCATCTTTAGCGTAACGGAGTTACTAATCTTGATTCAGTTTGCTTCCGCTACGGGGATTCTAGCCTTTCTCCTACAAAAGAAAAAGGAAAGACTTCCTTTTGTGCCTTTCCTCTTACTTGCTGCTTGTGTGATTATTTTTGGTAAGCTACTGCTTGTTTGATAAAGTCCTCAATCGGCTCTCTTTCATGGAGAGCTTTTACAATTTTCGAACCAACGATAACACCATCTGACACCGCATTGAAGCGTTCTACATCGGCTTGACTAGATACGCCAAAACCTGTCAAGACTGGGATGTCAGCCACTTGATGCAATTGTGCCAAGTGCTTGTCCAAATCTGCACGGTAATTGCCTGATTTCCCTGTCACTCCATTGATAGCAACGGCATAAACGAATCCATCTGCCCCTTCAATCAACTCTTTCTGACGCTCAATCCCTGTCGTCAAACTAACTAGGGGAATCAAGGCGATGTCTGTGTCTGCCAAAAATGGCTCTACGAAATTAGCATGTTCATGAGGCAGGTCTGGGATAATCAAGCCCTTAACCGCTGTATTAGCCAAATCTTTGACAAAGTTCTCTACACCGTACTGAAAGAGGGGATTGAAGTAGGTCATAATAACCAAGGGAACCTCTGTTTGAACAGTTTTCAAGGTTTCAACCAAAGCTTGTGTCGAAGTCCCATGAGCTAGACTGCGCAAGCCAGCTTCTTCAATAACAGGTCCATCTGCAACTGGGTCTGAAAAGGGAATGCCCACTTCAATGGCAGAGACACCCAAATCTTCTAAAAAGTGGATTGTTTCAGCGAGTCCAGCCAAACCTTTTTCATGGTCTCCAGCCATGATATAGGGAACAAAAATTCCTTTTCCAGCTGCTTTTATAGCATTTAATTTTTCTGTTAATGTCTTAGGCATGAGCTTCTCCCTTCTTTGCTGCATCTGCTTCCAAACGGTCTTTGACTTGAACGACATCCTTGTCACCACGACCAGATAAGCAGACAATCATGGACTTGTCTGGTCCAAGTTCTTTGGCCAATTTCACTGCAAAGGCGATAGCATGGCTTGATTCCAAGGCTGGGATAATCCCTTCCACACGAGACAAGAGTTGGAAACCTTCCAAGGCTTCTTCGTCAGTCACAGGCACATAGGACGCGCGTTTGATATCGTGGTAATGTGAATGTTCTGGACCGATACCAGGATAGTCCAAACCTGCTGAAATAGAGAAAGCTTCAAGAATTTGCCCATGAGCATCTTGGAGAACATCCATGAGGGAACCGTGAAGGACACCTGGACGACCCTTGGTCAAGGTAGCTGCGTGGTGCTCCGTATCCACACCAAGTCCTGCTGCTTCAGCTCCATACATAGCCACTGACTCATCTTCCACAAATGGATGGAAGAGACCGATAGCATTAGAACCTCCACCAACACAGGCTACTAGGGCATCTGGCAAATCTTGCCCTGTCAATTCACGGTACTGTTGTTTAGCTTCCCGTCCGATGACACTTTGGAAGTCACGAACAATTTCTGGGAAAGGGTGGGGTCCTAAGGCAGAACCAAGGATATAGTGGGTATCATCGATGTTGGCCACCCAAGAACGAAGGGCTGCATTGACCGCGTCTTTAAGCACGCGCGAACCATCTGTCACTGCCTCTACCTTAGCTCCCAAAAGTTCCATACGGAAGACATTGAGGGCTTGGCGTTTGACATCTTCCTCACCCATGTAGATAGTACATTCCATGTTAAAGAGTGCTGCAGCTGTTGCAGTTGCCACACCGTGCTGACCGGCTCCTGTTTCAGCGATAATTTTCTTTTTGCCCATACGTTTAGCCAGAAGAACTTGTCCTAAGGCATTGTTAATCTTGTGGGCACCTGTATGGTTGAGATCTTCACGTTTGAGGTAAATCTTGGCTCCGCCGATATGCCGGGTCAGGTTTTTTGCGTAGTAAAGAGGTGTTTCACGTCCTACATACTGGCGCAAAAGTTGGTTTAACTCTTCTTGGAAACTTGGATCTGCCTGACTTTCACGATAAGCTTCTTCCAACTCCAATACTGCTGTCATCAATGTTTCTGGGACAAAACGTCCACCGAATTTTCCGTAAAATCCATCTTTATTTGGTTCTTGATATGCCATGTTTTACCCTCTCTATAAATCTTCTAATCTTTTCATGATCTTTTTGTCCGTCTGTTTCTACTCCGCTTGATACATCTACTGCAAAGGGAGAGAAATGCTGAATTGCTCTTGCTACATTATCTTCATTAAGCCCACCTGCGATGAAGAAAGGCTGGGCTAGTTTTGTCGTATCCAGTCGGCCCCAGTCAAAGGTTTGTCCACTCCCTGCAACAGGAGCGTCAAAGAGTAGATAGTCTGCCTGAGAATTGGGTACATGCCCCCCTTCATCGACCTGAACAGCCTGAATACTTGCACAAGGCAAATCCTCAAACAAATCATCCGCCACCTGACCATGAACCTGCACCAAGTCCAAGCCAACCTTTTCAATCGCTTCTAGTAAGTCCGCCCGATTGGGTGAAACAAATACACCAACTTTATTCACATTTGTAGGAATAATCTCAGCCAGCTCTGCTGCTTGTTCCAAGGTCACCTGTCTTTTGCTAGGAGCAAAGACAAAACCAATGCAGTCTGCTCCAGCCGACACAGTTGTTTTTACGGCTTCTTTGGTCGATAGTCCACAAATCTTAACCTTTGTCAATCTGCAACTCCTTGATTCTCTGGGCTACATCTTCCGCTTGCATCAGAGCTGTTCCTACCAAAATTCCGTTAAAGTAGGGTGCAACTCGTTCCGCATCCGCTTCTGTAAAAATAGCAGATTCAGAAATGTAGAAGAAATCATCCTTAAAGTATTGGGCCAAGTCTACGCTAGTCTGCAAGTCAACTTCAAAGGTAGTCAAATTACGATTATTCACACCAATAATTTGAGCGCCAAGGCGGTGAGCCACTTCTAGCTCTGCTAGATTATGAGTTTCTACCAAAACTTCTAGACCTAGCTCTGTCGCATAGTCATACAGTTCCTTGAGGCGTTCTTCTGATAAAGCCGCTACGATGAGCAAGATAACTGTCGCACCTGCATTGCGAGCTCGGATGATTTGCTTTTCATCGATAATAAAATCCTTGTTCAGCGTCGGAATCTGTACCTGACTGGAAATCTCACGAAGATAATCCAAATGACCTTTGAAGAAAACTTCATCTGTCAATACAGAAATCATAACAGCGCCGTTAGCCTCGTAAGTCTGGGCCTGTTGAACGATATCCACATCCAGATTGATATCACCCATACTTGGACTCGCCTTCTTGACCTCTGCAATAATTTGCAAGCGGTCCTGATGGTTTTTCAAATATTCAGCTAAGCGATAGCTTTCACGCAAGGGTTGAAGCTCCTCTCGTTCCATCTTTTCAACTTCACGCGCCTTCTGCTCTAAGATACGTGACAAAAATTCCTGACTCATTTTTGGTACTCCTGTAATAGTCTGAGTTTTTCAAGGGCCTTACCACTGGCAATCACTTGGCGTGCCATTTCAACTCCGTCTTTGATACTATCTACCTTACCATTGGCATAAAAACCAAGGCCAGCGTTTAAGACTGTTGTTTCCAAGAATGGACTTGGTTCATTATTAAGAACGCTGATAAGGATGGCTGCATTCTCATGAGCATTACCACCACGAATGTCCTCAATAGCAATGCGTTCCATTCCCAAATCTTCTGGAGTAAAGGTTGACAAAGTGATTTCACCATTTTCAAGAAGGGCAATGCTGGTAGTTCCATTCAAACCAGCTTCATCTAATCCTTCCGGACCTGCTACTACAATGGCACGTTTGCGGCCCATGTTTTTCAAGACCTGAGCAGTACTTTCTAGAAGTTCTGGACGACTAATTCCTAGAAGCTGTGTTTCCAAGACCATTGGGTGAATGAGTGGACCTGTCAGATTCATGATGGTTGGAATTCCCAACTCCAAGCGTGCTGGCATAATGTATTTCATGGCTGGGTGCATGTTTTTGGCAAAGAGAAAGACGATTCCTGTTTGGTCAAATACCTTACCTAATTGTGCTGGATTGAGGTCAATATTGATACCCAAAGCTTGCAAGACATCTGCTGAACCAGATTTAGAAGAGATAGAACGATTTCCATGTTTGGCCATGTGGATGCCACCGCCTGCCAAGACAAAGGCTGCAGTTGTTGAGATGTTAAAGCTAAATGACTTATCTCCACCCGTACCACAGTTATCCATAGCATCTTGAATGTTGGTTGGAATGTGTTGGGCATGTCCTCTCATGACTTGGGCAATGGCTGTGCGTTCTTCAGGTGTTTCCCCCTTCATCTTAAGAGCCAAAAGGAGAGAAGCAATCTGCGCCTCAGTAACACGCCCAGTTACAATACGCTCAATGACATCCGTCATTTCCACACCTGATAAATTTTCAAATTTTGCTAGTTTTTCAATAATCTCTTTCATCCTAGTTTCCTCACTTTACAACCTTCTCGATAAAATTCCGAATAGAAGACAAGCCATCTGGCGTTCCAATGCTCTCTGGATGGTACTGGAAACCATAAATCGGTAGGTTTTTATGTTGAATCCCCATGATGGCTTGGTCATCAGTCGAACGAGCTGTCACTTCAAAGTCTTCTGGCATTTCTTCAATCAAAATACTGTGATAACGCATGACCGCACGGCCATCCTCGATACCTTTATACAAAACAGATGGCGCTTCAAAGCTGATATTGCTCTGTTTCCCATGCATGACTTTTGGAGCCAAGCCTAACTTACCACCAAAGACTTCTGCAATGGCTTGGTGACCCAAACAAATCCCTAAAATCGGCTTTTTACCTGCAAAGTCACGAATCATGTCTTCCATCTTTCCAGCATCAACTGGCCAACCGGGACCAGGAGAAAAGACCAGACCATCTGCTTTTTCAGCTTCTTCATACAGCTTGGGATCATCATTTCTCAAGACCTGTACTTCTGCAAAATTCCCAATGTACTGGGCCAAGTTATAGGTAAAAGAATCATAGTTATCAATCAATAAAATCATGGTCTTAGTTCTCCAATTCTAGTCATAGATTTAGCCTTGTTAATGGTTTCTTGGTATTCATTTTGGGCGACAGAGTCGTAGACAATCCCTGCCCCAGCCTGCACATAGGCTGTTTGATTTTTGAGAATCATAGTTCGGATAGCAATGGCAAAATCCATATCACCCGTCGCAGACAAGTAGCCGATTGCTCCTGCGTATACGCCACGTTTTTCTGTTTCCAGTTCATAGATGCGTCTCATCGCTCGAATCTTTGGTGCTCCTGAAACTGTTCCAGCAGGAAGTGTTGCTTTCAAGGCATCCATGGCAGTGAGTTCTGGAAGCAAACGCCCCTTGACCACGCTGGTCAAATGCATAACATAACGGAAGAGCTCCACTTCCATATACTTGGTGACTTGGACACTGGCCGTTTCAGAGATGCGACCAATATCATTACGACCCAAGTCTACTAACATTCGATGCTCTGCTGTTTCCTTCTCATCCGAAAGCAGGTCTGTCGCCAAAACCTTGTCTTCTTCATCCGTAGCTCCTCTTGGTCGTGTCCCTGCAATCGGATTGGTTGTCACGATGCCATTTTTGACGGAAACCAAACTTTCTGGACTGGCACCGATGATTTGATAATCCCCAAAGTTATAGAAATAGAGGTAATTGGATGGATTGGTCACGCGAAGATTTCTGTAGAAGTCAAATGGATTTCCAGTAACTTCTGCTGAGAAGCGCTGACTGAGTACGCACTGGAACATGTCGCCATTACGAATCAAGTCACGAGCTGTTTCCACCATTTCCTCAAATTTTTGAGGAGCGATATGCGGTTTGAAGTCTAACGGAGATAGATCCAAGTCTTCAAATTCATTTGTAGCAGGAATGCGTAATTCCTCAAGCACTTGGTTTAAGGCTTTTTCCAAGTCTTCTTGACTACGCTCACTATAGAGAGCATCCTCGATGACATGAATTTTTTCCTTCTTGTGGTCAAAGACCATGTAACTCTCATAGACAAAGAAATGCATGTCTGGAGTCCCAATTGTATCTTGAGGGATTTGACCAATTTCTTCATAAAGCGAAATCATATCGTAGCCAACAAATCCAATGGCTCCCCCACCAAAAGGGAGGTCTGAATGGTGTTGGCTCTTATGAGTCACTTCATAAAGACAATCCAAGGGATCACGATCAATCACTTGCCCATTTTGATAAAGGACCCCATTTTCAAACTTAATCTCAAAAACAGGATTATAGGCTAGGATAGAAAAACGAGCTGTTTCCTTGTCTCTCGGAATACTTTCTAAAATAACCTTGTGTTGCCCCTTTAGGCGCATATAAGCCAAGATTGGTGATAAGACATCTCCATGAATGATTCGTTCCATTGTAATTTCCCTTTCGATTCTTTTCTTTATAGACTTTTAGTCTTAATTTATTATCTTTTTTCTATTTCCCTTAAATAGTGCGGACGGGAGGTAAAATTATCCAGTGGATGATTTTAGAAATCCATGAAATTTCATCCCTAATTTTTGAGCCTTAGGTCTCAAAAATTCCGTTCTAGAGAAGCATCTTTGCTTCTCTAGAATACCACTATGGCGGGAAATATCTTTTAAAATCTCACTTCGTTCGCAAATTTTTTGTAGCAGTCAATTTAGTGATGAAAAATAATTTAAAACTGAATAGCTATACCCATAATAAATATATAAAAATCCTCACGCAAAATAACTTGCGTGAGGACGAAATTCGCGGTGCCACCTCAATTATAGGATTTCTCCTATCTCTCATTCCTGTCTCAGAAACCTCCTGTAACAGGCTGTGCGATAAAGGGCACTCCCTTGAGAATTATGTTTTCTTCTCTCGTTTCAGATGGACCCAACCTTACAGCTTTCTCTGCTTGTTTCCAGTAACCACAAGCTCTCTGTGAGAGAAAAGACTGTAATTTTTCCATCTCTTATTTTTTAGCTTCAAGGTAGTCTGCAATAGCAGCTACATCCTTGTCTCCACGACCAGAGACATTGATGATGATAATCTCATCTTTACTTAGTTTCGGTGCACGTTTAACTGCTTCTGCGATGGCATGCGAACTTTCAATCGCTGGGATAATTCCTTCTGTCTTACTAAGAAGGAGCAAGGCTTGAACCGCTTCTTCATCTGTCGCAGCCACATATTCCACGCGGCCAGAATCTTTAAAGTAGGCGTGTTCTGGACCAACCCCTGGATAGTCCAAACCAGCTGAGATAGAGTAAACTGGAGCTAGCTCTCCATCTTCCTTAAAGACTGCATAGGTCTTCATGCCGTCGACAATTCCGATACTACCTTTTGTCATAGTAGCTGCGTGCTTGTCTGTGTCAAGTCCATGACCAGCAGCTTCGACCCCAACCAATTTAACTTCTTCATCAGCCACATACTGTGAAAAAGCACCAATGGCATTGGAACCACCACCTACACAGGCAATAACGTAGTCTGGTAAACGGCCTTCTTTTTCTAAGATTTGACGGCGAGATTCTTCACTAATGACCTTTTGGAATTCATGAACAATTGTAGGATAAGGGTGAGGACCTACAGCAGATCCCAGAACATAGAAGGCTTCAAGGTCATTCATCCATGCTCCAAAGGCTGCATCAACCGCATCCTTAAGAGTTCGTGTTCCCGTTTCAACTGCATGAACAGTTGCTCCCATCATCTCCATACGGAAAACATTGAGACGTTGACGTTCCACATCCTCTGCTCCCATGTAGACATCACAGGCCATCCCAAACTTGGCTGCAGCCGCTGCTGTCGCAACACCGTGCTGACCAGCTCCTGTTTCCGCAATCACTCGTTTTTTGCCCATACGTTTGGCAAGAAGGATTTGTCCTAAAACGTTGTTGAGCTTGTGAGAACCAAGGTGGTTCAGGTCTTCGCGCTTGAGATAAATCTTAGCGCCACCTAAGTGGTCTGTCAAACTTTCCGCAAAATAGAGCGGTGTTTCGCGACCTGAATAGTCCTTTAAGTAATGGCGAAATTCTGCCAAAAATTCTGGATCATCCTTATACTTGTCAAATGTCACTTCCAACTCATCTAACAAAGCCTGAATCGGCTCCGGTACAAAACTACCACCAAATTGTCCAAAATAACCTTTAGTTGTCATAAAATTTTTCCTCTTTCTGTATGAATCCGGCCTTTTTGTTTGCTTTTAGTAGTAGGAAGGAGCTGCAGATAGAACTCAAGTTCATCAAAGCGACTTAACACCCTAATAAAAGATAAACAAAACGACGGATAGAAAAAAGCCCACACACAGAATATACTTCCATGTGAGGGCGTTGGTAACGCGGTGCCACCTCAATTATAAAGGGACTATTCCCCTTTACATCTCTGCCTTGTCTAACAACAAGTTGCACTGTAAGGTGTGCACACCGAATTTTCATTGTTTCAAATTCATTTTTAAAATCAGCCCACTTTCACTACTTTCAACCACCTGTTCACAATCACCACAGGCTCCCTGAAGATCAAAAATAGTTACTTTTCTGATTTGTTGAATTTATTTTAATACTTTGTTTTTTCTTTGTCAAGACTTTTTTACGATTTTTTTGATAAAGCTAGCACTTTTTCAGAAACTGTTTTGAAAGTCTCAATGATATAGTCCACTTCTTCATCGCTTAATTTAGTGTGAAGAGGAAGCGTAATTTCATTTTCAAAGAAGGCATAGGCCTTAGGATAGTTGACCATATCAAAACCAAGATTCTTATAGGCTGTCAAAAGAGGAAGTGGTTTGTAGTGTACATTACTTGCAATTCCTGCTTTAGCCAATTCTTGGATAATGAGGTTGCGTTCTTCTAAGCTTGCTCCTTCTACATGGGTGATGTAGAGGTGGCGGCATGATTCAACTGTATCAGTCTTGTGTGCCAATGGACGAATGCGAGAACCTGCAAAACCTCGATCATAGCGGTCCACAATGTCCTTACGACGTTCTAGTAAACCAGGATAACGGTTCAATTGTACCAAACCAAGTGACGCCATGATATCAGTCATATTGCACTTGTAGGCTGGTGTGACGATATCGTACTCCCATGAACCCAATTGCATCTTAGCAAGGGCATCCTTAGTTTGACCATGAAGGGAAAGGATTTGGAATTCCTTGTACATCTCTTCGTCATCAATCGCTGGATTGGCCTTCCAAGTGGCACTTCCACCCTCCGCAGTTGTAAAGTTTTTAACGGCGTGGAATGAGAAGGAAGTAAAGTCAGCGATAGAACCAGCTGGTTTCCCTTTATAAGTTGATCCCAAAGCATGGGCACTATCAGAGACAATCACAATACGGTTAAAGGCTTTTTGCCACTTGCTTGCAGCAGTAAAGAGGTCACGTTTTTTCTCCACGACTTGGAGCAAACGATCATAGTCGCAAACAATCCCTGCAAGCTCAACAGGAATAATCACCTTAGTCTTTTCAGTAATGGCTTGCTCCAGTAGGTCATAGTCCATCTCAAAAGTATCTGCTTGGATATCTACCATGACAGGTGTTGCTCCTACGTGAGTGATAACACTACATGAAGCTGTATAGGTCATGGCTGGAACAATGACTTCATCACCAGGTCCCACTTCCAAAACGCGTAAAATCAACTCAAGAGCGGCAGTCGCAGAGTTAAGACAGACAGTCTTGGGCGTCTGTGTGTATTGGGACAAGCGGCGCTCCAGTTCTTTTGTCTTAGGACCTGTTGTAATCCAACCAGAACGCAGGGTATCCGCTACTTCAGCAATTTCTGCTTCCGTAATATCGGGTGGTGAAAATGGAATATTGTAATTTGGCATTGATTTACTCCTTTTATCTGTACTCATTCTCTCATGACTACTTTATTTTAGCACTTCAAACACGGTTTGAAACATGATTTTTATATCTCCAAGGAAACTAAACTCTCGGAGATAAGCGAGATTATAGCGCATCTTTTCAGGAAGGACGTGTTCGACATAGGCTTGGTCAACCGACAGGCCTTTCTCCGTCATTTGACTGATGATAGTGTCCTCATCCTTGTAGTTGATGCTGGCTGGAGAGGTAATTCCTGCTGGCAAAAGCAAGGTCGCCATCATTTCAGGGCTATACTGCTCTGTGTAGCGTGGCACCTCAGGTCGTGTACCGACAAAGGACATTTCGCCTTTAAGGACATTGACCAGCTGAGGTAGTTCGTCTAAACGCACACGGCGAATGAAATTACCAACCTTGGTAATGCGGCTATCATTAGCGGAAGTCACCAGACTTCCTTTTTTATCCGCATCCGTCACCATGGTACGAAACTTCCAAATCTTGAAAGGTCGATTGTACTGGGTCACGCGCTCTTGTTTGTAAATCACCGGCCCCTTACTATCCAACTTGATCCAAATACTCAAGATGAGAAAGATAGGAGAGGTCAGAACCAGTACGACTAAGGCCAGAAGCCAGTCCAAGCAACGCTTGAAAATCAGCGAACCCTTCCTTTTAGAGACAAGCTGGTAGTAAGACTCAACCTCGCTTGATTTCATTTCCACGGGCAAGTCTTCCCATTTCAGCATGCTGTTTCTCCTTTGTTTTTATTATACTATTTGTCAACATTTTTCATTATACCACAAAATGGAAAAGGCGGTGAAAGAAATCTGTAATTTGAAGGATTTCCTTCTTACACTCAATGAAAATCAACGAGTGTTAGGCCATGGCCCCTGCCTGCAAACTATACATCTTGTGATAGGTTCCACCCAATGCTAGGAGTTCCTCGTGGGTTCCACTCTCAATGATTCGTCCCTTATCAAGAACATAGATACAATTAGCATCTTGAATGGTAGAGAGACGATGGGCGATGGCAATGGTTGTCCGACCTTGTCTCATCTTAGCTAGGGAATTTTGAACCAGGGATTCTGTTTCAGAGTCGATATTGGCTGTCGCTTCATCCAAAATCAGGATTTTAGGTTGACTGGCAACAGTTCTAGCAAAGGCAAGAAGCTGACGTTGACCAGTTGAAAAACTCGAACCACGCTCAGATACAGGAGCATCATAACCTAAAGGAAGATCTTGAATGAAGGAATCTGCATCCACAAACTCTGCTGCAGCTTTGACTTGGTCATCGCTGATATCTTGGTACATAGCGATATTGGACTTGATGGTCCCATGATAGAGGAAGGGGTCCTGTAGAACCAAACCGATATTTTTTCTCAACTCCTCTTGACTATACTCTCGAATATCCACACCATCTAGGAAAACCCGACCTGACTGAAATTCATAAAAACGCATGAGAACATTGATGATAGATGATTTTCCTGATCCTGTATGACCGACAAAGGCAATGGTTTCACCTTTATTGACTGTAAAGGAAATATCATCTAGAATTTGGTGTTTCCCATCATAAGAGAAGGACACATGTTCAAAACGAATATTTCCTTCTTGAATCTCGGCTTGGCCATTTTCTTGGACCGGTTCATAGTTGGACTCATCGATGAGTGCAAAGACACGACCTGCTGACACCATGGATGTCTGAAGAGTAGAAAAGTTTTGTGTTACCTCGATGAGCGGATCAAAGAGACGGTTGATGTACTGGATGAAGGCATACATAGTTCCTGCCGTTATTCCTAGATAAAGTCCACGATAGCCAAAATAAGCCATCAAAACCGCATATCCCAACAGCTTCAACAAACTCATAGCTGGACGTAAAAAGAGAGAATCCAAGGCTACTGAACGGTTAGCGTAGACTAGGTGTTCCTGGTTTATCTCATCAAACTCTTCTTGCAGGCGCTTTTCTTGGTTAAAGGCTTGAATAATACGAATTCCTTCGATATTTTCTGCCAGCTTACTGTTAATATCTGACAGTAGACTTCTGGTTTTTTCAATGACCTTGACCGATTTTTTACGGTAGAGATTGACCAAAAGGAAAATCAAAGGTAGGAAGAGCAAGACTAAAGCAGTCAGACGATAGTCCAGAACTAACATGGTATAAAGGGTCGTCACGAAGATAAAGACTGCCGAGATAAAGCTAGATAAGATTCCCGAAAACATATCACTGATAGTCTCAGTGTCATTGGTCAAACGAGAAACGATAGAACCTGCAGGCGTTTTATCAAAATAAGACATGCCTAGCTTCTCCATATTGGCAAAGGCATCACGTCGAATATCTCTAACGATGCTGTAGGACACGCGAGCAAAGAGGAGATTCCCTACATATTGAACGATGGTTTGAAGGATATAGAGTCCATAGTAGGCTAGCAAGACTGTAACAGCAAGCTGATTGAGATTGTTTAGATACTGGTCGATAAAGTGCGAAGCTACCAAGGGGATGATACTCTTGATAACAGTCGTCGCAAGGAGAAAGGCTAAGGCTAAAAAGGTTAGGAGACCATAAGGCTTGAGATAGGACAACAAGCGTTTAAATACAGCCCATTGTGCTTGTTTATTGCGCATCTTCTTCTCCTTTCATTTCTAACTGTTGAGACTGGTAGGTTTGGGCGTACCAACCATCCAAGGCTAGTAAATCTTCATGCCTACCTCGTTCAATGATGCGACCATCCTGCATGACCAAAATTAAATCTGCATGAACAACTGCACTGAGACGATGGGCAGTGATGATGGTCGTTTTATCTTTGCGAGTTTCCTTGAGATTATCGATGATTGCGAACTCTGTCTTAGCATCCACTGCTGACAAGGAATCATCTAAAATCAAGATATCAGGATTTAAAATCATAGCCCGACTCATAGCCAGACGTTGCTTTTGTCCACCAGATAGACTAACACCTTTTTCCCCGATAACTGTATCAAATCCCTCAGGCATGGCTTGAATGTCTTGATAGACTTGAGCCAACTGAGTCGCTTCTTCTACTGCTGAGAAAGGTAGGTCGGGATTTCCAAAGCGAATATTCTCTAAGATAGAACTAGCAAAAAGAAATTGGTCCTGTGGAACGTATCCCATCAAACTTCGTAGGTCAGCTAGTCTATAATCACGAATGTCATGACCATTTAGATAAATAGCTCCTTGGTCAACGTCATACTCACGTAGGAGCAATTTAATTATAGTAGTTTTCCCTGAACCAGTTTGTCCAACCAAGCCTAGTGTTTGCCCTTTTTCCAAACTAAAGTGAATATCCGTCAGCGTTTCCTCATTTTCAAAGGCAAAACTATCAATATCATACTGCAAGCGCCCGTTTTCAATGTCATCTAAAGGAAATTCAGGATCTTGTACAGGTGATTCCTGAGATAAAAGTTTCTCAATCCGCTGGTAAGAAACCTTCCCTCGCTGAGTGATATTAAAGAGGAAACCGATGGCCATAAGAGGCCAGACTAGCATATCCAAGTAGCTGATAAAGGTGACCAGATTTCCAACTGTAATTTGCCCTTTCTGAACCATCAAGGAGCCGACTAAGAGAGTTAAAACATAGGATGAACCAACAAATAAGAAAACCATGGGGTCAAAGAGACTATCGTATTTCATGGTTTGGAGATTCTTTTTGAAGGTCAATTCATTGACTGCCTGAAAGGACTCGAGCTCGTCCGCCTGATAACCGAAAGACTTGGTCACTTTAATACCCGATACAGACTCCTGTACCTTGTTATTGAGTTCAGAAAAGGCAGCTTGAGATTCGCCAAAGGCCTTATGAGTCTTTCTCCCTAAACGACTGGTCGCATAAGCCATAAATGGTAAGGGGATGATAGCAACCAAGGTCATTTGCCAGGAAATGCTAAAAAGCATGGTCAGCAAAGTCACCAAAGCCGTGATAGAGGCATCCACCGCAGACATAACACCGCCTCCTGCTAGACGAGTCAAGGCATTGATATCATTGGTTGCGTGCGCCATCAGATCCCCCGTCCGATAGGTCTGATAAAAGGCTGGAGACATTTTTGTGAAATGCTCAAACAAGCGAGACCGCATAATCTGCCCCAAACGATAGGAAGTTCCAAGGATATACATACGCCAAACATAGCGCAGATAATACATCCCAAAGGCTGCAAGAAGCAAATAAAATAGGTCAAGAAGGAGGTCCTGCTGGCTTAATTGTCCCGATGTGATGGCATCAATGACCCGCCCCATAACCATAGGTGGGATGAGGTTGAGGACGGAAACCAAGACCAAGGCCACAATCCCGACTAAATAACGGCGCTTTTCTAACTTGAAAAACCACCAAAGTTTTTGAATAATGGACATAAAATCCCTTTCTGATTGCAAATGGAAACCTGAGGCCAAGACCCCAGGTTTTTCTTATTCATAGGTTACGACTGTGACCGCACCCTTGTCATACTCAGCGATAAAGATATTGGCTACATTGTCATGCCCTTGCTTGCTGAGGTTATCAAGCAACCACTCTTCGTTACGACCAATCGACTCCAAAACATCGACTTGTATCACACCGTCAGTCACAACTGGATACTTAGGATTTTCATCTCCCATTTGGACCACGATGAGTTGGCCATTTTGCTCCTGCACAGCGCATTTGACCTGCTTCATCTGGAAAATCCCTTGGCTACGAAGTTTGAGGGCTACCTCCGATGCAGACAAGCCAACTGAACGACAGGCTTCTGGGTCAATCTGCCCATTTTTGATAAGGAGAGTTGGTTTTCCATCAATCAAGCGTTTGACAAAACGAACATTGTTATTGAGCCACTTGAGGGTCAAGACCAAAATCGTCCACATCATCAAAATCACTGCGTATTGCAGGATACTGATTGAACTATTGTAAATTACCCCACCGATGATACCACCAAGAACATAGTTCTGAATTTGGTCTGTCGCAGAGTTAGGTGCTAGGTTCCCCTTTCCTGTCACATTGATAACAAAAACAAGCGAGAAGAGCCCCAAGGCCAGTTTGATTAAAATTTCCATATAATTGAGTGTCATTTGTTTACCTCCACCAATTCAATAGCGTCTGTTTGATTCAATTCTAATTTCTCTAAAAGATACTTGTCTGGTTGGCTCCCGTTCATGGCGCGGTAGAAATTTGGACCTACCTTGACAAGCGCTCCATCAGTGGCTGCAGAAGTATTGACATAAACTTCTGATTTATCCACTCCCAAGTCTTTGGAAACGGCCTCTATGAAATGAAGGGAAGTTTGAAATTGATTGTTTGATGCTTGATTGGTCTGGTATTTTGAAATTGTCACCAAAAGCATGGCTACTAAGGTCAAGGCCAAAATCATGACCAATTCACGAAACTTAGTTCCCTTTTTATCACGATAAGCCTTAAAAGCAAAAAATCCTGTGATAGCTAGGAGAACAATTCCAAAGCCAATCATGATGCCATTTTGCTGACTGATTTGGCTAAGCACATAGTCATATGAGTAAAATTTCATTTATTTTCACTCCCTTTCATAAAATCATTCTTCATTATAAACGAAAGAGAGTGATTTTTCAAACCATACGTTGGGGAAATAGACTTATCAGACCAACATCTCTAACTAATGACTCAAATACCTGTTTCAAGATTCTAATTTTGATAATTGATAAGAATAGACACTAGGAATTATCACTACAAAGAAAAGTGTCAAGAAGAATACCCAGTAAACATATAGTTGCACAAAGGAATTTAGAAACAATAACAATCCTCCTAATACCCAAATTTTTCCAGCTAGGCGATGCGTTTTTCTCCAGTTTTCATCATTCTCCAAGGTCCACGGTAGTCGAATACCGATTATATAATTTCGGTGTGTTTTTGGTAGATAATTTCCAATTACGATCATCACGATTCCCATAAAAATCTGAGCTATTAGCCCACTCACCATGGAATAACCCAAAGATTCTCCGTAGATAGAAATCATTGTTAGACAAGATACAAAAGGAATAATCCCGTAAATCAAAAGTTGTATTTTTGAACTAATATTGCTAGATTTAGGATCCTTAATCATTATAAATAGAAGCAACCAATGCATCAAAAACATGAGAGTCGGTAATCCAAAGATAGCAGACATTTTATGATTGTAGCCATCTGCTTGACCCAATAGATTAAAATGAGTGGGTATCTCCTCTGGTAATTGATTCCAGAAAACACAACCTACAAGGGAAGGTAGTAGGATGAGAATGCTCGTAAATAATACCAATTTCTTATTGATTTTTATCTTCATCAAAATGATCTCCTTTCAGATCTGCTAACCAAACCATTATATCCTCTAAAACCGATGTATTTAACTCATAGTAAATAAAGTTTTTCTCTTTCATTTCATGAATCAAATCAGCTGCTTTCAAAATCGTGAGATGGTGTGAAATCGTTGCACCTGTCAACTCAAAATAACTGGCAATTTCTCCAGCAGATAATCTACCTGTTTTGAGTAAATTTAAAATCTCTCTCCTAACTGGATGAGACAAGGCTTTAAAGCTATTTGCAAAACTCATGGTTCTTCCTTTCCCTTTGCAAGATTAGTAAGGCAAGGAATAAGCAAGGTAGAACTGCTATTATTCCGGCTGGTGATGGACCAAAAATTAAGAGGCTAGACACTTTTTCTTCTGGTAGTTGAAAGAGTAATCCAAGACCTGCAGTCGCATTGATTGCCCCATGAAATAGTGCTGAAGCCCAGAGAGAACCCGTCTTTTCCAACAACCAACTCAACAATATTCCTAGGCTAAAACAAAATAGAAACATGGCAACAACTCCCAAAACGGGATAAGCAAAATAAGTCAGTCCATAATTATAGCCTTGCAAATTGATTGGTAAATGCCAAAGACTCCAAATGAGACCAACCAAGACATGGGTCTGGACTAATGAAAAGCGTCCTCTTAAAGCTGGGTAAAGATAGCCACGCCAACCAATTTCCTCTCCCAATGCAAAGAAACTATTAAGAAAAGGAGCATAGGTCAAACTAGCTAGGATTTGAATCAAGGCCAAGGAAGATAAGGGAATAGGTGATTGAAGGACTCCTTTTTCTTGTAAGATGGCTTGAATAGATTCAAAACCAAGGCTGAAATTGCTAGGAAATACAAGAAAATAAAGTCCTGCTCCTAAAAAACTGATGACTGCTGGTAACCAGATAGCTAGTAAGTAAAAGCGCCAATTCCTCTTGAGATTCACGACTAATTTAGATTTGATTCCACTAGGTTGATTCGTAATTTTCCCTAAAATAAAGACTGCAAGCGCAGGCATCCACATGGCTACAATACTAGCAAGTTGACTCAATGGAGAATTTAGACCAACACCACTTAGCCATAGTGCCAACCATATTATCCAAGCAAGAGCATAAGCCAAGACCACAAAAAGAAGGATTGTTCTCTTATTTGACATATATGTAACTTCACTTTCTATTTAGATGTTTTTCTAAATAACATTATACACCTTTTCATTCTAAATACAAGAACTATTTAGATTTTTTTCTAAATAGTTTAGGAAATTTTTATTTTCTCAGGATAAAGTCTAAAGAGTGATTTTTCAAACTATACTTTGGGGAAATAGACCTTTTTTTGGTATAATAAAATCTATAATCTGAATGAAAAAGGTAACTTTATGAAACTGATCTCATGGAATATTGATTCCCTCAATGCTGCCCTAACTAGTGACTCAGCTCGTGCCAAATTGTCCCAAGAAGTCCTACAAACCTTGGTCGCTGAAAATGCTGATATCATCGCTATCCAAGAAACCAAGCTTTCTGCCAAGGGGCCTACAAAGAAACACTTGGAAATTTTAGAAGAACTATTCCCAGGCTACGAAAACACGTGGCGCTCTTCCCAAGAGCCTGCCCGTAAAGGCTATGCTGGAACCATGTTCCTCTATAAGAAAGAACTTACACCTACTGTCACTTTCCCAGAAATCGGTGCTCCTTCTACTATGGACTTGGAAGGTCGCATCATCACCTTGGAATTTGATGAATTTTTCGTGACCCAAGTATACACACCAAATGCTGGTGACGGTCTCAAACGCTTGGAAGAACGTCAAGTATGGGATGTCAAATATGCTGAATACTTGGCTGAACTAGACAAAGAAAAACCAGTCCTTGCGACCGGTGACTACAACGTAGCCCACAATGAAATCGACCTTGCAAATCCTGCTAGCAACCGCCGTTCACCTGGATTTACCGACGAGGAACGTGCTGGATTTACCAATCTCTTGGCAACTGGATTTACCGACACTTTCCGTCATGTTCACGGCAATGTTCCAGAACGCTACACTTGGTGGGCACAACGCAGTAAGACTTCAAAAATCAACAACACAGGATGGAGAATCGACTACTGGCTCACAAGTAACCGCGTCGCTGACAAGGTGACCAAGTCTGACATGATTGACTCAGGTGCTCGCCAAGACCATACACCGATTGTCTTGGAGATTGAGCTCTAAGGAGAAAGCTAATGGACTATCAAGCTGTCATCCCCGAATTTGTGGTATCCAACATCGAAAAATCTCGCTACTTCTACTGCGACTTGCTGGGCTTCTCTGTCGAATACGAACGCCCCGAGGAGAAATTTCTCTTCCTCTCCCTTGAAGACTGCCAACTCATGTTAGAAGAAGGCGACGCAGAAGAATTAGCTCAGCTGACTTATCCTTTCGGGCGTGGTGTCAATATTTCCTTTGGCATTGAGAATGTTCCTCAGCTCCACCAAAAACTGCTGGAAGCTGACTATCCCATCCATCGTCCCCTGACAAAAAGAGAATTTCGAGTGGAGGATAGTTTTATTTATCCCCATGAATTTGCGATTTTGGATCCTGATGGTTATTTTTTAAGATTTAGTGAATAGAATAATAGAAACCTACAATACTGTATCGTGTTGTAGGTTTCTATTCGTTCGCTTTTTTGCTAAATTCCCAAACTAAGTTCCATCGCTAATTCAAGTGGAAGTTAGTCTGATAAAAACCCTAAAAACCAGTGGCAATCCGTGTCAAGGTAAGTTCCACTGGTTTTAATCATGCTTGGTTATATAGCTTTTGTAGCCGAAAGGAATCGAAAAAAAGAGCGCACAAAATCCCCTCATCTGAAAGCGTTTCAGATTAAGTTCCGCTATGGTGGAAGTTAGTGTGAGACGTTTGAATGGGGTTGAAGATTAATTTTTAGATTTTATGTTGGAGTAATTTAGACGACTGGCAGACATCTTCTGCAGGTATTTTAGAAATGCCAAGAAGCTTAGGAATTTCTTCTCCATAAGTAAAGTCAAAGAGCTCATAGGCTGACTTCCCATTCAAAGCAGCACGTTTGACGCTGTTAACATGCGAACAGACGAGATTGATGTCCTCTTGAGTTAAGTTGTCAAAAGAAGTTCCCTTAGGAAGAATGTCGCGAATCAAGGTGTGATTTTTCTCAATTCTGCCTTTCTGGTCAGAGCGATTAGGGTCACAAAAGAAGAGATTACACTCTCCTCGAACATCCATTTCGATGTCATCAACCCTGGCAAACTCTCCACCATTATCAGTCAGAATGACAGGAAAGAGTTGGAAGAAATCATTATCCGCTTGGTGAAGAGTGTTCTTGATGTCATAAAGGTGTTTGGTAACCTCAAGGGCAGTTTTATTATCCAGCAGTCTAGCGAAGATAAAGTTACAGAAAGAGAGATTGAAGGTGAGTAGGACTTTACCTCCCATTCTACCCATAACGGTGTCCATTTCCAGCCAGTAATTCAGTTGCTTAAGGGCCAAATAATTTTGGAAATCCTCATAGGAACGGCCTTTTTTCAATTCTTTAGGGATGGAAGGTAGCTTACTTTTTCTTCTCTCTTTAAATTTAACGGCTCTGGCTAAATCAATCGGAGCGATAGACAGGTAACCTTTTCGGATGTGTCGATAGACAGTTGAGGAACTAACATCAAGGTTATGAGTTTTGAGGATATGATAGATGTGTTGTCCCTTTTTAACACCATCAGAAATGACTTTGTCCATGTCCCAGAAAGTCTGAGAATTAAGGGGAGTTCCTTCACGAGCTTCAACAAGAGTTTGTTCGTATTGTTTTTGAGCTTGTTTGGCGAGGTAGAAGATTTTCTGATAGCCACAGTTTTGTCTTCTTTTAGGGCACCCATTACAGACAAAGGGAGCCTTATTGAGTAGAGAGCAAGGAAGGTTATCACATGTAGACTATCGGATTTGTCTGTTTCGTTTGACTTCTTTAGAAACAGTGGTGGGGTCTTTTAGAATAAGTTGGCCAATAGCTTTGAAGGTTTCACCGCGCTCTAAACCTAGTTGGATATCATTACGGTCTGAAAGGGTAAG
>NZ_JASHHD010000008.1:0-76161 GCF_047459985.1 Streptococcus mitis
ACGCGAGCTGGGTTCAGAACGTCGTGAGACAGTTCGGTCCCTATCCGTCGCGGGCGTAGGAAATTTGAGAGGATCTGCTCCTAGTACGAGAGGACCAGAGTGGACTTACCGCTGGTGTACCAGTTGTCTTGCCAAAGGCATCGCTGGGTAGCTATGTAGGGAAGGGATAAACGCTGAAAGCATCTAAGTGTGAAACCCACCTCAAGATGAGATTTCCCATGATTTTATATCAGTAAGAGCCCTGAGAGATGATCAGGTAGATAGGTTAGAAGTGGAAGTGTGGCGACACATGTAGCGGACTAATACTAATAGCTCGAGGACTTATCCAAAGTAACTGAGAATACGAAAGCTGAAGGTTTTCTTAATTTGAATAGATATTCAATTTTGAGTAGGTATTACTCAGAGTTAAGTGACGATAGCCTAGGAGATACACCTGTACCCATGCCGAACACAGCAGTTAAGCCCTAGAACGCCGGAAGTAGTTGGGGGTTGCCCCCTGTGAGATATGGAAGTCGCTTAGCTTTATTCCGCCATAGCTCAGTTGGTAGTAGCGCATGACTGTTAATCATGATGTCGTAGGTTCGAGTCCTACTGGCGGAGTAATTAATTATAGGAGGTTTAGGCCTCTTTTTTTGTTGTGTAATTCATAATCTATTTAGTGTTATTTTGGGCGAGATATTTTTCGGCTCTTTGTTAACTGTAGTGGGTTGAAGAAAAGCTAAGATCTAGAAAGGACACATTTCGCCCTTTCTTTTTTGATGTTCAGAGCCATACAAATCCGTTTTTTGAAGTTTTCAAAGTTTCGAAATACAAATGCATTTCACTTTTGGCATTGGAATAGGGTAGTTGAAGAGCGTTGACGATTTTCTCTTTCTCCTTTAGAAAGGTTTTAAAAACAGTCTGAAAAAGGGGATGAACCTGCTTTAGATTGTCCTCAATGAGTCCAAAGAATTTCTCCTGTTCCTTATTCTAAAAGTGAAAAATCAAGAGTTGATAGAGCTGATAGTGGTGTTTCAAATCTTCTGAATAGCTCAAAAGCTTGTCTAGAATCTCTTTATTGATCAAGTGCAGACGAAAAGTAGGGCGATAAAAACGTTTGTCGCTGAGTTTCCGACTATCTTGTTGAATGAGTTTCCAGTATCGCTTAATAGCTTTGTATTCATGAGACTTTCGATCCAATTGATTCATTATTTGGACACGAACACGACTCATAGCATGGCTTAAGTGTTGGAGTAAAACAGTCCAGTGCACTGTTTTAGCCTGAGCCTAGAAATTCGAAAGCGAAGCTGTTTATCTAAATCATAATAAGGACTAACACTCAATTGTTTTCAAAAAGCAACCTTGTCCATTGTTTACTGACAGTGGACTTTAAAACGCTTTTTTCCAGTCCTTAAATAACTTCTTGAAGCTTATCAATGACGGCTTCCAATGTTTGGAAAGCCTTATTTTTAAAACCTCGTTTTCGAATTTCTTTCCAGACTTGTTCAATAGGGTTCATTTCTGGTGTATAAGGTGGGATAAAAGCCAACTCAATATTACTTGGAATCTCTAAGGTACTTGATTTATGCCAGATAGCATTATCCATAACCAGTAAAATATAGTCATCTGGATAAGCTTGTGAGACTTGCCGTAGAAATTCATTCGTCCACTCAGTATTACATCCTCCAGCAATAAGGAAGAAGGAATCTCCTGTCTGAGCATCTACTGCCCCATAACAATAGCGATATTCTCGCATATAATGACTAGGAATGCTAGGTCGAATTCCTTGAGGAGCCCAACAAGAACTCATCTTACTGATCCTCCCGAAACCAGCTTCATCTTGGTACATCAAGCGTACTTTGTTATAAGTCCCCTCCTCTTTAAAGCGCTTACTTAAGGTCTCGAATGTAGATTTTATTTTTAGACGTCTCAATTGTCTGAGCGTCTGCCTTCTTGGGATGTTCAGGTCGAGGAGTGACCGTTCGCCAACCATGGCGTTTCAGGAGATAATAGAAACCATCACGTGTGGAAGTGCGACCAATCTCTTTTTGATAGGCTTCAAATAACTGATTGACAGTTACAAATTCCCCAGCCTGAGCAGCTTCTATATGACGTTTTAGGAATGCTTGTTCCTCTTCGTAAGTCATATATTCTCGATGACGTCCACCACGGGTTTCTTGAAGAAGAGCTTCTAAACCAAACTCCTTATATTTTTTCAAATTCCTCCAAACAGTTGTTTTATTACAATCTAGCAAATCCATGATTTCCTTATAACTCTTTCCTTTTGAGCGAAAATAAATAATCTGTAGACGTTTGTGATATTTGGCGTACGATGAATCTTTTAAGAGTTGTTCAATTTTTTGTGTTTCTTCGTTTGTAAGTTTCATAACTACTATTATCAGATGTTTTTTGATTTTAGGCTAGTATAAACATATCCATAGTAATGATTTTCACCTGACAGCGAATAGCTCTATCGTAGCGAAGAAAGTGATTTCGGATAACAGCTTGTGTCCTGTCCTCAAGAACAGTGATGATATTTAGCTTTTCAAAATCTTGAGCAATGAAACTCATATTCATCTCCCGATTGAAACAGTTATTCCCCCGACTGTTTCAACATCCCAGGACATAATCTCAGGAAGACGAGAAAAATCATGCTTAAAACGGAATTCATTGAGCTTGCGAATAATAGTTGAAGTTGAAATGGAAAGCTGATGGGCAATATCAGTCATAGAAGTCTTTTCAATCAGCTTCTGAGCAATCTTTTGGTTGATGATACGAGGGATTTGATGATTTTTCTTGACGAGGGGAGTCTCAGCGACTGCCATTTTTGAGAACTGATAGTACTTAAAACGACGCTTTCTAAGGAGGATTCTAGTAGGCATACCAGTCGTTTCAAGGTAAGGAATTTTCGACGGTTTTGAAAGTCATACTTCTTCATGATTCTTTCTAATGATGGTTTGGTTGCTTTTCATTATAGATCTTATGGGACTTTTTTTCTACAACAAAATAGGTTCCATAATATCCATAGGGGATTTACCCACTACAAATATTATAGAGCCATCTATCTCGCGTCATTAGACTTCTATTCAATCACTTCATAGTTTAGACTGAGCAATATTCAAAGCTATGGAAATCGTACTGTATGATTTGCAGTGAGGGTAATAGTTTTTGTAAATTGATTATAGGAAATTTATTTCTATCCTGTCAACTTTTCCTATTTGTTATCTTGTTGAGGTTTGTATTTTGACAATTCAGGAATTGATAGTGAATGTGTAAAATTTTTTGTTAGAATAAGGTCATAAAAAGAAAAGGAGTATATATTTATGCTACAAAAAATTTATGAGCAGATGGCAGATTTTTATAGAAATATTGAAGAAGAGTATGGTACTGTATTTGGTGATAATTTTGATTGGGAACATGTTCATTTTAAATTTTTGATTTATTATTTTGTCCGATATAGTATTAGGTATCGTAGGGATTTTATTGTTTACCATTATCGTGCTGCTTATCGTTTGTATCTTGAAAAATTGATAATGAATCAGGGATTTATTTCTTGTTGAGATGTTTTGGGTAAATTTCCGAACAAATTTATTATTTTATTGAAAGATAATAATAAATAGCTGGTTATTTTTCTAAATCATTTTTTAATAGTTGGAAATAGCAAATCTTTCTATTGTTTCTTCTTGATAAAAAGGCGATTTTTTCTTATAATAAATTGTAAGATATAATTGCAGGTGAGAGTCCTGCCATGTATGTGAGAAAGGAAGAGCCTGAGGGCTCAGACAAGATTATGACTTCAGTTGTTGTTGTAGGTACCCAATGGGGTGATGAAGGTAAAGGGAAGATTACTGACTTCCTTTCAGCGAATGCGGAAGTGATTGCGCGTTACCAAGGTGGTGATAATGCTGGTCACACGATTGTGATTGATGGTAAGAAATTTAAGTTGCACTTGATTCCATCTGGGATTTTCTTCCCTGAAAAAATCTCTGTTATTGGGAATGGTATGGTTGTAAATCCTAAATCTCTTGTAAAAGAGTTGAGCTATCTTCATGAGGAAGGCGTTACAACTGATAACTTGCGTATTTCTGATCGCGCGCATGTTATTTTGCCTTATCATATTGAGTTGGATCGTTTGCAAGAAGAAGCTAAGGGCGACAATAAGATTGGTACTACAATTAAGGGAATTGGTCCAGCTTATATGGACAAGGCTGCTCGTGTTGGGATTCGTATCGCAGATCTTTTGGATAAAGATATTTTCCGTGAGCGTTTAGAACGTAACCTTGCTGAGAAGAATCGTCTCTTTGAAAAATTGTATGACAGCAAAGCGATTGCTTTTGATGATATTTTTGAAGAGTATTACGAATATGGTCAACAAATCAAAAAATATGTAACAGATACATCTGTTATCTTGAATGATGCGCTTGATAATGGAAAGCGTGTGCTATTTGAGGGTGCACAAGGTGTCATGCTAGATATCGACCAAGGTACTTATCCATTTGTTACGTCATCAAACCCTGTGGCTGGTGGTGTTACGATTGGTTCTGGTGTTGGTCCAAGTAAGATTGACAAGGTTGTTGGTGTATGTAAAGCCTATACGAGTCGTGTAGGAGACGGTCCTTTCCCAACTGAGTTGTTTGATGAAGTGGGAGAACGTATCCGTGAAGTTGGTCATGAATATGGTACAACAACTGGTCGTCCACGTCGTGTAGGTTGGTTTGACTCAGTTGTGATGCGTCATAGCCGTCGTGTTTCTGGTATTACGAACCTTTCATTGAACTCTATCGATGTTTTGAGTGGTTTAGATACTGTGAAAATCTGTGTGGCCTATGATCTTGATGGTCAACGTATTGACTACTATCCAGCTAGTCTTGAGCAATTGAAACGTTGCAAACCTATCTATGAAGAGTTACCAGGTTGGTCAGAAGACATCACCGGTGTCCGTAATTTGGAAGATCTTCCTGAGAATGCGCGTAACTACGTTCGTCGTGTGAGCGAATTGGTTGGCGTTCGTATTTCTACTTTCTCAGTAGGTCCTGGTCGTGAACAAACAAATATTTTAGAAAGTGTTTGGTCCTAAGAGATTTTTAAGATTTGTTTAAGATAGGTCGGGTATACTATAGACAGTTACAAGAAGACCTCCTAACTTGTTGTAACAAATATCCTAAACTTTTCTTTTTCATAATAATCTCCCTATAGAGTCACCGCATTCGGTGGCTTTTTTTGTGTTGGGAATCATGATATAATAATAAAATCGATAATACTCAATGAAAATCAAAGAGCAAACTAGGAAGCTAGCCGTAGGTTGCTCAAAGAATTGCTTTGAGGTTGTAGATAAGACTGACGAAGTCAGTTACATATATCTACGGCAAGGCGAAGCTGACGTGGTTTGAATTTGATTTTCGAAGAGTATAATTAGGAAAAGGGAAATTGATGAACTATACAGTTGAAGAAAAAGAAGTCTTTATGAGGGAAGCTTTGAGAGAGGCTGAGATTGCTCTGGAACACGATGAAATTCCAATTGGTTGTGTGATCGTCAAGGACGGAGAAATCATTGGCCGTGGGCATAATGCGCGTGAGGAGTTGCAAAGAGCGGTTATGCATGCGGAGATTATGGCCATAGAGAATGCGAACCTGAGTGAGGAGAGCTGGCGCTTGCTTGATTGCACGCTTTTTGTGACCATTGAGCCTTGTGTCATGTGTAGTGGGGCGATTGGACTCGCCCGTATTCCAAACGTGGTCTACGGGGCTAAAAACCAGAAATTTGGCGCTGCTGGGAGTTTGTACGATATCTTGACAGATGAGCGTCTTAATCATCGTGTAGAGGTTGAAACGGGAATTTTAGAAGATGAATGCGCAGCTATTATGCAGGACTTTTTTAGAAATAGACGGAAAAAATAATTTTGCTTTTAAAATGAATAGGAATGTGATATAATAAATAGTGGAGCAACAGTTCTGCGTGAAGCGGGTCAGGGGAGGAATCCAGCAGCCCTAAGCGATTTGAATTGTGTGCTCTTTTTTTCGTGCTTTTTCCGAATAAATAAGATAGAATAATCTAGAATAAATGATAATAGAAAAGAGAAGATGATGAAAATTCGTGGTTTTGAATTGGTTTCTAGTTTTACAGATGAAAATTTGCTACCAAAACGTGAGACAGCCCATGCAGCTGGGTACGACTTAAAGGTTGCGGAACGCACGGTGATTGCTCCGGGAGAGATTGTCCTCGTGCCAACAGGAGTTAAGGCTTATATGCAACCGACTGAGGTACTCTATCTTTATGATCGCTCTTCAAATCCTCGTAAGAAGGGTTTAGTCTTAATCAACTCGGTTGGTGTTATTGATGGGGATTACTATGGTAATCCAGGAAATGAAGGACATATCTTTGCTCAGATGAAAAATATTACTGATCAGGAAGTTGTTCTTGAAGTTGGGGAACGTGTAGTTCAGGCTGTCTTTGCACCATTTTTAATCGCTGATGGAGATGAAGCAGATGGAGTTCGTACTGGTGGATTTGGATCGACTGGGCACTAAGATGAAGATTATCTTTGTGCGTCACGGTGAGCCAGATTACCGTGAGTTAGAGGAGCGTTCTTATACGGGATTTGGGATAGATTTGGCACCCTTGTCTGAGAAGGGACGGCAACAAGCTCAGGAACTGAGCAAAAATCCTTTGTTTGACTCAGCTGATATACTGGTGTCTTCTGCAGTAACGAGAGCTTTAGAAACGGCTTCTTATGTGGCTTGTGCTACGGGACTTCCTTTGAGAGTGGAGCCATTATTGCATGAATGGCAGGTCTATGAAAGTGGCATAGATAGATTTGAAGAAGCTAGAAGACTATTTTTAGAAAATAATGGGGAGTTGCTCCCAAATTCTCCTGTTCAATATGAGACAGCTACAGAGATGAAGACTCGTTTTCTAGAATGTATGGCTAAGTATCGAGACAATCAAACTGTGGTAGTTGTAGCCCATCGTATGCTGATACGTCAGTTTGTGGCAAATGAGAAGATTGATTTTTGCCAAGTGATTGAGTGTGAGTTAGAGATATAGAAAGAGGTTTATCATCGCAAAGAAAAAAGCGACATTTGTATGTCAAAATTGTGGCTATAATTCCCCTAAATATCTGGGACGTTGTCCTAACTGTGGGTCTTGGTCTTCTTTTGTAGAAGAGGTTGAGGTTGCCGAGGTCAAGAATGCGCGTGTGTCCTTGACAGGTGAAAAAACAAAGCCCATGAAACTAGCTGAGGTTACTTCAATCAATGTCAATCGAACCAAGACGGAGATGGAGGAATTCAACCGTGTACTTGGAGGCGGAGTGGTACCAGGAAGTCTCGTCCTCATCGGTGGGGATCCTGGAATCGGGAAATCTACCCTTCTCTTACAAGTCTCGACCCAGCTGTCTCAAGTAGGAACGGTCCTCTATGTCAGTGGTGAGGAATCTGCCCAGCAGATTAAACTCCGTGCAGAGCGCTTGGGTGATATTGATAGTGAGTTTTATCTCTATGCCGAGACCAATATGCAAAGTGTTCGTGCAGAGGTAGAGAGAATCCAGCCTGATTTTCTCATCATCGACTCCATCCAAACCATTATGTCTCCTGAGATTTCTGGAGTTCAAGGATCGGTTTCTCAAGTGCGGGAAGTGACAGCCGAGCTTATGCAGCTAGCTAAGACCAATAATATTGCCATCTTTATCGTGGGCCATGTGACCAAGGAAGGAACCTTGGCGGGTCCACGTATGTTGGAGCATATGGTGGATACAGTGCTTTACTTTGAAGGGGAGCGTCATCATACCTTCCGTATCTTGAGAGCAGTTAAAAACCGTTTTGGTTCGACCAATGAGATTGGAATTTTTGAGATGCAGTCAGGTGGACTGGTTGAGGTCCTTAATCCTAGTCAAGTTTTCTTAGAAGAGCGTTTAGACGGTGCGACTGGTTCGTCCATCGTGGTGACCATGGAAGGGACACGTCCAATTCTTGCTGAAGTGCAGGCCTTGGTGACGCCGACCATGTTTGGGAATGCTAAGCGTACGACGACAGGCCTTGACTTCAATCGTGCTAGCTTGATTATGGCTGTTTTGGAGAAACGGGCAGGTCTCTTGCTTCAAAATCAGGATGCCTATCTTAAATCAGCTGGCGGTGTCAAATTAGATGAACCTGCTATTGACCTGGCTGTTGCAGTTGCTATTGCTTCAAGTTACAAGGACAAACCAACCAACCCTCAAGAATGTTTTGTGGGAGAATTGGGATTAACGGGAGAAATCCGACGGGTCAATCGTATCGAGCAACGCATCAATGAAGCTGCTAAACTTGGATTTACAAAAATCTATGTGCCAAAAAATTCTTTGACTGGCATTCAACCGCCTAAGGAAATTCAAGTGATTGGGGTGACAACTATCGGAGAAGTCTTGAAGAAGGTATTCTCTTAATAGTTATGGTCAGTTTTAGATGACTCATTATTTTATTGCTAATATTTATTAAAACAAGGAGGAATTTCTGATGAAATTTTCTATGGATAGCCAAATGCATTTTCCTTTGGTAGAGTTGTCGCTCAATCAAGGAGAATTCGTCTATATCCAGCGGGGTAGCATGATCTACCACACACCCAATGTAAGTCTCAATACCCAGCTCAATGCTAGCGGTTCTGGTTTAGGACGATTTGTCAAAGCCGTGGGACGTTCCATGGTTTCTGGCGAAAGTACTTTTATTACTCAAGCTGCTGCTGAGTCTGACAACGGCAACCTTGCTCTAGCACCAGATACTCCTGGTCAAGTGATTGCTCTTGAGTTAGGGGAAAAGCAGTACCGACTGAATGATGGGGCCTTTCTGGCTCTTGATGGTACGGCCTCCTATACGATGGAACATCAGTCTATTGGAAAAGCTCTGTTCGGAGGGCAAGGTGGTCTTTTTGTGATGACTACCCAAGGTCAGGGAACTCTTTTGGCCAATGCTTTTGGTTCTATTAAGAAAATTGAGCTGCAAAACCAAGAAATAACGATCGACAATGCCCATGTGGTGGCTTGGAGCCAGTCTTTGGACTATAACATCCACTTAGAAAATGGCTTCTGGCAGTCAATCGGTACGGGTGAAGGGGTTGTTAATACTTTCCGAGGTACTGGTGAAGTTTATGTACAAAGTCTCAATCTTCAGAGCTTTGCAGGCTCACTCAATAAGTATATCCAAAAAGGATCATAAACCAAAAACTAGGACAGAAGCCCGAGCTAGAAGCTGGATGTCTCTGTCCTAGTTTTTTATATAAATGCTGAAAGCTGACAAACGAGGTAAAAAATGATAAGATAGGAGAAATATTTGACTATCAAATTTTCGAGGAGGGAATCATGTCGTATTTTGAACAGTTTATGCAAGCCAATCAGGCTTATGTTGCCTTACACGGGCAGTTAAATCTGCCACTTAAACCCAAAACCAGAGTAGCCATTGTGACCTGTATGGACTCACGTTTGCACGTTGCGCAAGCTCTGGGCTTGGCACTTGGGGATGCTCATATCTTGCGGAATGCAGGTGGTCGAGTGACTGAGGACATGATTCGTTCGCTAGTTATTTCCCAGCAACAGATGGGGACAAGAGAGATTGTGGTATTGCACCATACAGACTGTGGTGCTCAGACTTTTGAAAATGGTCCTTTTCAGGAGTATCTGAAAGAGGAGCTAGGTGTCGATGTGTCAGACCAGGACTTCTTGCCCTTCCAAGATATAGAGGAGAGTGTGCGTGAGGATATGCAACTCCTTATCGACTCCCCCCTAATACCAGATGATGTCATTATCTCTGGTGCCATTTACGATGTGGATACAGGAAGTATGACAGTCGTAGAATTGTAAATACTTCATTTAGAAAGAAAGTGTATGAAGAAGAACAGTATTTTATTTATTTTTATCTTATTGCTATGTATTGGTTTACAGTATGAAACCATTTACTATACGGACGGTTCGATGTCAGGTTCGGAATATGGCCTAATGGGGGTTTCTATCTTTCTAGCTCTCTTTTACATGATTCCGGCTCTCTATTTCCTTTTCCGTATTGGGAAAAAATGGGAATTGCCAAAGAAGGCCTTGATTTTGTCTCTATTAGGTGGGATGTTCCTTTCAGGCTGGCTGTCTAGCTTTGCTAATACCTATATCCATGATTTACTGGGTGTTCTTTTCCCAGATAGTGCATTTTTAAATGCCTTTGAAAGTGCGATTGTGGCTCCTTTGGTAGAAGAGCCGCTTAAATTATTGCCACTTGCCTTTGTGTTAGCTTTAATTCCTGTGAGAAAATTAAAATCTTTGTTTTTACTAGGAATTGCTTCTGGTTTGGGATTCCAAATGATTGAGGATATTGGTTACATTCGTACGGATTTGCCAGAGGGCTTTGACTTTACTATTTCGAGAATTTTAGAGCGTATTATCTCAGGGATTGCCTCTCACTGGACTTTTTCAGGTCTTGCTGTAGTAGGTGTTTACTTGCTTTACAGAGCCTATAAAGGGCAGAAGATTGGCAAGAAAGAGGGCTTTGCTTATTTAGGGTTGGCTTTGGGAGCACATTTCCTCTTTAACTCTCCATTTGTGGAGTTGGAGACAGAGTTACCATTAGCGATTCCAGTGGTTACGGCTATTACTCTTTACGGTTTTTATCAAGCTTATCATTTTGTTGAGAAGCACAATGAGTTGATGAACTAGAATATTTTTCTAAAGAATGATGCAAGGGTACAAATATGGTGCCCTTCTTTTATTTTTGATTGAAAAATAGTGCAAAAAGCGCTACAATGGTAGATGGAAAATCTTGTGAAGAGCACAAGCGATACATATATACCGGAGGAAATCATGTCTTTTTCTGATTTAAAGCTGTTTGCCCTTTCTTCTAATCAAGAATTGGCAAAACGTGTGGCGCAGGAGATTGGGATAGAGTTGGGGAAATCAAGTGTTCGCCAATTTTCAGATGGAGAGATTCAGGTCAACATTGAAGAATCAATCCGTGGGAAACACGTCTTTATCCTACAATCAACTAGTTCGCCTGTAAATGACAATCTGCTTGAAATTTTGATTATGGTAGATGCTTTGAAGCGTGCGAGTGCAGAATCTGTCAATGTTGTCATGCCTTACTATGGGTATGCACGTCAGGATAGAAAGGCGCGAGCGCGTGAGCCAATCACTTCAAAACTTGTTGCAAATATGCTTGAAGTAGCTGGAGTGGATCGTTTATTGACTATCGACTTGCATGCTGCGCAGATTCAAGGATTCTTTGATATTCCTGTTGATCACTTGATGGGAGCTCCTCTGATTGCGGATTATTTTGAGCGTCGTGGCATGGTTGGTTCTGACTATGTGGTTGTCAGCCCAGACCATGGAGGGGTGACTCGTGCTCGTAAGTTGGCAGAATTTTTGAAAACATCTATCGCTATTATTGATAAACGTCGTAGCGTTGATAAGATGAATACTAGTGAAGTCATGAACATCATCGGTAAGGTCGAAGGCAAGACTTGTATCTTGATCGATGATATGATTGATACAGCTGGAACGATTTGTCATGCGGCAGATGCCCTTGCGGAAGCCGGCGCTGTTGAAGTTTATGCAAGTTGTACGCACCCAGTTCTATCTGGTCCAGCTATGGACAATATCCAAAAATCAGCTATTAAGAAATTGGTTGTTTTGGATACCATCTATCTGCCAGAAGAGCGCTTGATTGATAAGATTGAGCAGATTTCAATCGCTCATCTCCTAGGGGATGCTATTGTGCGTATCCATGAAAAACGCCCACTTTCTCCACTTTTCAGTATTGAGAAAAAGATTTAATGACCAAGCCTGAGATGATTCTCAGGTTTTTTTCATCTCTTTTCCGAATAAATAGATAGAGCCAGAGAATCTAACACTCTGGCTTTTGAAAATGTGTTATAATGAAAGGGGAAGCAATATGACTGTACGTCATCCGGGCATTAGCCCGATCAACGATTTGGTTGCTAAAAAAATCTTTAGCAATCCAGAAATCACTTGTCAATTTATTCGCGATATGCTGGACTTGCCAGCAAAAAATGTGACCATTTTGGAGGGAAGTAACATTCACGTCTTACCTTCCCTGTCTTATTCGGCACAGGATTTTTACACTAGTATAGATGTTTTGGCGGAGTTGGACAATGGCACTCAAGTAATCATCGAAATACAAGTCCATCATCAGAATTTTTTCATCAATCGTTTGTGGGCTTATTTATGTAGTCAGGTCAATCAAAACCTAGAAAAAATTCGCCAGCAAGAGGGCAATACTCACCAGAGTTATAAACACATCGCACCAGTATACGCAATCGCAATTGTGGATAGTAATTACTTCTCAGATGACCTAGCTTTTCATAGCTTTAGCATGCGCGAGGACACAACAGGTGAGGTCTTAACCATCACAAACAATGTACAGGAAAACCATCTAGTCAAGATGGCGTTCTTGGAATTAAAAAAATACAGAGAAACCAGCAAAGACAAGGTTCGTAAGCCGTGGTTGGAGTTTTTCGGCAACAAGCCCTTTACTCAACAACCCGAGCGAGCCATCAGTCAGGCAGACCAACTGCTGGACTATAAGAGCTGGTCCGAGGAGGACAGGAAAATGTTTAGTGAACAACGCAGACGTGAGGAACAAGCATTATTGGCTCATGACTATGCCTTGGAAACTGCTAGGGCAGAAGGTATTGAACAAGGTTTAGAACGTGGGAAACTCTTTGCCTTCCTGGATATGGTCCGCCAAGGTCTTCTGACTTCCGAGGTTGCCAGCCAGCAATTAGGCATGCCAGTCGCTGAGTTTGAGGCCTTGCTATAAGGTCACATTTTAATAGTAGAAAGTTGATGAAATGGCAAGTTCTTATCAAAAAACTTGCCATTTTTACTTGACTTTTATGAGGGTTTATAAGATAATACCATAGACGTGAGTTCTGTCCAACTATCTATGTGGATTAGATATGAATGATTTTACTCAAGGATGATCAGTTTGTGAGATTTTCACTCAAAAATACAGTATTTGACGGGTATTTTTTCTCACAAAAATGTTTTTTTCACCTTTTTTTCTAAAAATAGGTAAAAACTTTAAAAACTTTAAGAAAACCCTTGACAAATCCTGCAAATATTTATATACTGTATGGTAGTAAGATAGTCTTACGAAAAAATATTTTAAAGAAAAACAAAGGAGATAAAACGATGAAAAAAGTTTTATTGACAAGCGCAGTCGCTCTTGCAGCATTTGGTGCTGTACAAGCAGTTTCAGCTGATTCACAAGCACAATACAGTAATGGTGTAGTACCAGAGGCTAACCAATACAAACCAGCAACTCCAGCTACAAACCCATACGCTGTAAGAAATCGTATCGGTAAAGATGGTAAAGTTTTACCAGATGTATTTGGAAATGGTACTCATGTTCGTGTACATGTTAAAGATATCCAAGGGAACCCTGTAGCAGGTGCTAAAGTAGCTGCTTTGGTATACGCAACAGTAGAAGACTTTGACAACTACAAAAAACCAGCTTTGATTGAAGCAGTTACTGATGCAGCAGGTGATGTTGAGTTTCCTCTTGCAAACGGTGGTTATGTAGTTTACCGTATTGATGAAGCTCCAAAAGGTTACTTTGTTCCTGCTAAACTTACAGTAGGTACTCTACTTGATGCAGAAGAAGTTGTACGTGAAGGTTCAGACATGTTCGTTACTGGTGAATTAGTAATTGAAAAAACTGATACTTACAATGTAGCTAAAGAAGAATGGGTACAAGAAGAAACTGGTTGGAAATACTATGCATCTAACAAAGCTGTCACAGGTTGGAAACAAGTTGACGGTAAATGGTTCTTCTTTAACGCTGAAGGCGTAATGCAAAAATGGTGGGTTAAAGATGGAAACACTTGGTACTACCTAAACGGAAACGGTGAAATGCAAACTGGTTGGTTGCAAGACGGTGGTAAATGGTACTACCTTGAAACATCAGGTGCTATGAAAGCTAGCCAATGGTTTGAAGTTTCTGGTAAATGGTACTACGTTGACGGTTCAGGTGCCCTTGCAGTTAACACTACTGTAGGTGGATACACTGTAAACGGAAACGGTGAATGGGTTAAATAATCTAGTTCAATAAAAAAAGCAGGAGATTCCTTCTGCTTTTTATTTTTTCCATAAAAAGTTCAGTTTTTCTTAGAAATTTTTGTAAAAATAAGATACAATAAAGAGAAGCATAATAGCTAAATTTAAGAATGGAGAATCTTCACATGAAAAATAAAAAAGCTTTAGCTCTAGCTCTTGCTAGTGTCACAATGGCAAGTGCAGCAGTTTTGACAAGTTATTCTGCTACAACTGCTAGTTCAGTAAGTGCGGAAGAAGTTGTTTATAGAACTGAGTGGGTCACAGTGATTAATGGTCGTTCACAAGAACGTAAGACAGTATTTTTTGAAGATGGGAATCAGCCGATCTCTAAACATTCGACAATTGAAGGCTTTGAATTTCAACGTGCCTATGTTGAAGGTGGAAGGAAATACTATTTGTTTGTTGAAAAAGGAACAAAAATTGAAGATCATGCAAATGATCCAGATGCTCCAGTGAGTGAGTTAAATACTCAGGGATATAAAACATCTGACAAGGACGTAAAATGGCGTGAGTCAGCAGGAAACCGTTATCTTTACTATAAAGGTAACCCAGTAAAAGGTTGGGCAAGTGTCGATGGTAAGACTTACTACTTTGATAGTGAAGGTGTTATGGCACGTGGTGTCATTGAAAACACATCTGAACGTTACTATCTAGACGGACAAGGTGTTAAGAAAACTGGTTTCATTAAAGTAGGAGAAAAAACCTATTATTTTGTGTCAGATGGAGCTCGTAAGACAGAGATTATCTCTGAAAATGGAAAAACTTATTTTGTCAAAGATGGTGTTGTGACAACTGGAGCTCATAAGGTAGGTGCTAAATGGTATTTCTTTGCTGAAGACGGTACAACCAAGTCAGGTATTGTAAAAGATAGCGCTGGTAAATGGTATTACATCACTGCAGAAGGTGAGCGTAAGACAGGTCTGATCAAGGGCTCTGACGACAAGTATTACTATGTTACTGAAGAAGGTGAACGTAAGTTCGGTGAAATCACTGTTGATGGTAAAACTTACTACTTGACAGATGATTCTAATACAAAAGCTGGCTGGAACAAAGTTGACAATCACTGGATTTATGTTACTAAAGAAGGTAAACGTCAAACTGGCTGGCTTAAAGACGGTGGTAAATGGTACTACTTTAATGCTGAAGGCGTGATGCAAAAATGGTGGATCAAAGATGGTAACAAATGGTACTATCTAAATGGTTCAGGTGAAATGCAAACTGGTTGGTTGCAAGATGGTGGTACTTGGTACTACCTAAATAGCTCAGGTGCTATGGAAACTGGCTGGGCTAAAGTTGGTGGTACTTGGTATTACCTTAAAGACTCAGGTGCTATGGTAACTGGTTGGTTCCAAGTGGGTGGTAAATGGTACTATGCTTATAGTTCAGGTGCCCTTGCAGTAAGCACTACAGTTGATGGTTATTACGTAAACGCCAACGGTGAGTGGGTATAAAAATAGGAAGAGAGTGGTTTTTCAACTGCTCTCTTTTTACATTTAAATATTTATACACTTTTTATGTTTTTTATTGCATTTATTATAGGAAAAGGCTATAATCTATATAAATTTAACTATTTAATAAAGGAGGTTTTTCTCATGAAGAAAACACTAACAGGTATCTTGCTAGCTACTTCTGTGCTAGCTATGGCTATGGTTCAACAAGTAACAGCTGCCGAAAATGGGGCAGCAACGGCTTCAACAACTTCTACGGTTACGGAAGTCCACTATGCAACATTTAAAAATGGTAGACCTGTTGATATCAAAGATGCATTGACAGGATCTGCTGTGACAGCTGCATCTATTGAGAATCACCCTGAAATTGCAAGTTATATATATTCTTCTAGTAGAGAAGAAAATGGTATTATGTATCATATGTATTCACCAACTACTACAACAGGTACTACGAATTCTGGCACTCAGACCAATCCATACCATAGAGATAACAACCAAAACACTGGAACTAGTACAAACAACAATAATAATGGCTCAACAACAAATTCTAATTCTCCAGTAAAAACAGTTCGTTTTGTTGAATATAAACCTGGTAGTACTGTCCCAGTAGATATTAAAGATGCACGTACAGGGTCTGCAGCTTCAGATACCAGTCGTTTGGATATTCCCAACTATACTTACGTTACTGGTGAATTAAAAGGTGATATACTTTATCATATCTATCGTTCAAACACAGCCACTAACTCTAACCAAAATCAGTCTACAGCGGCAGGTCAGTTCAAAACAGAGGACGGAAAAGTCTACTATATCAAGGACGGTAAAAAGGTCAGTGGTTGGCAAAAAATCGATGATAAGACCTACTACTTTGAAGCTGATGGCGCAATGAAGAAAGGTCTATTGACTGCAGGTGGTAAGCAATATTATCTAGATGAAAAAGATGGTGTTAAAAAGCTTGGCTTTGTAAAAGTTGCTGATAAGACTTATTATTTTGTAGAAGATGGTGAGAAGAAAACTGGTTTTGTTAAAATCGATGATAAAACTTACTATGTTAAAGAAGGTGTCCGTCTAAAGGGTGATATTACTGTTGATGGGAAACATTATTTCTTGGATGAGGAAGGTGTTCTTAAACAGGGAATTGTTGTGATTGATGGTAAAAAATTCTTCATCGACAGTGAAGGAAATCGTCAGGCTGGCTGGAAGAAGGTTGAGGGTGACTGGTATTATTTCTCTAAAGAAGATGGAATGAAGACTGGTTGGCTGAAAGATGGTGGTAAATGGTATCACTTTAATGCTGCAGGAGTGATGCAAAAATGGTGGTTTAAAGAAGGTGACACTTGGTACTACTTAAATGGTTCAGGCGAGATGCAAACTGGTTGGTTACAAGACGGTGGCACATGGTATTATCTAAATGGTTCAGGTGCCATGGCGACAGGCTGGGCTCAAGTTGGTGGTACTTGGTACTATTTGAACGATTCAGGTGCTATGAAGACTGGTTGGTTGAAACAAGGTGGTAGTTGGTATTATCTTGATGGTTCAGGTGCTATGAAGACTGGTTGGTTCCAAGTAGATGGCAAATGGTACTATGCTTATAGTTCAGGAGTTCTTGCTGTCAGCACTACAATCAATGGTTACACAGTAAATGCCAATGGTGAGTGGGTTTAATTTTAAGTAATTGAATCTGAACGGGAGAGAAATCTCCTGTTTTTGTGATATGGACTATAGTGAGAGTTCTATTGAAAGAAAAAAAGTGAACAAAACGACATTTTAGTCTTGTTCACTTTTATGTTATTCTATAAACTTAGAACAAGGCCTCAAACTCAGCGACAGTCATGCCCAATTGTTCACTTGCAAATTCGGAAGTTAAAACATGTTGACGAACCATGTCTAAGAAGGCAAAAAGTTTTCCACGTTCTAACCCCTGTTCAATACCCTCTGCAAGACCACGTTCAAGACCACGCTCTAAACCTTGTTCGATACCTTCAGCCCTAGCTGTTTCCAAGGCATAGTCCTGTGCTAACAATGCTTGTTCTTCACGTCTGCGTTGTTGACTAAACATTTTCCTGTCCTCCTCGGACCAGCTCTTGTAGTCCAGTAGTTGTTCTGCTTGGTTAATGGCTAGCTCGGGTTCTTGGGTAAAGGGCTTGTTGCCGAAAAACTCCAACCACGGCTTGCGAACGCTATCCTTGCTGGTTTCTCTGTATTTTTTTAGTTCCAAGAACGCCATCTTGACCAGATGGTTTTCTTGACCGTTATTGGTGATAGTCTTACAAGAGTGCCTCAAACTCAGCGACGGTCATACCCAATTGCTGGCTAGCAACCTCAGGTGTCAGAAGACCCTGACGGACCATATCCAGGAAGGCAAAGAGTTTCCCACGCTCTAAACCTTTTTCTTCAGCTTGTCCCAAGGCATAGTCCTGTGCTAACAAGGCTTGTTCTTCTCGCATACGTAGTTGGCTAAACATCTTCCTGTCCTCCTCGGACCAGCTCTTGTAGTCCAGCAGTTGGTCTGCTTGGCTGATGGCTCGCTCGGGTTCTTGGGTAAAGGGCTTATTCCCGAAAAACTCCAACCACAGCTTGCGAACCTGATCTTTGCTGGTTTCTCTGTATTTTTTTAATTCCAAGAACGCCATCTTAACTAGATGGTTTTCTTGACCGTTATTGGTGATGGTTAATACTTCACCTGTCGTGTCTTCGCGCATACTGAAACTATGGAAAGCCAAGTCATCTGAAAAGTAATTGCTGTCCACAATAGCAATAGCATAAACTGGTGCGATGTGTTTGTAACTCTGATGGGTATCACCTTCCCGTTGGTGAATTTTTTCTAGGTTTTGATTGACCTGACTGTACAGATAAGCTCACAGGCGATTGATGAAAAAATTCTGATGATGCACTTGAATCTCAATGATAACTTGAGTACCATTGTCCAACTCCGCCAAAACATCTATACTGGTATAGAAATCCTGCGCCGAATAAGGCATGAAAGGCAAGACATGAATGTTGCTTCCCTCCAAAATGGTCACATTTTTTGCTGGTAAGTCCAGCATATCGCGGATAAATTGACAAGTGATTTCTGGATTGCTAAAGATTTTCTTAGCAACCAAATCATTGGTCGGGCTGATGCCCGGATGACGTAATATCATATTCTTTCTCCTTTCATTATAGCACATTTTTAAATCTAGGTTTACGGGATTCTTTGGCTCTATCTATTTATTCGGAAAAAGTGTGAAAAATATTGGGGCTGGCTCTTCCTAATGGTATTTTTTGGTGCTTTCCTTTATAATGGGTGTATGGATAAGAAAAAATTATTATTGATTGATGGGTCTTCTGTTGCTTTTCGGGCGTTTTTTGCGCTCTATCAGCAGTTGGACCGTTTTAAGAATGCGGCTGGTTTGCATACCAATGCGATTTATGGCTTTCAGTTGATGTTGAACCATTTGTTGGAGCGGGTTGAGCCGAGTCATATTTTAGTAGCTTTTGATGCGGGAAAGACGACCTTCCGTACAGAGATGTATGCGGACTATAAGGGTGGTCGAGCTAAGACTCCGGATGAATTTCGTGAGCAATTTCCCTTCATTCGTGAGTTGCTGAATCATATGGGGATTCGTCACTATGAGTTGGCTCAGTATGAGGCGGATGACATTATTGGGACACTGGATAAGCTAGCTGAGCAGGATGGTTTTGATATTACGATTGTCAGTGGGGACAAGGATTTGATTCAGCTGACGGATGAGCATACGGTGGTTGAAATTTCCAAGAAAGGTGTGGCTGAGTTTGAGGCCTTTACGCCAGATTATCTCATGGAAAAGATGGGTATCACACCGACTCAGTTTATCGATCTCAAGGCACTCATGGGTGATAAGTCGGATAATATCCCTGGGGTGACCAAAATCGGTGAAAAGACTGGTATTAAGCTCTTGTTGGAGCATGGTTCGCTTGAGGGTATTTATGAAAATATCGATGAAATGAAGGCTTCTAAGATGAAGGAAAATCTCATCAATGATAAGGAACAGGCCTTTTTGTCTAAGACACTGGCGACCATTGATACCAAGGCACCGATTGAGATTGGTTTGGAGGATTTGGTCTATAGTGGTCCAGATGTGGAAAATCTTGGAAAATTCTACGATGAGATGGGCTTCAAACAGCTCAAGCAGGCTTTAAATGTGTCGTCAGCTGATGTGTCTGAGAGTTTGGACTTTACTATTGTTGACCAAGTCAGTCAAGATATGCTGAGCGCGGAGTCTGTCTTCCATTTTGAGCTTTTTGGTGAGAATTACCATACGGATGATTTGGTTGGTTTTGCCTGGTCATGTGGAGATAAGTTCTATGCTACAGACATGCTTGAGATTTTGCAAGAGCCTATTTTCAAGGACTTTTTAGAAAAAACACCTCTGAGAGTTTATGACTTTAAGAAGGCTAAAGTTCTCTTGAATCGTTTTGGTGTGGATTTGCAGAGGCCTGCTTTTGACAGCCGTTTGGCGAAATACCTCCTTTCGACTGTGGAGGACAATGAAATTGCGACTATTGCTAGTCTTTATGGTCAGACTTACTTGGTTGATGATGAGACTTTCTATGGCAAGGGTGTCAAGAAGGCCATTCCTGAACGTGAGAAATTCTTGGAGCATTTAGCTCGTAAGCTTGCAGTTTTGGTCGAAACAGAGCCTATTTTGCTTGAAAAACTTAGCGAAAATGGGCAATTAGAGCTTCTTTATGACATGGAGCAACCTCTGGCTTTTGTCCTTGCTAAGATGGAAATTGCTGGGATTACGGTCAAGAAAGAGACCTTGCTTGAGATGCAGGCTGAAAATGAGCTTGTCATTGAAAAACTGACTCAGGAGATTTATGAGCTGGCTGGTGAGGAGTTTAATATCAACTCGCCTAAGCAGTTGGGCGTACTTCTCTTTGAAAAGTTGGGACTTCCTCTAGAATACACTAAAAAAACCAAGACAGGTTATTCGACAGCGGTGGATGTCTTGGAGCGCCTGGCTCCTATTGCGCCAATTGTTAAGAAAATTCTCGACTACCGTCAGATTGCCAAGATTCAATCCACTTATGTGATTGGCTTGCAGGATTGGATTTTGTCTGATGGCAAGATTCATACTCGCTATGTGCAGGATTTGACCCAGACTGGGCGTTTGTCTAGTGTGGATCCCAACTTGCAAAATATCCCTGTGCGTTTGGAGCAAGGCCGTCTCATTCGTAAGGCCTTTGTGCCTGAGTGGGAGGATAGTGTGCTGCTCAGCTCCGACTATTCTCAGATTGAATTGCGTGTTTTGGCGCATATTTCTAAGGATGAGCACTTGATCAAGGCCTTCCAAGAGGGGGCTGATATTCATACTTCGACAGCCATGCGTGTCTTTGGCATTGAGCGTCCCGAGGATGTGACTGCAAATGACCGTCGTAATGCCAAGGCGGTTAACTTTGGAGTGGTTTACGGGATTTCAGATTTTGGTTTGTCTAATAATCTGGGCATCAGCCGTAAGGAGGCCAAAGCCTACATTGATACCTACTTTGAACGCTTCCCGGGCATTAAAAACTACATGGATGAAGTGGTGCGTGAAGCGCGTGATAAGGGCTATGTAGAGACCCTCTTTAAACGTCGTCGTGAGTTGCCAGATATCAATTCGCGCAACTTCAACATTCGTGGTTTTGCGGAGCGGACTGCCATCAACTCTCCTATCCAGGGATCTGCGGCAGATATTCTTAAGATTGCCATGATTCAGCTAGACAAGGCCTTGGTTGAAGGTGGTTATCAGACCAAGATGCTGTTGCAAGTGCACGATGAAATCGTCCTTGAAGTTCCGAAATCGGAACTAGCAGAGATGAAAAAATTGGTCAAACAAACCATGGAAGAAGCCATTCAACTCAGTGTTCCTCTCATTGCAGATGAGAATGAAGGGGCAACTTGGTACGAAGCTAAATAAAAAGGGGGCTAGTCCTCCTTTTTTGTAGTCAAAATCTGCAAGCCTTTTCAAAATATGCTATACTGATGAAAAAGGAGGATTTCTATGAGTCAAGAATTTATCAATCCAAGTGATGGCGTGATTAGTCAGTATTTAGCAACGAGTAAAACCCTTGCTGTGGTGGGGTTATCAGATCGTGAGGAAACAACCAGCAATCGAGTGACCAAGGAAATGCAGGCTCGGGGTTATAAAATCATCCCAGTCAATCCCAAGGCGGCAGGTGGCGAAATCTTGGGTGAAAAGGCTTATGCCAGCCTCGCTGAGATTCCTTTTCCTGTAGACATTGTCAATGTTTACCGTCGTAGCGAGTTTTTGTCAGATGTGGCGCGTGATTTTCTCAAAGCTGATGCTAAGATTTTTTGGGCACAGCTGGGACTTGAAAGTCTAGAAGCGGAAGAAATCTTGCGTGCTGGTGGATGCGATGACATCGTGATGAATCGCTGTATCAAGAGAGAACATACACGTTTGCTTGAGGAAGCATAAGAAAAAGGTAGCTGATGGGCTACCTTTTGTGTTATACTCAATGAAAATCAAAGAGCAAACTAGCCGCAGGTTGCTCAAAACACTGTTTTTGAGGTTGCAGATAGAACTGACGAAGTCAGCTCAAAACACAGTTTTGAGGTTGTGGATAGAACTGACGAAGTCAGTAACCATACATACGGCAAGGCGACGTTGACGTGGTTTGAAGAGATTTTCGAAGAGTATTAGAAAATGCCGATAAGGGTCTGCATACCAAGACTGGTGAGGATGATGGCAATCCAGCAGATGGCTCCGAGAACAATGGATTTTCCACTGGATTTGACCATAGCGACCAGATTTGTTTTGAGACCGATAGCACTCATGGCCATTATAATGAGGAATTTGGAGAGTTGTTTGAGAGGGGTAAAGAAACTACTGGATACCCCGAGAGAGGTCAGTAGGGTGGTTAGGAGAGATGCAAGGATAAAGTAAAGGATAAAAAGTGGGAAGACTTTTTTCAGTTGCAAGCCTTGCTTATTTTTTTGCTCGCGACTTTGCCAGTAGGAGAGAAAGAGAGTGATGGGGATGATAGCCAGAGTCCGCGTAAGTTTGACAATGGTTGCGGATTCGAGGGTATTAGTCTGGTAGAGACTGTCCCAAGCGCTGGCTGTGGCGGTTACAGAGGAAGTGTCATTGACCGCAGTCCCTGCAAAGAGGGCGAAGCCGTCATTTGATAGATGAAGCCAGGTACCTAGCGTTGGAAAGATGAGCGCAGCCAAGACATTGAAGAAAAAGATAACGGAGATGGCTTGGGCTACTTCCTTTTCCTTGGCGTGAATAACAGGCGCTGTTGCTGCAATGGCAGAACCACCACAGATTGAAGAACCTACTCCAACCAAGGTAGCCAGTTTTGTATCCAGTGCAAAGAAGCGCTGGAAGAAATAGGCAATAATCAGAGCTATTGAGATGGTGGATAGGATGACAGGGAGTGAAGATTGTCCGACTGCGAAGACTTGCGAGATATTGAGACCAAAACCAAGCAAGACAACGGCATATTGGAGCAATTTTTTAGAACTAAAGGTCAATCCAGCATCCAGTTGTTTATAAGACGAGAGAAAGGGATGTAGGAGCATGCCTATGAAAATCGCAAATACAGGCGCGCCAATCACAGGGAAGAATCCTCCTAAGTACCAAGATACGATAGAAATGAGAAGGCAGGCAAAGATGCCTGCTCCATTTTTTGATAGAAATGACATAAAAACCTCCAAATAGAATCTGTTACTATTATAGACCTATAAACAGGAAAAGTAAAATAGAAAGTGGAGCCTAATAATTATTTGACAAGTAGTGCTAATTATGTGATAATAATCTTACAAGAACTGTAACGAAGTCTTGGCAAAAACAAAAATACCAGAGCTCCACCTCTGGTATTTCTTTTTGTCCAGTTATATTAAAACTAAACTCAGGTTATATTTTTTTGTCGCGCTTATCTAACCACTTTCTGACTATCCACTCAGAAATGACATTACCGATAATAGTAATCAGTAACGGTGCTAGAATAGTTGTAACGAAGATTATCAAAACCTCAATACTCGTCGAAAATCTCATGATACGTTGTCATCTTCGGCTTACCTAACTTTAGTTATGCTTTCACCTCGATTCCTAGTCTCATGAGATTTTCATTGAGTATTCTAAAAACATAGTGTTGTAATGGATTAAAATTAACACACTTCAATTTGTTATGCTAGCGTTATTCTATCATGTATTTTTGCGGTCAGAGAGCTTTTGTAGTATAATAGATATATGTTCTTTGATCAAGGAGGATATATATGGACTTAACCAAACGCTTTAATAAACAATTAGATAAGATACAAGTTTCCTTGATTCGTCAATTTGACCAGGCTATTTCAGAGATTCCTGGAGTCCTGCGATTGACCTTGGGAGAACCAGATTTTACAACGCCAGATCATGTCAAGGAAGCTGCAAAGCGAGCCATTGACCAAGACCAATCCTACTATACAGGGATGAGCGGTTTGTTGACATTGCGTCAGGCGGCGAGTGATTTTGTAAAAGAGAAATATCAGCTGGACTACAATCCAGAGAATGAAATCTTGGTTACAATTGGTGCGACAGAAGCCCTATCTGCTACTTTGACAGCTATTTTGGAGGAAGGAGACAAGGTTCTCTTGCCAGCTCCTGCCTATCCAGGTTACGAGCCGATTGTCAATCTAGTGGGGGCAGAGATTGTCGAGATTGATACAACTGAAAATGGTTTTGTTTTGACGCCTGAGATGTTGGAAAAGGCAATTTTGGAGCAGGGGGACAAGCTCAAGGCAGTTATTCTCAACTATCCAGCCAACCCTACAGGAATTACCTATAGTCGCGAGCAATTAGAAGCCTTGGCAGCTGTTCTACGTAAGTATGAGATTTTCGTAGTCTGTGATGAAGTATACTCAGAATTGACCTATACAGGAGAAAATCATGTGTCTTTGGGAACTATGCTGAGAGATCAGGCAATTATCATTAACGGTCTTTCTAAATCCCATGCCATGACAGGTTGGCGTTTAGGTTTTATCTTTGCACCAGCAAACTTCACAGCTCAACTCATCAAGAGTCATCAATATTTAGTAACTGCTGCAAACACCATGGCACAACATGCTGCGGTGGAAGCATTGACAGCTGGTAAAGATGATGCAGAACCGATGAAGAAGGAATATATCCAGCGTCGGGACTATATTATCAACAAGATGACTGACCTTGGTTTTGAGATTATCAAACCAGATGGGGCTTTTTATATCTTTGCTAAGATTCCGGCAGGATATAATCAAGATTCCTTTGCTTTTCTGAAGGATTTTGCCCAGAAGAAGGCTGTTGCTTTTATCCCTGGTGCTGCCTTTGGACAGTATGGAGAAGGCTATGTTCGCCTATCTTATGCAGCTAGCATGGGAACCATTAGAGAAGCTATGAAACGACTTGAGGAGTACATGAGAGAAGCATGATTCAATCGATTACGAGTCAGGGTTTAGTACTTTACAATCGAAATTTTCGAGAGGATGATAAGCTTGTTAAAATCTTTACAGAACAGGCAGGCAAGCGCATGTTTTTTGTCAAACACGCCGGCCAATCCAAACTAGCTCCGGTTATTCAGCCCTTGGTGCTGGCACGATTTCTCTTGCGAATCAATGATGACGGACTTAGCTACATCGAGGACTATCATGAGGTGATGACCTTTCCAAAGATTAATAGTGATCTCTTTGTCATGGCCTATGCGACCTACGTAGCGGCTCTTGCAGATGCTAGTTTGCAGGATAATCAGCAGGATGCTCCCTTGTTTGCTTTTTTACAAAAGACCTTGGAGTTGATGGAAGCTGGCTTGGATTATCAGGTTTTGACCAATATTTTTGAAATTCAAATCTTGACCAGATTTGGAATCAGCCTCAATTTTAATGAGTGTGTCTTTTGTCATCGGGTTGGTCAGGCTTTTGACTTTTCTTTCAAATATGGAGCCTGCCTCTGTCCAGAACATTATCATGAAGACGAGAAACGTTGCCACCTGAATCCCAATATTCCTTATTTGCTCAATCAATTTCAAGCTATTGATTTTGAGACTCTGGAGACTATTTCGCTCAAGTCAGAAATTAAGCAAGACTTACGCAAGTTTATGGACCAGATTTACGAAGAGTATGTTGGGATTCACCTAAAATCAAAGAAATTTATTGATTCCCTAGCCGATTGGGGACAATTACTAAAAGAGGAAAACAAATGAAAAAAATCGCAGTAGATGCCATGGGGGGCGATTACGCACCCCAAGCCATCGTTGAGGGTGTCAATCAAGCCCTAGCTGACTTTTCAGATATTGAGGTTCAACTTTACGGAGATGAAGCTAAAATCAAGCAATATCTGACAGCGACAGAGCGCGTCAGTATTATCCATACGGATGAGAAGATTGATTCGGACGATGAACCTACGAGAGCTATTCGGAAGAAGAAAAATGCCAGTATGGTCTTGGCGGCCAAGGCTGTCAAAGAAGGAGAAGCAGACGCTGTCCTCTCAGCTGGGAATACAGGTGCTTTGTTGGCAGCAGGATTCTTCATCGTGGGTCGTATCAAGAATATCGACCGTCCTGGACTTATGTCGACCTTGCCAACTGTAGATGGGAAGGGTTTTGACATGCTGGACCTTGGTGCTAATGCGGAAAATACAGCCCAGCACCTCCATCAATATGCGGTTCTAGGTTCTTTCTATGCTAAAAATGTCCGTGGCATTGCGCAACCACGTGTTGGCTTGCTTAATAACGGAACAGAGAGTAGTAAGGGCGACCCGCTTCGTAAGGAAACTTATGAATTACTGGCGACTGATGAAAGTTTGAACTTTATCGGAAATGTGGAAGCGCGTGATTTGATGAATGGCGTTGCGGATATTGTTGTGGCAGATGGTTTCACGGGAAACGCTGTGCTCAAATCCATCGAAGGGACAGCCATGGGAATCATGGGCTTGCTCAAGACAGCTATTACAGGTGGAGGGCTTCGAGCGAAACTAGGCGCCCTCCTTCTCAAAGACAGCCTCAGAGGTTTGAAAAAACAGCTCAACTACTCAGATGTTGGTGGAGCAGTCTTGTTTGGTGTCAAGGCACCTGTTGTCAAGACTCATGGCTCAAGCGATGCCAAGGCTGTTTATAGTACAATCCGCCAGATCCGTACCATGCTAGAAACAGACGTAGTTGCCCAGACTGCGCGTGAATTTTCAGGAGAATAAAAGAGATGACAGAAAACGAAATTTTTGACCGTATTGTGACCATTATCCAAGAGCGACAGGGAGAGGACTTTGTCGTGACAGAATCCTTGAGTCTGAAAGACGACTTGGATGCTGACTCAGTCGACTTGATGGAGTTTATCTTGACACTGGAAGATGAATTTAGCATCGAAATCAGTGATGAGGAAATTGACCAACTGCAAAGTGTAGGCGATGTGGTTAAAATCATTCAAGCAAAATAAAGATAAGAAGTTCCAAGGCATTTGCTTTGGAATTTTTTATTTGGCTTAATACTCTTCGAAAATCTCTTCAAATCACGTCAGCGTCGCTTCATCTACAACCTCAAAGCCGTGCTTTGAGCCCCCTGCAGCTAGTTTCCTAGTTTGCTCTTTGATTTTCATTGAGTATCAATCTCCAAAAAGGAGATAAGAAATGAAGATCAAATGAAAAAATCAATTGATTTCTGCTAGAACAAAAATGTTAAAATAGTCACAAATTCAATTGACTTTCCTTTTTTCCAGGACTATAATGTAGATATAAAAAAGGATTTATTTTATAGTTGGGAGAAGGTGATGGCTATGTACTTTTGATAAACTAGTCTCTATCTTATATTTTTGGAAATTTTAGAAGTTCTATTTTGACTTCGTTTCTATTGGATTTTCTTACTTTGGATTTATCTATTTTAGGAGGAAATGGCTATGAAAAAATCTAAACTACTCACTCTTGGTCTGCTTGCAGGTGCTGGTCTGCTTTTATCTATCAACCAAGCACAGGCTGCAGATACTTGGGTTAAAAATGGTGCTGACTGGAATCTTTCACAAGATGGCAGTCTCGCTAAAAACAAATGGGTACAAAATGCTGGCTCATGGTATCATTTTGACAGCACTGGTAAAATGCAGACAGGCTGGCTCAAGGACGGTGATACATGGTATTCTCTAGCAGATAGTGGAGCAATGCGCACTGGCTGGTACAAGGAAGGTAATACATGGTACTCACTCGCAAATAGTGGTGCCATGCGTACAGGTTGGTACCAAGAAGGGTCTACATGGTATTACCTCAAAGGCAGTGGCGCTATGGCAACAGGATGGGCGACTGCAAATGGTAAATGGTCTTACTTTGAAAATTCAGGTGCTATGATCGCAGATAGAGCTGTCCCAGCCAGTGATGGGGAAAGTTATGTCATTGGCAAGGATGGTTATATGTTGACCAAACTTCCAAGTGAAGTTGAACAAGATCCTTTTGATGATACAGTTATTACAGATATCGTTACTTTGTCTGATGGTTATGATTATCACCTTGTTCATAAGAAAGATGGAGTTGTTATCGAAAAGAATGCCTGGTATATCAAACCTATTGTTGAACGTTTTTCTTATCAAAAGATTGGCGATGTAAAACTAAATACTTTAGATGCAATTACTGATAATAAAAAACCAGGGGAAGAAATTGATCCTAAAGCTGTTATAAAGAATTTCCAAAACTTACCAAATAAATATTACTTTGGAGCTGATGGACGTAAGGTTGCGAATCTACCAGAATTCACTACTCACTTCCCCATTCAAAAAGTTGGATCTGAACTTTATCTTAAAAATTCAAGTCCAGTTATTAGTCTAGAATCATCTGGATTGACAATTAATGACAACAAACTTTATCTAAGAGATGTCAATAATCGTAATGGTAAACTTGTAACTGGCTATTTCACAATGTTTATGGACGGATTATTATCTAAAGATCACCATATTTTGGGCTATGCAGATGAATCTGGTGAAATCGTGAAGATGAAAGTTTTACCTAATGATTTCCGTGATTATATTGAAAAAGGAATTTCAGGTTTTTATGGAGAAACTGTTAGATATGACAGTTCAACAGGAAATGTTTTTGTTGTGAAATAAACTATCTGACAGAGTAAAACGAAAAAGTGAACAGTTTCGTTTACTAGGAAATTATGTTCATTTCACTATAGGATAGGAGGAAATGGCTATGAAAAAATCTAAACTACTCACTCTTGGTCTGCTTGTAGGTGCTGGTCTACTATTGTCTATCAACCAAGCACAGGCTGCAGATACTTGGGTTAAAAATGGTGCTGACTGGAATCTTTCACAAGATGGCAGTCTAGCTAAGGATAAATGGGTACAAAATGCTGGCTCATGGTATCATTTTGACAGCACTGGTAAAATGCAGACAGGCTGGCTCAAAGAAGGCAATACTTGGTATTCACTAGCAGATAGTGGTGCTATGCGCACAGGCTGGTACAAGGAAGGCAATACCTGGTACTCACTCGCAAATAGTGGTGCCATGCGCACTGGCTGGTATAAGGAAGGTAACACCTGGTACTCATTAGCTAATAGTGGCGCTATGCGCACAGGCTGGTACAAAGAAGGCAACACATGGTACTATCTTCATTTTAGTGGTTCTATGATGACAGGTTGGGAGTGCATAAATAATAATTGGTATTATTTTGAACAATCAGGTGCGATGGCCTCTGATAGAGTTGTAAATTCTAGTGATGGGACAGGCTATATTCTCAGCAAGGATGGCCATATGTTCACTTTACAAAATAGCCCTTATAAAAATGATGATATTGTTCGTTTAGGCGATGGATATGAATATCTGATTACATCAAAATTTGACGGACATAACTATACTGATGTTATCGTGGATAAAAATACTTGGTATATCAAACCTGAGTTCAAGAAGTTTTCCGACAAATATGGGGATGAGGTTGCAAATACTACCTTAGCTTTAGTGGATAATAAAGAAGAAGGACAAGAAATTGATCCTAAAGCTGTTATTCGTAATTTCCAAAATCTACCAGGTCGATATTACTTTGGAGCAGATGGTCGTAGAGTATTACCACTTCCAGAGATGACAACTAGATCAGAAATCAAAAAAGTTGGCAATGATCTTTATCTAGAAGACCCAGGTGTACGACTTCGATTTGATAACTTCACAATCAATAACAATAAACTATACTATTTAGATAATGGACAAGGTAAGCTCAAAACAGGTTACTTTGTACTGATTGATGATGGTATGGCTACAACTCACTATCACTTCCTTGTATATGCAGACCAATCTGGTGAGATTCTTAAGATGAAACGCTTGCCATCAGGAGTTAGAGATTATCTTGACAAAGAAATCGATGGTTTCTATGGTCAAAAAATTAAGATTACACAGCCAAATAAGTATGAATATTACAAGGTTCTTGTGGTAAAATAAATAGATAAGCAATCTTCACAACTAATCGTTAACACTCTAACCAATATACCATTTTCAGGAGGCTTTAGATTTCTTGTATTTTAAAAGGAAACTAAAGCCTTTTGTAGATGGAATGCTACAGAAGATTGTAAATATAATAATGGAGAATGTGATTAGACAGTATGATTTTTATTAAGGAAACTCTATTTGCTTTATTGCTGATGGTTTCCATCATAGTTCCTCCAATTTATCTAGGTTACCAAATTACACCGGAATTTTGTAAAAAGAGATACATAAATGTTACTATCAATAATTTATTTGTTCCAAGCTTGCCTAGGGTGACAGTAAAAAATCAATTTCCTTTCATACCATATTTTTAGTAGGTAGGACGTTAGTTCTACCTATTTTCTTTATCCAAAAAGTGCAGTTGAGGTATTTATTTATATCGTTTGGAGTTTATTTGGAGTTTTATATGTATTTTTTGATAAAATAGGTATAGAAATTAGGAAAGTTTAAGAAAAGAAATGAATAAGATTTTAAAATATTTTTTAGTATTTGTTTTTCTATTTTTAATGAATATTTTCATCTTTAGGATACTAGCAACTCTGGGATTTCAGCTGACAATGACTGAAAAGAGTTATATTGTACCACCGCTATTTTCGATTATCGTTTTATATATGATTGACAAAAGAATTAGGAAGAAAAAGAAATAAATATATATTTTGAGCAGGACATTTGTTCTGCCTATTTTTTTGCCAAAAAATGCAGTTGGGAGGGAGAAAGGTGCATTTGGGGAGGAAGTCCAGTTTTTATTTGGGGATTGGGGTAAGATAGTTATTATCAGATGAGTTTAGGAAAAAGGAGATGAATATGAAATTTGGGAAACGTCATTATCGTCCGCAGGTGGATCAGATGGACTGCGGTGTAGCTTCATTAGCCATGGTTTTTGGCTACTATGGTAGCTATTATTCTTTGGCTCACTTGCGAGAATTGGCCAAGACGACCATGGATGGGACGACGGCTTTAGGCTTGGTCAAGGTGGCAGAGGAGATTGGTTTTGAGACGCGGGCTATCAAGGCGGATATGACTCTCTTTGACTTGCCAGATTTGACTTTTCCTTTTGTTGCCCATGTGCTTAAGGAAGGGAAATTGCTCCACTACTATGTGGTGACTGGGCAGGATAAGGACAGCATTCATATTGCCGATCCAGATCCTGGGGTGAAGTTGACCAAACTGCCACGTGAGCGTTTTGCGGAAGAATGGACAGGGGTGACTCTTTTTATGGCACCTAGTCCAGACTACAAGCCTCATAAGGATCAAAAGAATGGCCTGCTCTCTTTTATCCCTATATTGGTGAAGCAGCGTGGCTTGATTACCAATATCGTTTTGGCAACACTCTTGGTAACCTTGATTAACATTGTGGGTTCTTATTATCTGCAGTCTATCATTGATACCTATGTGCCAGATCAGATGCGTTCGACACTGGGGATTATTTCAATTGGGCTGGTCATCGTCTATATCCTCCAGCAGATCTTGTCTTATGCTCAGGAGTATCTCTTGCTTGTTCTGGGGCAACGTTTGTCAATTGATGTGATATTGTCCTATATCAAGCATGTTTTTCACCTGCCGATGTCCTTCTTTGCGACACGCAGGACAGGGGAAATTGTTTCTCGTTTTACAGATGCTAATAGTATTATCGATGCACTGGCTTCGACCATCCTTTCGATTTTCCTAGATGTGTCAACGGTTGTCATTATTTCCCTTGTTTTATTTTCACAAAATACCAATCTCTTTTTCATGACCTTATTGGCGCTTCCTATCTACACAGTGATTATCTTTGCCTTTATGAAGCCGTTTGAAAAGATGAATCGGGATACCATGGAAGCCAATGCAGTTCTGTCTTCTTCTATCATTGAGGATATTAATGGCATTGAGACGATAAAATCCTTGACTAGTGAAAGCTCCCGTTATCAAAAGATTGACAAGGAATTTGTGGATTATCTGAAAAAATCTTTTACCTATAGTCGGGCAGAAAGTCAGCAAAAGGCTCTGAAAAAGCTTGCCCAGCTCTTGCTCAATGTTGGCATTCTATGGATGGGGGCTCTCTTAGTCATGGACAATAAGATGAGTTTGGGCCAGTTGATCACCTATAATACCTTGCTTATTTACTTTACAAATCCTTTGGAGAATATCATCAATCTGCAAACCAAACTTCAGACAGCGCAGGTAGCCAATAACCGTCTGAATGAAGTTTATCTGGTTGCATCTGAGTTTGAGGAAAAGAAAACAGTCTCAGATTTGAGCTTGCTAGAAGGAGATATGGATTTCAAGCAGGTTCACTACAAATATGGTTATGGTCGAGATGTCTTGTCGGACATCAATCTGACTATTCCACAAGGCTCTAAAGTGGCTTTTGTGGGAATTTCAGGATCGGGTAAGACGACCTTGGCTAAGATGATGGTTAATTTTTACGATCCTAGTCAGGGAGAGATTAGTCTGGGTGGTGTCAATCTCAATCAGATTGATAAAAAGGCTCTGCGCCAGTATATCAACTATCTGCCTCAACAGCCCTATGTCTTTAATGGAACGATTTTGGACAATCTTCTTTTGGGAGCCAAGGAAGGGACGACTCAGGAAGATATCTTACGGGCGGTCGAGTTGGCAGAGATTCGGGAGGATATCGAGCGCATGCCATTGAATTATCAGACAGAGTTGACTTCGGATGGGGCGGGGATTTCAGGTGGACAACGTCAGAGAATCGCTTTGGCGCGTGCTCTCTTGACAGATGCGCCTGTCTTGATTTTGGATGAGGCGACCAGCAGTTTGGATATTTTGACTGAGAAGCGAATTGTCGATAATCTTATGGCTTTAGACAAGACCTTGATTTTCATTGCTCACCGTTTGACCATTGCTGAGCGGACAGAGAAGGTTGTTGTCTTGGATCAGGGCAAGATTGTTGAAGAAGGAAAGCATGCTGATTTGCTTGCACAGGGTGGCTTTTACGCCCATTTGGTGAATAGCTAGAAAGAGGAGAGGATGAAACCAGAATTTTTAGAAAGTGCGGAGTTTTATAATCGTCGTTACCATAATTTTTCCAGTCGGGTGATTGTCCCCATGTCGCTTCTGCTCGTGTTTTTACTTGGATTTGCAACTTTGGCAGAGAAGGAGATGAGTTTGTCTACTAGAGCCACTATCGAGCCTAGTCGTATCCTTGCAAATATCCAGTCAACTAGCAACAATCGCATTCTTGTCAATCATTTGGAAGAAAATAAGATGGTCAAGAAGGGGGAGCTTCTGGTTCAATATCAGGAAGGGGCAGAAGGTGTTCAAGTAGAGGCCTATGCCAGTCAGTTGGACATGCTCAAGGATCAAAAAAAGCAATTGGAGTATTTGCAAAAGAGCCTGCAAGAAGGTGAGAACCACTTTCCAGAGGAGGATAAGTTTGGCTACCAGGCTACCTTTCGCGACTACATCAGTCAAGCAGGCAGTCTTAGGGCTAGTACATCGCAACAAAATGAGACCATCGCGTCCCAGAATGCAGCAGCTAGCCAAACCCAAGCTGAAATCGGCAACCTCATCAGCCAAACAGAGGCTAAAATTCGTGATTACCAGACAGCTAAATCAGCTATTGAAACAGGTGCTTCCTTGGCCAGTCAGAATCTAGCCTACTCTCTCTATCAGTCCTATAAGTCTCAGGGCGAGGAAAATCCGCAAGCTAAGGCTCAGGCAGTGGCGCAGGTTGAAGCACAGCTTTCTCAGTTAGAATCTAGTCTTGCTACTTATCGTGTCCAGTATGCGGGTTCAGGTACCCAGCAAGCCTATGTGTCTGGTTTAAGCAGTCAATTGGAATCTCTTAAATCACAACACTTGGCTAAGGTTGGTCAGGAATTGACCCTTCTAGACCAGAAAATCTTGGAGGTGGAGTCAGGCAAGAAGGTACAGGGAAGTCTTCTAGACAAGGGGAAAATTACGGCGAGTGAGGATGGGGTGCTTCATCTTAATCCTGAGACTAGTGATTCTAGCATGGTTGCAGAGGGGAGCCTGTTAGCCCAACTCTATCCGTCCTTAGAAAAAGAAGGGAAAGCCAAACTTACAGCTTATCTAAGTTCAAAAGATGTAGCAAGGATCAAGGTCGGTGATTCTGTTCGCTATACGACGACTCATGATGCCAAGAATCAAATTTTCCTGGATTCCACGATTACTAGCATAGATGCGACAGCTACTAAGACTGAGAAAGGGAATTTCTTTAAAATCGAGGCGGAGACTAATCTAACTTCTGAGCAGGCTGAAAAACTTCGGTATGGGGTGGAAGGTCGTCTGCAAATGATTACAGGCAAGAAAAGTTATCTACGCTATTATTTGGATCAATTTTTGAATAAAGAGTAATGTTCGTATTTTTAGAGTTATACTCAATGAAAATCAAAGAGCAAACTAGAAAACTAGCCGCAGGCTGTACTTGAGTACGGCAAGGCGACGTTGACGCGGTTTGAATTTGATTTTCGAAGAGTATTAAATGATTTTAAAACTGTGAGAAAGATACTTCTTGCAGTTTTTTCTTTACGATTTTTGATACGATCATTCTATTTATTCGGTTAAATTCTTGTAATTTTAGGTTTTTTATGGTAGAATGTGCTCAAGTAATACGAAAGGCGAACTTTAAAATGTCAAAACAATTGATCTATTCGGGAAAAGCTAAAGATATCTATACAACTGAGGATGAAAATCTTATTATTTCAACTTACAAGGACCAGGCGACTGCTTTCAATGGTGTCAAGAAAGAGCAGATTGCAGGCAAGGGAGTGTTGAATAATCAGATTTCATCTTTTATTTTTGAGAAATTAAATGCGGCTGGTGTGGCGACTCACTTTTTGGAGAAACTTTCAGACACGGAACAACTCAATAAAAAGGTTGAGATTATTCCTCTAGAAGTCGTGCTTCGCAACTACACGGCTGGTTCCTTTTCAAAACGTTTTGGAGTAGACGAAGGTATCGCATTTGAGACTCCGATTGTTGAATTTTACTACAAAAATGACGATTTGGATGATCCATTTATCAATGACGAGCATGTGAAGTTTTTAAAGATTGCGGATGACCAGCAAATCGCCTACTTGAAGGAAGAAACGCGTCGTATCAATGAACTTTTAAAAGGCTGGTTTGCTGAGATTGGGCTTAAATTGATTGACTTTAAGCTAGAGTTCGGTTTTGATAAGGATAGCAAAATCATCTTAGCAGATGAATTTTCACCAGATAACTGCCGCTTGTGGGATGCAGATGGCAACCACATGGATAAGGATGTTTTCCGTAGAGGACTAGGTGAATTAACAGATGTTTATGAGATTGTTTGGGAAAAGTTGCAGGGATTGAAATAATCTGTTGGGAGCAACCTCAAGGTCGTTTGAGAACATTGCAAGAGCTGAAATAAAGGAATAAGAATTGATGGATAAACGTATTTTTGTTGAAAAAAAGGCTGATTTTCAGGTCAAGTCAGAGAGTTTGGTGAGAGAACTCCAGCACAACTTGGGACTGTCAAGCTTGAAAAGTATTCGCATCGTGCAAGTATATGATGTATTTGACTTGGCAGAGGACCTATTTGCACCTGCAGAGAAGCACATTTTCTCTGAGCAGGTAACAGACCATGTCTTGGATGAAGCGGCTGTGCAGGCGGATCTTGCTAACTATGCTTTCTTTGCTATTGAAAGCCTGCCAGGGCAGTTTGACCAGCGTGCGGCATCTTCACAGGAAGCCTTGCTTTTGCTGGGTAGCTCAAATGATGTGACAGTTAATACAGCCCAACTTTACTTGGTGAATAAAGATATTGATGCGAATGAATTGGAAGCAGTCAAAAACTACTTGCTCAATCCAGTCGATTCTCGTTTTAAGGACATCACGACGGGGATTGCCAAGCAGGAATTTTCAGAGTCAGATAAGACCATTCCAAAATTGACTTTCTTTGAAAGCTATAGGGCAGAAGACTTTGCCCGCTACAAGGCCGAGCAAGGGATGGCTATGGAAGTGGATGATTTGCTTTTTATCCAGGACTACTTTAAGTCAATCGGGCGCGTGCCAACTGAGACGGAACTCAAGGTTTTGGATACTTACTGGTCTGACCACTGCCGTCATACGACTTTTGAGACAGAGTTGAAACACATCGACTTTTCAGCATCTAAGTTCCAAAAACAATTGCAGTCAACCTATGACAAGTATATTGCTATGCGTGATGAGTTGGGGCGTTCTGAAAAACCACAAACCTTGATGGATATGGCGACTATTTTCGGTCGTTATGAGCGTGCCAATGGTCGTTTGGACGACATGGAAGTGTCAGACGAAATCAATGCTTGCTCAGTAGAAATCGAAGTGGATGTCAATGGTGTCAAAGAACCATGGCTCCTTATGTTCAAAAATGAAACCCACAACCATCCAACAGAAATTGAGCCATTTGGTGGGGCTGCTACCTGTATCGGTGGGGCTATTCGTGACCCATTGTCAGGCCGTTCATACGTTTATCAAGCCATGCGAATCTCGGGTGCTGGTGATATTACAGCACCGATTTCGGAAACTCGTGCTGGGAAATTGCCACAACAAGTGATTTCTAAAACAGCAGCTCATGGTTATTCTTCATATGGTAATCAGATTGGGCTTGCGACGACCTACGTTCGTGAGTATTTCCACCCAGGTTTTGTGGCTAAACGTATGGAGCTAGGTGCAGTTGTAGGTGCGGCTCCTAAGGAAAATGTCGTCCGTGAAAAACCAGAAGCGGGGGATGTCATTATCCTTCTTGGAGGTAAGACAGGACGTGATGGTGTCGGTGGTGCGACAGGTTCTTCTAAGGTTCAAACAGTAGAGTCTGTGGAGACTGCTGGTGCCGAGGTTCAAAAAGGGAATGCCATCGAAGAACGTAAGATTCAACGCCTCTTCCGTAATGGCAATGTCACTCGTCTTATCAAGAAATCTAATGACTTTGGAGCAGGTGGTGTCTGTGTAGCTATCGGTGAATTGGCAGACGGTCTTGAAATCGACCTCAACAAGGTTCCTCTTAAATACCAAGGCTTGAATGGAACAGAAATTGCTATCTCTGAATCACAAGAACGGATGGCAGTCGTGGTTCGTCCTGAGGATGTAGATGCCTTCATAGCAGAATGTAACAAAGAAAACATTGATGCTGTTGTGGTTGCAACAGTAACTGAAAAACCAAATCTTGTCATGAACTGGAATGGTGAAACCATCGTTGATTTGGAGCGTCGTTTCCTTGATACCAATGGAGTGCGTGTCGTTGTAGATGCTAAGGTAGTTGACAAGGATGTCAAGCTTCCAGAAGAACGACAAACATCTGCTGAAACCCTTGAAGCGGATACCCTTGCGGTTCTATCTGACCTCAACCATGCGAGTCAAAAAGGTTTGCAGACTATCTTTGACTGTTCGGTCGGTCGTTCTACGGTCAACCACCCACTTGGTGGTCGTTACCAACTCACACCGACTGAGGCTTCAGTACAGAAATTGCCAGTCCAACATGGCGTGACTCATACTGCTTCTGTCATGGCCCAAGGATTTAACCCATACATCGCAGAATGGTCTCCATATCATGGAGCTGCGTATGCGGTCATCGAAGCAACTGCTCGTTTGGTTGCTGCTGGTGCAAACTGGTCTAAGGCTCGTTTCTCTTACCAAGAGTACTTCGAGCGTATGGATAAACAAGCAGAGCGTTTTGGTCAGCCAGTAGCAGCTCTTCTTGGATCAATCGAAGCTCAGATTCAACTTGGTTTGCCATCTATCGGTGGTAAAGACTCTATGTCTGGTACTTTTGAAGAATTGACAGTACCACCAACCTTGGTTGCTTTTGGTGTGACAACAGCAGATAGCCGTAAGGTCCTTTCTCCAGAATTTAAGGCTGCTGGTGAAAATATCTACTACATCCCAGGTCAAGCTTTGGCTCAAGAGATTGATTTTGATCTTATCAAGTCTAATTTTGCTCAATTTGAAGTTATTCAAAAGGCTCACAAAGTGACATCTGCATCAGCTGTCAAATATGGTGGTGTTGTTGAAAGTTTGGCTCTTGCTACCTTTGGAAATCATATCGGTGCAGAGGTAACCTTGTCTGAACTTGAAACAGCTTTAACAGCTCAATTGGGCGGATTTATCTTCACATCTCCTGAAGAAATAGCTGGAGTGGAGAAAATCGGTCAAACAAGTGCAGACTTTACCCTGCTTGTTAACGGTGTGAAGCTAGATGGATACAAGCTTGATAGCGCCTTTCAAGGTAAATTGGAAGAAGTTTACCCAACAGAATTTGCCCAAGCCAAGGAACTGGCTGAAGTACCAGCTGTCTCTTCTGACCTAATCATCAAAGCCAAAGAAAAGATTGGAAAACCGGTTGTTTACATCCCAGTATTTCCAGGGACCAACTCAGAATATGACTCAGCAAAAGCCTTTGAAAAAGAAGGTGCAGAGGTCAACTTGGTGCCATTCGTGACCTTGAATGAAGAAGCCATTGTCAAGTCAGTTGAAACAATGGTTGACAACATCGGCAAGGCTAACATCCTCTTCTTTGCAGGTGGTTTCTCAGCTGCGGATGAACCAGATGGTTCAGCCAAGTTTATCGTCAACATCCTCCTCAATGAAAAAGTCCGTGCAGCTATTGATAGCTTTATCGCTCGTGGTGGCTTGATTATCGGTATCTGTAATGGATTCCAGGCCTTAGTCAAATCGGGTCTCCTACCATACGGAAACTTCGGGGATGCCAGCAGTACTAGCCCAACCCTCTTCTATAATGATGCTAACCAGCACGTGGCCAAGATGGTAGAAACTCGTATTGCAAATACTAACTCACCATGGTTGGCTGGGGTGCAAGTGGGCGATATTCATGCTATCCCAGTATCACACGGTGAAGGGAAGTTTGTCGTGACGGCTGAGGAATTTGCAGAGCTCCGTGACAATGGACAAATTTTCAGCCAATACGTAGACTTTGACGGCAAACCAAGCATGGACTCTAAGTACAATCCAAATGGTTCTGTCCATGCTATCGAAGGAATTACTAGCAAGAACGGTCAAATCATCGGTAAGATGGGACACTCAGAACGTTATGAAGACGGTCTTTTCCAAAATATTCCAGGAAATAAAGACCAGCACCTGTTCGCGTCGGCGGTTAAATTTTTCACTGAAAAATAAGACTTGCAGATTTTCGAAGAGTATCAGTAATGTGAAAGTCATGTAGATTGAGCTCTTGATGATTGCAAATGAAAATTAGGTATAAAAAATGACATACGAAGTAAAATCTCTTAATGAAGAATGTGGTGTTTTCGGTATCTGGGGGCATCCAGATGCTGCTAAATTGACCTATTTTGGGCTCCACAGTCTTCAGCACCGTGGTCAGGAGGGGGCAGGAATCCTCTCCAATGATCAGGGGCAATTGAAGCGCCATCGTGATATGGGCCTTCTTTCAGAAGTCTTCAGAAATCCTGCTAATTTGGATAAATTGACAGGAACTGGTGCGATTGGGCATGTGCGTTACGCGACTGCTGGCGAAGCTTCTGTAGATAACATCCAGCCCTTCCTCTTCCGTTTTCACGATATGCAGTTTGGCTTGGCTCATAATGGAAATCTAACCAATGCGGCCTCTCTTAAGAAAGAACTGGAACAAAGAGGAGCGATTTTCAGCGCGACTTCGGACTCGGAAATCTTGGCTCATCTCATTCGTCGCAGTCATAATCCGAACTTGATGGGCAAAATCAAGGAAGCACTCAGTCTTGTCAAAGGTGGCTTTGCTTATATCTTGATGTTTGAAGATAAGTTGATTGCGGCTCTTGACCCCAATGGTTTCCGTCCCCTTTCTATCGGGAAAATGGCTAACGGAGCAGTCGTAGTGTCATCTGAAACCTGTGCTTTTGAGGTTATTGGTGCAGAATGGATTCGCGATTTGAAGCCAGGTGAGATTGTGATTATTGATGACAAGGGCATCCAGTATGATAGCTACACAAACGATACTCAGCTGGCAATTTGTTCCATGGAGTATATTTACTTTGCCCGTCCTGACTCCAATATCCATGGTGTCAATGTTCATACGGCTCGTAAGAGAATGGGAGCTCAATTAGCACGTGAGTTCAAGCATGAAGCCGATATCGTAGTTGGGGTACCAAATTCCTCACTCAGCGCAGCTATGGGATTTGCGGAAGAATCAGGTTTGCCAAATGAAATGGGTCTTATCAAGAACCAATATACACAACGGACCTTTATCCAGCCGACTCAAGAATTGCGGGAACAAGGAGTGCGAATGAAGCTCTCTGCCGTTTCTGGTGTCGTTAAAGGCAAACGTGTGGTCATGATTGATGACTCTATCGTGCGAGGAACAACATCTCGTCGTATTGTCCAACTTTTGAAAGAAGCGGGGGCATCAGAAGTTCACGTTGCCATTGGGAGTCCTGCTCTTGCCTATCCATGTTTCTACGGAATTGATATCCAGACACGTCAGGAGTTGATTGCGGCTAATCATACCGTTGAGGAAACTTGCCAAATCATTGGTGCGGATAGCCTGACTTATCTTTCGATTGATGGCTTGATTGACTCTATTGGGATTGAAACAGATGCACCAAATGGCGGTCTCTGTGTGGCTTACTTTGATGGGAACTATCCAACTCCTCTCTATGACTATGAAGAAGAATATCGTAGAAGTTTGGAAGAAAAAACGAGTTTTTACAAATAAAATTCCCCATTAAAGGAAAGGAAAAGGAAAAAACAAATGACGAATAAAAATGCTTATGCGCAGTCTGGTGTGGATGTTGAAGCGGGTTATGAAGTTGTTGAACGCATCAAAAAACACGTAGCTCGTACGGAACGTGCAGGTGTTATGGGAGCTCTCGGTGGCTTCGGTGGTATGTTCGACCTTTCAAAAACAGGTGTCAAAGAGCCCGTTTTGATATCTGGTACAGATGGTGTCGGAACTAAACTCATGCTGGCTATCAAGTACGACAAGCACGATACCATTGGACAAGACTGTGTGGCTATGTGTGTCAATGATATCATTGCTGCAGGTGCAGAACCTCTCTACTTCTTGGACTATATCGCAACTGGTAAAAATGAACCAGCTAAACTAGAACAAGTTGTTGCTGGTGTGGCTGAAGGTTGTGTGCAAGCTGGTGCAGCCCTTATAGGTGGTGAAACGGCTGAAATGCCTGGTATGTATGGTGAAGATGACTATGATTTGGCTGGATTTGCTGTCGGTGTTGCAGAAAAATCTCAAATCATAGATGGGTCAAAAGTAGCTGAAGGGGATGTGATTCTTGGACTTGCTTCAAGCGGTATCCACTCAAATGGTTACTCACTTGTTCGTCGTGTTTTTGCAGATTACACAGGTGAAGAAGTTCTCCCAGAATTGGAAGGGAAGAAACTTAAAGACGTTCTTTTGGAACCAACTCGTATCTACGTCAAAGCAGCATTGCCACTCATCAAAGAAGAATTGGTGAATGGTATTGCCCACATCACAGGTGGTGGTTTCATCGAAAATGTCCCACGGATGTTCGCGGATGACTTGGCTGCTGAAATTGACGAAAGCAAAGTCCCAGTCCTTCCAATTTTCAAAGCCCTTGAAAAATATGGTGAAATCAAACATGAAGAAATGTTTGAAATCTTCAACATGGGTATCGGTCTCATGCTTGCGGTAAAACCAGAAAATGTGGAACGTGTCAAAGAACTTCTTGACGAACCTGTTTATGAAATTGGTCGTATTGTGAAGAAGACAGATGCAAGTGTGGTGATTCAATAATGGCTAAAAAGATTGCTGTTTTTGCCTCTGGCAACGGCTCAAACTTTCAGGTGATTGCGGAACAATTTCCAGTAGAATTTGTCTTTTCAGATCATCGGGATGCCTATGTACTTGAGCGTGCAGAGAATCTTGGGGTATTATCCTACGCTTTTGAACTCAAAGAGTTTGAGAACAAGGCAGACTATGAAGGAGCCATTGTCGAACTTTTGGATGAACACAAGATTGACTTGGTTTGTCTCGCAGGCTACATGAAAATCGTCGGCCCCACCTTGCTAGCAGCTTATGAAGGCCGTATCATCAATATTCATCCGGCTTATCTCCCTGAATTCCCAGGAGCTCATGGTATTGAGGATGCTTGGAATGCAGGTGTTGCTGAGAGCGGTGTGACCATTCACTGGGTGGACTCTGGTGTTGATACCGGTAAGGTCATCAAACAAGTCCGTGTGCCACGCCTTGAAGGGGACACCCTTGATATTTTCGAGACTCGCATCCACGAAACAGAGTACAAACTCTATCCAGAAGTCTTGGATAGTTTGGGAGTGGAGAGGAAGAAATGATTATGGACCAATACTATATGGAGTTAAAGAATAAGTTATCTAACAGACCAATCCTACTGGATAATACTAATGATTTTCTTTTTGTTTTAGTAAATACAGTGAAAGCTATGATAGAAAATACTGATAAAAGTCAGCTTTCAGAGTTAGATAAAATTTTAGACGGTGTCACAAGTCAAGAATTAAAACTTGCCTATGATTTTTGTCAAGGGAAATTCGGTCAAGCAGGTTTTTCTTATCGTAGGCACCCGAATTATTTTTATTTGTCTAGTTTAATTGCGACTTTTCCAGAATTTGAGTTGTCTAAAGCAGACCTAGATTACCTCAAAGGAATCATAAATTTTGATAACTACCTTTTATATGAGTTAGATTAGTCTTTAATCGCCTCAAAATCCTATTTATTCAAAAGGAGAAAACATGACTAAACGAGCACTTATTTCAGTCTCAGACAAAGCGGGCATTGTTGAATTTGCCCAAGAACTCAAAAAACTTGGTTGGGACATCATCTCAACAGGTGGTACCAAGGTTGCCCTTGACAATGCTGGGGTAGATACCATTGCCATTGACGATGTGACTGGTTTCCCAGAAATGATGGATGGTCGCGTCAAGACTCTCCATCCAAATATCCACGGTGGACTTCTCGCTCGTCGTGATTTGGATACTCACCTGGAAGCAGCCAAGGACAATCATATTGAGCTCATTGATCTTGTGGTGGTAAACCTCTACCCATTCAAGGAAACCATTCTCAAACCAGACGTGACTTACGCTGACGCGGTGGAAAACATCGATATCGGTGGTCCATCAATGCTTCGTTCCGCAGCTAAGAATCACGCCAGCGTGACAGTCGTGGTAGACCCTGCTGACTATGCTGTGGTTTTGGAAGAATTGTCAGCTAATGGCGAAACTACTTATGAAACTCGTCAACGTTTGGCAGCAAAAGTATTCCGTCACACAGCTGCTTATGATGCCTTGATTGCGGCATACTTCACAGCTCAAGTGGGTGAAGATAAACCTGAAAAACTCACTTTGACTTATGACCTCAAGCAACCGATGCGTTACGGGGAAAATCCTCAACAGGATGCTGATTTCTACCAAAAAGCCTTGCCGACTGACTACTCGATTGCTTCAGCTAAACAACTTAACGGTAAAGAATTGTCCTTCAATAATATCCGTGACGCTGATGCTGCTATCCGTATCATCCGTGATTTCAAAGATCGTCCAACCGTTGTGGCTTTGAAACACATGAACCCATGTGGAATTGGTCAAGCTGAAGACATCGAAACGGCTTGGGACTACGCTTATGAATCTGACCCAGTGTCTATCTTTGGTGGTATCGTCGTTCTAAACCGTGAGGTTGACGCTGCGACAGCCACGAAAATGCACGGTGTTTTCCTTGAAATTATCATCGCACCAAGCTATACAGACGAAGCACTTGAAATCTTGACAACAAAGAAGAAAAACTTGCGTATCCTTGCCTTGCCATTCGATGCTCAAGATGCCAGCGAAGCAGAAGCAGAATACACTGGTGTTGTCGGTGGACTCCTCGTTCAAAATCAAGACGTGGTCAAAGAAAGCCCAGCTGACTGGCAAGTGGTAACCAAACGCCAACCAACTGAGACAGAAGCGACTGCCCTTGAGTTTGCTTGGAAAGCTATCAAGTATGTCAAATCAAATGGAATCATCGTGACTAATGATCACATGACACTTGGTGTCGGTCCTGGTCAAACCAACCGTGTGGCTTCCGTCCGTATCGCCATTGACCAATCCAAAGATCGCCTTGACGGTGCTGTCCTTGCTTCGGATGCCTTCTTCCCATTTGCGGATAACGTGGAAGAAATCGCTAAGGCAGGTATCAAGGCCATCATCCAGCCAGGGGGCTCTGTCCGTGACCAAGAGTCTATCGAAGCTGCTGATAAATACGGCCTGACTATGGTCTTCACAGGCGTGAGACATTTTAGACATTAAGAAAATAAAAGGGAAGAAAACAGTTTCTTTCCTTTTTTTGCTTTAAAAGCGAAATGAAACAAGATTAAAACGAACGTTTATGGTATAATATTAGTAAATAATTCGCAAAAGAGGTTGAAAGATGAAGCTGTTAGTTGTCGGCTCGGGTGGTCGTGAACATGCCATTGCTAAGAAGTTGCTTGAGTCAAATGACGTTGAAAAAGTCTTTGTAGCTCCTGGGAATGACGGGATGACTCTGGATGGTCTGGAATTGGTAAATATCTCTATTTCCGAACATTCTAAATTGATTGAGTTTGCAAAAACCAACGATATTGCTTGGTCCTTCATTGGTCCAGATGACGCCCTTGCGGCTGGGATTGTGGATGAGTTCAATGCAGCTGGTCTCAAAGCCTTTGGTCCGACAAGATTGGCAGCGGAGTTGGAGTGGTCCAAGGATTTTGCTAAGGAAATCATGGTCAAGTACGGCGTTCCGACAGCAGCCTATGGCACATTTTCTGACTTTGAGGAAGCCAAGGCTTATATCGAAGAAAAAGACGCTCCAATCGTCGTCAAGGCAGACGGTTTGGCCCTTGGGAAAGGTGTCGTCGTTGCGGAGACAGTCGAGCAAGCAGTCGAAGCAGCTCACGAGATGCTTTTGGACAATAAATTCGGTGACTCAGGTGCACGTGTGGTCATCGAGGAATTCCTTGACGGGGAAGAGTTCTCTCTCTTTGCCTTTGTCAATGGTGACAAGTTCTACATCATGCCAACGGCTCAGGACCACAAACGTGCTTATGATGGCGACAAGGGGCCCAACACTGGTGGGATGGGTGCCTATGCGCCAGTTCCTCACTTGTCACAGAGAGTGGTTGACACAGCGGTTGACACCATTGTCAAGCCAGTCCTTGAGGGGATGATCCAAGAAGGGCGTCCTTACCTTGGTGTCCTTTACGCAGGGCTTATTTTAACAGCAGACGGACCTAAGGTCATCGAGTTTAACGCTCGTTTCGGAGATCCTGAAACTCAAATCATCTTGCCTCGTTTGACTTCTGATTTTGCGCAAAATATCACGGATATTTTGTATGGTCAAGAGCCAGCCATCACCTGGACGGACAAGGGTGTGACACTAGGTGTGGTTGTAGCTTCAAATGGCTACCCACTCGCTTATGAGAAAGGTGTCAAGCTTCCTACCAAGACAGAAGGCGACATCATCACTTACTATGCCGGTGCTAAATTCGCTGAAAATGGCCAAGACCTCCTCTCAAACGGCGGACGTGTCTATATGCTAGTCACAACAGCAGACACCGTCAAAGACGGCCAAAACATTATCTACAATGAACTTAACAAACAAAACACAGAAGACCTCTTCTATCGTACAGATATCGGAAGCAAGGCCATAAAAGATTAACAGCTACTAAATTTGTCATGGCGAGCGAAAGCGAGCTAAACTAAGATAATGGTTGCCGTGGTGAAAAGACCAGAACAGCATCTGTTCTGGTCGGGGGAAACTTTGAGACCTTAGGCTCAAAGTTTAGGAATGAAACCGAAGGTTTGCTTCCGTCCCCACTACCTAAGACCATTATCAAAAAAGAAGAAAAAAGGAAAAATTATGACTAAACCAATTATTTCCATCATCATGGGCTCAAAATCCGACTGGGCAACCATGCAAAAAACAGCAGAAGTCCTAGACCGCTTCGGCGTTGCTTACGAAAAGAAGGTTGTCTCTGCCCACCGTACGCCAGACCTCATGTTCAAGCATGCAGAAGAAGCACGTAGCCGTGGCATCAAGGTCATCATCGCAGGAGCAGGTGGCGCAGCCCATTTGCCAGGTATGGTTGCGGCTAAAACTACTCTTCCAGTCATCGGGGTTCCAGTCAAATCACGTGCCCTTAGCGGTGTGGATTCACTTTATTCTATCGTTCAGATGCCAGGTGGAGTACCAGTTGCGACCATGGCTATCGGTGAAGCGGGTGCGACTAACGCTGCCCTCTTTGCCCTCCGTCTCCTGTCGGTAGAGGATCAGGATATCGCGACAGCTTTGGCAGATTTCGCAGAAGAACAAGGAAAAATCGCAGAGGAGTCGACAAATGAGCTCATCTAAAACAATCGGAATTATCGGTGGCGGTCAGCTTGGTCAGATGATGGCCATTTCTGCTATCTACATGGGGCACAAGGTTATCGCGCTGGATCCTGCGGCGGATTGTCCAGCCTCTCGAGTGGCGGAAATCATCGTGGCGCCTTATAACGATGTAGATGCCCTCCGTCAGTTGGCTGAGCGTTGCGATGTCCTGACCTATGAGTTTGAAAATGTCGATGCTGACGGTCTGGATGCTGTTATCAAAGCAGGTCAGCTCCCTCAAGGGACCGACCTACTTCGCATCTCCCAAAACCGGATTTTTGAGAAGGACTTTCTTTCCAACAAGGCACAAGTTACTGTTGCACCTTACAAGGTCGTGACCTCAAGCCAGGATTTGGCAGATATCGACCTCTCGAAAAACTATGTCCTCAAGACTGCGACCGGTGGTTACGATGGGCATGGTCAAAAGGTTATTCGTTCAGAAGCAGACTTGGAAGAAGCCTATGCGTTAGCTGATTCAGCAGACTGCGTTTTAGAAGAGTTCGTCAACTTTGACCTTGAAATTTCTGTCATCGTGTCTGGAAATGGCAAGGACGTGACGGTTTTCCCAGTTCAGGAAAATATCCACCGCAACAACATTCTTTCAAAAACAATTGTACCTGCTCGCATTTCAGAAAGTCTAGCTGAAAAAGCCAAAGCTATGGCAGTACGAATTGCAGAACAGCTGAACCTTTCTGGAACGCTCTGCGTGGAAATGTTTGCGACGGCTGATGACATCATCGTCAATGAAATCGCCCCACGTCCCCACAATTCAGGGCACTACTCAATCGAAGCATGTGACTTTTCACAGTTCGATACGCACATCTTGGGAGTTCTCGGAGAACCACTCCCAACAATCCACCTCCATGCCCCTGCTGTCATGCTCAATGTCCTTGGGCAACACGTCGAGGCGGCTGAGAAATATGTCACAGAAAATCCAAGCGCCCACCTCCACCTGTATGGTAAAATAGAAGCGAAGCACAACCGCAAGATGGGGCATGTGACTTTGTTTAGTGATGTGCCGGATAGTGTGGATGAGCTCGGGAAAGGGATAGATTTTTAGGAGAAACCTATGATTCAAATCATCGTAAATGCATTTGTCGAAAAAGAGAAGACTGGGGCAGTCGTCGAAGTCTTGTATGCTAGTAGCGATCATGAAAAAGTGAAAGCTAAGTATGAAGAGTTGATTGCTCAGTATCCTGATAACTATTTAGCTATCTATGATCTACCGCTTGATACGGATTTGAATACACTAGATCACTATCCGTCTGTATGGATTGGGAAAGAAGAGTTTGAATAGGGAACTTCATTCACTTAGCTAGCTAATGCCCAAAAGGTTAAGAAGAAAGGAAAATAAAATTACATGATTGATAGATATAGTCGCCCTGAGATGGCGAACATTTGGAGTGAAGAAAATAAATACCGTGCTTGGCTTGAGGTGGAAATCTTGGCTGATGAGGCATGGGCTGAGTTGGGGGAAATCCCTAAGGAAGATGTGGCTTTGATTCGCGAGAAAGCGGACTTTGACATCGACCGTATTTTGGAGATTGAGCAGGAGACTCGCCACGATGTGGTGGCCTTCACGCGTGCGGTTTCTGAGACTCTTGGTGAGGAGCGCAAGTGGGTTCACTATGGCTTGACCTCTACTGACGTGGTGGATACGGCCTACGGTTACCTCTACAAGCAGGCTAACGACATCATCCGTCGTGACCTTGAAAACTTCACCAATATCATCGCTGATAAGGCGAAAGAGCACAAATTTACCATCATGATGGGTCGTACCCACGGGGTGCACGCTGAGCCGACGACTTTTGGTCTTAAATTAGCCACTTGGTACAGCGAAATGAAGCGCAATATCGAGCGTTTCGAGCATGCGGCTGCTGGTGTAGAAGCTGGTAAGATCTCTGGTGCGGTTGGGAACTTTGCCAACATCCCACCATTTGTGGAGCAATACGTCTGCGATAAGCTTGGCATCCGTGCTCAAGAAATCTCTACACAGGTCCTTCCTCGTGACCTTCACGCTGAGTATTTTGCAGTTCTTGCTAGCATCGCAACTTCTATCGAGCGTATGGCAACGGAGATCCGTGGATTGCAAAAATCTGAACAACGCGAAGTGGAAGAATTCTTTGCTAAAGGTCAAAAAGGTTCATCTGCAATGCCTCACAAACGCAACCCAATCGGTTCTGAAAACATGACAGGTCTTGCGCGTGTTATCCGTGGTCACATGGTAACAGCTTATGAGAACGTAGCCCTTTGGCACGAACGTGATATCTCTCACTCATCAGCTGAGCGCATCATCACACCAGATACGACCATCTTGATTGACTACATGCTCAACCGTTTTGGAAATATCGTCAAAAACTTGACAGTCTTCCCAGAAAACATGATCCGCAACATGAACTCAACCTTTGGTCTTATCTTTAGCCAGCGTGCCATGTTGACCTTGATCGAGAAAGGGATGACTCGTGAGCAAGCCTATGATTTGGTGCAACCGAAGACAGCTCAATCATGGGACAATCAAGTAGACTTTAAACCCCTTCTCGAAGCAGATTCAGAGGTAACATCACGTCTTACACAAGAAGAAATCGATGAAATCTTCAACCCTGCATACTATACCAAACGAGTGGATGAGATCTTCGAACGTCTTGGACTTGGTGATTAATTAAAAAATAAACAGCGAGGTTCACAATCTCGCTGTTTATTTTTTATCGAAAAGACTTAGTCTTCCTTTTTCTTAGTGAGTCCATAGGCTGCTAGTGTGGCCATGAGTCCTGCGACTACTAATCCTGCAGAATCGTGACTTCCTGTTTCAGGAAGTTTTTTCTCTGTTGCCACAGAAGCTGGACCTTGAGGAAGAGCTTTGTTTTCCTCAGCAGGAACAGTTCATGGAGCCGATTCGCCTGGAATCTCTAGTACTGATTTTTCTTCTGCCGCAGGAGTTGGCACACTTGGGATTTCTTGTGCTGGTTTTTCTTCTTTGACAGCCGCTTGTCCATATTCACCACCTACATGTGTTACAAGGGTTCCGACTTCGACTATTTGTGTAACGGCTTCCTGTGCTACGACACTTGTAACCAATGTTCTAACTTCAGTTCCGTCTGCAGCCGTAGTTACAGAATAGAAATAACTTATACGACCGTTTACACCTTCTGTTACGACACGGGATTGTCCTTTAGGCAATTGATCAGTTTCACGAGTCACTGTGGTAAACGGAATTTCTTCCTCTTGGATATCTAGTCTAGGTTTTGCCTCAGTAGTTGCTGCAAGACCACTTTCATCGCCCTTGTGGGTTACAAGAGCACCGACTTCGACAACTTGGTCCATAGGTTCTTTGGTGACTTGACTATCTAGAACGGTTTCACTAGTCTTTCCATTTTCAGTAAGAGTAGAGATGTAAGAAGTGCATTCACCTAGAACTCCTGCTTTGACAACTTTTTCTTGACCTGCTGGGAGGTTCGGATTTTCTTTTCGAATGACTTTAAATGGAATGCTTTCTGTCTTCACAACTAGTTCAGGTTTGGTTTCAACATTAGCAGCTAGTTCATTTTCATCTAGGCTTCCTGAATGAGTTGCAGCTGGTTTGAGACCTTGAAGAGCGGCCTTGAGTTTACCTACTAGTGCGTCTAATTCAGCTTGTTTGCTACGGTTGAGGTTAAGATTCAGTCCATCTTTTGCAGCCTTGAGTGCTACTAGGCTTTATGTGCTGTATCCGTCTAAGTTTGTAGAAATTTTAGCTAATTCTTCGCGGAGAGCATTATAATTAGCACGGAAGTAGTCTTTGTTGTGGTCTGCAAAGGCAGTCATGAGTTCAAAGATTTCTTCCTCCTTATACTCAGCGCTTGGTTTATCTGCCCAGATAGCAAGCATACTTCCAACTGTTGGAAGGTCTACTTCAGGATATTTGGTAGAAGCAAGCTGGTTAAATGGCACTTTACCAGAGTTTTCAATCGCCTTTGATAGTGGGTAGGCTTCGTCTGCTTTGTGATTACCTAAAACATAGTACCAATCTCCGTTGGTATTGAGAAGTTTATAGCCTTTACTTGCAAGATACTGAGGAGTTGCAAGGTTGTAGCCCCACCAGCCTTTAGACCAGTAAGAAATCAAGACATCTTTGTCAAACTGAACATCGTCCTTGTCTTCATAGTAGAAGCCATCGTTGAAGGCCATTGGTTGAAGCCCTCTTTCCTTAGCCATAGCAGCTAGGCTGTTAGAATAATCTGCGAACTTGTTATAGAGGCCATACCATTTAAGGTAGTACCAACCTTGGGCATTCGTTGCATCATTGGCATATTCATCTGTACCATAGTTAAAAATCTTTGATTTATCAGCAAAGTAATCCATGTACTTGCCGATAAGGGCTTTGGTAAATCCAACTGCTTCTTGATTTTCAAGATCCATGGTTGTTTTTGAAACCTTATCAAAGTTGGCTTGAGGATTCTTGATGCCCAATTTTTCCATGGCAACCAGCATAGCATCCATGTGACCTTGGCTGTTGATAGCTGGGATGAGACCAATCCCTTTAGATTTAGAGTATTCAATTAATTCTGTTACTTCTGCTTGTGTCAGTGAAGTTCCATTCGGATCATCGTAGTAAGCTTTTGTTCCTTGGATGATGGCATTTTTTACATCATCACTAGCATAGGTTTTTCCGTTGGCAGTAATGGTCATATCATCGAGTAGGAAACGAAGGCCATCATTTCCTAGAAGGAGATGGGCATCAGAATAGCCGAGCTCGCTGGCCTTGTCTACGATGCGTTTGAGTTGATCTAAAGAGAAGTATTTGCGACCTGCATCGATGGAAATGACTTTATTCTTATTAAGTTTTTCAAGTTCACGTTTAGCATCTTCTTCTTTTTGAGCTTCTGGTGTGAAGGTCAAATTGCTGACTGCTTCTTGAAGTTTTGCGATTGCTTGGTCAATCGTGTCTTGTTGAGCACGGCTGAGATTGCTATCAAGTGAACGGATGGCTTTTTCTGCCTCTTTGACTGCAGTAACGCTTTCTGTTGTGTAGCGCTTGAGGTCTGCTGGAATTTCTTTTAGTGCTTGTTCAGCAGACTGGTAGTCTGCAGCGAAGTATTCAGCATTGGCATTTGCAAAATGACGCATGAGTTTGAAGAGGTGAGATGGGGAATAACGTGCAGATGGTGTATCAGCCCAAGCAGCTACCATACCACCGATGAATGGAATAGTTGCTCCGTCGGATTTTGGCACAGCAGTGATTGGTGTATTTTTAATACCATTGAGACCCTGATCAAGATTGTACCAACCTTGGCCATCAGCATTTCTCCCAAGAACATAGTACCAAGCATCGTTAGTGTTTAGGATTTGGTGACCTTTTTCTACTAGAAGTTTAGAAGAAGCGACGTCGTAACCTCCCCAGCCACCAGTCAACATTGAAACGATGATGTCTTTGTCAAAACTACCAAAGCTTGTATCGCTATTATAGTAGATACCATCGTTGAAGGCCATTGGTTTGAGACCGCGTGATTTCACGATTTGGGCTAGATCATTGGCGTAAGAGATGAATTTTTCATATCCTTTTCAGGGTAACCTTCGTTTGGATAGTATTTATCAGCTTGAAGAACGCTCCAACCTTTAGCGTTTGTTGCGTCATTGGCATATTCATCAAGTCCGATGTTGAATATTTCAGACTTGCCAGCAAAGTAGGCTGCGTATTTGTCAATCAGAGCTTTTGTAAAATCGACTGCTTGTTTATTATTTAAGTCAACAGTTCGTTCAGATTTTTTACCAAAATAATCAAAGTTAGGATTTTCAATGCCAAGTTCTTTCATAGCATGAAGAATAGCATCCATATGTCCAGGGCTATTGACAGTTGGAATCACACCAATTCCCTTATCTTTGGCATAATTAATTAAATCTGTCATCTGACTTTCAGTGAGATGGTTCCCATTTGGATCATTGTAATAAGCATTTGTTCCATGTTCAATAGCGCGTTTGACATCATCGCTAGAGTAGGTTTTATCGCCCACTTTCATAGACATATCATCTAGCATGAAACGGAGGCCATCGTTACCTACCAAGAGATGAAGATCTGTGTAACCATATTCTTTCGCTTTGTCAATGATTTCTTTGAGTTGTTCAGGTGAAAAATATTTACGTCCGGCATCAATTGAAACGATTTTTCGTTTAGCTAATTTTTCATTTTGAGTTGCAGCGCGTTCCTTTCCTGCCTCTGTTGCTGGTTTATCAGCCTCTGCTTTCGTTTCATCTTTTTTAGCATCTTTTTCAGCTGGTTTATCCTTGCCAGCTTCTGACTTATCAGTCTTATCTATGTTAGACTCTTTAGAATCAGCCTCTTTCAGCTCTTCCTTTTTAGGGCTAACTTCCTCCGCCTTTTTATCAGCAGTAGCAGAAGTTAGCACTTTTTCTTTATCACTAGGAGTAAAGCCTTCTTCCTCCTGCGGTTTCTCCTCTGTTTTTGAAAGACTAGCTAGCTTATCAGTAGCTGAAGTTTCTGCTTCTACAGTTTTTGGAGCTTCTGGTTGAAGCTCTGCTTTAGGTTTTTCCTCAGTAGTCAGATTTTCAGATGCTTGAGGGGAATCGGAAACCGTATGGTTGGTTGGTTGGTTTTCCGTAGTAGGAGTCATTCCATCGGCTGCAACAGCTTGTGCTTGGAAAGTAAATCCTATTAGAACAGAAGCTGCTCCTACCGCGTATTTACGAATGGAAAAACGCTGTTGTTTTTCTTATTTCATTGCAAAACCTCCTGATTGCATTTTGATATTAATAACGTTTACACAATTCAACAATTTTGTTTTATTTATTATGTTAACAGGAGTCAAGTAGGATTGCTTTAAAGCTATAATAAGTATAAAAACTAATCAAAATTAAACAAAGAATTCTATTAATTGATATATGCATATATAGTGTAATTCAATCCTATTTCTATAAAATATTCTACAAAATATAGAAGGTTATACAAAAAAGTAAGCGCTTTCCTTTTATTGTGGTATAATGTGTATAGAAGAAAGCCTAAGCAGTGCTCAGGCTTTTCTTCTTAGTGATCACGGTCACATGAAATGAATTTGATTTTGTAGTAATCCGCTCGTTTATATGTTTCGCTGTATGCGAGAACTTGACCAGTAGACTCTAGTTTAGTAGTCTTGGTTTGTAAAACGGTTGGGAATTGTTCATCGACTCCGAGGACCGAAGCCACATGTTCTGGAGTTGGAAATGCTATTTCATTGATTTCTTCAAAATGTTCATCATTCATGTGAATGTGGTAATCCAATTTGAAACGGTTATAGATAGAGCTATAATATTCAAGATTTGGATAATTTGCGTTGATGTATTGTTCTGGAATGTAAGATGTATGGTAGATGTACATAACACCACCTGTTTCGCGAACGCGTTCAATCTTGTAGTAGAACTGATCTCCGCGTAGTCCGAGTTTTTCTAGGTAGCTTAGTTTGTTTCCACGCTCAATAGAAAGGACGGTAACTTTATCATCTTTAGTTTCAAAAACTTCTACATCTGAAAACTCTACGAGTTTGTGTTTGCGTGCGCGTGAAACGAATGTACCCTTTCCTTGTTGGCGGATAATATAGCCATCCTTGGCAAGGTCGTTTAAGGCGCGGACAACTGTGATAGAACTTACATCATACATTGCAATCAATTCAGCTTCAGTGTAGAATTTATCGCCACTGGCAAATTGACCAGAAATGATTTTGTTCTTTAACTCATCTTTAATATATTGATACTTTGGAATTGCCATATTTTCACCTCGATTTTCCTTCTCCGTTAAAGATTCTACCATAAAAACGGAAAGAATAGTAGTATTTTGAATAAAAAAATTAGAATAATAGGCTAAAAGGTTAAATTACATATAAAAAAGGAGATTTTATACATTTTTATACATGTCAACTACTTGAAGCTCTATGTCTGTAAAATCTATATCTTTATAAGTTTTTTGTGTAAAAATTGGTAAAAAATGAAAAAAATTGTGAAAACCTATTGACAAATGCAGGATATTGAGATATATTTACTATATCAACAAATGAAAGCGTGAACTTTAATTGTCAGAAGGTAGTAATATGACACGATTTGAGATTAGGGACGATTTCTATTTGGATGGGAAACCGTTCAAGATTTTGTCCGGCGCCATTCATTATTTTAGGATTCCTCCAGAAGATTGGTATCATTCGCTCTATAACTTGAAGGCTCTTGGTTTTAATACAGTAGAGACTTATGTGGCTTGGAATTTACACGAGCCTCGTGAGGGTGAGTTTCACTTTGAAGGAGCTCTGGATTTGGAGAGATTTCTCCAGACAGCACAAGATTTAGGCCTCTATGCTATTGTACGTCCGTCACCATTTATCTGTGCGGAGTGGGAATTCGGTGGCTTACCAGCTTGGCTCTTAACCAAAGACATGAGGATTCGTTCATCAGACCCTGCCTATATTGAGGCTGTTGGTCGCTACTATGACCAGCTTTTGGCACGGTTGGTTCCACATTTATTGGACAATGGTGGCAATATTCTCATGATGCAGGTTGAAAATGAGTATGGTTCTTATGGAGAAGATAAGGCTTACCTGAGAGCGATTCGACAGTTGATGGTAGAGCGTGGTGTAACCTGCCCACTCTTTACATCAGATGGCCCATGGAGAGCAACTCTGAAAGCTGGAACCTTAATCGAAGATGATCTCTTTGTAACAGGGAACTTTGGTTCTAAGGCACCTTACAACTTTTCACAGATGCAGGAATTCTTTGATGAACATGGTAAGAAATGGCCACTCATGTGTATGGAGTTCTGGGATGGCTGGTTCAATCGTTGGAAAGAACCGATTATCACACGGGATCCAAAAGAATTGGCAGATGCAGTTCGAGAAGTTTTGGAGCAAGGTTCCATTAATCTATACATGTTTCATGGTGGTACAAACTTTGGCTTTATGAATGGTTGCTCGGCTCGAGGAACTTTGGACTTGCCACAAGTTACATCTTATGATTACGATGCCCTTCTGGATGAAGAAGGAAATCCAACTGCTAAATATTTGGCGGTCAAGAAGATGATGGCAACACATTTCCCAGAGTATCCGCAGTTAGAACCACTCTACAAAGAGAGTATGGAGTTGGATGCTATTCCTTTAGTAGAAAAGGTTTCCTTGTTTGAAACCTTAGATAGCTTGTCTAGTCCGGTAGAAAGCCTCTATCCTAAAAAGATGGAGGAGCTGGGACAAAGTTATGGCTATCTTCTCTATCGAACAGAAACAAACTGGGATGCAGAAGAAGAAAGACTTCGTATCATTGACGGTCGAGATAGGGCTCAGCTGTATGTCGATGGTCAGTGGGTTAAAACCCAATATCAGACAGAGATTGGGGAAGATATTTTTTATCAAGGTGAAAAGAAAGCGCTGTCTAGATTGGATATTTTGATAGAAAATATGGGGCGTGTCAACTATGGACACAAGTTCTTAGCAGATACGCAACGTAAGGGAATTCGGACAGGGGTTTGTAAGGATTTGCACTTCTTACTAAACTGGAAACACTATCCACTCCCACTAGACAATCCTGAGAAAATTGATTTTTCAAAAGGATGGACAGAAGGACAACCAGCCTTTTACGCTTATGACTTTACAGTCCAAGAGCCAAAAGATACTTACCTAGACTTGTCTGAGTTTGGTAAGGGAGTTGCCTTTGTCAATGGGCGTCACCTAGGACGTTTTTGGAACGTCGGCCCAACCCTCTCGCTTTATATCCCTCATAGCTATCTCAAGGAAGGTGCCAATCGCATCATTATCTTTGAAACAGAAGGTGAATATAAAGAAGAGATTCATTTAACTCGTAAACCTACACTAAAACACATAAAGGGGGAAAATTTATGACAATTGTAGGATGCCGTATCGATGGACGTTTGATCCACGGACAAGTAGCCAATCTTTGGGCTGGGAAACTAAATGTTTCACGTATTATGGTTGTAGACGACGAAGTTGTCAACAACGACGTTGAAAAGAGTGGTTTGAAACTTGCGACACCACCAGGTGTGAAATTGAGTATTTTGCCAATTGAAAAAGCGGCAGCCAATATTCTTGCTGGTAAATACGATAGCCAACGTCTCTTTATCGTGGCTCGTAAACCAGACCGCTTCCTTGGTTTGGTAGAAGCAGGTGTACCACTTGAAACCCTTAATGTTGGGAATATGTCTCAAACACCAGAAACTCGCGCCATCACACGTTCTATCAACGTAGTAGACAAGGATGTGGAAGATTTCCACAAACTAGCAGAAAAAGGTGTTAAACTTACTGCTCAAATGGTTCCAAATGATCCAGTTTCAGACTTTTTGAGCTTATTAAAATAGGAAAAAATTTTTAGGAGGTCATTGTTATGATACAATGGTGGCAAATTTTACTTCTCACTTTGTACTCAGCTTATCAAATCTGTGATGAGTTGACGATCGTTTCTTCTGCAGGTTCCCCTGTATTCGCTGGTTTCATTACTGGTTTGATCATGGGAGATTTGACAACTGGTTTGTTTATCGGTGGTAGCTTGCAGTTGTTCGTACTTGGGGTAGGTACCTTTGGTGGTGCTTCTCGTATCGACGCAACTTCTGGTGCGGTTCTTGCGACTGCTTTCTCAGTTTCACAAGGTATCGAAACTGACCTTGCGATCACTACAATCGCTGTACCAGTAGCGGCACTTTTGACTTACTTCGACGTACTTGGTCGTATGACTACTACATTCTTCGCACACCGTATTGATGCTGCGATCGAACGCTTTGACTACAAAGGAATCGAACGCAACTACCTTCTTGGTGCGCTTCCTTGGGCTCTTTCTCGTGCCCTTCCAGTATTCTTCGCCCTTGCTTTCGGTGGAGAATTCGTACAAGGTGTTGTAAACCTTGTTAAAGAATACCAATGGGTTGCAGACGGTTTGACTCTTGCAGGTCGTATGCTTCCAGGTCTTGGATTCGCTATCTTGCTTCGTTACCTTCCAGTTAAACGTAACCTTCACTACCTTGCTATGGGATTCGGTTTGACAGCTATGTTGACTGTACTTTACTCATACGTAACAGGTCTTGGTGGAGCAGTTGCTGGTATCATTGGCACTCTTCCTGCTGACGTTGCTGAAAAAATTGGCTTTGCCAACAACTTCAAAGGTTTGTCTATGATCGGTATCTCTATCGTGGGTATCTTCCTTGCAGTTGTTCACTTCAAGAACAGCCAAAAAGTTGCTGTAGCAGCACCTTCTACACCATCAGAAAGTGGGGAAATTGAAGATGACGAATTCTAATTACAAATTAACAAAAGAAGATTTTAATCAAATTAACAAACGTAGCTTGTTCACTTTCCAATTGGGATGGAACTACGAACGTATGCAAGCATCAGGTTACCTTTACATGATCTTGCCACAATTGCGTAAAATGTATGGAGATGGAACTCCTGAGTTGAAAGAAATGATGAAAGTTCATACTCAATTCTTCAACACTTCACCATTCTTCCACACAATCATCGCTGGTTTTGACCTTGCCATGGAAGAAAAAGATGGCGTTGGCTCAAAAGATGCGGTTAACGGTATCAAGACTGGTTTGATGGGACCATTCGCTCCTCTTGGAGATACTATCTTTGGTTCACTTGTACCTGCTATCATGGGATCTATCGCTGCAACAATGGCTATCGCTGGTCAACCTTGGGGTATCTTCCTTTGGATCGCAGTTGCAGTAGCGTATGACATCTTCCGTTGGAAACAGTTGGAATTTGCCTACAAAGAAGGGGTTAACCTTATCAACAACATGCAAAGCACTTTGACAGCTTTGATTGAAGCTGCATCTGTACTTGGTGTGTTCATGATGGGTGCTCTTGTAGCAACAATGATCAACTTTGAAATTTCATACAAATTGCCAATCGGTGAAAAGATGATTGACTTCCAAGACATCTTGAACTCAATCTTCCCACGCTTGCTTCCAGCAATCTTCACTGCCTTTATCTTCTGGTTGCTTGGTAAGAAAGGTATGAACTCTACAAAAGCTATCGGTATCATTATCGTGCTTGCCTTGGCTCTTTCTGCCTTTGGTAAATTTGCACTTGGAATGGGCGCATAATTTATGACTAAATCATTAATTTTAGTGAGTCATGGACGTTTTTGTGAAGAACTTAAAGGTAGCACAGAAATGATTATGGGTCCACAAGAAAATATTCATGCAGTTGCTCTTCTTCCAGAAGATGGGCCAGAAGATTTCACTGCAAAATTTGAAGCTGCTGTCGAAGGTTTAGATGATTTCCTAGTCTTTGCTGACCTCCTTGGTGGAACACCATGTAACGTGGTGAGCCGTCTGATTATGGAAGGTCGTGACATCGAACTTTATGCAGGAATGAATCTTCCAATGGTAATCGAGTTTATCAATGCGAGCCTAACCGGCGCTGATGCAGATTATAAGAGTCGTGCTTCAGAAAGCATTGTCAAAGTTAATGATTTATTGGCTGGCTTCGACGATGACGATGAAGATGAATAAGGTGTAATAACAGAATTACTGTTAGAACATATTTCATAGAATATAAATGGGAATGGGGCTTACTCCCATTCCCATATTTTAAATAAAAAATAATATAATAATAGATTAGAGGGACTCAATGCTAGATTATACAAAAGAAGAATTGCTTGAGTTGGGGGCAGAAATCACAACACGCGAGATCTACCAACAACCAGATGTTTGGAAAGAAGCTTTTGAAACTTATCAAGCACGACGTGATGAAATTGCAGCTTTCTTGCAAGGAATTGCAGATAAGCATGATTATATCAAAGTAATCCTAACTGGCGCTGGAACTTCTGCTTATGTGGGAGATACCTTGGTACCTTACTTTAAGGAAGTCTACGACGAACGCAAATGGAATTTCAATGCTATTGCGACAACGGATATTGTAGCCAATCCAGAAACTTATTTGAAAAAAGATGTGGCGACTGTCCTTGTATCTTTTGCTCGTAGTGGGAACTCGCCTGAAAGTGTGGCGACTGTTGATTTGGCCAAATCCTTGGTGGATGAGCTTTATCAAGTGACGATTACTTGTGCAGCAGATGGCAAATTGGCTCTTCAAGCCCATGGTGATGACCGCAATCTTTTGCTTTTGCAACCAGCTGCTTCTAACGATGCTGGATTTGCCATGACTTCAAGCTTCACTTCAATGATGTTGACCGCACTCTTGGTATTTGATCCGACAGACTTTGCAGTTAAATCTGATCGTTTTGAAGTATTGTCAAGCCTTGCACGTAAAGTGTTAGACAATGCCGAAGATGTCAAAGAGTTGGTTGACCTCGACTTTAACCGAGTGATCTACTTGGGTGCAGGTCCATTCTTCGGACTTGCTCATGAAGCACAGTTGAAAATTTTGGAATTGACTGCTGGTCAGGTTGCAACTATGTATGAAAGTCCAGTTGGCTTCCGTCACGGCCCAAAATCTCTTATCAACGAAGATACGGTTGTTTTGGTCTTTGGTACAACGACAGACTACACTCGCAAGTACGACTTGGACTTAGTTCGTGAAGTTGCAGGCGACCAAATTGCTCGCCGTGTTGTACTTTTGAGCGATCAAGCTTTTGGTCTTGAAAATGTCAAAGAAGTGGCTCTTGGTTGTGGTGGTGTATTGAATGATATTTACCGTGTCTTCCCATACATCGTTTATGCCCAACTCTTTGCCCTATTGACTTCACTCAAGGTAGAAAATAAACCTGATACGCCATCACCTACAGGTACAGTCAACCGTGTGGTACAAGGTGTTATCATCCACGAATATCAAAAGTAAGAAAGTGTTTATGAATTCTTGACAAGAGGATTTGTAAATTATCAGATAAACCATAGATTGTCAGTACGCTTTCTATGGTTTGTTTGCTTGAGAGAAATAGTAAAAGGAGAACAGAATGAAAGCATACACAGAGCGTGTATTTGGAAATGTTGAGGGCAAGGATGTCTTGGCCTATCGCTTTGAGACGGACGGTGGCTACCAGCTTGAAGTTATGACTTATGGTGCGACCATCCTGCGCTATGTCACACCTGACAAGGCTGGAAATTTTGCCAATGTTATTTTGGGCTTTGATGACTTTGATAGCTATGTAGGCAACAGTCCCAAACATGGAGCTAGCGTAGGTCCTGTGGCAGGCCGTATTGCAGGTGCGACCTTTGAACTCAATGGCAAGACCTATGATCTCGAAGTCAACAATGCAAGCAACTGTAACCACAGTGGTTCAACTGGTTGGGATTCGAGCTTGTTTGAACTAGTTGAAGTGAGCGACCATGGCTTGACCCTCTACACAGAGCGTACAGATGGGACAGGAGGGTTTCCTGGTAACCTCAAGATTTGGATTAGCTATCACTTGGAAGAAACTGGTGCCTATGAAATCATCTACAAGGTAATGACAGATCAGGATACGCTGGTCAATCCAACCAACCACAGCTATTTCAACTTGTCTGGTGATTTCACGCAGACGATTGACCGTCATGTTTTCCAGTTAAATACGGAGGGGATTTACCCAATCGCCCCCGACGGTGTTCCTGCCAAAACTCCAGATGCAAATCGTGATGCGGTTAAACACATCTACAATGGTGCCTTGTTGAAAGACATCTTTGCAGAAGAAGATGAGCAAATCCAACTAGTTTCTGGTTTAGACCATCCATTTGCCCTTCCTGCAGGCCATGACAATGCTGGGTTCCTTTATGACCAAAACTCAGGTCGCTTCCTGCTCTTCAAGACAGAGGCTCCTTGTTTTGTGGTCTACACAGCAAACTTTGTGGATGAGAGTGTTATCATAGGAGGTCAGCCAATGGTACAGCACAATGGGATTGCCCTTGAAGCGCAAGTTTTACCAGATGCCATTCACAGTGACCTCAAAGACCAAGTCATTCTCAAAGCTGGTCAAACCTTCACAAGTAAGACACGTTATGAGCTTGTTGTGAAATAAAAGAATCATTGCGTCTACTTTTGAGGTCTAGGAAGTTTTTTTGTTAAATTAGATTAGTAGGAATAGATAAATAAAGACAAAGAGTAGGAAAATATGATATAATTTAATATTGAAAATACCTGTCCTATCTATAGGATAAAAGGAGAAAAAATGAAGAAAATTGTATTTGCTAGCGCCTTGGCTTTGACCTTGGCTGGAGCAGTTTTGACAAATGATGTTTTTGCTAATGACAGATTGGTGGCAACACAATCTGCTGAGGGTAGAAATGAAAATGTTTTGAGCTCAGAAGTGTTAAATCCTTCTAGTGGCAACGTTTTAGTTGGGATTAAGGGAGAATTTTTAACCCCAGATAAACAAGCTATTTTGGATGCTATTAATAAGATTCGTAAGGAAGCAGCTGATGAAGGTTTGGTAGATAAGTATGTCCCTATTAAATGGTCTACTGATCTTGAGAAAACTGCTTTTGTACGAGCTACTGAGGTGTCAGTAGCTTTAAAACCTGAGCGTCTTTCTACGAAAGAAATCTGGACTGCTTTTCCATCTAGTAATAGTATAAGAGGAGAAGCTTTAGATGTGAACTATGAAGGTTTTCTAAAAGCAATTGAAAACTGGCATGCTGAGAAGGCGAATTATGTAGCGAAAAAGAAGGGTGGAACATCTAAAGAATTTACAGGTTATTATGAGGTTCTGATCAATTCTAAATTTACCTATGTGGGGCTTGCGGCTTTTAGAAATGAAGCTAGTTCTCAGAAAGTGGCAACGATTTCTATAGCTTTAGGTGATGATGCTTCTTCAGAGGAATTGGCTGGTGGATATGGTTCTGCTATTCAGTATACAGAAGTGACTGCATCAAACCTTTCAACAGTTAAAAGTAAAGCTATAGTTGTAGAAAAATCGTTGAAAGATTTTAGAACATCTACATCTAGTCAGTCTGGCTGGGTGCAATCTAATGGAAAATGGTATTTTTATGAGTCTGGTGATGTGAAGACAGGCTGGGTAAAAACAGGTGGTAAATGGTACTATCTGAATGGTTTAGGTGTCATGCAGACTGGATTTGTAGAAGTTGATGGAGCATGGTATTTCCTTGATAGTTCTGGCGCGATGTTTACAGGCTGGGGAACAGATGGTAGCAGATGGTTCTACTTTGACGGTTCAGGAGCTATGAAGACAGGCTGGTACAAGGAAAATGGTGCTTGGTATTATCTTGATCAATCAGGTGTCATGAAGACAGGTTGGTACAAGGAAAATGGTACTTGGTATTATCTTGATCAATCAGGTGTCATGAAGACAGGTTGGTTTAAAGTAGGCAAGTACTGGTACTATGCATATGGTTCAGGAGCTTTGGCAGTCAGCACAACAACACCAGATGGTTACCGTGTAAATGGCAATGGTGAATGGGTAAACTAGGCTGAAAATAGCAAGTCATAGGAAAAGTATTCATCTTACTTAGCAGAAAGAATGAATGATAGGAAAGAGGTTGATGACGAACATTGACCTCTTTTTGTTAGAATATAGGCTTCAAGTTGTCTGACTTGACTTTCTTGATAGAAGTTACATAATAGTTGTAATAATTAAAATTACAATAAAGGAGACATCCTATGACCTATGAATATAAGAGCCACATTTATTTGGCAGAGGCAGTTTTAAATGTAAAGGATTTGGCCAGTCAAACAGCCTTTTATCAGCAAGTGCTTGGTTTAGAAATCTTATCTCAAACTGAGATAGAGGCCGTTCTAGGTCTTGATGGAAAAGCCTTGGTACAGCTGATTCAAGCACAAGAGAGCGGTGAAGTAAGGAAACATTATGGCCTTTACCATCTGGCTATTCTCTTGCCGACACGCAAGGCTTTGGCTGATGTCTTGAAACACCTGACAGATTTACAGATTCCTCTTATTGGCGGTGCAGACCATGGTTACAGTGAGACCCTTTACTTGGAGGATTTGGAGGGAAACGGCATTGAACTCTATCGAGATAAGCCGGTTTCTACATGGGATATTCGAGAAGATGGACGCATTATCGGGGTGACGGAAGCCCTTGCGGCGCAGGATATCTATGGGTTGGGGGAAAGAGTAGAGCCATTTATCCTAGCAGATGGTACGAGAATGGGGCATATTCATCTTTCTTTTAAAGATAGCCGAAAGTCCAGCCAGTTTTATCAAAAGGTGTTAGGGTTAGAGGATAAATTCAGTGTGCCTAGCGCTAGTTGGATTGCAGCTGGGGACTACCATCATCATTTAGCAGTCAATGAATGGGGAGGAAAAAATCTGGCTCCGCGTAAGCAAGGCTTGCCAGGTTTAGCCTACTATGTCATTGAAGTCGCACATAAAGAAGAACTGTTAGCGATTGCGCAACGAGCACAAGAAGTTGATGCTCCAATCAAATGGCTGACATCTAGCCAGCTGGAAATCACAGACCCAGACGGAATCGTGACCCGTATTCGTTTAGCAAGATAGGCAAGATGTGATGAAAATCAGAGTATAAACTGTAGAAAGTACTCCTTATCCTAGTCAGATAGGTAGAAAATTTGATATGATAGTAGAGAATAAGGAGAAGAGTACAATGACCAGTGAATACCAGAAAATGATAGCGGGAGAACCCTATCATCCATTTGATCCCGAGTTGCGGACCTTGGCTCAGGCTTCTCGCCAAAAACAGACTGCCTTTAACAAGGAAGAAGATCCCTTGAAAGGGACGGAAATTATCAAGACTTGGTTTGGGTCAACCGGGCAAAATCTCTATGTCAATCCACGACTGGTAGTCGATTATGGGGTCAATATCCATCTAGGGGAAAATTTTTACTCCAATTGGAACTTGACTATGCTGGATGTTTGTCCGATTCGCATCGGGGACAATGCCATGATTGGTCCCAACTGTCAGTTCTTGACTCCACTCCATCCACTGGACCCGCAGGATCGTAATTCAGGTGTTGAATACGGCAAGCCCATCACCATCGGTGATAATTTCTGGGCTGGTGGTGGTGTCATTGTCCTTCCTGGAGTGACACTGGGAGATAACGTTGTTGCAGGAGCAGGGGCCGTGATTACAAAGTCCTTTGGAGACAATGTTGTTTTGGGTGGCAATCCTGCGCGTGTTATCAAGGAAATCCCTGTAAAAGAAAGAGATTGGTAAAAAAGTTTTTAAGATAAGAAAAAGGCATCATATCAAATGTTTAAAAAACGTTGATATAATGCCTTTTATCATATTTTACAATTGATCCTCTTCGAAAATTTCTTCAAACCACGTCAACGTCGCCTTGCCGTATGTATAGGTGACGGACTTCGTCAGTTCTATCTGCAACCTCAAAGCAGTGCTTTGAGCAGTCTGCGGTTAGTTTCCCAGTTTGCTCTTTGATTTTCATCAAGTATGAGTGTTTACCTAGCTTTTTGCTAGGTTTTACGCTAGAAGTTCTACAAATTCTTTCTCTTCTTGGCATTTTTGGTCAGGGAAACCTGGTAAGTATCCTGTTCTTTAGTGAGGTAATTGATGATTTGGAAGTCATCGATTTGAGCCTTGAAATCCACTTCATAGACAGTGGTGACTTGTTCTCCATTATTGCTGGTATCAATCGAGATGAGGTCTAACTCAGTACAGAATTGTGCCAGTCCAGATTGGATAGTTTGGAGTTGTTTTTCTTGGTTCGCAATTGTGATGGTTAATAGTCTGCGACGTTGGTGCTTGCTCTTGCTTTGTTGTTTCTCTAAAAGAAGCCATACTGCTAAGATAAAGACGGTGAAGAGAATAGCTAGAGCTAGGTAGCCTGTCCCTGCTGCCAGCCCAATAATCATGGCAAGGAAGATAGCAATTAGTTCCCGTGAGCCACTAGTAGCTGAACGGAAACGAATCAAACTAAAAGTTCCAGCTACTGCAATTGAAGTCCCCAAGCTACCATTTACCAGAAAGATGACCAAGGTCATCAAGCAGGGGAGTAGGGTCAAACTAACAGCAAATTCCCGTGTATAGAGGGTACGGTGTTTGTAGGCCCAGGTCAGCGCCAAACCTAAAATCAGGCTGACCAAGAGAGCCAGAAAGAGCTGGATAGGATTGGCAGTAGCAGTTGTACTGTTGAAAATAGAATTAAATAGATTAGACATAAGTAGTACCTACACTTTCTGTGCTTGGTCGTGGGCTATAGTCCAGCCCTTGAGACTTGTGGTAGGCGCAGCTGTATTTTGAAAATTTCTGCTCTACCAGTCCATATTGGTCGAGAATATCTTGTAACCATTGGGGTTTTCTACCAGGTGCTTTAATTTCCATGATGACAATGTCCTCATTTAGTAGAGGGAAACCGTCCTTTCCTGAGAATAAACTGACATTATCATCACGATAGGTTAGATTTTGGTCAATGGTGACACGAATCTTATTGTAGGGAAATCCGCTAATTTCTTTCTTTTCCTTGAGAGAAAAGCGGTCGTAGTAAATATACATACGAGGGATGATGGTTTGCTGATATTCCTCTTGGAGTTGCTGAATTTTTTCAATCATCATTCGGTCCTTGATACTGTTATCCAGCTGTCCTTTGGTCATAAACTGGGTGATAGACTGGGGAGTCGACAAGAGGCGATATTTTCGTCCGACACCAGTCCTGTCCTTGGATTTGATTTCTAAAAATACCTGACTATCAGGTTGAACTTGACTGAGATAGGTTCGCATCCGAATCTTTTCTTTTCGCTTAGTACCTTGGCCATCATCCTGAATCATATCAAATTGCTCTGTATCAAAGTAGATGTTGGAAATGGTAGAAGTTGGATAATCATCCTCGACGAGGTATATTTTTAAGTCTTCTATTAAATTAGCCAAGTCATCTTTGGCAACGACATATTTGGTTTCAATTCGTTTAAAGCTTGTTTCAATGGGTTTCATAAATCCTGTCTCCTTTATCAAACTGTTTCATACTCAATGAAAATCAAAGATCAAACTAGGAAGCTAGCCGCAGGCTGTACTTAAGTACGGCAAGGCGACGCTGACGTAGTTTGAAGAGATTTTTGAAGAGTATCAGCACACTATCTTATTAGCAGATAGGTGTGTCTGAGCAAGTTGAACTTGCTTGTGACTAGTCTATGGAATTTTCCTAAAACGTTTGTTAAAGATAACTTAATCGAAACTAAATTTAAGAAAACTTTCAGAAAAAGTTTAGATTTTTTTCAGACTTCCCCTGTAAACTAAACTCAAGCTAAATGAAGGAGAGGAAAAAAGTATGAAATCAAAAAAATGGACCCTAATCTTAACCAGTTTCACAGCTTTGACCTTGATGACAGCTTGTGGGCAGTCAACAACTAAGTCAAGTACAACTGCAGCGGCAGATACCACTGCTATCACAACTTCAGCTAAAAACAGTCAATCTTCTTACTTTACAGAAAAGGACTACGACACTTCTTATGATGAAAGCACAGCCTCTAAGATTGAGCTATCTGGCTCATCTGCAAGTGTTTCTGGAGATGGTGTGACAGTTTCTGGTTCAACAGTGACTATCTCAAAAGCAGGTACCTATGTCATTTCTGGTCAGTCTGACGGAGTGCAAATTAAAATTGCAGCTGATAAGTCTGATGATGTGAAACTTGTCCTAAAAGATGCGACCATGACCAATACAGATGCGGCTATTTCAGCTACAAGCGCCGGTCATGTCTACCTCACTCCAGCAGAAGGGACGACAAATAGCCTGTCAGACTCAAGCTCTAACAGTGATGAAAAGGCAAATGCCGCCCTCTTTTCTAAGGTTGATTTGACCATCAATGGTTCAGGAACTCTCAATGTAGATGGGAAGAAAAGCAATGCTATCAAGGCAAATGATACTCTTCGCATCACGGGTGGAACCTTTAACATCACATCGGTAGGAGATGCCTTTAATGTCAATGATGAACTTAATATCACTGGTACAACCATGACTATCGATGCCAAGGAAGATGGTGTCAAAGTTGATAATGATGACGATCTGACTGTCGGAAATATGTATTTGGCCAACAATACCATAACAGTCACAGCAGGCGATGACGGCATTCACGCTTCTGGCAAACTAGTGATTGATAGCGGTACTTACACAGTCAAGAATGCGACTGAAGGAATTGAAGGAAAATCCATTACGATCAATGGTGGTGATATCAATGTCTACGCGACAGATGATGGAGTCAATGCAGCTAATAAAAATGCCCAGAAAAGCGATATTTACTTTACCATGACAGGAGGCAATCTAACTGTAGAAGTCGGTCAAGGGGATACAGACCCAATCGACTCAAACGGCAATATCACGGTTACAGGTGGAACCATTAAATTGATAGGACAATCAGGCTTTGACTTTGATGGAACAGCAACCTACACAGGTGGGGATATTTACATCAACGGTGAAAAACAAACTGAGATTGTAAATTCGATGCCTGGTGGTGGAGGCCCTCAAGGAAATGGTGGTCCTGGGGGTGGTGCACCTGGTGGACGACCATAAAAGAAAATCTCCTTTCTCGAAAGAGAAGGGAGATATTTTATGTTGGAGGAAAAAAGTCGAGGGACTAAATATTTCTTCTATATCTTCTATCCAACCCACATCAATCTCTTATACATATTAGTTAGAATAACTACCAAGTCTTTATCAAGTATCTCAAAGGGGTGCTTTTCTGATGTTTGAACGAGCAAAAAAACACCCTAATTCCAATGCTTTTCTAAGCATGTGGAATAAGAGTGCTTATTGTACAGGAAATTATTCTCCGTCTTTTTTAAAGATATTTTTAACACCAGATACTGCACCTTCGACAGCTTCTTTAGCATCTTCGGCAACTTCTTTAGCTTTTGAAGCCACTTTTTCTGCAGCACCTTCTGCCTGAGTTTTTGTATCGCCAGTTAGTTTACCAAAACCTTCTTTAACAGAACCTTTAGCTTGGTTGAATTTTTCTTCGATTGACATGTGGAATACCTCCGTTAATTTTTTGTATTATCTAAACTAAATCAGATATTAATTTAAGTATATACCCTTTAGTGTTAAAAAGCAAAAAACTGATACGAAAAGCATCAGTTTATTTTTTAATAGGTGACAACATTCAATTGACCTTTATCATATTCAGCGATAAAGATATTAGAGACTTCTTCGAAGCCTTCTTGTTATAACTCCTCAATCACCTTGCATAGAGCCCCTACATCTTCTTTTCGACTAGACCAAGAAGTAGCAAAACGTATGACTGTATGGGTATCATTGTATTTTTCCCAGTAAGAGAAAATTACTTTTTGAGACAGTTTTTTCATCTGTTCATCATTCACAATACAAAAGACCTGATTTGTTGGATTTTCAAAATAAAGGGGGAGACCAGCATTTTTACAAGCTAGACGAATCTGGTTGGCGTAGGAAATCGCATCTTTGCCAATCGTTTGATAGAGATTGTCTTTAAACAATTCGTCAAATTGGATACCGAGAAGTCTTCCTTTAGCTAGAAGGGCACCATGTTGTTTGATAATGGTGGTCATGTGAGGAAGAAGTTGAGGATTTGGGATAACGACTGCTTCCCCGAGAAGAGCGCCACATTTGGTACCTCCGATATAGAAAGCATCGCATAAGCGAGCCAAATCAGCAAGATGAACATCATTTTCAGGGCAGGCAAGAGCGTAAGCAAGACGAGCACCATCTACGAAGAGTTTAACATTCTTTTCCTTACAAACTTGAGAAATAGCTTCTAATTCTGCTTTTGAATAAAGGGTTCCAAGCTCAGTTGGTTGAGAGAGATAGACCATTCCTGGCATGACCATATGCTCATGGTTTTTATCAGCCCAATAGTCTTCAATAGTTTCTTTGACTTGCTGGGCAGTCAATTTTCCATCTGTTCCCTCTAGTTCGAGTACCTTGTGCCCTCCAAATTCGATAGCACCAGCCTCATGAACGCTGATATGGCCAGTTTTTGCAGCAATCACTCCTTGGTAAGATTGTAGGAGACTGTCAATCATGACTTGATTGGTTTGGGTTCCACCAACAAGAAAATGAACCGCTGCCTGCGGACAAGCGCAGGCTTTTCGTATGCTTTCAATAGCACTGGCACTAATCGAATCGCTCCCATATCCGCTCATTTCCATTTCGTTGGTTTCCATGATTCGTTGAAGAATCGCAGGGTGTGCTCCTTGAAGATAATCATTTGCAAAATTTAGGATTTTGTTTGTCATAAAAGACCTCTTTCTTAATTGATGTATTTATTGTACAAGAAATACATTCATTACACAAACGTCAAAAAATCATATCAACTATGATAAAATGGAATAGATAAAAGAAAAGGAGTGAAAAATGGACGCAAGTAAATGCCAGGCGGTTCTAATTGCAAGTGAAACAGGTTCTTTTTCAGCTGCAGCAGAACAACTCAACTATACTCAGTCAGGGATCACTAGAATGATTTCTAGCTTGGAAGAGGAATTAGAATTTTCTTTGTTTATCCGCAGTAAAAAAGGAGTTCGTTTAACTGAAAATGGGAAATTGATGTTGCCTTATTTCAGGGAAATCGTTGAATCTAGTCAGGTCGCACAAGAGATGAGCGATGATATAAAAGGAGTAGTCCGCGGTTCTATCACGATTGCCTGCTACTTTAGTGTATCCTCTATGTGGATGCCTCGTCTTTTAAAAGTCTTTTCAGAAAGCTATCCCGATATACAGATTAAGTTGTTGGAGGGTGGAAATAAGGAAATAGCTAAGTGGTTGGCAGAAAAATCCGTCGATATCTGTTTATGTGCAGAGCCTCAAGATAAGACGGATTATAGTTGGGAAGAACTCTATCGGGATCCACTTCTTGTTTGGCTTCCTAAAAATCATCCTAAGGCTAGACAAACTCAATACGAGATAAAGGATTTAGAGGCAGAGGATTTTATTCATACCTTACCAGCTCAAGACACAGATCAGGACAGACTAATTGAGCAAGAAGGTTTACATTTAAAAACACGTTTTACAACAAAAGATGGATTTACTACCTATCAGTTAGTAAAAGCAGGATTAGGAGTGAGTTTTAATCAGGCTATGATAGCACAGGATTGGAAAGAAGATGTAGTCCAGTTGCCCCTAAACCCACCACGGTTTGTCTCACTCGGGCTTGCTTTGCCAAGACAGAGACCAACTTCTCCAGCAGTGCAACGATTTCTTAAATGTATGGAAGAGGAGCTTTCGGAATTGCTAAAGAAAACTCCTTGACACTCGGTCATCTTTTGATACAATAGTACAAAATTAGAGGAGGTAGGTTATGATTCAGAAGCATGCGATTCCTATTTTAGAGTTTGATGACAATCCTAAGGCGGTCATCATGCCCAATCACGAGGGGCTGGGTTTACACTTGCCAAAGAAGTGCATCTATGCGTTTTTGGAGGAGGAGATTGACCGCTATGCCCAGGAAGCGGGAGCAGAGTGCGTTGGGGAGTTTATTTCTGCCACAAAAACTTATCCCGTTTATGTCATGGACTACAAAGGTGAAAAAGTTTGTCTAGCCCAAGCTCCTGTTGGTTCTGCACCAGCTGCCCAGTTTATGGATTGGTTGATTGGTTACGGTGTGGATAAAATCATCTCTACCGGTACTTGTGGAGTACTAACTAATATAGAAGAAAATGCTTTTCTAGTTCCAGTTCGAGCGCTACGTGATGAAGGAGCCAGCTACCATTATGCGCCACCATCTCGTTATATGGATGTTCATGTAGAAGCGATTTCTGCTATCGAGCAAGTCTTAGAACAACTAGGCGTTCCATATGAAGAAGTCATGACCTGGTCGACAGATGGTTTTTACCGAGAAACAGCTGAAAAAGTTGCCTATCGTAAGGAAGAAGGCTGTGCAGTTGTGGAGATGGAGTGTGCAGCTCTTGCAGCAGTTGCCCAGCTTCGAGGAGTAGTCTGGGGACAACTTCTATTCACAGCAGACTCTCTAGCGGATTTAGAAAATTATGATAGTCGCGATTGGGGTGCAGAAGCTTTTGACAAGGCCTTGGAACTCTGTCTTGAAATCGTTAGTCATATGTGATTGCTTTAACGGTTTTATGGTACAATGTAGCTATGCTATTAAAATCAATTTTTGAAAAAATAAATACCACCTTGGGGCGTTTATCACCTGCTCGTCGAATTTTTTTAAGTTTTGCTTTGGTGATTTTCGTAGGCTCTCTCCTTTTGAGTCTGCCTTTTGTTCAAGCAAGTGGTTCTCAAGCCACTTATTTTGACCATCTTTTTACGACGGTGTCCATGGTCTGTGTGACTGGACTTTTTACGCAACCGGTGGCTACTACCTATAATGTTTGGGGGCAGTTGATTTGTATGCTCTTGATACAGATTGGTGGTCTGGGGCTCATGACCTTTATCGGGGTCTTTTATATTCAGGGGAAGCAAAAGCTTAGTCTTCGTAGTCGTGAAACCATTCAGGAGAGCTTCAGTTATGGGGAAACTCGGTCACTGAGGGCTTTTATACGGTCCATCTTTTTGACGACTTTTCTGGTGGAGGGCTTGGGTGCCTTTCTACTAAGTTTCCGTTTTATTCCTGAGTTTGGCTGGGGACGGGGCATTTTTACCTCTATCTTTTTAGCCATTTCAGCCTTTTGTAATGCTGGTTTTGATAATTTCGGCAGTAGCAGTTTAGTAGCTTTTCAGACGGATCCCTTGATCAATCTGGTCATTGCTGGTTTGATTATCACAGGTGGTCTCGGCTTTATGGTCTGGTTTGACTTGGCAACTCAGTTTGACAAGAAGAAAAAACGCCGTCTGCGTTTCCACACCAAGCTAGTCCTCTTCTTAACTGCAGGGATTTTACTGTTTGGGACAGTTTCCACACTCTTTACGGAGTGGCACAATTCAGGAACGATTGGCAATCTCAGTATCCCAGAGAAAGTACTGGTTAGTTTTTTCCAAACCGTCAGCATGAGAACAGCTGGTTTTGCTTCGATTGACTACACTCAAGCTCGACCTGTGACCTTGTTTATCTATATCCTACAGATGTTTCTTGGAGGGGCGCCTGGAGGAACGGCTGGGGGGCTCAAGATTACGACTTTCTTTGTCTTATTGGTCTTTGCGCGTAGTGAATTACTGGGCTTACCTCATGCCAATGTTGCGCAGAGAACCATTGAGGCTCGCACAGTCCAAAAATCATTTAGTGTCTTCATTATCTTTTTGATGACCTTCTTGTTGGGCTTGATGTTGCTGGGAATTACGGCAGAAGGAACACCGCGATTTATCTACCTCATGTTTGAGACCATTTCAGCCCTTGCGACAGTTGGGGTAACAGCAAATCTGACGCCAGAATTGGGCAAGTTGGCCCTTAGCATTGTCATGGTACTCATGTTTATCGGCCGTATCGGTCCCTTGACCTTGCTGGTTAGCCTAGCGGATTACCAGCCTGATAAGAAAGATTTGATTCAGTATATGAAAGCAGATATTAGTATTGGATAAGAAAGGAAGAATGATGTCAGATCGTACGATTGGAATTTTAGGTTTGGGGGTTTTCGGGAGTAGTGTCCTGACGGCCCTTGCCAAGCAAGATATGAATATCATTGCCATTGACGACCACGCCGAGCATATCAATCAATTTGAGCCTGTTTTGGCGCGTGGAGTTGTTGGCGATATTACAGACGAGGAACTCCTCAGAACTGCAGGTATTGATACCTGTGATACGGTTGTAGTGGCAACAGGGGAAAATCTGGAGTCGAGTGTGCTTGCAGTCATGCACTGTAAGAGTTTGGGCGTACCAAGGGTCATTGCCAAGGTCAAAAGCCAGACAGCCAAGAAGGTGCTGGAAAAAATCGGTGCCGACGCGGTGATTTCACCTGAGTATGAAATGGGGCAGTCTCTAGCGCAGACCATTCTCTTTCATAACAATGTTGATGTCTTTCAGCTGGATAAAAATGTGTCTATCGTGGAGATGAAGATTCCTAGTATTTGGGCAGGTCAGAGTCTAAGCCAGCTAGATCTACGTGGCAAATACAATCTCAATGTTCTAGGATTTCGTGAACAGGAAAATTCACCGCTGGATGTCCAGTTTGGACCAAATGACCTTTTGAAGGCAGGTGCCTATATCTTGGCTGTCATTAACAATCAGTATCTAGATGACTTGGCAGAGTTGAATTCGTAAGGAGGGAGCATCCCTCTTTTTTGATATCCAAGATAGCAGATAGAGAGAAACCTGTATCCCAAATGAGACCAGAACCCCTTGTATTCGAGTAAAAGTCCTTCAAGAACTGGACTTTATGGTAAAATAGAAAGAAGTGACAAGAGAGAGTAGTACTCAATGAAAATCAAAGAGCAAACTAGGAAGCTAGCCGCAGGCTGTACTTGAGTACGGTAAGGCGACGCTGACGTGGTTTGAATTTGATTTTCGAAGAGTATAAGAAAAAATCAGTCCCCCTAAAGGAGTAGATCATGAAATTATTGTCTATCGCCATCCCTAGCTATAATGCTGCAGCCTATCTTCATTATTGTGTGGAGTCGCTAGTGATTGGTGGTGAGCAAGTTGAGATTTTGATTATCAATGATGGGTCCCATGACCAGACTCAGGAAATAGCTGAGTGTTTAGCCAGCAAGTATCCTAGCATCGTTAGAGCCATCTATCAGGAAAATAAAGGCCATGGCGGTGCGGTCAATCGCGGTTTGGCGGAGGCTTCTGGGCGTTATTTTAAAGTAGTTGATAGTGATGACTGGGTGGATCCTCGTGCCTACTTGAAAATTCTTGAAACCTTGCAGGAACTAGAGAGCGAGGGGCAGGAAGTTGATGCCTTTGTGACTAATTTTGTCTATGAAAAGGAAGGCCAGTCTCGTAAGAAGAGTATGAGCTATAAGTCAGTCTTGCCTGTCCAGCAGATTTTTGGCTGGGATCAGGTCGGAAATTTCTCAAAAGGCCAGTATATCATGATGCACTCGCTGATTTATCGGACAGATTTGTTGCGAGTGAGTCAGTTCCAATTGCCTGAGCATACCTTTTATGTCGATAATCTCTTTGTCTTTACCCCCCTTCAGCAGGTCAAGACCATGTACTATCTACCTGTTGATTTTTATCGTTATTTGATTGGGCGTGAGGACCAGTCTGTCAATGAACAAGTGATGATTAAGCGCATTGACCAGCAACTCAAGGTCAATCGACTCTTGGTTGACCAGCTTGATTTATCTAAAGTGAGCCACCCCAAAATGCGAGAATATCTGCTGAATCATATTGAGATTACGACGGTGATTTCCAGTGCCTTGCTCAACCGAGCTGGAACAGCGGAGCATCTTGCCAAAAAACGTGAGCTGTGGACCTATATTCAGCAGGAAAATCCAGAGGTCTTTCAGGCTATTCGCAAAACCATGTTGAGCCGTTTGACCAAACATTCAGTCTTGCCAGCTCGCAAACTTTCCAATGTTGTCTACCAAATCACCAAATCTGTTTATGGCTTTAATTAATATAAGTATTTTATAAGAGGGATTTAAGAAAAATTTTAACTTTTTCTTAATCCTTTTTAATTTTAGGAGATTATACTAGAGTCATCAAATAAAGAAAAACTCTAAGGAGAATCCTATGAAATTCAATCCAAATCAAAGATATACTCGTTGGTCTATTCGCCGTCTTAGTGTCGGTGTTGCCTCAGTTGTTGTGGCCAGTGGCTTTTTTGTCCTAGTTGGTCAACCAAGTTCTGTACGTGCCGATGTGGTCAATCCAACCCCTGCCCAAGTCGTGCCAGACGCTGCTTCGGTGAGTGAAAAGAGCGACTTACCAGCAGAACTTCTCAAAGAAGCAGTCGATACAGCTCTTCCTTCAGAACAGGCAGACGCAACACCTAAAGCAAGCTTGGATGCTACAAGCTCTCCAGAAAAAGCAGATGCAGGTGCTAAAGAGCCAGTAGTAGCGCCAAAAGAAGAAGTGCAAGCAAAACCAGAATCTAAGAAAGAAACAGAGGATGCGGTTAAACCTGCGACAAATCCTGCGCCTACAGTTTCTGGACAAGACCGTGAAGCAAATGAAGCTCAACCAGCAACCACTCCAGCCGAAGTCCAAAAAGGTGTGGCTGACAACACCAAAGACACAGTAGACGTTCCAGCCACTTACTTGGATAAAGCTAACTTCCCTGGTCCATTCACAGCTGGTGTTAACCAAGTCATTCCATACGAATTCTTCGCTGGTGACGGTATGTTGACTCGTCTTATCTTGAAGGATTCAGACAAGGCCCCATGGTCAGACAACGGTTCAGCTAAAAACCCCGCTCTTCCACCAGTAGAAAACTTGGGCAAAGGTCTTTACTTCTATGAAGTAGACTTGGCAGGAACTCAAGGCAAATCAGATAAAGATCTTCTTGACCTCTTGAAACAAAACGGAACTCAAAGTTATAAAGCTACTATTAAAGTGTACGGTGCCAAAGATGGCAAGGCCGATTTGAGCAATCTCGTAGCGACAAAAGATTTGACAGTAAACTTGAATGGGTATAAGTCCCTCGATGAGATGAAATCTAAAGTTCCGGCTGCTAGTCAGGATAAGATGATACCGAACAAAGAGCAGGACAAAACCATGAATGCTAGCCAGCCAATGGCAACTCCAAGTATGAAGCAAGACCAAGCTTCAGCATCATCAAGCAAAATGTCTGATGAAGGCAAGATGGCAGCTACTAACAAGGTGTCAAGTCCAATGATGGCTGCTCAAATGAAAGACCAAAAAGACATGCTTCCATATACTGGTGAAGCCCAAACCTCAATGCCTACTATTGGATTCTTTGGATTAGCCTTGGCTGGCCTGCTAGGTGGACTCGGTTTGAAAGCTAAAAAAGAGGAAAATGACTAGTCTAGCTACAGACTTTCTATCTAGGATTTGAAAAGCTAAATTCCCAAACTAAGTTCCATCGCTAATTCAAGTGGAAGTTAGTCTGATAAAAACCCTAAAAACCAGTGGCAATCCGTGTCAAGGTAAGTTCTACTGGTTTTAATCATGCTTGATTTTATTGTATTTATAGACGAAAGGAATCGAAAAAAAGAGCGCACAAAATCCCCTCATCTGAAAGCGTTTCAGATTAAGTTCCGCTATGGTGGAAGTTAGTGTGAGACGTTTGAATGGGGTTGAAGATTAATTTTTAGATTTTAT
>NZ_JASHHD010000009.1:0-73096 GCF_047459985.1 Streptococcus mitis
ACCGTGAGTATAAGAGTAATCCCAAAGTATGTGTTGCCTGTCCTTTATTATCCGTTTGTACCCAAAGCAAGAATTTTCAAAAAGTAGTAACGAGACATGTCTGGAAAGATGACCTTGAATTTTGTGAGGAAATCCGTCACCAAAAAGAAATGAAGGAACTCTATAAGAAGCGCAAAGAAACAATTGAACGACTCTTTGGGACGGCTAAGGAGTACCATAATTTGAGATACACTAGAGAGAAAGGAAAGTCCAAAATGGAGGATAAGGTTGGGCTTACTTTAGCGTGTTTAAATATTAAAAAATTAGTTAAATGGATAGCGAATATCCCTTTTTATTTTGTTCTAAATCCGGTTTTTGGTTGGAATATCAGATGATAAGACAAAATATTTTTGAAAAGCAAAAAAGACAAACGCCAAAAATGACGTTTGTCTACATTCTGAACAACCCTCCTAGGGTTGTTTTTTCTTATCCAAAATCTCAATTCTATCTTTTCCGTCTTTTATGATATAATAGAAACATGAAATTTAAAAATACTTTGGGCCTTCTGGCTGGGCGTTCTTCTCATTTTATTTTGAGCCGTCTTGGCCGTGGAAGTACGCTGCCTGGAAAACTTGCCCTTCAATTTGATAAAGATATTTTACAACATTTAGCGAAGAACTACGAGATCGTTGTGGTAACTGGTACCAATGGAAAAACCTTGACGACCGCTCTCACTGTCGGTATCCTAAAGGAAATTTATGGTCAAGTGTTAACCAATCCAAGTGGTGCCAACATGATCACAGGGATTACGACTACTTTCTTGACTGCAAAATCTTCTAAAACAGGCAAGAACATCGCTGTCCTTGAAATCGATGAAGCTAGTCTCTCTCGTATCTGTGACTACATCCAGCCAAGTCTCTTCGTCATCACCAATATCTTCCGCGACCAAATGGATCGCTTCGGTGAAATTTATACGACCTATAACATGATTTTGGACGCTATTCGAAAAGTTCCTACTGCCACTGTTCTGCTGAACGGTGATAGTCCGCTTTTCTACAAGCCTGCAATTTCAAATCCTGTTCAGTATTTTGGTTTTGATCTAGAAAAAGGTCCAGCACAACTGGCCCACTACAATACTGAAGGTATTCTCTGCCCTGAATGTCAAAGTATTCTGAAATATGAACTCAATACTTATGCTAACTTGGGAGCTTATATCTGTGAAAATTGTGGATGTAAACGTCCTGACTTGGACTACCGTCTGACAGAATTGGTTGAGTTGACTAACAATCGTTCTCGTTTTGTTATTGACGGTCAGGAATATGGTATTCAAATAGGTGGTCTCTACAACATCTACAACGCTCTGGCTGCAGTTGCTATCGCCCGTTACCTAGGTGCTGATTCTCAACTGATTAAACAAGGATTTGACAAGAGTCGTGCAGTATTCGGTCGCCAAGAAACCTTCCAGATTGGTGACAAAGAATGTACCCTTGTCCTCATCAAGAATCCTGTTGGTGCTACCCAGGCCATCGAAATGATCAAACTAGCTCCTTACCCATTTAGTCTATCTGTCCTCCTCAATGCTAACTATGCGGACGGAATAGATACAAGCTGGATCTGGGATGCAGATTTTGAACAAATTACTGATATGGACATTCCTGAAATCAATGCGGGTGGAGTTCGTCATTCTGAAATTGCTCGTCGTCTACGTGTTACTGGCTATCCAGCTGACAAGATCACTGAAACAAGTAGCCTAGAGCAAGTCCTCAAGACTATCGAGAACCAAGACTGCAAGCATGCTTATATCCTTGCGACTTATACGGCTATGCTGGAATTCCGAGAACTGCTAGCCAATCGTCAGATTGTTAGAAAGGAGATGAACTAATGGTTTATACTTCACTTTCCTCAAAAGACGGCAACTATTCTTATCAACTAAATATCGCCCACCTCTATGGTAATCTCATGAATACCTACGGAGATAATGGGAACATCCTCATGCTCAAGTATGTAGCTGAAAAACTTGGTGCCCATGTAACAGTTGACATCGTTTCACTCCATGATGATTTCGATGAAAATCACTATGATATCGCCTTTTTTGGTGGTGGTCAAGACTTTGAACAGAGCATCATTGCTAGTGATTTACCTGCTAAAAAAGAAAGCATCGATAACTTTATCCAAAATGATGGTGTTGTCCTTGCTATCTGTGGTGGCTTCCAACTATTAGGCCAATACTATATCGAAGCTTCTGGAAGACGTATCGAAGGTTTAGGTGTTATGGGACACTATACACTCAACCAAACCAATAACCGTTTTATCGGTGACATTAAAATTCATAATGAAGAATTCGATGAAACCTACTATGGATTTGAAAATCATCAAGGCCGTACCTTCCTCTCAGATGACCAAAAACCACTAGGTCAGGTTGTTTACGGTAATGGAAACAACGAAGAAAAGGTCGGTGAAGGTGTTCACTATAAAAATGTTTTCGGTTCTTATTTCCACGGGCCTATCTTATCTCGTAATGCCAACCTAGCCTATCGATTGGTCACTACTGCTCTTAAGAAAAAATATGGTCAGGACATCGATCTTCCAGCTTATGAGGATATCCTTAGCCAAGAAGTTGCTGAAGAATACAGCGATGTTAAAAGCAAGGCAGACTTCAATTAATATTTAGTTTCCAACATGCTATTAGCTGTTGGAATTTTTTTAGTTTCTTTTCCCCTTCTCCCTTGCATTTTCTCCTAAATTTTGCAAAAATAGAGGGGTAGAAAGAAGGTAGCATATGTCTAAATTACAACAAATCCTAACATATCTTGAATCAGAAAAGCTAGACGTCGCTGTCGTATCTGACCCCGTCACAATCAATTACCTCACTGGCTTTTACAGTGATCCACACGAACGTCAAATGTTCCTTTTTGTCCTTGCAGATCAGGAACCGCTTCTCTTCGTTCCAGCACTTGAGGTTGAACGTGCGACTAGCACTGTCTCTTTCCCAGTTGTTGGTTATGTAGACTCTGAAAACCCTTGGAAAAAAATCCAAAACGCCTTGCCAGAGTTTGATTTCAAACGTGTAGCAGTTGAGTTTGACAATCTCATCTTGACTAAATATCATGGCTTGAAAACAGTCTTTGAAACAGCTGAGTTTGAGAACTTAACTCCATTAATCCAACGCATGCGCTTGATTAAATCAGCTGACGAAGTGCAAAAAATGATGGTTGCAGGTCTCTATGCGGACAAGGCTGTTAAGGTTGGTTTTGACAATATTTCTCTTGATAAGACTGAGACAGATATTATCGCTCAAATTGACTTTGCCATGAAACGTGAAGGCTATGAAATGAGCTTTGATACCATGGTCTTAACTGGTGATAATGCTGCAAATCCACACGGTATCCCTGGAGCGAATAAAGTTGAAAAAGATGCCCTGCTCCTCTTTGACCTGGGGGTTCTAGTCAACGGCTATGCGTCAGATATGACGCGTACAGTCGCTGTCGGAAAACCAGACCAATTCAAGAAAGATATCTACAACTTGACTCTTGAAGCCCAACAAGCTGCTCTTGACTTTATCAAGCCAGGTGTGACTGCCCATGAAGTGGACCGCGCTGCCCGTGAAGTCATCGAAAAAGCTGGTTACGGCGAGTACTTCAACCACCGTCTCGGTCACGGTATCGGTATGGATGTCCACGAATTCCCATCTATCATGGAAGGAAACGACATGGTCATCGAAGAAGGCATGTGCTTCTCTGTTGAACCAGGTATCTATATCCCTGGTAAAGTCGGTGTCCGTATCGAAGACTGCGGTGTTGTTACTAAGGATGGATTTGACCTCTTTACAAGTACCAGCAAAGATTTGCTTTATTTTGATTAATATTATTTAATACTCAATGAAAATCAAAGAGCAAACTAGGAAGCTAGCCGTAGGTTGCTCAAAGCATTGCTTTGAGGTTGTAGATAAAACTGACGAAGTCAGTTACATAGATCTACGACAAGGCGAAGCTGACGTGGTTTGAATTTGATTTTCGAAGAGTATAAAAATCTTCCCACAATAAAACGCATACTATCAAGGTTTTTCAACACCTGATAGTATGCGTTTTTCATATTTAAAAGACTTTTGGCTCACCCTCTTTACTTAATCTTCTTGATACTTTGACTAAGAATAAATCCTACAATCATTCCTACCATATTTTGCATAAAATTTGGTAAGATTTCTGGTAGGGCTGCAGCCCAGCCATTCATCAAAGTAGAACCCAAGGCGTAGCCCCCTACCATGGCAATCGTTGCTAAGACAAGACCTAGCCACTGAGTTTTTCCTTTAAATCCTGCGAAAAATCCCTGCAAGCCATGGTTGAGCAAGCTAAAGAACATCCACTGAGGGTAGCCTGATAAGAGGTCAATCAAGAAACCTGCTAGTCCTCCGACTACAGCCCCTTCACGACTACCAAAGTAGAAGGCCGCAAAGAAGACACCCGCATCTAAAAGAGTTAGAATACCTGTCGGTGTTGGGATTTTTAAGAAATAACCTAGAACCACAGAAAGGGCGGTTAATAGGGATACAAAGGCGATTTTAGTTGTTTTGGTTTGCTTCATATTGTCTTACTCCATACTGATCTGCTTGTGCAATAGCACGATAAACGAAAGCCTTAGAGCTTTCTACTGCTGGTAAAAGTTCATTACCTTTAACCAAGTGACTGGCAATGCTAGAGGCAAAGGTACAACCTGCACCAGCATTTTGCCCTTGGATAACGGGATTTTCTAGGACTATAAAGGTTTGTCCATCATAAAAGACATCCACAGCCTTGTCCTGACTAAGGCGATTGCCTCCCTTGATAATGACTGCTGGTGCTCCTAAGGCATGTAATTTCTGCGCTGCAGCCTTCATGTCTTCCAAGGTTTTAATTTCCTGACCAGCTAATAATTCTGCTTCTGGGAGATTAGGCGTAATCACACTGACATGAGGGAAAAAGCGAATCAGCTCTTGGCAGAGTTCACTTACAGCTACATCGTGCGTTTCCTTGCAGACCAGGACAGGATCCAGCACCACAGGCACTCCTGGACGTTGTTTGATAAAGTCCAAGGCCTTCTCAGCTACACTGACAGTAGGGAGAAGACCAATCTTAATTCCCCCAAACTCCACATCACGCAAGCTATCTAATTCATGTTGAAAAATGATATCGTCAGTTGGAAAGACCTCAAATCCTTTTTCTGTCAAGGCTGTCAAACAAGTCACTGCTACAAAGCCATGCAAGCCATTCAAGGTATAGGTAGCCAAATCAGCGGACAATCCACCACCACTAAAAATATCATTTCCAGAAAGTGCTAAAATACGATTATTCTTCATAACGAATCTCCTTTAAATACAAACCATTTGGTGCTGCCGTCGGACCTGCAAGTTGCCTGTCCTTCTTCTCCAAAATCAAGTCAATCTGCTCTACTGGCATGCGGTTGTTTCCAATTTTGAGCAGTGTACCCACCATATTGCGAATCTGCTTATACAAGAAGCCATTTCCTGAAAAGGTAAAGGTCAAAAACTGGCCTGTCTCATCGACTGTTAAACTAGCTTCTGTGATGGTGCGAACCTTATCGTCTACACTAGTCCCAGAGGCTGTAAATCCGGTAAAATCATGTGTTCCCTCTAGCTTTTTGATTGCAATCTGCATCCGTTCCACATCAAGCAGATAAGGAAAGTGAGTAGCATAATGACGGCGCATAGGATTTTTGGGACGCCCCCTATCCACAATAAACTCATAGGTCTTGCTATGCTTGGCATAACGGCAATGAAAATCATCCGCCACAAGCTCAATCGAAATCACATCAATATCTTCAGGTGATTGAGTGTCCAAAGCAAAACGAAGCTTCTCCTCATCCATTTGATAAGGCAGGTCAAAATGAATGACCTGTCCTAGAGCATGAACCCCACTATCTGTCCTACCAGCACCGTGAACAGTAATGGCTTGCCCTTTATTCAATCTAGTCAAGGTTTTTTCAATTTCCTCCTGAACGCTACGCGCATGAGGCTGGCGCTGAAAACCAGCAAAGGCATAACCATCATAGGAAATAGTTGCTTTATATCTCGTCATAACTTCTATTTTATCAAGAAAATAGCCTCGTAACAAGGTATAAAATTTACAACTGTATGGGTACAGAATTTACAAAAAGAAAAACTTAGGAAACCAATCCTAAGCTCTCTTTTGAAGTAGGTACATGACAAAGATAGAGGTTACAATCAACCAACATCCTAAGATGGTAAAGACTAGCATCCCGTTTTGAGTAACCATGCCAATTGCACTTAGAACGAATGGAGTCGTAAAGGCTCCGAAACTACAGCCTAAAACCGCAAATGAGGTTGCTTGATTGAGGAGTTTAGCTGGAATTCGTTCAGAAACAAGTTGAAAGACCGTCGTCAAGGCTACACTGTAGGCAAATCCAGCAAGAATGCTTCCTGCTACTACCACCCACAAGGATGGAGACAGGGCGATCACGATTTGCCCTAAGCCGAAGGTAATACCAGACCAGAGGAGCAGTTTCTCTTTAAAGATAGAAATCAAAAAAGAAAAACTCACACCAGCCACAATCCCGATCAACTGCATGACACTAAGAACAAAACTAGATAACTGGGCATCTCCAAGTCCTCTTTCCACCATCAAGCTTGGAATACGAATAGTAATAGCCGTATTGGTACAAACTACAACTGCCGCTTCAATGGCTAGGATAAAAATCAAGCCTTTCATTTCCCGAGTTAAGCGACTTGCTTCCTTCTCTTTTTTCTTGATTTCTTTCTTTTCTTTTCTATAAGGAACAAAGAGCAGATATAGGGTCAGCACCAAAAATCCAGCACTATAGGCTAGGAAGGTAGCTGTCCAACCAAAGGCCAACAACTGACCGACTGCCAAGGTAATGAGAGAAGCTCCGACAACCTCTGCAGAACCGCGTAACCCTAGCATCTGAATTCTCGTTTTTCCTTGATAACGTTCACTGATAATCGAAATAGCCTTAGCATTGATCATCCCAACTCCCAAACCAAAAAGAATCCGTGTCCCAAAGACAAAGGGATAGGCTTGATACCAGAAAGGAGCCGTTCCACTCAGTGATAAAATCAACAAGCCCAAACTAATCTGTAAGCGCTCAGGAAATATTTTTTCTAAGAAGCCATTTAGTAGCAACATAATCATGATTCCAAAGGATGGCAAGCTCGCCAAGAGCTCAATTTGTTCCTTAGGATATCCTTGATAATAGTCAAACATGGCTGGTAGAGCACTCGAGATGGAAAAGGATGTAATCAAAACGAGGGAGAGAGCCAAAATACTGGCCCGTTCTAAAAATTGTTTCATGAAATCTCTTTCTATATTTCTCTTAATCTTCTACTTTTTGGATAGTCATCAAATAAGCAAGAAAAGAAGAAGTCTCATTGGTATATAGACTCCTTCTTAAACTAGAAAATGAATCCCTTGTGTCTTATACTCAATGAAAATCAAAGAGCAAACTAGAAAACTAGCCGCAGGTTGCTCAAAACACTGTTTTGAGGTTGCAGATGGACGTTGACGTGGTTTGAAGAGATTTTCGAAGAGTATTAGGATGATTTTCTCTTGATTTGCTTAATAAAGTAGAAGATAAATCCTGCCACCATATAGGCAACAAAGATAATCAGACACCACTTAAACACAATATTCCAACCCTTGTTCACATTCAAAAAGAAATAAGGGAAAGGATTATCCTTGGCATTTGGAATATTGAGTTTTAAAACCAAACCATTGAAAAGAGCAAAAATCATATACAGCAAGGGTAAAATCGTCCAGACAACTGGATCCCAAATCTTGTATTGACCCTGTTTATCAAAAAAGAGGGTATCTGCTAAAAACCAGAGGGGAACGATATAGTGGCAAAGGAAATTTTCTAGAGTATAAAAATTAGTCGCAATGGGCGCTAAGAGGAAATGGTAAATCACACAGGTAATCATGATACTCATGGTGACCCCACCTTTTAAGCGCAAGAGACTTGGCCTTTGCCAATTTTCACCTAAACGGCTCATAGCCTTTAGGAGATAGAGCGTAAAAATCGCTACTAAAAGATTTGACAGAACCGTGTAATAGAGAAGCATCCCAAATCCACCATGCTTGGCAATTTCAAGATAAACTCCCGTAAAAGCCGCTAGAAACAAGAAGATACGGCTATAAAATATAAGTTTGTAGTTCTTTGACATGCTTAAATTTTCTTCACAAACTCTGATTTAAGTTTCATGGCACCAAAGCCATCGATTTTACAGTCAATATTGTGGTCGCCTTCTACGATGCGGATATTTTTCACGCGCGTCCCTTGTTTCAAATCTTTTAGCGCACCTTTTACTTTCAAGTCCTTGATGAGAGTTACTGTATCACCGTCAGCCAATTTATTTCCGTTGGCATCGATAGCAACAACTCCCTCTTCTACATCTGCAACTTCAGCAGGATTCCACTCATGAGCACACTCTGGGCAAACCAGTAGGGCACCGTCTTCGTAGACATACTCTGAGTTACATTTTGGGCAATTTGGTAGGTTGTTCATGGTTTCTCCTTATCATCATTCACTATTCTTTGAAAATCAAAATTTCTCGAACAGCAACTATTATACCTTAAAATCAGCATTTTGACAAATTTAGAAAAAACCGATATCAATCTATCGGCTTTTCTACATTTACATTCTTTTTTCAGCTTCTGCTTTGATTTTTTCAACTACTTCTTGAATGCTCAAACCAGTTGTATCAAGGTAGACAGCATCCTCTGCTTGTTTGAGAGGCGAAGTCTCACGATGGCTATCCTTGTAGTCACGCGCAGCAATTTCCTCTTTTAGGGTTTCAAGGTCTGTTTCAATTCCCTTGGCGATATTTTCTTTGTAACGGCGTTCTGCTCGTTCATCAACAGAAGCTACTAGGAAAATTTTCAATTCTGCTTGTGGCAATACAACAGTTCCAATATCGCGACCATCCATGACAATCCCGCCTTGCTGGGCAATCTCTTGTTGGAGAGAAACTAGTTTCTCACGCACTTCAGGAATTGCCGCAATGGCTGAAACATGATTGGTCACTTCATTTTCACGAATGGGATGGGTAATATCCACATCTCCTACAAAGACAAGCTGTTCTCCAGTTTCTGAGCGCCCAAAACTGATTGGATGCTGGTCCAATAAGGTTAGAAGTGCTTCAACTTCTTCCACTCCTAACTGGTTCTTGAGAGCCATATAGGTCGCCGCACGATACATAGCACCTGTATCTAGGTAGGTGTATCCAAAATCCTTGGCAATGATCTTTGCGACCGTACTCTTACCACTTGAAGCAGGGCCGTCAATAGCAATTTGAATTGTTTTCATATCAACTCCTATTTTATTTTGACAACATCACCTGGATTAGCAAACCAAGACCCTGTAGCCATATGACTAGGATTTAAGGCTTCTAACTGAGCAATCGAAATCCCAGCGCGAGCTGCAATGGCTGCTTCTCCTTCTCCAGCTAAGACTTTTGTCGTTCCTTCTGGATCAGTTGAATGTTCTGAGCTACTAGATGACTCTTCTACCTTCTCCTCTGAACTAGAAGATGCCTGCTCTAAACTACTAGAAGTAGAAGAAACTTGCTCTACTTTTGTGTCTGAATCATGAAAATCTTTCAAAGCTGCTGTGCGATTACTCCCACCCGATGACAGATAGATAAGAACAATAATCATCACCACCACAATTACAAAGAAAATACTTGCTAAAATAGTCAAGATACGGTTAGCTAGCACTCCTCCACCTTGTTCTCTCTTACGACGGCCTGATCTTGTTTCTTCTTGATTTTCATAAATATCTTCTTGCCACGGTTCTTTTGCCATACCTTACTCCTTGTTTTTTTTTACTTTTCTTATTACAATATAAATATGAAAATCACACTTATACCTGAACGATGCATTGCCTGTGGGCTTTGCCAAACTTATTCTGATTTATTTGATTACCACGATAATGGAATCGTGCGTTTTTACGATGAACCTGATCAACTAGAAAAAGAAATTTCTCCTAGTCAGGACGTCCTAGAAGCTGTTAGAAACTGTCCGACACGTGCCTTGATTAAAGATTAACTCTAATATCGACAAGAACGTTCCACTCCTTCTAGTTTAGCACATTTCCATGTAAAATTATAGTCTTTTCACTTTATTTTTTTCTATAAAATCAGGAAGGTCACTTTTTTCTTTGATAAGATAAAGTGGTCTTTTTTTGGTCTCTAGATAAATCTTACTGATATACTTGCCAAGAATACCAATGGTCAAGAGTTGAATTCCCCCAAGAAAGAGAATGACAGCCATCAGAGAGGTCCAACCTGATGTCGGATTACCTAAAATGAGGGTTCGAACCACAACAAAAAAGGTCATAAGCAGAGAAATAAAACAAGATAGGAGGCCAGCCACAAAGGCTATAATCAAGGGAAAATCTGAAAAATTGACAATCCCTTCAATGGAGTAGAAAAAGAGTTGACTAAAACTCCAACTGGTCTTGCCAGCCTGCCTTTCGACATTAGGATAGTCCAGATAGTGGGTTTTAAAGCCGACCCAGGCAAAGAGTCCCTTCGAAAAACGATTGGACTCGGTCAAGCTTAAAATGGCATCTACTACAGACCTTCTCATCATGCGAAAATCACGGACACCTGATGGCAGGGCTACTGGACTAATCTTTTTCATGAAGCCATAAAAGAGATTAGCACAGAAACTGCGAAAGAAAGGTTCCCCCTCTCGACTAGTTCTCCGTGTTCCTACACAGTCCAAGTCTGCATTCTGGTCTAGTAAAGCTTTCATCTCAAGCAACATACTAGGAGGATCTTGGAGGTCTGCATCCATCACCACCACTAAATCTCCTGTCGCATATTGCAAGCCTGCATAGAGGGCTGCTTCTTTGCCAAAATTTCGCGAGAAAGAAATATAATGCACTGCTGGATTTTGCTCCCGATAGGACTTTAAGAGTTCCAAGGTCCCATCACTTGATCCATCATCGACAAAGACATACTCGATTTCTGTTTCCAAATCTGGAAGTAAAGCTTCCAAAGCCTGATAAAAAAGAGGAAGTACTTCCTCTTCATTTAAACAGGGGACAATGATTGACATCACCATCTTAGTCTTCAAACCCATTTGGATGCTTGCTTTGCCAACGCCATGCGTCTTCACACATTTGAGTGATGCCGAGTTCCGCTTCCCAGTCGAGTTCTGCTTTGGCTTTTGCAGGATCTGAATAGCAGGCCGCGATATCACCTGGGCGACGGTCTACGATGCGGTAAGGAATTGGGCGTCCCACTGCTTTTTCCATGTTTTGGATAATTTCAAGAACAGAATAACCTTTACCTGTCCCAAGGTTATAAACGTTTAGACCCGAATCTTTTTGGATTTTTTTCAGTGCTGCAACGTGACCTTTAGCCAAGTCAACAACGTGGATATAATCACGAACACCAGTTCCATCTTCCGTATCGTAATCGTCTCCGAATACTTGCACTTGCTCTAGTTTACCAACGGCTACTTGAGTCACATATGGCAAGAGGTTGTTTGGAATACCGTTTGGATTTTCTCCTAAGTCACCACTCTCATGGGCTCCGATTGGGTTGAAATAACGAAGCAAGACCACATTCCATTCTGAGTCTGCCTTGTAGATATCTGTCAAAATTTCCTCAAGCATAAGCTTAGTGCGACCATATGGATTGGTCACTGAAAGTGGGAAATCTTCCAAGATTGGCACTGTATGAGGATCTCCGTAAACTGTCGCAGAAGAACTGAAAATAATGTTTTTACAGTTGTTTTCTTCCATGGCTTTCAAAAGGCTAACAGTTCCAGCGATATTGTTATCATAGTAGGCAAGAGGAATACGAGTAGATTCACCGACAGCCTTCAATCCAGCAAAGTGAATGACCCCTGTTGGTTCTTCTTGTTTGAAAATGTCACGAAGAGTATCTGTATCGCGGATATCTGCCTCATAGAAAGGCACTTCAACTCCTGTAATTCTCTCAACAACTTCTAAACTTTTTCTGTTACTATTAACAAGGTTATCCACCACAACAACCTGATGGCCTGCTTGAATTAACTCAATAACAGTGTGGGTACCGATAAATCCTGCTCCACCCGTTACCAAAATCTTTTCTTGCATCTTCTTTCCTCGATTCTCGGATTATTTTTTCTTATTTTACCATTTTTGATAGGGAATGTCATTTGCCATCATAGAGGGGGAGGCTAAAAATTCAGTAAAATGCTTATTCGCTTTTTACTCGTTTGACATAGTTTTCAATTGAGTAGTTCAAAGGGTCCAAGGTCAACTCCTTGCCTTGAATCAGTTGAGCTAGATGGTAACCAATGATAGGACCTATTGTGAGGCCTGATGAACCTAGCCCACTAGCCGCATAGACACCTGCCAATTCTGGCACCTGCCCAAAGAAAGGTGAGAAATCACTGGTGTAGGCACGGATTCCCACACGCTCACCAGCTCTAGTAGCTTCTGCTAAACTAGGATAGTGGGGTAAGGCTGCTTCCTCCATTTGTCGGAGCAAGGTTTCATCTACTGTCAAATCAAATCCCATACCATTTTCATGAGTAGCGCCTAAGGATAATTTCCCACCTGCAAAAGGAATCAAATCCCACTCTCCTTCTGGCATAACAACAGGGTAAGCTTCCATGTCTTTACCAAGCTGATAATCTCTAAGTTGTCCTTTTTGAGGACGAACATCCACTTCATAACCTAAGGGTTCTAATATGTTCCCCAACCATGCTCCCGTCGCCAAAACAACCTGATCAAACACCTCTTCGCCAATCTGGTAGCCTGATGCTAAAGGTGTCAGAGTCACTTTTTCTTTGACCAGCTTGATGTGACTGGTTTCCAGCAAACGAGTCACTAAGAGTTGTCCATCCACTCTCGCTCCACCAGAAGCATAAAGCAGGCAGTCAAATCCCTGCAAGCCAGGGAATAATTCATTTACTGATGCTTGATCCAGAATAGCTAATTGCCCTATCAAGGGAGACTCTTCTCTGCGCTGAAGGGCCAGTTGATAGAGTTCTTCGAGTTTTTTTTCATCCTTTTTCAGGAGAAAGACTCCCGAACGCTGGTAAAAGTCGATTTCTTGCCCTGACTTCTCTAAATCAGCTAATAAATCCACATAAAAGTCAGCCCCCAAGCGCGCCATCTTGTACCAAGCTTTATTGCGGCGTTTTGAAAACCAAGGACTGATAATTCCTGCTGCAGCCTTGGTAGCCTGCCCTTGTCCATGGTCAAAGACGGTCACCTCTAGGTCACTTTCTTTCGAGAGGTAGTAGGCAGCTGTCGCCCCCACAATCCCTGCTCCAATAATGGCAACTTTTTTCATTGTTTTCACTTTCTAATACTCAATAAAAATCAAAGAGCAAACTAGGAAGCTAGCCGCAGGCTGTACTTGAGTACGGCAAGGGGAAGCTGACGTGGTTTGAATTTGATTTTCGAAGAGTATAACTAGATATGGTGGAAAGGATTGGTTGATGCTTGACTAGCTACAATATCAATAGTCCAACTTTTTTCCTCTTTCCATTGAGTAAGAAGTTCTGCAATTTTTTCTACAAAAAGCACTTCGATATAGTGGCCTGGGTCCAATGCCAACAAGCCATTAGACAACATATCCTGAGCTGTGTGGTAATAAATATCGCCAGTAATATAGACATCTGCCCCCTTTGCTAAAGCATCCTTATAGAATGACTGCCCACTTCCACCACAGATGGCCACTCTTGAAATAGGCTTCTGCAAATCAGTCTCTTGATAATGCACCATTCGAAGACTATCTAGACCAAAGACTTGCTTGACAAGCTGGGCCAAGTCCCCAAATGTCTGAGGCTGAATATTCCCAATACGTCCAATTCCTCGTTCTGGACCTGTTTCCTGCAGATAAGTTGTATTCTCAATACCTAACATCTGGCAGAACCAGTCATTAAGGCCATTTTCAACGATATCAATGTTAGTATGACTGACGTAAACTGCAATATCGTGCTTAATCAAATCGATATAAATCTGATTTTGAGGTCGATCGGCTACCAAGTCCTTGATGGGACGGAAAATTGGCGCGTGCTTGACGATAATCAAGTCCACATCCTTTTCAATGGCTTCAGCCACCGTCTCTTCACGAATATCGAGAGCCACCATGACCCTTTGGATATCCTTGTCTAAAGTGCCAATTTGCAGGCCTCGACTGTCTCCCTCCATAGAAAATTCCTGAGGACAAAAGGCTTCATATGCGCTAATTACTTCACTTGCTAGCATGGAGAACCTCCTTGATGGCTTGAATTTTATCTACAAGAACTTGACGTTCCTCCAGATTTTTTTCAGGGATTTGTCCTAGGGCGAACTCTAACTTCTCAGCTTCTTTTTGCCATTTTTGTACAAATACTGGACTGACTTCTTTGGACAAGAAAGGTCCAAAGCGGACATCACTGGCTGATAACTTCATTTGTCCAGCTTCCACCACTAGAATTTCATAAAATTTACCAGCTTCTTCTAGGATACATTCTGCTACAATCTGAAAATCATGATCTTGCAACCAGAGACGCAAATCATCTTCACGATTATTGGGCTGGAGGATTAAACGCTCAACATTGGCTAGTTTATCCAATCCCTCTTCTAATATTGAAGCTATCAAACGACCTCCCATTCCTGCAATAGTGATTACAGAGACCTGGTCACTTTCTTCGAAAGCTGATAAGCCATTGGCGAGTCTGACTTGTATTTTTTCTACCAAGTCATGTTCTTTGACATTTTTGATTGCAGATTGGTAGGGACCTTCTACGACCTCACCTGCAATGGCACGCTCGATGTGACCTTTTTCAACTAATTCAATCGGTAGATAAGCATGGTCACTTCCCACATCCAGCAAAACGGCTCCTTGAGGCACAAAGGAAGCTACCGTTTCTAATCTCTTTGAAATCATTTTTTCTCACTTTCCGAATTACTATTAGTTCTATTATACCATATTTCAACCTTCAATCTTACACCAAAAAAGACTGCAACCATCGATTGCAGCCTTTCTTTATTTTCTCATTTGATAACGACTTGTCAGGATGAAAATCACAATAAAGATGAACATCATGACGCTATAGACTGGTAGTGTTTGTGCTGTAAGTGTTGAAATTTCAAGCAATTTTTGGATTCTTGGGAATAGAGCTGTTCCAAGGAAACCTACAACTGACCAAATAAGCAATAGCACACGCCACAAGCTAAATGGCATGCAGGCTCTAAATACAGATAAGAAACCAATTGACCCCAAGAGATAATAGAGTAGAGTTGAAATTTCTAACTCAGACCAACCTTGGCTACTTCCAAATATTTTCACAAAAAGAACGCTGAACACAACCATGAGAGCACTTGGTAGAGCACGAAGCATGGATCTTCTGAGGAAGTTTGGCTCGACAGGCTTGATATTTCGCTCAAAAGTCAGAACGAATGGTGGGAACCCTTCCACGAACTGGTCAATCATGGTAATCTGGATTGGAATGAAAGGGAAAATCAAGATCCATTCAGACCGTCCCAGAAGAGCGCTGGCAATACAAATCACCGCGAGCAAGAAGGAATAAATCGTCTTAATCAAGAAAATCGGTGCAATGTGGGCAATGTTATTGACCACACGACGACCTTCAAAGAGAATCTCAGGAACATCATTAAAGTCTGAGTTCAAGAGAACCAAATTGGCAATCTGCCGTGTTGCCGGGTCTCCCTCAGCCATCACGATGGAACAATCTGCCTCACGGAGAGCTAGAATATCATTGACACCATCTCCTGTCATAGCAGTGGTGTGGCCTGCTTTTTTCAGAGTTTGGATAATCAGTTTCTTTTGATGCGGTGAAACACGTCCGAAAATGGCTGTTTCCTCAGCCATGGCTATCAATTCTTCATCAGTAATCTTCGAACAATCTACATAGCTGTGATAGTCTGCAAAACCTGCTTTTTGAGCGATACTTGAAACGGTGACTGGATTATCACCAGAGATAATTTTCAATCCCACTTCCTGAGAACGAAGATAGTCCAGCGTCTCTGCTGCTCCCTCTCGAATCGGATCCAAGATTTCCAGCAAGGCTAGAGCCTGAATATCAGAAGGTTTCTGGGGCTTGTGATGGTCTAGTTTTTCCTGACTGAGGGCTAAGACCAAGACACGTGACCCTCTCTCCAAGGCCTCTCTGGCTTCTGGGACTTCAGAGTCCAGCAACATCTCAGGTGCCCCTAAGAAAACTGTCCCCAGACCCTCTAACTCCATAGCACCCCACTTGCGGTCACTTGAGAAAGGAAGATTGGAAATCATAGGATAAGTAACTTCCCCCACAAAACGCTTTCGAATAGCTTGGGCTGTTGGATTTTTATCTTCACTATGAGCCATATAACTGGCCAAGATGCTAGCCAGCGCTAGCTCTCCATACTCTTCGGTCAAAGGAAGAACGGCCTCCACCTGCATCTTTCCTTGGGTGATGGTGCCCGTCTTGTCCAAACAGAGCATATCCACGCGCGCCAAGGTCTCAACAGAGTACATCTCCTGAACCAAGACCTTTTTCAAGCCCAGCTTAATCACCGCAGTCAACAAAGAAGTAATAGTCAAAAGGGCAATTCCCTTGGGCAACATTCCTAAAAGAGCTGTCGATGAATTTACAACGGATGACTTGAGAGGCAAGCCTTTTAAAAGCAAGGCTTCTAGCAAGAGAGCCAGACCAAAAGGAATGATAATCTTCCCAGTAAAACCTGCTAGTTTGTCCAGCGATTTCATGATACGCGAGTTGATTGGCTTCACTGTCTTGGCTTCAAGCATGAGCTTAGCTGCGTAGTTGTCCGCCCCCACATGCTTGACCTTGGCAAAGACAGAACCACTGACAAGGAAGCTACCTGACAGCATTAAGTCTTCTACTTCCTTTTGCACCAAGTCACTCTCACCCGTTAACATGGCTTCGTTGACTTCAGCAAAACCTTCTAATACAATGGCATCACTGGGAATCTGCTCTCCTGCAGACAAACGAATGACATCTCCTAGCACCAATTCTTCCGGATTCAGAGCCACTTCTTGACCATCACGAATGGTTTTAACCTTTTCCTTGGTCATAAGATTGAGCTTGTCCACCATGTGTTTGGCCCGTAGCTCGGTCACAATTCCAGAAAAAGCGTTAAAGCAGATAACAGCAAAGAAGACCAGATTGCTCCAAGCCTGCACAAAGGCTAGTGCCAAAGCAATGGCAAAGTTCAAAGTATTAAAAAGGGTAAAGACATTTCGTTTGATGATTTGCCAAGTGCTAGTACTAGCCGAAGCAGTAAAATCATTGACCAAGCCCTTAGCCTGTCTTTCCTTGACTTCTCTTTGGGTTAATCCCATAATCTTATTTTTATCCATAAATTCTATCATATCATTTTTTCTAAAAGAATTCTAATCTCATCCTAAATATGCACCTAGCCAATGGAAAAGTTTGCCAGCCATCCTTTGATAGGGTATAATAATAACAAGAAAAGAATCGAAGGAGATCGCATGTTTTATACTTATTTACGTGGATTGGTTGTATTGCTCCTATGGTCCATCAATGGCAATGCCCACTATCATAATACTGATAAAATTCCTAATCAAGATGAAAATTATATTCTAGTTGCGCCTCATCGCACTTGGTGGGATCCTGTTTATATGGCCTTTGCGACCAAGCCAAAACAATTTATCTTTATGGCCAAAAAAGAACTCTTTAGCAACCGTATCTTTGGTTGGTGGATTCGTATGTGTGGTGCCTTTCCTATCGACCGTGAAAATCCTAGCGCTTCTGCCATCAAATATCCTATCAACGTCCTCAAAAAAAGTAACCGCTCTCTCATCATGTTTCCAAGTGGGAGCCGTCACTCAAACGATGTCAAGGGGGGCGTAGCCTTGATTGCCAAGATGGCCAAGGTTCGTATCATGCCTGTTACCTATACAGGGCCTATGACCTTAAAAGGCTTGATTAACCGTGAACGTGTCGATATGAACTTTGGAAATCCAATCGATATCTCAGATATCAAGAAAATGAATGATGAAGGCATTGAAACAGTCGCCAATCGTATCCAAGTAGAATTTCAACGTCTGGACCAAGAAACGAAACAATGGCACAATGATAAAAAACCAAACCCACTCTGGTGGTTTATCCGCATCCCTGCCCTTATCCTTGCCATTATCCTCGCTATCCTAACCATCATCTTTAGCTTCATCGCAAGCTTTATCTGGAATCCAGATAAGAAGAGAGAGGCTCTTGGTTAAAAAATACAATTATCCCTTGGCTTTTACCAGGGGATAATTATTTTATTCGATTTCCCATTCTTGGGCCAACCAGTTGGAAAAGGCTAGAAATCGTTCAGCTACTTGCTCATGGTGTCCATAAGGATCAAAAACAAACTGACCATTCGGATAGCATTTCTGAAGACTGGTATGAATCTGCTCAGCATAGGCTGGTGCTTGGGCCAAGCTATTGGTATGATGGGCTCCTTCTGTTTGACCATTTTGTAAATACAGCAAACAGTCTAGATTTTCCACTTTCTTTTCCTTGCAGTAAGCCACAAAATCAGGATACCAAAAGGAACCGCAGATGGAGAAGACACAGGATACCTTGTCAAAGCTGAAAAGACTGTAAACTGCCACCAAACCACCTAGTGAGTAACCTCCGTAGGCAAGACGTGCTTCATCCAAACGATAAAGCGACTGCAACTTGTCTAAAAGACCCCCAAATAAAAGATCATGATAGGTATTTGCCTGACCACCAAAATCTGGAGCTCCATCTCTCAGAGCAGATGCCTGCCAAGGTGTAAAGTCATCTAGGCGATTTTCTGGGATCAAACCCACCAAAATTACAGATTGGGATAGGTCTGACAAATAGTCCAATTGCCCATCATTTAAAAGAATCATTGGGTAGGCTTGTTGAGGATCATAGTTTGAAGGAAGACTGATCCTCACTTGAATCCCTTCCCAGTTAAACTCCTTATTGCTTGATAAAGTCATTGATTTTCTCAAGGGAATCAATCACTGCAGGACCGTAATCCATCAACTCATCGTAAGAGATGGTCATGATTTTTTGATTTTTGATTGCTGGGACATTTTCCAAAACAGTATTTGCCTTCATCAAATCCACTGCTTTTTCATCTAACTTTTGATTACGGTCGCTCGTTACATAGATAATCAACTCTGGATCCATTGATACTAGATTTTCCAAGGTCAAACCAGAAGTTCCTGTTGCAACATTGGTATAACCAAGTTGGTTGAGCAAACTTTCTTGAAGGGCTGACTTGTAGGCACCAAAGGTTTCGTCATTGTAGGCCACCATAATCAGAGCTTTTTTCTTTTCACCCTGTGTTTCTGGGTTGGCTTTTTTAACCGCATCGATTTTAGCTTGTAATTGCTCGGCATATTGGTTAGCCTTGTCTTGGACATTGAAAATGGTACCAAGATTCTTCACATCTTCTACGATATTTCCTAAATCTTGTTGGATAGTTGAAAGTGAAGCTTTTTGCGTATAAACAGGGATTTTATTTTCATTCCAAGCACTAATGGTTCCCATTGACTTTTCAGAAAACATCATGTTGCGTCCCATCAAGGCATCTGGTTCATAAGAAAGAACTGTTTCTTGTGAGACAGATTTTTTATCGCCAATGTGAGGGATGGCTTCAATAGCATCCTTGTATTTACCAGTTACAGCATTATCAGGATTGAGCATGCCAGCAATTTTATCTTGCAAACCGAGTTCAAGTAGGATTTCAGTTGTTGAGAGGTTGTTGGTGATGACCTTTTCAGGTGCCTTTTCAAAGACTTGTTCGACTTCGTTTCCTTTGGCATCATAAGTTTTGATGGTTACAGGATAGCTGGTTTCCGTACTAGCTTTTGGACTGGCTTCTGTTGTAGCTGGTGCAGTTAATGTTTCTTTAGAAGTGTTGCCACAAGCTGCCAAAGTTAAGGTAGCTACTGTTAGGAGCAAAATACTAAGTGATTTTTTCATTTTTTACTTTCCTTTTTTATTTTTATAAATAGTGAATCATGGCTTGCTGATCTTCTGTCCAAGTGACCTTACTTTGAACGCCATAGACAGCCTGCAAAGACTCGGGTGTGATGGTCTCTTGCGGAGTCCCCTGATAAAGGATTTCCCCCTCTTTCATCAGATAGAGATAATCCGAATAGCGACAAGCTAGCTGAATATCATGCAAGACAGCTAGTACATTAATCTTGAGTTCCTTGACAATGGCCAGTAAGTCTAGCTGATACTTGATATCCAAATGATTGGTCGGTTCATCTAAGAGCAAGAGTGTCGGTTCTTGCGCCAAGGCGCGTGCTAACAAGACTCGCTGTTTCTCTCCCCCCGACAGGGACGAATAAAGACGAGTTTTCTTCTCGAGCATATCCACCTTAACGAGGGCATCTTGAACGAGCGTAAAATCCCTGTCCCTTTCCTTCTCTAAAAAAGACAGGTGGGGAGTTCTTCCCAGCAAGACAATTTCTTCAACTGTACAATCAAACTGCAATTGATTGAACTGGGTGACAACTGCCATTTGCTTGGCTGTTTCTTTGAGTGACCAATGCTCCAAAGGGTTTCCATCTAAGCTTATCAAGCCTTTATCCGCCTTTTCCTGACGATAAAGGAGTTTAAGTAGACTGGTTTTCCCGCTTCCATTTGGTCCTAGTATCGTGTGAAATTGATTCCCTTCAACCTTAAGAGAAACTCCTTTTAGGATTTTTTTCTCTCCTAGTCCAAAGTGGATATCCTGACAAATCAAATCCATATCAGCCCCTCACCTCCCTTCGCCTACCTCCAACCATGTAGATAAAGAAGGGGGCACCTACTAAGGCTGTGAAAATACCAATAGGAAGCTCTGCGTTTGGAATGATGATACGAGATAGTACATCTGCCCAGATGACAAAGAGGGCACCTAGCAAGGTTGCAATTGGAAAAAGCCTTCTATAATTTGTACCAACCAAACTTCGAGCCAAATGCGGTGTAATCAAACCGACAAAACCGATGATCCCACAGGTCGATACCAAGATAGCTGTCATCACAGCTACAATCGTCACATAGAGATACCAGTATAAACGCAAGGGAATTCCCAAAGTCAAGGCCGCCTCATCTCCCATCATCATGGCATTGAAAACACGGTATTGTGTAGAGAAAAATAAAAAGGCGATTCCCACGATTATAGTTGGCAACGTTAAGTGTCCCCAAGAGGTTCCCGCTAAAGAACCCATGGTCCAAAACTTGATGGTCATAACGCTATCAGCATTGGCCCCAATAGAGATAATAAAGTTTGAAAAAGCCAAAAATAGGGCATTCACTACAGTACCCGATAAGATTAAGCTAGAAGTTGTCATCCTACCCTGCATGGATGCGATGAGTAGAACTGCAACTGTTGCTAAAATCGCTCCGAGGAAAGATCCTAGACCAATCATAACTTTAAATCCAAGAATAATACTCAAAGTTGCTCCAAAGGTTGCCCCAGCTGAAATTCCTAATACATAGGGCTCTGCAATTGGATTGTTGACCGTTGACTGCATGACACTGCCACACATGGAAAGACCAGCACCAACTATCAAACCAAGAAAAACCCGTGGTAATCTCATATTCCAAACAATAGCAAGTGTAGACTTCGAAAGTTCTCCTATATCCAGAGGGGCCCCCATCTTACTCAAAATAATCCGATAAGTATCACTCAAGCTAATTTGAACTGAACCCATAGAAACAGCTAGAAACATAGAAATTCCCAATGCTCCTAGCAAAATAGCAAGGAGAAAAAAATATCTCAGGTTTTGATGGTTTCCATAAAATTTGGAAAGCATGAACCCCTCCTTTAACAAAAATTAAAAATTTAGACAATTTTAATAAATAGTATACCACATTTCTAAATCATGAGCAAGACTAGAAAAATGCACACAAAAAAGTCCTCTGAAGTCAGAGAGCTGATTTGAGCTCGGGCTAAAATCCTAGTGAAAAAGATGAAACTCCTTGTGTTCATCGAACACTGTGTCCTTTCCCTATTTTCATACGGATTTCTTACGCCCTTAGCATCATGATTCTTGCTGGATAAAGCGTTTATAGATTAGGCGGCAAGCCGAAGATTATACAAAAATGTTAGTGAAACAAAAAATCTCCCCGAAGGGAGATCATTCTGGTTTATTTTACCTTACAGTGCTAGGAACCGTAACCGAAGATTATACTTGAGTATATCGAGGTAAGGTGACAACGCAATGTAAGTGGAAAATAAAGCAGATTAGCGACGAAGTCCAAGAGAGTTGATTAACTCACGGTAACGGTTAACGTCGTTTTTACGCAAGTATGCAAGCAAGTTACGACGGCGACCGATTTTCTTCATCAATCCACGGTAAGTAGCGTGGTCTTTTTTGTGTTGTTTGATGTGTTCGTTAAGGTGGTTGATTTCCCAAGTAAGGACAGCAACTTGAACCTCTACTGAACCTGTATCACCTTCGTGACGTGCATATTGTGCAATGATTTCATTTTTTTTCTCTTTTGAGATTGCCATGATGTTTCTCCTTTTTATTTGGCTTCATCCGAGTGACAGGTTGGCATGCCTGTAACCAAGAAGAAGTTATTTGTCTTTACGACATTTCTTATTCTACCAATAACTAGGTTCTTTGTCAACTAATTTACTATCTATACCGCAAATGTGCTATAATAGTTATAGGAAGGATATCTAAGTAGACAGCTTGAAAAGTGAGGTGATTACCATGCGTAAATTCTCTCAATATCTCCCCTACTATCTGGTTATATTTTTCTTTTATTGGCCACTTTATGAACTGTTATTATGGACTATTACTGAAAACTATATCTTGAAGGAGCTCTTCATCAGCAACGTTATTATCTTTTCTCCACTGGCGACTTTCATAGTATCACTATTCTACTCTTATCGTTTCAAGTTCTCAGTTTGGTGGTTAATTGGAGTTGGATTGCTCTTTTGCTTTACAATCATTACTTTCGGAGAATTTATCCTTCTCTACTTCTTAGCCTATGAAATCTTTGCCCTCGCAGGCATGGCTTCTGGTCTTGGAATCAAGTATCTTCTACAAAAAAGAAAAAACAAAAAACTTTCACAAAAACCTTGAAAAATCTCGCAATCATGCTATAATAATGCATAGAGATAAGTCACTTAGGCCCTTTCTACCAGAGAGTGCGTGGTTGCTGAGAACGCATAGGAAGACTATACTGATACTACTCTACTGACTTTTATGAAAACATAAAACGGTGGCCACGTTAGAGCCAATCAGAGGTGTCCCTCTTTTTTGAGGAACATAAATGAAGGTGGAACCACGTTGCGACGTCCTTTCGAGGATGTCGCTTTTTGTTTTTCTTTATTTAATACTGCAAAATAGGGAAACACTTCTGCTTTAAAAATAATGGAGAACTAATATAAGGAGAAAACCATGATTAAGATTACTTTCCCAGATGGCGCTGTTCGTGAATTCGAATCTGGCGTTACAACTTTTGAAATTGCCCAATCTATCAGCAATTCCCTAGCTAAAAAAGCTCTTGCTGGTAAATTCAACGGCAAACTCATCGACACGACTCGTGCGATAACTGAAGATGGAAGCATCGAAATCGTGACACCTGATCACGAAGATGCTCTTGATATCTTGCGTCACTCAGCTGCTCACTTGTTTGCACAAGCAGCTCGTCGCCTTTTCCCAGACATTCACTTGGGTGTTGGCCCAGCTATCGAAGATGGCTTCTACTACGATACCGACAACCAAGCTGGTCAAATCTCTAACGAAGATCTTCCTCGTATCGAAGAAGAAATGCAAAAAATCGTTAAAGAAAACTTCCCATCTATTCGTGAAAAAGTGACAAAAGATGAAGCGCGTGAAATCTTCAAACACGATCCTTACAAATTAGAATTGATCGAAGAGCACTCAGAAGACGAGGGGGGCTTGACCATCTACCGTCAAGGTGAGTATGTAGACCTCTGCCGTGGACCTCACGTGCCAACAACTGGTCGCATTCAAATCTTCCACCTTCTTAACGTAGCTGGTGCTTACTGGCGTGGAAATAGCGACAACGCTATGATGCAACGGATCTATGGTACAGCTTGGTTCGACAAGAAAGACTTGAAAAACTACCTTCAAATGCGTGAAGAAGCCAAAGAACGTGACCACCGTAAACTTGGTAAAGAGCTTGACCTCTTCATGATTTCTCAAGAGGTTGGTCAAGGACTTCCATTCTGGTTGCCAAATGGTGCAACTATCCGTCGTGAATTGGAACGTTATATCGTCGACAAAGAGTTGGCTTCTGGCTACCAACACGTATACACTCCACCACTTGCTTCTGTAGAACTTTACAAGACTTCTGGTCACTGGGATCATTACCAAGAAGACATGTTCCCAACTATGGACATGGGTGACGGGGAAGAATTTGTCCTTCGTCCAATGAACTGTCCGCACCACATCCAAGTCTTCAAACACCATGTTCACTCTTACCGTGAGTTGCCAATCCGTATCGCTGAAATCGGTATGATGCACCGTTATGAAAAATCTGGTGCCCTCACTGGTCTTCAACGTGTGCGTGAAATGTCACTCAACGACGGTCACCTCTTTGTAACTCCAGAACAAATCCAAGAAGAATTCCAACGTGCCCTTCAGTTGATTATCGATGTTTATGAAGACTTCAACCTAAACGAGTACCGTTTCCGCCTCTCTCTTCGTGACCCTCAAGATACTCACAAGTACTTTGATAACGATGAAATGTGGGAAAATGCCCAAACCATGCTTCGTGCTGCCCTTGATGAGATGGGTGTTGACTACTTTGAAGCTGAAGGCGAAGCAGCCTTCTACGGACCAAAATTGGATATCCAGGTTAAGACTGCCCTTGGAAAAGAAGAAACCCTCTCTACGATTCAGCTTGACTTCTTGCTTCCAGAACGCTTCGACCTTAAATACATCGGAGCTGATGGTGAAGAACACCGTCCAGTGATGATCCACCGTGGGGTTATCTCAACCATGGAACGCTTCACAGCTATCTTGATTGAAAACTACAAAGGCGCCTTCCCAACATGGCTGGCACCACACCAAGTAACCCTCATCCCAGTTTCTAACGAAAAACACGTAGACTACGCTTGGGAAGTAGCTAAGAAACTTCGTGACCGTGGAGTCCGTGCAGATGTGGATGAACGCAATGAAAAAATGCAGTTCAAGATCCGTGCTTCACAAACTCAAAAGATTCCTTACCAATTGATTGTTGGTGACAAGGAAATGGAAGAGAAGGCTGTAAACGTTCGCCGTTATGGTCAAAAAGAAACTGAAACTATGCCAGTAGATGCATTTGTAGAATTGATTCTTGCTGATATTGCCAACAAATCACGAGTTGAAAAATAAACGATAAAATCTGAGATAAAAATCCCAGCTACCTAAAAAAGCAACAACTGAAAACGTTGTTGCTTCTTTATTTAGTCTGAGCTAGTAGTGATTGGTCAAACCACCACAAAAGTATCTTCATCAGCAAGCTTTTCTATCTACTAAGTTTGGGATATAGGATATTCTCCCAAGATTTGCTTCCATGAGTTAGATAAGTTGACTATCCTCAGTCCTTGTCTGCCTCAATTTCTTTTACGATGTCATCTTGTGAATCTTTTTCAGAGAGTTTTTGATCGATATACTTGTCAATGTTTTCGTAAAATTCCTTAATCGTCTCACTATCTAATTTTGTCGAATTATGGACTTGCTTGACTTTCAATTGAACAGATTGAATACCGTAAGAGGCTTGTTTTTGGCGAATGGTTTCTAATTCTTCTTCTGAAATTGGATCTCCAACAACTGTCAAGACTAATTCATTGCTACTTGACTTGTAGACTTGATTAATGACCGTATGATTGGCGAACTCATTTCCTACAAACTGTTTGATCCCTTCTTTTCGCGCTTGATCCATCGTCAGAGTGACTGCTGAATAGCTGGCTGGAAGGACCAATAATACAATCAAGGATATCAACCCAATTTTCATTTTAATGTTTAGCTCATTAAATGAACTTAAGGGAGATTTTCTAATCAAAAATCTTGTTCCAACAATGTTGATTAGCATGATAAAGACACAGTTGATCAAGAAAAGATAAAGAGCCCCAAATAAAAATCGTACATTTCCATTAGCTAAACCATATCCTGCAGTGCAGATAGGTGGCATCAGAGCTGTTGCGATGGCTACTCCTGGTACGATATTGTTTGCTTCTTTTTTCCTTGAACCAATGAAACCTGCTATCCCACCAGCAATAGCAATGAGAACATCCCAAATGGTTGGAGAGGTTCGTGCAATCAACTCGCTACTTGCATAAGATAAGGGAGAAATCCAGAAATACAGAGTCGAGACAAGCAAACTGACCAATACTTGAGTAAGTAAAACCTGTAGAGATTGCTTGATTAAACGCGTATCAAAAATAGCTAAACCAAACCCCAGTCCAACAATCGGTGTCATAAGAGGGGAAATCAGCATGGCTCCAATAACGACAGCTGTTGAATTCATATTTAGACCTATAGAGGCAATAAAAATCGAACACATCAAAATCAGTGTATCTCTTAATCGAACATGAAGGTCATCATATAGTTTTTCGCGGAATTCACGTGTTGAATAGTTTCCGGACATTGGTTACTCCTTTTATTTCATATAATCTTGTTTCTGCATGGATGATGGTAGAGAGACTTCTGTCCAAACTGACATATTTTTAATTCTCATCTGTAATTCTTTTGAACATTATCTTTTAAATATCCATCAATCCATCCTTGATATTATATCAAAAATTTTACAGTCTTTCTCTGAAGAAATCAATTAATTTAAAAAGATAGATAGATAGAGAAGGAATAAAATTTTTTACTTATCCGAAGAAAAAACGTTTTGAGTTGAAAAGTATTAAACTTTTTCACACATTTCCTCTTTCTCATTTTTAAATTTTATCAGAAAAATTACTGTTATATCATACAGTTATCTTACATTTAAAATAGTAATCTTACATTTTTGTGAGGAAACCATATTTCTACTAGATAAAATAATTTACTCGGATATACAGTTATAGATAAAAAAGCCCAGTTGTTTTATCTTGGGCTCTTATCTAATATGCTCACTCAATTATCAGATTCATATCGGAAAACTTGATTCTTACTGTCGTTCCTTTTCCAACCTCAGACTCGATGCGAATCTGATGACCTAGTTCTTCAGAAATCTTCTTAGATAGATAGAGACCAAGTCCAGATGACTGCTGGGTCAGACGTCCATTATATCCTGAAAATCCACGTTCAAAGACTCGGAGGACATCACTGTTTTTTATCCCGATTCCCGTATCCTTGATACAGAGTTCCTGGCCTTCCATATAAATCTCCAGACCACCTTCCTTGGTGTATTTGAGACTATTTGAAATGATTTGCTCAATAACCACTAGTAACCATTTTTTATCCGTCACGATTTCTTTATCAAGGTCATGTAGATTGACATTTAAGCCTTTTTGAATAAAGAAAAGAGCATATTTACGAATTATTTCCTTGACCAAGTCCTCAATTTGAACTTGCTTTAAGACCAAATCGTCATGGAAACTTTCTAAACGCAGGTACTGTAAGACTAGGTTGGTATAGGAGTCGATTTTGAAAATTTCCTGTTCTAACTGTTGCTTCAGTTGGCGGTCGGCTACTTCTGCAACTAAGAGTTGACTGGCTGCAATGGGGGTCTTAATCTGATGGACCCATAAGGTATAGTAATCCAGCAAATCCGTCAGTTTTCTTTCTGCTTCTGACCTCTGCTGATAGAGTTCCATCTCACGCGCTTCTAATTTTTCTGCTAAAGCTATTTCCAAAGGAGACTTAGCTTCCCTCTCTCCATAGAGAAGTTCCTTGCGATAAACCTGCATCTCCGCCAATATGTCCCAAGTGAAAAATAGGATGGTTACAAAGCAACACAAGAGGAAAAAGTAGAGAAAGTAAATTCCCAAACTGGCAAATAAAAACTGAAAGAGCAAGACCAGAAACATCAAAGAAAACAGATAGACAAACAGACGACTACGGGAGCGCAGATAGGCTAGAAAAAATTGTTTCCAATCAAGCATGCTTCAGTCCATACCCTATCCCTTTCTTGGTCTCGATAAATCCTACCAAGCCCTGCTCTTCCAACTTTTTACGCAAACGAGCCACATTAACAGAGAGCGTATTATCATCAATGAAAAAGTCACTGTTCCAAAGCTCCCGCATCAGGTCATCACGTGCTACGATATTGCCTGCATGCTCAAACAGCACTCGTAAAATCTGGAATTCGTTCTTGGTCAAATTCAAGACTTGCCCTTGATAATGTAAATCCATGGATTTGGTATTGAGGATAACACCGGCATATTCCAGTAAGCTCTCGTCACGCCCAAACTCATAGGAACGGCGCAACAAGCCCTGAACCTTGGCTAGAAGGACCTGCTGGTCAAAGGGCTTGGTCACAAAGTCATCCGCCCCCATATTGATTGCCATGACGATATCCATAGCCTGGTCTCTCGAAGACAGAAACATGATGGGTACTTTGGAAATCTTGCGGATTTCCTGACACCAGTGATAGCCATTAAACAAGGGCAAGCCAATATCCATGAGGACCAGATGAGGTTCCGACTGGACAAATAGACTCAAAACTTCCATAAAGTCTTCTACCAGAACCACTTCAAATCCCCATTCAGAGAGCATCTTTCCGACCTGTTGACGAATGACCTGATCATCTTCTACTAATAAAATCTTGTGCATGCGCTTCTCCTTTTCTATTATTATAACAGATTTTTCCATGCTAGAAGGTCTGAAACTGAATTTGAAATAGCTTGTTTTTAGCCAACAAAGTGTGGCAATCCTACTAGCTAATTTGAGGGAAATTTGATAAGATAAATAAAAAGAAAGGAGCTCCTATGGCCAATATTTTTGACTATCTGAAAGATGTTGCATACGATTCCTTTTACGACCTTCCGTTGAATGAATTAGATGTTTTAGCCTTAACAGAAACCACCTACCTCCCCTTTGATAATCTGGTCTCCTCAACTCCTCAGCGACTTTTAGACCTGATAGCTCAGGTTCCAAGGGAACCTAACATGTTGACCAGTAAAAATCGCCTCCAGCTATTAGATGAACTAGCTCAACACAAGCGCTTTAAAAATTGCAAACTCTCCCATTTTATCAATGACATTGACCCTGAATTGCAAAAGCAGTTTGCGGCTATGACCTACCGCCTCACTCTCGATACCTATCTGGTTGTCTTTCGTGGGACTGATGACAGTATCATTGGCTGGAAGGAAGATTTCCACCTGACCTATATGAAGGAAATTCCCGCCCAAAAGCACGCCCTCCACTATTTAAAGAACTTTTTTGCCCACCATCCTAAGCAAAAGGTCATTCTGGCTGGGCATTCCAAGGGAGGAAATCTAGCCATCTATGCTGCTAGTCAAATTGAGCAAAGCTTGCAAAATCAAATAACAGCAGTTTATACCTTTGATGCGCCTGGTCTCCATAAAGAACTGACACAGACCGAGGGCTATCAAAGGATAATGGATAGAACCAAGGTCTTCATTCCACAAGGTTCCATTATCGGTATGATGCTGGAAATCCCTGCCCACCAAATCATTGTTCAAAGTACTGCCTTGGGTGGTATCGCTCAGCACGATACTTTTAGCTGGCAAATTGAGGATAAGCACTTCGTCCAACTGGATAAAACCAACAGTGATAGCCAACAAGTCGACACAACCTTCAAGGAGTGGGTGGCCACAGTCCCTGATGAGGAACTCCAGCTCTACTTCGACCTCTTCTTTGGTACCATTCTGGATGCTGGGATTAGCTCCATCAATGACTTATCTTCCTTCAAGGCTATCGAACACATTCATCATCTCTTCGTCCAAGCGCAATCCCTCACTCCAAAAGAAAGAGAAACCATGGGACGTCTTACCCAATTATTAATTGATACCCGTTACCAAGCCTGGAAAAATAGATAAAAAGCTTATGATAAGGTGTGAACCTTCTCACAAGCTTTTTTGTTTTAAAGAAAAAATCACTCCTTCATTTTATTCTCTGCATCTGCCACGACTTGCTCTAGACTAGTCTGACCAAGTTCAGCCTCCATAGCCAGCTGGATTCTCTCCAATTTTTGATCCAAAACATCATGAATATGAGCTCCAACTGGGCAATTTGGATTTGGATTGTCATGAAAACTAAAGAGTTGACCTGTCTTACCAAGACACTCAACCGCTTGATAAACATCTAAAAGACTAATGTCCTTGAGATCCTTAACAATCTCTGTTCCGCCTGTCCCACGCGCTACTGAAATCAACTCTGCCTTCTTCAACTGGGACAAGGTTTTTCTGATAATGACTGGATTGACCCCAACACTAGCAGCCAGAAAATCACTGGTTACCTTGCTTTCCTTCCCCTTGAGGGCAATGATTATCAGCATATGAGTCGCAATGGTAAATCTACTTGGAATTTGCATCCTCTTCTCCTTTTTAAGAGGCTACCCTGCCTCTACTCTTCTTTTTCTTTTATTATACCCTTTTCAGTTGTAATGTCAATTATTACCACTTTCCAACCAGGCATCTAATTCCCTATCATATCCCTCTTTCTGGGCCAATTCTCTCAGAAATTCCTGATTATGAGTATGGTGGATACCATTGACCAGACTTTCATAATAAACCTCAAAATAGGGAAGTTTAAGGTCTTTAGCCAGCTGTAATTCAGCTGCCACATCGTAGTCTACCCGTCGGAAGTCCATATCTACCAAGCCCTTGTCATCAAACTCCAAAATCATATACTGGGCCCGTAAGTCCTTCCGCAGCTGGGCATCTAGAAAGAAAGGTTGGCCAATCGAACCCGGATTGACAATCAATTGCCCACCAGTCCCGTAACGAAGCAACTGCTGATGAATATGACCATAAACAGCAATATCACAAGGCGGATTGGTCACCAAACGGTCAAAATCCTCTTGTGCTCCAGTATGAATCAACTCTCGCCCCCAGTTCTTATCAGGCAGATGATGGCTAATTCCTACCGTCAAATCCCCAAACTGACGATGAAGCTGGAGAGGTTGATTGTGGAGCAGTTCGATTTCTTCTAGGGAAATTTCCTCTAAAACATACTGGCACTGGCGCAAGAGATAGCGTTGGCTGGGACGAGTACTATCCAATTCCTTGCGGACACCATGCCAAAGACTGTCTTCCCAGTTTCCCAAAACTCTAGCCGTAATCGGTATTTCAGCCAACAAGTCCAATACCCTTCTACGCCCTGTCCCTGGCATAAGAATATCTCCCAAAAGCCAGTATTCATCCACTCCTAGCTGCCCGGCATCGGCCAAAACAGCCTCTAAAGCAGTGGTATTGCCATGAATATCTGAAAGAAGAGCTATTTTTGTCATATTCATCTCCTCATTTTTTCTCTTGCAATAAGTATAACATAAAAAGTCACAGCTAGAGAAATCTAGCTTTTTTTGATATACTAGATAAAGATATTAGACAAGAGGAAACGAATGACCCCAAACAAAGAAGACTATCTAAAATGTATTTATGAAATTGGCATAGATTTGCATAAGATTACCAACAAGGAAATTGCGGCTCGTATGCAAGTCTCTCCCCCTGCCGTAACCGAAATGATTAAACGAATGAAGAGCGAAAATCTCATCCTCAAGGACAAGGAAGCTGGCTATCTACTGACTGACCTTGGACTCAAACTGGTCTCTGAGCTCTACCGTAAACACCGTTTGATTGAAGTTTTTCTAGTCCATCATTTAGACTATACGAGTGACCAGATTCACGAGGAAGCTGAGGTATTGGAACATACTGTCTCTGAGCTATTTGTGGAGAGACTGGATAAATTGCTTGGATTCCCCAAGACCTGCCCTCACGGAGGCACCATTCCTTCCAAGGGAGAACTCTTAGTTGAAATCAATAACCTGCCACTAGCTGATATCAAGGAAGCTGGCGCCTACCGCCTGACTCGGGTGAATGATAGTTTTGACATTCTCAATTATCTAGACAAGCACTCACTTCACATCGGTGACCAGCTCCAAGTCAAGCAGTTTGATGGCTTCAGCAATACCTTCACTATCCTCAGTAAAAACGAGGATTTACAAGTAAGTATGGACATTGCCAAACAACTCTATGTCGAAAAAATCGACTAATTTCTCAAGTACCCCAACCAACCCTGAAAGTTTGATTTTCAGGGTTTTATTTCTATCATTTGATTTTACTTTCATTTAGTTGTAGAATGTTTGTTAAAAAAAAGAAAGATAGTTTAAGCTATGAAAAAATCACTAAAAATTTTTGCGACATCCAAATGGTTTGACCTCTTCGGGGTTGCTTTGGTCGTTGGAATTGCGATTGCATCTGGTTACCTCAACTCACGTCTAGATAAATTTGTAGACTGGGGACCATGGACTGCACTTGTTCCCTTTGGATTGATTTCCGTAACCAACGTTGGAATTTCCATGTTGTCCACTCGTTTTACAGGAAAATTAAGCAAATGGGGAAATTACTTTGGCATTGTCAATACGATTTTGTCTGGTACCATTGATTATATCCTTGGAAATAAAGCGGCCATCATCACCTATCCTGTTACCTTCCTCATTTATACCTTTGCTATTAAAAAATGGGAAGTTTCGCAAGAAGGCAGACCCAACCAAATGAGCCAAAAACAGGTAAAATTGGCGGCCATCATCATTTCAATTATTGCCTTCCTCTTTGCCTTTGTGACCAACTATATCGGCTATGGAGGTAAGATGAATCTCCTTGCCTACGTGACAACGATTGCCTTTGCACTGTCCCTCATTGCCAATGCTTTGAATGCATTAAAATTAACAACTCAATGGGGCTTTTGGTTGATTTACAATTTTGTGCAGCTGACAAAGGCTGGCATTCAAGGAAACTTCGCCAATATCGGTAAATATATCTTTTATATCCTCAATGCAATTGGAGCTTTATTTGTCTGGAATGATGAAGAAGCTAGATAATAGAAGGAAACTCAAATAAAGAAAGCAAGACGACTTAATAGAATCACCCTTCTACTGTTTATTATCATTTTAGTTGTAACTACCATTGGTTTGGTGTAGAATAAAGCTAGATAAAAGAGGGAGGTCATCCTATGAAAAATCTCTTTAGAATCCATTTTGTAGCAATTGCAGTCATTGATTTGCTACTATTTGCATTTTTTAACACGAGACAAGAGACATTTTTAGACCGGTTCTTGCTCTCTGGTTTTATTTTCCTCCTTGCTCAGGGACTCCTGCTATTTCGCTTGCTTGTCCGACTCAAACATCATTTCTCTGAGATTTATCCTCAAATCAATAAAAAGATTCGCTTCTACTATTTAGGAGTTCTCTCCATTGATTTTCTATTTTTTGTCCTTTTAGCCTTCGTTAGTTCTCATCTTTTTTTCTCTCTTATGCCAGTCGTCACTGCTTGCCATTCTACTTTTTATTATACGACGACTAACTACCTAAGGGACAACTATCCAGATTTTTACAACAAACACATCTCTTTATGGGAGTGCCTCTAAAGAAAAGGAGGTTTTAGCATGAAAAAAATCATCTACAGCAAAACCATTCAACTCCTTGTCATCGATGGAATCATGCTGGCATTTTTGACATTTAAAGAAGGGCTTACTTGGGATTGGATTTTGATTTATAGCGGTTGGCTCATTTTCTTTCATCCTGTGCTACTGACTTATCTTTCTAACCAGCTTTGTGACCACTTTAGTCAACTCTATTCCCAGATTAGACCGAAATTCTGGCGTTTTGCCCTACAAATCCTCCTATGGGATTGCCTGATGATTCTCTCCTTGATATGTTTAAGTGGTGTCCCACTTTTCCTTCAAGGAACTCTCCTAATTTTAGGACACCTCATTTCTTCCTATCGCATAAACCAAAGCCTGAAACAAGATTTCTCCAAAGCCTATCAAGAACCGATTTCATTTTGGAGTATTTTATGATAGATAAGAAAAACCAAGCCGGCTGGGCTTGGTCTTTCTTATCTATTTTTAGTATCTAGGATAATGGTAACAGGTCCGTCATTGATCAGCTCAACCTGCATATCCGCTCCAAAAATACCTGTCTGAACGGGCACTTCCTGCTCTAATTTTTGATTAAAAGCATCATAGAAGTTTGATGCCATATCAGGCTTAGCTGCACCTGTAAAGGCTGGCCGATTGCCTTTCTTAGTATCTGCAAAGAGGGTAAACTGAGAAATAGAGAGGATTTCTCCTTCAATATCTTTGACAGACAGGTTCATCTTGCCTTCTGCATCTGAAAAAATCCGCATATTGACAAGCTTTCTCACAGCATAGTCCAAATCTTCCTCTTGGTCTTCTGGTCCAACACCGACCAACAATAAGAGTCCCTGATTGATTTTTCCCTGAACCTGACCTTCGATACTCACTTGGGCTTTTTTAACCCGCTGGATAATGATTTTCATAATAGCCTTTCTAGTAAGAGCTAGGACAATTAGCCGTTGGTCCGTTTGACAGAATAGACCTCTGGTACGCTCTTAATCTTGTCCACAACCGTAGTCAGCGTAGAGAGGTTAGCAATACCAAAGGATACATGGATATTAGCAAATTTCATATCCTTGGTTGGTTGGGCATTGACTGTTGAGATATTCTTAGTTGTGTTTGAGAGAACTTGAAGAACGTCGTTTAAGAGACCTGTACGATTGAGACCGTAGATATCGATATGGGCCATATACTCCTTATTTGAGTTTGAGTACTGGTCTTCCCATTCCACATCAAGAAGACGTTGCTCGTAGTTTTCTTGAGCTCGCAGGTTCATACAGTCCACACGGTGAATAGCCACACCACGACCCTTGGTAATGTAACCGACAATATCGTCACCAGGCACTGGATTACAACACTTGGCAATCCGCACTAGGAGACCAGAAGCACCTTCAATGACCACACCACCCTCATGCTTAACCTTGAGGGTTTCTTTATTTTCAACCTTGACCTCGCCACCTTTGACAAGTTCTTCTGCTTCAGCCTTTGCCTTGGCCCGCTCTTCTTCACGACGTTCCTTTTCAGTCAGACGGTTAAAGACGGTAATAGCACCGATTTCGCCAAAACCAATGGCCGCAAAGAGGGATTCTTCTGTCTTGTAGCTAGTCTTTTGCAGAACTTGGTCCATATGGCGCTTGTCCATGAATTTATTGGCCACATAGCCGTTTTCTTGGAACTGAGCCATCAGCATTTCACGACCCTTATTGACAGACAATTCCTTGTCTTGGTTTTTAAAGAACTGGCGAATCTTATTACGAGCCTTGCTGGTCTTGACCATATTGAGCCAGTCACGACTCGGCCCAAAGGAGTTCGGGTTTGTGACAATTTCAACCTGATCTCCTGTCTTGAGCTTAGTTGTCAGCGGAACCATGCGACCATTGACCTTGGCACCAGTTGCTTTTTCCCCAACTTTTGTATGGATTTCATAGGCAAAGTCAATCGGTCCTGAATCTTTTGGAAGTGAACGGACAGCTCCATCTGGGGTAAAGACGTAAATCTCCTCAGCCAGATAGTTTTCCTTAACAGAGTCCACAAATTCCTTAGCATCATCAGCCTGGTCTTGGAGCTCCATCATCTCCTTGATCCAGTTCATTCCAATAGCAGATTCCTTGCTGTTAACCTGCCCCTTGATGCCCTTCTTGTAAGCCCAGTGAGCCGCAACCCCGTACTCAGCCACCTCGTGCATTTCCTTTGTCCGAATCTGGAATTCGATCGGCCCTTTGGGCCCATAAACAGTGGTATGGATAGACTGATAACCATTGGCCTTGCGATTAGCGATATAATCTTTGAAGCGACCCGGCATCGGCTTCCATAGCTCATGCACGTAACCAAGCATGGCATAAACATCACTTTGGGTATCTAAGATACAACGAATGGCAATCAGGTCATAGATTTCCTCAAAACGTTTTCTCTTATCCTGCATTTTGCGGAAAATCGAATAAATATGCTTGGGACGACCATAAATTTTCCCTTTTAGGTGACGATCTGTCGAATAGTTTTCTAGTTTCGTAACTACCTCATCCACCAAGGCTTCACGCTCTCTGCGCTTTTCCTTCATCATATGAGTAATCTTGTAAAATTCCGTTGGATTAAGATAACGGAAAGACAGGTCTTCCAACTCCCATTTGACACTAGAAATCCCCAGACGGTGGGCAAGTGGGGCATAGATTTCCATAGTTTCTTTGGAAATTCGCTCCTGCTTGTCTTTTCGAAGGTGTTTCAGGGTCCGCATATTGTGCAAGCGGTCAGACAGTTTGACCAAGATAACGCGAATGTCCTCAGACATGGCCATGAGCATCTTGCGATGGTTTTCAGCCAACTGCTCCTCAATCGATTTGTACTCAACCTTACCAAGCTTTGTAACCCCGTCGACAATCACGCGCACATCAGGACCAAACTCTCTTTCCAAATCGTCCAAGGTCGCATCTGTATCCTCAACCACATCATGCAAAAAACCACAAGCTACCGTTACAGCATCCAGCTTGAGTTTAGCTAAAATACCTGCCACTTGGATAGGGTGAATGATATAAGGTTCACCTGATTTACGATATTGGCCACAATGGCAATCCACCGCATAGACCAAGGCCTTATGGACAAAATGAACATCCTCTTCCGTCAAATATTCTTTGGTTAAAGCGACAACTTCTTCGCCTGTTAAATTCACTTCTTTAGGCATCTCTACTCTCCAATTCTTCCTACCATTTTATCACTTTTTTAAGAATATGAAAACTAGAAAAAGAGTATTCCACCTAAAAGAAAAACCAGTTACCCATCTAAGACAGGCAACTAGTCTTCCTCTTATATTCTCAATAGATAGAAAGTCATTTTTACTAATACATGTTTATAAAAAAACTTTAACTTCTAGTATCATTTTCAACAGATTTTAAAAACTTACTTGCCAAGTATGCAAAAAGAATTGAAAATGCAATCAAAACCAACCAACAAATAATCAGATTTATACGTATTTGTTCTTGGTTTGCGTTCATTCCAAATAAGCTGAAACCAGCTGTATTAGTATTCGATAAGCCTAATAAGCTATCATAACCATATCGACTAACTGTCAAATAAGATAAAAATTTTAATAGACCATCCAGAGGAAGATTTCCTGAAAATAGGAATTGTAACAGAATCACAAAGGGCATGACCGTCATGGCCTGTTCAACATTTTTAACAATTGATGAAATAAATAAGCCCAAAGCATCCGCAGAATAAATCATCAAAAATATGGTCATAAAATAAGAGATAAAGCGTAAAATATCATTATTAAATGTAGTTGAAAACGATGAAATTTGACTACTATAGAATATAAACAGGACGCTTGAAAAAATAGCAGCTTGAATCAAAGAGATAATTCCTTGGAACAGCATATGAGCAAACATATAAGATGATAAGTTCATCCCTCCTCGATACTCGTGCTTAATAATATCCCTCTCACGACAAATCAAGGTAATAGAATTAAAAATTCCAATCCAAATACAAGCACAAACAATAATAAATGAAGTGTTTACAATCCTTGAGTCAAAACCCTCTTTTTTCCCTGATACAATACATGCAATCAATGCAATAATAATAGTCGTTACAAATGCATACCATCCATTTGCATTTAAGAAATTACGTTTAAATTTCCCTAAATAGATTAACACCTGTTCTTTATTCGATACGTAATTCATCTTAATCTCCTCTATAATCTTTATATTTTTTAATGTAGGCATCTGGAGTCGCTTCTACTTCAGATACTACAAGTTCCAATTGGTTTACATTGAAAAAACTCAAAGTCTCTTCTACAGAACCGTAAAAAGCTAATTTACCACAAGATTCTTCCTCACTTTTAGCCAGAACTAAGACCTTGTCAAACAACTCAGGCGTTCTATCAGGACTATGAGAAATAATAAAAACAATCTTATTATCATCAGCTATATTTCTAAGACTAGACATGATAGAACGAGCATTGCTGCCATCTACACCTGAATCTGGTTCATCCAAGACAAATAAAACAGGATCTGCAATATACTCCGTTGCAATACTTAGTCTCTTCTTTTCTCCGCCACTAAGCTCTGACACTAAAGAATCTCTTTTCTTTGTCAATTTCACGGTCTCTAAAACCCTTGAAATTTTATCTTCCAATAGAGACTTGTCTTTTGTAAAATCCCTAACTAGTTTCATCTCAGCAGCATTTTTCAATGTCATATAGACACTATCTTTTTCACGGTGCAAACTAAACTGAGGAACATTCGCTATCATTCTTTTAACTTTATCAAATTGATTATAAATATTAATATTTCCTAACAAGATTTCAGCATCTGCTTTTTCAATTCCCATTATTGCATTGATGAGTGTTGTTTTTCCTGCACCAGATCCTCCTAAAATGAGCACTATTTCCCCAGAAGATACTGAAAAATCAATATCCGAAAGCAACAGCTTTTCTCCAGCCAAACGTTTTCGAATTGAAACAGATAAGCTTGTATCATCTGAGATACTATTGATATTTTCTGCAATACTTTTCTCTTGCTCTTCAGTCAATTCATTTTGAAAAATTAATTGATTACCGTAGACAAGGAATAATCTGTGATGAATGGATACTAAATCATAGTTTTTTAAACGAATTTTATCCTGAAGAATGCTGTTATTTAAAATTACTTGATCATCATTTGGGATAAGATAGAGAATTTCATCATCAAAAACTTCAAAACTATCACTAATTTTATCAGCTATTTGAAGAGTAATTCCTTCCTGCTGCCACTCAACATCCTTTTGATTCATGAGACTAAATATATAAATAGTCTCACCCTGTCTAAGCGTATCTCTATTCGTTAGATAGTGTTTTTTCCCCACTTCACTTTTTACATTGTTGACATAGACATCTTCAGATTCACTTTGTAAGTAATAACCAAGATAATCCTTTTGTATAGAACTATTTTGAAGATCATTTACAATTTCATCAAGTTCCTTTATTTCAACACCATCTTTTGTAATCACAAAGGTAAAGAAAGACAAGGTATTATCTGAAACTTCCTCACCCTTATCAATTTTTTCAGAAATACTATCCTTTATTTTTTCGCTAACCTTCTTAAAGCTTGATGGCATTTTAAAATGCGCATTTTTTTCCTTTTGATTGTAGTGACTCCTATTGTCATCAAGATAGCATAGTTCAACTTTTGGTTTTGAATTATCAATATATTCTCCACAAAAAGCACAAAATTTCCAACCCACTCCTATCTTTTTAGAACAACTTGGACAGACTATTTTTACAGTATAATCTTTCATTTTTAACTCTTCTTCACTGCTTTACCACAATTGATGCAAAACTCAAAACTTCTTGCTAGACTTTCTCCACAGTTTGGACAAGAAATCAAATCTTGGTCATCCATATCAATCGATTTTTGAATACTTATTTGTTCTTTAAATAACTCTTTTATCTCAGCAATTTCTGAAGAATAGAGAGAATTTTCCTTGATTTCTTCTAAATTTTCTTCAACAAATTTAATTCCAATTAATCTATATAAATCATTAATTTTATTTTGTCGCAATTGGATTTCTTTCCTCTTACGATTATTTTCAACATTTTGCTTTCCTTCAGAAATAACATTACTTGTTGTTTCTTTCACAATTCTAGCACTATCTCTTAATTGATCTAAAAAAGCCATAACTTCTCCTCTTATTTACTTGAGCAAGTCTTTATTTTCTCATTTTTAGTATAACATATTGCCTTACATTCTTAAAATTTCAACAGAAACTTACCTTATTATTTTCCTAAATTATAGCATACTTCTAATTTCCTTTTAAAAATCTTCCCAATTTTCCTTATTTTCTCCATCTTTTTTTAAAATAAGGTTTGATATTTTGATAATTTTCTAACTTTTTTAGTGTATAATGGTAATAAGCACAGTTTTTTACGATAATTACTGAAATTTCATTTCTCTAGAAAGGTAAACAACATGAAATCACACAAAAGACTGACCCTTTTAGCCTTGGCTGTTCTTGGCTTATCCAGCCAAGTGGTTTTGGCTGACGACACAAGTCATTCCACTACTAACCCTATGACTAGTTCAACCAATAGCTCAACAAGTAATTCTACAAATACTTCTGCTAGCAGTTCACAAGCTAGTACAGAAACTTCGTCAAGTGCAACTAGTTCAAGTGAGCAAGAAACCAAACCTAATCAACCTATACAGACTGGCTGGGTAAAAGAAGGAAGCAAGTGGACTTTTTATAGTCAAACTGGGGTCAAATTTACAGATACTCTCTATGATGATTATCTCTTTGATAATCATGGCTATTTGCTTGAAAACAGCTGGTACCAAATGGGAAATAATTGGTACTATATCAATGGGTCAGGTAAATATTTATCCAACCAATGGAGCCAAATCAATGGCAAGTGGTATGCTTTTGATGGCTACGGTAGAATGTTGGCCAATGTCTGGAAGGGCGATTACTACCTCAAATCCAGCGGTGCTATGGCTGATAAGGAATGGGTCTACGACCAAAGCTACTCTAGTTGGTTTTATCTAAAATCTGGCGGACGCTATGCCCAAAAACAATGGATTGGTTCCTACTACCTCAAATCTGGTGGCTACATGGCCCACAAAGAATGGATCTACGACCCAGACTATCAAGCTTGGTACTATCTTAAGGACGATGGTGTGTATGTTACAGGAACCTATGCTGTGGATGGTAAAAACCACCTCTTCCAAGGGAATGGGAAATGGGTCCGTGAATTAGCACAAGGTTTTCAAAAAGGACATTACTCTAAAACTATCTTTCTCGATCCAGGACACGGTGGTAAGGACCGCGGAGCTTATTACTATGGCATAACTGAAAAAGACTTGAACCTACAAGTTTATCGTAAACTACGTAAACGATTAGAAGGTCTCGGCTACACCGTTCTCACCTCTCGAGACAGTGATGTAGACGTTGATTTTATTACTGAGCGTTCTCGTATGGTCAACAAGACCAATGCCGACTTTTTCATCAGCCTTCATTTCAATGCAAAAGGGAATGATACAACCGTTAATCTAGGTATCCAGACCTATTCTTACAAGGATGAACCTGGTTTCCCTAGCAAGATTAACAAGGATTGGCACAACAATCCTGAACGGATGAGTGAAAGTAATCGTCTCGCAGCCGATATTCATTCTTCACTACTAGTCGAAACTGGAGCTAGGGACGCCGGACTCTTGCAAGCAACCTTTGCTGTCCTACGTGAAACAGCTAAACCAGCTGTTTTGATAGAGATGGGATATATGGACAATCCAGAAGAAAACAAAAAAATCCGTAGTAGTGAATACCAAGATAAACTGGTTGAAGGGATTGTCAAGGGAATCCAAAAATATTACGCAGGAAATTAAAACAGTTTAAGCCTCAAACTCATTCGGGGCTTATTTCTCTTATCCAAACCGTATTCTTCTTTCTAGAACTATTTCCTTTTTATGCTTATTCTCCCTAACTATGCTATACTTATCTTAGTACATTCTTTGAGATTGGAGCTAGTATGAAAATCCATAAAACTGTGAATCCTGTTGCCTATGAAAACACCTATTACCTAGAAGGTGAAAAGCACCTCATCGTTGTCGATCCTGGTAGCCATTGGGAAGCTATTCGTCAAACAATTGAGAAGATCAACAAACCGATCTGCGCTATTCTCTTGACCCACGCTCATTATGACCATATCATGAGTCTGGACTTAGTTCGCGAAACTTTTGGCAATCCTCCTGTCTATATCGCAGAGAGCGAAGCCAGCTGGCTCTATACTCCTGTCGATAATCTCTCTGGGCTTCCCCGCCACGATGATATGGCAGATGTGGTCGCAAAACCAGCTGAGCACACCTTTGTCTTTCATGAAGAATACCAATTAGAGGAATTTCGTTTCACTGTCTTGCCAACACCAGGACATTCTATCGGTGGTGTTTCCCTAGTATTTCCTGATGCTCACCTAGTCTTGACAGGTGATGCTCTGTTCCGTGAAACTATCGGGCGGACCGACCTTCCAACTGGTAGTACGGAGCAACTTCTCCATAGTATCCAAACCCAACTTTTCACCCTACCAAACTACGACGTCTATCCAGGGCATGGTCCAGCTACTACTATTGCTCACGAAAAAACTTTCAATCCTTTTTTCTAGTCAGCTGATGATTATGTATATCGCAATTTAATACTCAATGAAAAACAAAGAGCAAACCAGCCGCAGGTTACTCAAAGAACCGCTTTGAAGTTGCAGATAAAGCTGACGTGGTTGAAGAGATTTTCGAAGAGTATAAGTAAACTATACAGCAATTCTTTCCATTATAAAAGGCATCCTATCAAGGTTTTCACACCTGATTGGATGCCTTTTTTCTGATTACTTGTCTCTTTGCATTACCAAATAATCACACGCTCTTCTGGTGAACGCCACATACCATCACCTTCTTTGACATCATAGGTTGTAAAGAAATCATCGAAGTTTGGTACTTGTACATTGACACGGAGTTTAGCTGGCGCGTGCACATCAACGCTAGCCAAAAGTTTCATAAATTCTGGGCGACCTTTCATGCGCCAAATACGGCCAAAGTTATGGAAAAATTCCTCTGCTAAGAAGTCTGACTCTCTCTTGGCTGCTTCAAGTGCTGCAGCGATTCCTCCCAAGTCAGCTACGTTTTCTGACACAGTCAATTTACCGTTGATGGTTGCTCCATAAGAATCCTGTCCATCAAATTGGTCAATAACTTTTTGTGTTTTCTCCTTGAAGGCAGCATAGTCGCTCTCTGTCCACCAATCCTTAAGGCTACCATTTTCATCAAAGGAAGCTCCGTTAGTATCAAAGGCGTGGGAAATTTCATGGGCAATAACTGCCCCAATACCGCCGTAGTTAGCAGAAGATGACTGATGCAAGTCATAGAAAGGAGCCTGTAAAATAGCCGCTGGGAAAACAATCAGATTCTTCTGTGGATTGTAGTAGGCATTGACCATATGAGCAGGCATTCCCCACTCCTTGTAGTCTACAGGCTGGTTCCACTTGCTCCAACTGTGCTTGATTTCCACACGCGCAAAGGCTAGAGCATTGTCAAAAAGACTAGCAGTCTCATCCACTACCTTGTCCTTGTAGCGTGCTGGCAATTCTTCTGGGTAACCGATATAAGGCTTAATGACATTGAGTTTGACGATGGCCTTGTCACGAGTTTCAGGAGTCAGCCAGTCATTTTTAGCCAAGCGTTCCTTATAGACATCAATCATAGTTGCCACTTTTTTCTCTACATCTGCCTTAGCCTCTGGAGAGAATTTTTCATGGGCATACCAGAGACCCAAGGCTTGTTTGAAAGGACCTTGTGCTAACTGGTAGGCTGCCTTGACCTTGTCTTTGGCTTCTGGAACACCTGAAAGCGCCCGGCTATAGGCACCTGACAAGACACGGATTTCTTCTGTTAAATAGCTGGTTGAGAGATTAACAACACTTAAAATTAAGGTTGCCTTGAGGAGAGGCCAAGCCTCTTCACTATAGAATTGATCTGCTGCTTGCCAGAAACGTTCCTCGTCTACGATAACCTTGTCTGGTACTTGCCCAAGAACGGCTTGGAAGAAGTCATCCAAAGGTAGAGCAGGTGCGAATTTTTTGAAGTCTTCATATGAATATGGATGGTAGAGTTTAGCATACTCTGAACTTTCTTCATTAGAGAGCACCACTGCCGCAACTCGACGGTCCAATTCTAGTCTTTTATCAAGCAAGTCTTCAATTTCTGCATCAGAGAAATCATAAGCCTTGAGGAGATTTGCGCTGCTTTCTTTCCAAAGAGTCAAGAGCTCTTCGCGCTGAGGATGGTCTTCTGCATAGTAGGTCGTATCTGGCAGGATCGTGCTTGGAGCGCTAGCCCATAGAACATTGATTCTGGCATCCATAAAGTCTGGTGATACACCAAAAGGAAGGAAGTTAGGTTTTCCAGCAAGTTCAAACTCTGCTAGTCTAGCAGTAAAATCTGCAAAAGTCTCCAATTCTTGGAATTCTTTAAGAAGTGGTAAGACAGGTTTGATACCGTCAGCTTCTCTCTTGTCAAAATCACGAACTAGGCGGTGGTATTTGACAAAATTTGCCAAAATAGCATCCTCAGGCACCTCTTCTCCTGCCAACCACTTGTCTGTTGTCGCCAACATCAGGTCTTCAATTTCCTGATCTAAATCAACAAAACCTCCCGTTTGAGACTTATCTGCTGGGATTTCAGCTGTCTTCTGCCATTCTCCATTGATAGCATCATAAAAATCGTCTTGATAACGTGTCATCTTGTTCTCGCTTTCATTTGTACTTGTTTTTAGCTTAACAAAAATTACCTGGGAATGCAATTAAAATACAAGATTAAAAAAACTTAAATGTTTTACTATTAATATTTTAATTTTTTTAAAAATTAACTTGACTTAATTTTTTTTTTAATGTATATTAAGAGTCAGGAGGAATACAACTGTATGATACGTATCGAAAACCTCAGTGTCTCCTACAAAGAAACGTTGGCACTTAAGGATATTTCACTAGTGCTCCATGGACCAACAATTATCGGTATCATTGGTCCAAACGGCGCTGGGAAATCAACACTATTAAAAGGTATGCTGGGAATTATCCCACATCAAGGTCAGGCATTTCTCGATGACAAGGAAGTTAAAAAATCCTTACATCGAATCGCCTATGTCGAACAAAAAATCAATATCGACTACAACTTTCCCATCAAGGTCAAGGAATGCGTCTCGTTAGGACTATTTCCCTCTATTCCTCTCTTTCGAAGTTTAAATGCTAAACATTGGAAGAAAGTGCAAGAAGCCCTTGAAATCGTCGGCCTAGCTGACTACGCTGAACGGCAAATCAGTCAACTGTCTGGAGGTCAATTCCAGCGGGTCTTGATTGCCAGATGTTTGGTGCAGGAAGCCGACTATATCCTCTTGGATGAACCCTTTGTTGGGATTGACTCAGTCAGTGAGGAAATCATCATGAATACGCTGAGAGATCTGAAAAAAGCTGGGAAGACGGTTCTCATCGTCCACCACGACCTCAGCAAGGTTCCCCACTACTTCGATCAAGTCTTGCTTGTCAATCGAGAAGTGATTGCTTTTGGTCCGACCAAAGAAACCTTTACCGAAGCCAATCTTAAAGAAGCTTACGGTAATCGACTCTTTTTCAATGGAGGTGACCTATGATTGCAGAATTTATAGATGGATTGCAGAACTTCCACTTTCTCCAAAATGCCTTGATAACAGCTATTGTCATCGGGGTCGTAGCTGGAGCTGTAGGATGTTTCATCATTCTACGTGGGATGTCACTCATGGGAGATGCCATTTCGCATGCTGTCTTACCAGGTGTAGCCCTCTCCTTCATCTTGGGCCTTGACTTCTTTATCGGAGCCATTGTCTTTGGACTGCTAGCTGCCATCATCATTACCTACATCAAGGGGAACTCGATTATCAAAAGCGATACCGCCATCGGCATTACCTTTTCTTCTTTCTTAGCCCTCGGTATCATCTTGATTAGTGTCGCTAAAAGTTCAACTGACCTTTTCCATATCCTTTTTGGTAATATCCTGGCCGTCCAAGATACGGATATGTTTATTACTATGGGTGTTGGTGCAGCCATTCTCTTGTTAATCTGGATTTTCTTCAAGCAACTCTTGATAACTTCCTTTGATGAACTCTTGGCTAAAGCCATGGGAATGCCTGTCAATTTCTATCACTACCTTCTCATGGTACTCCTGACTCTCGTGTCTGTGACAGCCATGCAAAGTGTCGGAACTATCCTGATTGTAGCCATGCTGATTACCCCAGCGGCAACTGCTTATCTCTATGCTAATAGCCTAAAAAGCATGATTTTCCTTTCCTCAACCTTTGGAGCTACAGCTTCAGTTTTAGGACTCTTTATCGGCTATAGCTTTAACGTTGCGGCAGGTTCTAGTATCGTGCTTACAGCCGCTAGTTTCTTTCTCATTAGCTTCTTTATCGCTCCAAAACAACGATATTTGAAACTGAAAAATAAACATTTGTTAAAATAAGGGGCAAAACCCCAATAAATTGGAGGATCTAATGAAAAAATTAGGTACATTACTCGTTCTTTTTCTTTCTGTCATTGCTCTTGTAGCATGTGCTAGCGGAAAAAAAGATGCAGCTTCTGGTCAAAAACTAAAAGTTGTTGCTACAAACTCAATCATCGCTGATATTACTAAAAATATTGCTGGTGATAAGATTGATCTTCACAGTATCGTTCCTGTTGGTCAAGACCCACACGAATACGAACCACTCCCTGAAGACGTTAAGAAAACTTCTCAAGCTGATTTGATTTTCTATAACGGTATCAACCTTGAAACAGGTGGCAATGCTTGGTTTACAAAATTGGTAGAAAATGCTAAGAAAACTGAAAACAAAGACTACTTTGCAGTCAGCGAAGGCGTTGATGTTATCTACCTTGAAGGTCAAAACGAAAAAGGCAAAGAAGATCCACACGCTTGGCTTAACCTTGAAAACGGGATTATTTTTGCTAAGAATATCGCAAAACAATTGAGCGCTAAAGACCCTAGCAACAAGGAATTCTACGAAAAAAATCTCAAAGAATATACTGATAAGCTAGACAAACTTGACAAGGAAGCTAAAGAGAAATTTAACAACATCCCTGCTGAGAAGAAATTGATCGTAACCAGCGAAGGATGCTTCAAATACTTCTCTAAAGCCTACGGTGTCCCAAGTGCCTATATCTGGGAAATCAACACTGAAGAAGAAGGAACACCTGACCAAATCAAGACCTTGGTTGAAAAACTTCGCCAAACAAAAGTTCCTTCACTCTTTGTAGAATCAAGTGTGGATGACCGTCCAATGAAGACTGTTTCACAAGACACAAACATCCCAATCTACGCACAAATCTTTACTGACTCTATCGCAGAACAAGGTAAAGAAGGCGATAGCTACTACAACATGATGAAATACAACCTTGACAAGATTGCTGAAGGATTGGCAAAATAAGCCTCTGAAAAACGTCATTCTTTTCCGAATTGACGTTTTTTCTATGCCCACATTTCCAGTCAAATCATTGGAAAATTCTAACTGTTTCAGCTACAATGGAAGAAAAAAGATTGGAGTATCTTATGGTAACTTTCCTCGGAAATCCTGTGAGCTTTACAGGTAAACAACTACAAGTCGGCGACAAGGCACTTGATTTTTCTCTCACTACGACAGACCTTTCTAAAAAATCTCTGGCTGATTTTGATGGGAAGAAAAAAGTCTTGAGTGTCGTGCCTTCTATCGATACAGGTATCTGCTCAACTCAAACGCGTCGCTTTAATGAAGAACTGGCTGGACTGGACAACACGGTCGTATTGACTGTTTCCATGGACCTACCTTTTGCCCAAAAACGTTGGTGTGGTGCTGAAGGCATTGAAAATGCCATCATGCTCTCAGACTATTTCGACCATTCCTTTGGACGTGATTATGCCCTCTTAATCAATGAATGGCACCTATTAGCACGTGCAGTCTTTGTCCTTGATACTGACAATACTATTCGCTACGTTGAATATGTGGACAATATCAATTCTGAGCCAAACTTCGAAGCCGCAATTGCAGCAGCTAAAGAACTATAGAAAAAAATCCTCTGTCACAAAGAGTTCCCTGCTCTTTGAAACGGAGGATTTTTCTTATTCTTTAATTATTAATCCTTCAAAATCTTTTAGTTGAAAATTATATTTTTCAGTGAGTAACACATTATCCACTGCAACATCTTCTCCCAATGGGTAAATATTTCTTTTGAAACAGTTGTAGGAGGAAAATCTCTCCTACACTATTATTGATTCTGAGAGAAAATTGCAAAATATCATCTACCAAACTTTCAATTATTAAGATTTTTTGCAGTTTATCTGAATTAGAATCGCAAGGCTTCTCAATAATATAATTGTCGAATTTTTTCATTCTAACTTCCTCTCCACTATTTCTTCCCTTATCAAGAAAAAGTTACCTCAATATTAATAAAGTACAATTCTAAATTAACTCCAATTATTGATTCATGATAATATTTCAGTAACTCATCGTGCAATTAAAAACAAGGATTTTTATTTCAGACGATCCATCGTGAACACTTCATCAGCTATCTCCCAAATTGCCGGATTATGTGTTGCGATAATGATTAGCCTATTATCATCTCGAAGAGATAGCAAAATCTCCATAATCAACTGAGAGGTTGCTGGGTCTATTGAAGCTGTTGGCTCATCTGCCAGAATAAGGGGTGGATTCTTTAAGATAACTTTTGCCAAGGCAACCCGTTGCGATTCTCCGCCCGATAACTCAAAGATGCGCTTATCTAGGTCAAGATAAGCTAGGCCGACCTGTTCTAAAGCCTGCTTCTGTCTCAACCGCTGTTCCGACCGACTCAACTTTTGACCAATGAGACCTAGCTTAAGGTTTTCTTCAATACTTTGGTTTTCAATTAAGCCAAAGTTCTGGAAGAGGTAGCCCAATTCGTGACGGAAAAAATCACTCGATTTATAATTGGCCAAGTCTTTACCTCGGTAAAAAATCGTCCCATCATAAGATTCTAATTTCCCAATCATGTTCATCAAGGTTGTTTTTCCGCTACCACTTGAACCAATTAAGGCATAGACTTTTCCAGCCTCAAATGTCATTGAAAGATTCGAAAATAACTCTCGTTCTCCAAAAGATTTACTCACCTGTTTAAGTTCAATCATATTAACCTCCCTTCAAAACAAGCATGGACATCTTGTTTTCTTTCTGCATTTGGACATGTAACTGTAAAAGAGATAGACCAGTAAAGAGTAACGAGACTAAGAAAGCAACTACTATCTCTACCATAAGAAATACACTCGCAACAAATCCCAGTAAAAACACACCCAGTTGAGCAAAGAGATAAGTGCGATGGATTTCTAAGAACCTGAGACCTGCAATGCGTTTGATAAAAATGGCACGTCTAAATTCTTCAAAGTAGAGCCTATTCATAGTGTTAAACAACAAGATTGAAGTTGCAATCCCAAGCACAGCTCCTGCTAGCATTACCCAACGTTCCCTCTGGATATTATCCAATAATGTGATGTAGTTGTGGTAACCTGTTTGCATTTCTGAGACCCAATTTTCAATGCCTTGTCTCTGGATAAGCTCCTGGGCATCAGACAATTGATTAAAGAGAACGTAGTTCTGTACTGCGTCTACCCAAAACAGAATGGACTGTGGACCAGTTGATTGGGGTGTTATAACAATGATGATTGGATCTTTCAAAAACTGCTGGTAAGAAATAGGGGTCGTATTATACACAAAACGATCCTGACCTGATTCCAAATAACCTACCGTAGCAGTCATTTGCTGTCGTTCATCTCGACTAGACATGCGACTGGTTAAGTCGTCTTCAAAAACAGATTTATAATGTTCTTCCTCTGAACGGAGGTGTTCAGGCAGCAATAAGACAAACTCCCCTACATCAAGGTGATTCATCTTTTGCTCAATAGTTGTATCTACAGGAATGTTTTGACGCTTCAAGTATTGCGGTGTGACGATAAGGACATTGCCATTCGGGCTGTAATCGTGCCATTCTGTAGAGGTTATAAAGTTTTTGGAGGAAGCCATGCCATTTTGCAAAGTACGGTCAATTAACTGGTGTCTAGATAAGAAAGCCTTTTGTTCTGAAACAGCCAGATCCATCAATTGATACCAAGTTCTGAGTTTCCTTTGAGCTTGTTCATCAAAACCAGGACTCGTTCCTTCACGGCTGATTGATAGGGTAATCAGTTGCCTCTCCTGGCTCCAAGCCTCTTGTCCAATCCGATGCTGTTGCCAGGCTTGGGAATACTTTAAGCTACTCCCTATTCCCAGCGTTACAATAATAATCGCTAATAGTTGACCGATTAAAATCAAACTAATGATTCCTCTGACAGGCACTTGCCCTTTTATAATCTGCATCAGGTGTATCTTTTTTATCCCAACTGCGAAGAGTTGAGCGAAAAACAGGGAGATCGACAACAAGATGAGATTATAACTGAGCAAGCCTTCTCCTATGGTCATTAGGGATTGCGTTGGAAGCGACAGAATTTTTTGCATAAGAATGGCGAGCACGCCAGCTAAACTGAAACCAACAGCTATCCCTTTCAAATCCTCACCAACTGGTCTAAGGAAAATGGACCACCGTTTCTCTCCTGAAATGAGGCGAATGCCCGACGACCGTAATTGGCTAATTTGACTAATTAAAGTCAGTGCTCCAAAGGTTAAGATGAAAATCAATAAACCGATTAACTGAAATCCGTTACTAAAGATAGCCATTAACGTAGATAGTTTAGATGGAATTATCAGGTGCATGTTAGTCAAGCCAAGTTGACTTAGCTCCTCTCTTAGCAAGTGAATATCTAGGTTTCCATCGAATACAAAATAGTTTGTTTCAACACTACTACTTTGAGCATCTTCTAAATTTTTTTCCTGTAGCCCATCAGGCAACTTTCCGTTCCCAAAGGTCGTATAAGAAAACACTGGAGTACCTTCTAAGTTAGGATCCTGGTGTTGAATCACAATAAAGCTATCCGTTTCTTCTGCTAGTTTTTCCAAGCGTGTAGCAACATGCTGAAAAGTTGTTTCAGGGGAAGAATCACGTACAACAACGTTGGGGTAATAATGGGAGACATATGTATCAGTCCAAATGGTAAATACCCAAACAAAGAACAAACTAGCAAGCAGGTTGGATATGAGTATAAATAATTTTTTCATAGTGCATTCCTTATTCTAAAATAGAGGGCAGAAATACCCCTGCTCTCTATAAACTAATAAGCTTACTAAACTATTGATAAAAGAATCTTCTTCAATTATTCTTTACCATCCCGCATCAAATGTAACTTGCTCCCCAAAATTTGTATTAACAAACGCATAGGCCGCACTACGTGCTCCTGCATAAGCTGTTTTTTGATTGTCACGTCCATTACTTTCAACATAGGCCCAGTGATCCCGTGAACCATGATAATAATTCGAAAATGCTCCCCAATTATTTGGATCATGATGGCCTCCATAGGTCCACTCGCCACCACGGTGAGAAACTGCCAAAACAGGAAGAGCCAAACTAAATGCCAAAACGGCAAGGGATGATGCAACTACTTTTCTAAATTTTAACATATTATTACTCCTCTGAATGAAATATTATGAAAATGAGCGAAATGCAACTACATATTTTAATTAGAAATCTCAGTCTGAATTATAGTATCCTATTTTTTCCTCCTTTCTAACTGCACGTTCCTTCAGCCTTCCCAACATCAAGACCATTGGACTTCTTTTGTGATTGCACTCGAATCTCCAATTGTTTATTCTTCTGAATGAATTGTTGGTAAGGAATTGTGTTACTAAATGTAAAAAAACGAGTAATGCTAATATAGCTAATTTTTGAATTTCACGATTTTTCTTCATTCGTGAAACCCTTTTCTTTTTCATTATCCTTATTTTAACAGATATATTTTATTTAGCCAAGTACTTTTATGTAATTTTTAACTTTTTTTTGACTTTATTACCATAAAGAATTATTTATTCCTTTAACTTGCTATTTTGAACTAAAAATTTTATAATGAAATTAAGCAAATAGGAAGGATTATTATCTTTAATGAATACACTCGCAGAGAAATTCAGATTGAAAAGAAAAGAGTTGAGACTCTCCCAACAAACTCTTGCAGAAGGAATTTGTGAACAAAGTCAGATTAGTAAAATTGAAAGAGGTCATTTTATTCCCTCCGCAGACCTTTTGTTCAAACTCTCCCAACGACTTGAAGTGCCATTAGATTATTTTTTTAATGAACAAATTGAAATTAAATCTAACCTCTCTAATTTCAAGCAATTATCTGCTCGCCTATTAGATGATAGGAATTATGACGATTTGGAATATATTTATAGAATAGAGATTGAGCGAAGTACTTTTCTAACACTAGAAGACCGAACTTATCTTGAATGGATTAAAGCTATTATTGACTTCTATCAATATGACAGTAAGTGTGAGGCTATTTCTTCATTGGAAAAAATATTATTAAAAGTCTCCTCAGATACTCTGATTTATTTAAAGGCGTTGAATACTCTATCTAATTTCTATTCCTTAGTGGGTCGTGAACAAGAATATGAGGCAAACTACTCTCATTTGATGGAGTTATATCAGACAAAAAATTTTGAGCATCAAGAGTTTTTATTTGGCTACATCAGAGTTCGTTACAACTACGCTCACTACCTAGTGTCAAAGAAAAAATATAACGAAGCCATCCAAGAAGCTCTTGAGACGATTGAACTCTGTAAACAAAGACAGACAAGCTACCAACTGGCTCCTCTACTTATTCTTGTAGGAAATGCTGGGACCAAATTTCTAGACAAAGAACAAGTCAAAAATTATTATATAGAAGCAAGAGAGTTATGTAAGATTTATAACAATCCTTTAATGTTGATGAAGATAGAAAATTATTTGAAGGAATTAGATACTGTTTAGTTAATCTTGACATTATAGTTTTTCTGAAACGTTAAATAACCTGTAAGGCTGATAGTGAAATTAATACTATTAGCCTTATAATTATGTGACTATTAGTCCGTCTCGCTCCGTTAGGTGCGAGACAAAAAAACCACCCGCTATGCGGGTGGTCATGATTTACGAGTAAATTCAAGTTCGATCTGATAAAAACAACTAAATTACTCTACAGATTTCAAGGCTTCAAGCATATCAACCTTTCTCAGATGGCGATTAACAAGGAAACCAAGCAAGGTTAAAATAATGCTTACTGCCGTCACGGGGATTACATAGACTTCCCAGCCTACCTGCGGATAAAAGAGAATAGTCGCAGGCGAAATCATTTGAATTAAAAATTGGTGTAAATAGAAACCAGCTACCAGACCAAGGACGATACCCACAAGGGACAGCACAATCGTCTCACGGTAAATGTAGAGGGTGACTTCATTATTATGAAAACCGAGAACCTTGATAGTGGAGAGTTCACGGATTCTCTCAGCTACGTTGATATTAGTCAGATTATAAAGAATAACAATAGCTAACAGAACCGATACGATGACCAAGATGGTCATGGTCTGATTGAGTGAGCTGGCGACGGAGTCAAAGAGTCGAATGGCTGAAGCATTCTGGACAACACTGGACACCGCAGATTGATTCATAAGTAAGCCTGCCTGACTTTCGATACTAGTAGCACGGGTATCCTTTAACGTAACCAGATAAGTGTTGGCTTGGGGCACCTGTCCGTAAATTTGCTCATAGCTAGCCTGACTCATATAAATAAAGTGACCAACGTAATTCTCAGCAATGGCAGCGACCTTTAGCTCCTTACCTTCAATTTCTAGGTTCTCCCCAACCTTGACACCTGCCAGCTGGGCGAGTTTAGCTGTGATAACGACGCCATCCTTTAATGTCAGTTCCTGCTGATGATTTTGAAGATGGATAAAGGGGGTCAAATCTCCCTTATCTGTCATCATAAGAGTAATGGTTTGAAGACCAGCCTTAACTTTGAAATCCTTGTCTAGCGTTTTAGAATAGATTTTCTGGTAGGCTTGAATATCTTTCCCTTTCAATACTTCTTCTAGCTCTGCCTTGTCCTGATTGGTCGCACTAGGATTTTCAGAGACAATCATCTGATACTGTTGGATTTGTTGAAACTGTCTAGACGGAACTCCTGCTACAGAGGATTGGATTCCCAAACCAGCAAAGAGCAGAGCTATAGAACCTGCCACACCAAAGATTGTCATCAACATCCGCTGCTTATAACGAAAGATATTGCGGGCTGTTACCTTATGAGTAAAACTAAGACGACGCCAGATAAAACCGATGCGCTCCAGTAAGATTTTAGCCCCTTTGACAGGTGGTTTAGGTAATAAAAGCTGGGCTGCTTCGTCATGAAGTTCCCTACGAGCCACCAGATAGGCTGGTAACACACTCGCCAACCAACTTAAAGCAAGAGCCAGTAAGCTATAGGTCCAATAGAACTGAATCTGGGTTTCTCCCACTACCATACCTTTTGTAATAACACTTGAAATCACACCGGCTAGTAAATAATGTCCAAGTATACTACCTAGAGCTGTTCCGACAGTCCCAGCTACTAGACCATAGAGGAGAAATTTAGCGATAATATCCTTGCTACGATAGCCCAAGGCCTTAAAAATCCCTGCATGTGTTCGCTCTTCATCCACAAAACGAGTCATGGTTGTAAAGGTCACCATAGCAGCTACGGCATAAAGCACTACAGGAAAGATATTGCCCACTGCCCGAATACTGGCTGAAGCATTACTGTACATGAGGTAGCCTTGACCGCCAGGTATGGTCTGACGATTATATACTTGATACTTTGGCTCAGCTAAATCATCCAAGACTTGCTGATGTCTTTCTAATTTTTCCTTTTCTTGGGCTAGATTTTGTTCAGCCTGCTTTAGTTTGTCCTCTTCCTTACCCAATTCCTGCTTGGCTTGGGTAAGTTGAGTACTGGCCTGCTCTCTCTGGGCTTGAGGAAGCAAGGCTAGTTGACTCTCCTGAGCCTGTAAACGAGCTTGCGCAGTTGCTAAACGACGCTTTCCTTCCTGCAAATTAGTCTCAGCCTTGACAAGGGTCTCTTGGCCCTTGACAAGAGACTCTTGTCCTTCTTTTTTCAAGAGTTGCAGACGTGCCTTGCCATTATCTGACAGAGTTTGTTCTAGATCTTCCTGATGCTGTTTGGATTTTTCTTCATAAGCTGCTGAGAAAGCATTTAAACCTGACAAATCTTGATATTTTAAGCGTGCTATATTGTAGACTTTCTGATCAAACTGACTAGGTAAAATCACTCCATAAGCTGTCAGAGTCCCACTTCCACTTACTGCGTAGCCCATATCTCTCTGAGAGAGGATTTCAGCTGAATCAACAAAACCAGTAATGGTATAGATATGGTCTTTTAAAGAGGAATGACTGCCTTCTTTTTCTTTAAAGCTAATCTCCTGTCCCACACGATATTGACCTTGCAAATGACTAGCTAAAGCGATTTCCTGATCTGACTGCGGAAGTCGCCCCTCCCTTAGCTGAAAGGTTGAAATTCGCTCTGGTTTGGAATATAGCCGAATGGCATCCTGCCCATTATCCATAGTTACATCTGTCAAATAGCCAAACTCTACCTCTGCGCCCTCTGTCTGTTCTAGTTCTTCTTGATCTGCTTGATCCAAGCCATAGTTAGACATAACTCCCAAATCCAAGGTTTGAGCAGTTGTTAAATAAGCATTGGCTGTCGCCTCCATATTGGGACTAGTTACTTTGAGGCCTACTAGAGCTAGAGACCCCAACATCATCAAGGTCAAGATGGATAAAAAACGCCCCTTGGAGCCTGTGAAGGACTGAATCAAGTCCTTCCAATAGGTTTTTCGCTTCATCATGCTAGTACTCCAATGTATCGATATCCTGAGGATGCTGGTTGATCACCACATCCTTGACACTGGCATCGTGCATATGAATCACGCGATCAGCAATAGGTGCTAATGCGCTATTGTGAGTCACGATAATCACCGTCGCTCCCTTTTGACGAGACATGTCTTGGAGAATCTTCAAGACTTGCTTGCCTGTCTGATAATCCAAGGCTCCAGTCGGTTCATCACAAAGGAGAATTTTAGGATTTTTGGCTACTGCGCGTGCAATGGAGACTCGCTGTTGCTCCCCTCCAGAAAGCTGGGCTGGAAAGTTGTTGAGACGATGAGCCAGACCTACATCTGTCAAAACCTGCTCAGGATTCAAGGCATCCGTTACGATTTCTGAGGCCAACTCCACATTTTCCTTAGCTGTCAGATTGGAAACTAGATTGTAAAACTGAAAAACAAAACCGACATCATTTCTACGGTAATTGGTGCGCTGGTGGGAACTATAGTCTGCAATATTGACACCATCAATCCAGATTTCCCCTTCATCATTGGTGTCCATTCCCCCAAGAAGGTTAAGAACCGTTGACTTACCTGCACCAGACGCACCAAGAATGATCACCAGCTCCCCCTTTTCAATCTCAAAATTCACATCACGATTGGCCACAATCTCCGTGTCCCCAACCTGATAACGCTTGTAACAATGTTTCATCTCAATATAAGCCATCATACTCACCCTCTCTCAAACAAATTACTTCCTACTACCATTATAACCCTTTTTCAACTAGTTGGAAACTGCTTACATTCTCAAATCCTTATTAAAAGGCAGTCTCAAACTACTGCCTTCTAACATCTTCTTAAAAATAAAATTGAACAAGATCCCCTTCTGCTGTTGGCACAGAAATACAATCTTTCCCCATGCATTTCGCTTCTACTTTTTCTTGATTCATTTCAATCACACTCTTCTCAATACCTGGATAAGAGACTCGCAAATCTCCCCCACTTCTTGATAAAATGGTCAACTGTAAAAGTTTTTTATCCGCCCAGCTCATGCTAACTTCAAAATATCCACGTGCCACTAATCCTGAAACAGAACCACTTGACCAGGCATCAGGTAGGGCGGCTAGAGGCACCAGATAAGATGTATGAGACTGGAGTAACATTTCTGCCATGCCACTCGTAGCACCAAAATTACCATCTATCTGAAAAGGAGGATGGCTACACCAAAGATTTGGCAAGGTGGATGACTTTAACTGCTCTGCTAATAATTTGTAGGCTCGATTGCCATCTCCTAGACGCGCCCAGAGATTAATCTTATTAGCCTTAGACCAGCCTGTGCCTCCATCTCCACGATCATTGAGACTAGCACGCGCCGCATCAAGATACTCTTGCCCCATATAGCTAAAGAGAGTGCCAGGATAGAGTCCCACTAGATGGGAAGCGTGCCGATGCTGGGCCTCCACTTTCTCATTTTGAAAATGCTGCTCTTCCTCCTCATACCACTCCCTGATTCGACCAGATTGAGTGATTTGCAAAGGATTTAGTAAATCAAACTTCTCCTTAACCTCAGTCAACAAGTCCTCATCCAGACCCAATTCCTGAGCAGCCTGAATAAAATCATGAAATAACTGCCAAATCAGAGATTGGTCATAGGTATTGCCAATCGAAATCGGACCATGTTCTGGGGAATAAGACGGAGAAGACACCCAACGTTGCGCCTGCTGATCTTCATGTAAAAAAGCATTCCAAAAACGAACTGTTTCCCTCAACATGGGATAAATTTTCTCCCTGAGATAGTCTTGGTCCCTGTAAAATGAATAGGCTTCATAAATAGTTTGCATCATCCACGCATTGGCAGCTGGTGACCACCCCCAATAGTAATCCCAACCAGGTGCCGTCCAACCAAAGGGAGTCGCTTGTGTGTGAACCAACCAACCCTTCTCCTCCCCTTCCTGAGAGACGATTCCTGCATACCTTGCAGCGGCTAGACGACCATAAACACGCAAATCATCTACATAGTTGATGACTGGAAAGGCCGTCTCTAGGAGATTGGTAACATAGGCTGGCCAATAATTCATCTGCAGATTGATATTTAAGTGATAGTCCGAATTCCACGGAGGATTATCGACCGCATTCCAGACTCCCTGTAGATTAGCTGGTAGAGCATCTGGGCAGTCTCTAGAAGAACTAATCAATAAATACCGTCCATACTGGAAGAACAACTCCTCCAAAGCCTGACCCTCTTGTGGCTTATAATTTTTTAGCAAATCATCTGTAGTGGATGTGTCAACATCAACTCCCAAATCCAATTGAACACGCTGGAATAAGGCTTGGTAGTCCTGAATATGCCTTGATTTCAATTGGGCATAGCCCTTTTCTTTAGCTATCTTCACCAAGTTCTGTACCTGTTGCTCTAAATCTATTTTCTTACGATAATTGCTAGCAGGATTTTGGGCAAAATCTGTCTTAGCCGCCAAGAAGAGATTAGCATAACTGGCTCCTGATATCTGAACCTTATCTGACCAGACTCTAATGTCCCCATCCGTTTCCCAAGCTAGATAACTAGCAAACTGGAGGTCATTATCCTTAACCCGCCCCTTCATCAAGATATGAGAAGAAGAGATATCCAGCTGGCACTCCTTGTAATCAGATTTTTCCCGCTCATACTTTCCATCAGAAACCAAATCACGACTTAACGACAGTTCTATAGTAAAATCTAGAGTTTCCGCCCCTTCCTTAGTAAAGCGCTGAATCAAGAGATCATCTGGAAAACTGGCAAAAGCTTCACGTTCAAATCTCGTTCCCTTATAGACATAAGAAGTCGTCGCAAGCGCTTTACTGATATTAAGCTGTCTCTGATAATTCGTCACCTGAGACAAAGTCTTACCTTGCTTGCTAAACTCAATGTGAATATCCCCAAAGGACAGATAGGTCCCATATTGACTCGTTTTTGGCCCGACCAGGTGCTGTTCAGCCAGTTCCTTAGCAGTATTGTAGTCTCTCTTCTCCAAAGCCTGCCGAATATCCGCTAAAAAAACATATTGATTCTGAAGATTTCCACCCTGATAATCTGAACTATCAGGAAGTGGACCCCCAGACCAGAGACTTTTTTCATTGAATTGAATCCGCTCAGCCCCTATAAGCCCAAATACTTTTGCCCCTAAAGAGCCATTGCCTATCGGTAAGGCTTCTTCTTCCCAACCCTTATATGTTCTTGACGCTGGTTGCTTGTAGGTCAGTATATAATCTCGTTTTTTATTCCTTATCATACTACCATACTAACATAAAAAGCCTAGAAATCAATCCTAGGCTTACGATTTTTTATTTTCCAAGGTAGTATTCAGAAACTACGTTCAATTTTTCGTCGAATTCGAATACCAATGGTGGGAAGTTAGGGATTTCCACGTCCATGATTTCGTCATCTGACAAACCTTTGATGTGTTTTACAAGGGCACGGATTGAGTTACCGTGAGCTCCTACGAATACGTTTTTACCATCTTTAAGTGCTGGAGCGATTTTATCTTCCCAGAATGGAAGCGCACGTTCCAAAGTTACTTTCAAGTTTTCAGCATCTGGAATAACTGAGTCATCAAGTGAAGCATAACGACGGTCTGTATGAGCTGAGTGCTCATCATCACGATCCATGTTTGGAGGCAATACATCGTATGAACGACGCCAGATGTGAACTTGTTCATCACCAAATTGTTCAGCAGCTTCTGCTTTGTTTTTACCAGTCAAACCACCGTAGTGACGTTCGTTCAAGCGCCATGATTTTTCAACTGGAACCCACAATTGGTCAGAAGCTTCAAGAGCCAAGTTAGTTGTTTTAATCGCACGTTTCAATACTGAAGTGTAAGCTTGGTCAAATTCAATACCAGCTTCTTTGATCAATTTACCAGCGTCAATCGCTTGTTGTGTACCTTTTTCAGACAAATCAACATCAGCCCAACCAGTGAAAAGGTTAGCTTTGTTCCATTCAGACTCACCGTGGCGAGCAAAAACCAATTTTACCATTAGATGGATTCTCCTTTAAATTTTCCGAGGTTTCCCCTCGTTTATCTATTCTATTTTACACAATTTTTCACAAAAAAGCTAGTCTAAACCAAAAAGGAAAGGACTGTTTGGCAATCCTTTTCCTTGTTTTTTATCCTTCAACTTTGAATTTTTTGAGACTTCCTAAAAATAATGAGCCACCAATAATTGCTAGGATTCCTCCTACCCATCCTAATGCTGGAATCAAACCTACCGCACCGCCTACAATCAGAAGAACAGAAGGAGCTGATCCAACTCGCTCTTCTCCTTTATAGTAAACAATCGCGATGATTCCCAAAACAAGAATAGCTATTTTTAATACTGTTGGAAGTAAAACTCCTGCAACTCCTGCAACTGTTGTAGATGCAGTTAATTCAGGACTCTGGGTAGCTGTTGCTGTGGCAGCTGTACTCATAACTGCTGCTAATAAAAGAAACGGAGCAATAAGCAAGTAGATTCCACCTACTAAACCAACAATACCACTATAAAGTGCTAAAGCTTTTGACTTCATAATAAATCTCCTTTAATGTTTTATGCTAAATATTATACCATAACTAGTTAAAATACTCAATTTATGAATACTCCCTAGACTTTTCAACCCTATTTCTCTTCAAATCCTTCTGCGACTGCGTCTGCAAAGTTTTCTTCTACGATGCTTGCACAGTGGTCACAGATAGTTGCGTGGTAGCTACGCTCTGCTGTACTTGGATCGATACGACGGCAACGGTCACATACTTCACCTGTAGCACGTTCAACTGTAAAGGCTACATCTTCGAAGCTAACGGCAGCTTCTGGAGCTGCTCCTTCTGCAATGGTCAACTCTGAAACAATCAAGAGTTGTGCAACGTTGCTATCAAGCGCTCCAAGGAGTGTTTTCACTACTTCGTTTGGATAAACAGTCAAGTGAGCTTCAAGTGATTTACCGATTACTTTGGCATTACGAGCTTCTTCCAAGGCTTTTTGAGCTTGTCCACGGAAGTCCATAAAGGCATCCCATGTATCCAAGATTTCTTCTTGGTTAGCAAAAATTTCTGCTTCTGGCAATTCTGACAATTGAACGAAATCTTCTGCTTCAAACTCAAGATATGACCAGATTTCTTCCGCAGTGTGAGGAAGGATTGGAGTCAAGAGTTTGGTGATTTTCACAAGAATATCATAGAAAACAGTCTGCATTTGACGGCGTTCCAATGATTTAGCACCTTCAATGTAGACAACATCTTTGGCAAAATCAAGGTAGAAGGCAGACAGATCAACGTTGATAAAGTTAACAAGCGCCTTATAGATTGTCAAGAATTCAAAGTTAGCATAAGCATCACGAATGGTCTTAACAAGTTGGTTAAAGCGAATAGTCATGTACTTGTCAACTGAACGCAATTCTTCATAAGCCACCGCATCCTCAGCTGGATTAAAGTCAGATGTGTTAGCAATTAAGAAACGAAGAGTGTTACGAATCTTACGGTAAGTTTCAGAGACTTGGCTCAAGATATCCATAGAGATACGCACGTCGTTGCTTGAGTCCACACTGGTTACCCAGAGACGCAAGATTTCCGCACCAAATTGTTTTTCAACATCGCTTGGAGCAATGGTATTTCCAATAGATTTGGACATCTTCTCACCTTTACCATCCAAAGCAAAACCTTGTGACAAGATTTGTTTGTATGGTGCAACACCATGGTTAGCCACAGAAGTGATAAGTGATGAGTTGAACCAACCACGGTACTGGTCAGAACCTTCTAGGTAAAGATCAGCTGGGTATTTGAGTTCTGGACGGTTAACCACGACTCCATTCCATGATGAACCTGAGTCAAACCAAACGTCCATGATATCTGTTTCTTTCCTGAACTCGCCATTTGGTGAACCTGGATGCGTAAATCCTTCTGGCAAGAGGTCTTTGGCATCACGCTCCCACCAGATGAGAGAACCATGGTCTTCAAAGAGTTTAGCTACATGCTCAATCGTTTCAGCTGTCATGATTGGCGTTCCGTCTTCAGCATAGAAGATTGGAAGTGGTACACCCCAAGCACGTTGACGAGAAATAACCCAATCGCCGCGGTCACGGATCATATTGTAAAGACGGACTTTACCCCATTCTGAGTGGAATTTCACTTTTTCAATTTCGTCCAAGATTTCTTGACGGAATTTTGATACAGAGGCAAACCATTGTGGCACTGCACGCCAGATGATTGGTTTCTTAGTACGCCAGTCAAATGGGTATGAGTGAGAGATTTCTTCTTGCGCAAGAAGGAGGCTGCCAAGTTTTTCAATAACAGTTGGTACAACCTTATCATAGAATTGACCTTCAAACTCAGCACCAGCATTGGCCATCATGAGACCGCGTTCATCAACAGTGACTGCGACTTCAAGACCATTAGCAATACCAACATTGTAGTCGTCCTCACCAAAACCAGGGGCTGTATGGACAATACCAGTACCAGAGTCAGTCGTAACGTGGTCACCAAGGATTACCAGTTCATCAACAGCCGTATCCCATGGGTGTTCTGTTACGATATGGTTCAATTCTTGTCCACGATAAGTTGCTAAAACTTGAACATCAGACCAACCAAACTTCTCAGACAAGCTGTTCAATAATTCTGAAGCGACGACAAACTTGCGAGATTCACCTGCAGGTTGTACGACTACATAGTCAATATCCGCACCAACAGTCAAACCACGAGAAGCTGTGATAGTGAATGGTGTTGTTGTCCAGACAACGATGTAAGTATCAGTATCTAGGACACCTTTTCCGTCTTTGACCTTGTTGGCATAGTAAAGGGATGTTGAAACCAAGTCATGGTATTCAATTTCCGCTTCAGCAAGAGCTGACTCAGATGACCATGACCAGTAAACTGGTTTGGCACCACGGTAGATATAACCTTTGTTAGCCATTTCCCCGAAAACACGGATTTGGGCTGCTTCATAGTCAGGTGTCAAAGTCACATATGGATTTTCCCAGTCACCAGAAACACCCAAACGTTTAAAGTCTTCACGTTGTTTATCTACTTGAGAAAGAGCGTACTCACGGCAAAGTTTCAAGTACTCAACCAAGTCCATTTCTTTTCGCTTAACACCTTGTTTTGCCAAGACTTGCTCGATCGGAAGACCATGAGTATCCCAACCTGGAATGTATGGTGCGTAGAATCCTGACATTGATTTCGAACGAACAATGATATCTTTAGAAATCTTGTTCATGGCATGTCCAACGTGAATATTTCCGTTAGCATACGGAGGGCCATCATGAAGAGTGAAATGAGGTTTACCTTCATTTAATTCTTGACGACGTTGGTAAAGTTTTGCATCTTCCCACTCTTTCTGCCATACTGGCTCTTTGGTTGGAAGTCCGGCACGCATTGGAAATTCTGTTTTCCCAAGGTTTAGTGTTTCTTTTAGTTTCATTATTACTCCTTAATGTAAATTGACAATATAAAAACCACGACTCGCAAAAAGGACGAAAATCGTGGTACCACCTTTGTTCGGAAAAAGACCTAGTCCTTTTCCCTCTTTTCCCGTAACGTGGGGAACGTCAAATCTTACTCATTTCAGACTTGATAATTTGAGAGGATAATCTTATCGTTAGGGAATGCAGGACTCACACCATCTCCTGCTCGCTGGAAATATAAGGATAAGATATTGTTCTCAGAATATTTCTTATAAAATTGAAACAGATTCTTGCGGTGCTGCAAAACCTGGTTCGGAGTTTACAGCTTCAGTAGCTGGTGTTGGTCCTGAGTAATGGCTTGGAGCTACTTCTGGCTCTTCATACATTGGACCAACTGGATGAGCTGGACTTTCTTCAAAAACCGGAGCTGGTGAAACCACTTGTTCCTGCTCAGCTCTTGCTTCGGCTTCTGCAAGTTCCTTATTAGCCGCTTCGATACGTGCTTGCAACTCTGCCATTTCCTCGGGAGAAAACTGGCGAGTAATATCAATTGGTTCTTCCTCTTGATGTTGTTGAAAGACAGAGTCACCTAAGACTTCGCTGACCACTTCTTTGAAGGCCTCATCACTTGTCTGAAGATAAGTCGCTGTTGGGCGAAGAATATCTTCCCAATCTGAAGATTCAACAATTGCTAACTGGCTCTCAATTGTAGATTTAAGACGTTGATGGAAGACACGGCTCTTGTTCTTTAATTCTTCTGTTTCGACAGCAACCTTCTTAGCATTGTCAGTTGCTTGACGAAGAATTTCATTCGCCTTGTACTTAGCTTCTTCCAACAAACGTTGGGCATCTTGCTCTGCTTGCTGGATAATATTGTTTGAACGCTCCGTTGCAGCTTGTTTTACTCGCTCAGCTGTATCTTGTGCAATCAATACAGATTGACTCAATGAATCTTTCATCTCATCAAAGTAAGACAAACGCTCTTCCAAACTCTTAATATGTAAATCCTTATCATGATTAGAGCGAACCAAATCTTCATAATCACGGACTACAATATCTAAAAACTCATCTACTTCTTCTTGATCAAACCCTCTGAAGCGTGTGCTAAAGGTTTTATCTTTGATTTCTAACGATGTAATTGGCATATTTTTCCTCACTTACTTAATAACAATTGGACCGTTAATTTCTTTTTATCTTTTTTTGTTTGCCCATTATCTCTAACGAGTTTCAATCGACCAAATTTCCTTACACTAATCAAATCACCAACTTGAACTGGATAATCTGATTTTTCAGCTAAATGGTAATTAACTTGGACTGCCTGTTTTTCAATTAACTGACTTGCCTGATTTCTAGACAGCTTAAAGACACCTGCCAGAAAAACATCTAATCTAGAACTAGCAATACAAATATCTAATTCTTGATAATCTTCTACAGTAGCAATTCTCTCAGTAAAATTCCGTTCTTCTAGACGAACCGGTAAACGAGCAATTTTCGTAATACCATCTTGAAAAAGGAGCATAAACTGTCGATTAATGATAATCTGTGCTCTCTCTTCATTGACTAAGATATCACCAAATAGCTTCCTATCAATTCCCAGCTGATTTAAAACAGTTCCTAATATTTTCGCATGTGTTAATCGCTCAAACTTACTAGGATAGACAATTTCTTGCAAGGATAGTTCAAAATCAGTGAATTCTGGCTCAAAATAATCAGGATACAGGAGAACCCGTACATATTCAGTTTCAAGAAACTGCCGACTGCTCATGCAGGAGATGCCGTTGGTTGATGCTAGAACCTTTAAAATCTTTTCTTGATGGGGATTTACAAAGGGTGTTAAAAAAGGAGAATAAGAATCTTCTACCTTTTTTATCCATTCTACTCCCTTATCAATAAAAGAAGAATCATTCTTAGAAAAGTGTTGATAAATCATCTTGTTCATAGAAAGATCACTAAAAGTCGAATGATCTGCTCCCCTAGGAAGTGAACTAGTAATACCGCAATCCAGACAGACAAGTCCAGACCTGCAATCTGGAGGGGTAAACGTTGCAAGGGAGCCATTATTGGTTTCACTAAACTAATAATCAAGCGTCCAAAACGTGATTCATAAGCATTGGGAAACCAAGACATCAGAGCAAACACAATTAAAATCAGTGAATAGATATCCACTGCATTTTGAATAAAACGAATGAGAAAGAGCATTATCTCACTCTCGTACGTTTCATATCAAAGCCAAATTCACCATTTTGTGATTCATCTGGGATTTTGATGTCTTCAATATTGACGACAACATCAACTGGTGTCAGTAGATACATAGTAGATGCTACCTTTTTCATGTTACCAGCTAAAACGTGACGTGCCCCATCCAGATAGTCCAAACAACGACGAGCTTGAACTTCTGTCATATATTGGAAATCAATCAAAATACTTTCGTTACCAGCTAATAAATCAACAATATCTGTGGCATCTTCATATTTGCGTGGATAACGAACATCAATTGTCACCTTATCAGTAGAACGTTGACTTTGCATAGCCAACTCTTGTTGACGGGCATGAAGACGAGTGATGTTTTTATCCTTAGATGGCGTGCTACCAGCTTGTTGAGGCAATTCTTGAACAGAAGGGACTGGAGTCACAATCGGCTTTTCAACTTTAGACTGATAAGTAGTACCAACATCTTCTCCATCTTCTGTAAAATAATCTATAAATTTATCAAATCTATCTTTTAAAGACATATTTCTTTCCTATTTAAAAAATGCTGTACCAATTCTGACAAAGGTTGAGCCAAATTCAATCGCTTCCTTGTAGTCACGACTCATACCCATACTCAAGTCCGTCATTGGCATATTGGGAATTTGTTTTTCTCTAATTTCTAGTTGCAAATCCTGCGTAGCTTTAAAAATCTCTTTCAACTCATCACTACTAGCTTCAAAAGGAGCCATAGTCATCAAGCCGACATATTCGATTTTATCTAAGGTGGCCAATTCTGGCAAGAGCTCCAATAGTTCTTCCTTAGAAAAACCATGTTTACTCTCTTCCCTTGAGATATTTACTTGTAAGAAACACTTAACAACTCGGTCACTTCTTTTTTGAATTTCCTCTGCTAGCTTTAATGAATCCAAAGCATGGAAATAATCAACAAACTGAATGACATCTTTGACCTTACGTCTTTGCAAGGTGCCAATCAAATGCCAGGTAATATTCCTATCTTTTAAAGCTTCATATTTCTCAAGAAATTTATCCACACGATTTTCACCAATATGATGCACACCTAGCGAAAGCAAAGCCTCCGTTGTCGGTACGTCTACATATTTTGTAACAGCAAGAACCGAAACAGAATTGGCTTCTCTTCCTGCCTGCTGACTTGCATCTTTTATTTGTTGAAAAACACGTTCTGTATTTTCTTTCAAATTCATTTACTTAACGATTTTTGAAAAATGGAGGAGTATCTAATTCATCCTCATCGTGTAAAGATGGCGCTTCGAAACGTTCAACTGGTGATACAACTGAATCAGTTGGTCGAACAATTGTCTCACGACGCAAATCCCAATCACCAAATGCTGAAGTTTGAGAAGTTTCTTTACGACGAGGTGCTGGACTTGGAATTTCTGCAGTTTCAGCCATATCAAAGTGACGATTATGATTGTGAGCATGACTTGGATTTACTTGTTCATGACGAACAGCTTGTCTTGGTGCATGACCAACAACTTTTTCAACACGGTCTTGACGAACACCAGTTGCAACGACTGTAACACGGATTTCATCTTTCATGTTTTCATCGATTGATGTTCCGAGCCAGATGTTCACTCCTTGACCAGCTGCTTGGTTGACGATTTCAGAAGCTTCTTCTGCTTCAATCAAAGTCAAGTCAAGACCACCGGTAACGTTGACGATGACATCTTCAGCACCGTCAATAGTTGTTTCAAGAAGTGGTGAGTAGATTGCCTTACGAGCTGCTTCTACCACACGTTCTTCACCACTACCAATACCAATACCCATTAGGGCGTTTCCTTTATTTGCCATAACTGTTTTCACATCGGCAAAGTCAAGGTTAATTAAACCAGGATTTGTGATCAAGTCCGTAATCCCTTGAACACCTTGGCGAAGTACGTTATCGGCTTCGCTAAGAGCTTCAAGAAGTGGAGTTTTCTTATCAACAATTTCAAGCAAGTTGTTGTTTGAAATAATCAATAGAGTATCTACATGTTCGCGAAGCTGATTGATTCCTTCTACAGCGTACTGACCACGTTTGCTTCCTTCAAAACCGAAAGGACGTGTCACAACACCAACTGTAAGAGCACCTAAATCTTTAGCAATGCGGGCAATAACAGGAGCTGCACCAGTACCAGAGCCACCTCCCATACCTGCAGTAATGAAGACCATATCTGCTCCAGTAATAGCTTGAGTCAAGGCTTCTTCGCTTTCTTCAGCTGCCTTTTGACCAACTTCAGGTCGACCGCCAGCACCCAAACCACGAGTCAATTTAGGACCTAACTGAATTACAGTCTCAGCTTTTGTACTACTCAAAGCTTGTACATCTGTGTTTGCTGCGATAAATTCTACGCCTGCAACACCTTCGTCAACCATGCGGTTAATGGCGTTACCACCACCTCCACCAACACCGATTACTTTAATCACTGCACCTTGAGCAGCTGCTGTATCAAATGAAAATGTCATAGTTTATTTTTCCTCTTTTATTCATCAAACATACTTCCAATTAAACCACGGAAGCGATCTGCGATTTTTGGTTTATTTTGAGAAGATACTTTATCTTCTTTTGGAGCAACTACGTTTGTAGAAGCCGATTGCTCTACCTCAGTATTTTGAACTGGTTGAATAGGGGTAGGTTGCGCTACCTGCGTAACGCGTTGAATCATCCCTCCAAAATTAATTGGTTGGTGACGCAAAGTATCATCACCCTTGACTGCTTTTTGTGCTAATAAATGCACTTCAGTCAATTGACCAGCAAATTCAGACAAGCTAATCACATGAGCAAAGGCAGGGTTACGGATTCCAACTTGATTTGGAACGTAAAGTTTGACACCAACGCCAAATACTTCCTGCGCAAGTTCTACAATACCTGGTAAAATAGCATTTCCACCAATCAGAACAATCCCACCTGGAAGATCCAACAAATGTCTTCTTTCCAACTCTTGTTTAATCTGTTCAAAAATGTGTTTAATGCGAGCTGAAATAATCTCCGCTAGGTAGCTTTCTGTAACTTCTACAGGCTCTACTTCACCAATCACTTCAACTTGGAAGGTTTCTTTGCTTGCAAGTGAAGGGTAGGCTTCACCATAGTTCAATTTCAATCCTTCAGCTAGTTTTTGTGAAGTCTTCAAGACTTTAGAGATATCTTTTGTGACATAATCTCCACCCTCTTGAAGAATATTTGTAAACTGGAGTTCTTGGTTACGGATTGTAGCAACAGTTGTTTGCCCTGCTCCCATATCAATCACAGTAGCTCCAAATTCACGCTCACCTTCGTTCAAGACTGAACGAACTAAAGCCAATGGCGAAATAATAATATTTTCAACTTGAACACCTGAGCGCTCAACTGTCTTGCGTAAATTGTGAAGAATCGTACGTGGACCTGTGTAAAGTAAGCCACGCATTTCAAGACGAACCCCCATCATCCCACGTGGGTCACGAATACCTTGGAAACCATCTACTATAAATTCTTCTGGAATAAAAGTAATGACTTCACGATCTGGTGTCATACTCTTTGTCAAGGCTGATTTAACAACATTTTCGACATCTTGATCTGTAATTTCTTTTGTATCAGATGTAACTGGAATCATTCCTTGAGTTGGTTCTACTTGCAAAAGATTTCCAGGCAAACCAACATTCACTGATTTGATTGAAATGCCAGCTTTCTCTTCTGCTTGGGAAATAGCTGACTTGATAGCAGTTGCTGCTGCTTCAATATCAACGATGATCCCATCCTTTACACCTTTACTCTTGGCATTACTTACACCAATTACATTTAGTTCACCATTTCTAAGCTCGGCAACCAATACCTTAATCGAATTAGTTCCGATATCTAAGCCTGTAAAAAAACCATCTCTAGCCATTACATCGCATCCTCTCTCTTCCAAGTTTCAAACTTCTATTCAATATAGCTAAAATAGGGCATAGCTATTCACAGAATATTATAACACAAAAAATCCAATCGTGCTTAGTTTTTTCCTAAATTTACCAGTCAATTTTTTAGTTTTTCTGTTCAGAAATTCATTCACTGTAAACTTTGTCAACAATCTGTCTATTGTACAAAAAAGAAAGCTCATTTCTAAGCTTTCTTTGCAATCATTTTTTCTGCTTCTTGTTCTAAAAATAGTTCCAAAATTTTCTTTGTCAATGTAATCGCCGCTGACAAGGCCAGAGAAACGATTAAATAATTAGCTACTAAGCCGTGATCTCCAACCAATGGCGGTTTTGTCAAGAATCCGTAATCGCCACCTGTCACCAAATTGACCACAAAAATCAAGGCATTTAGGGCAAAGGTCATGAGAAAAATTCCCTTCACATCCAGCAACCGCGCATTATACTGTCTCAATAGATAAACTAGAGAGTTCCCCAAGAGTGCTAAATGCCCAAAGATAAAGGATAAAATCGCAATATGTGGGAAAGGATAAGCATCTGGCACTGGATAAACAAAGGCTGCTAATGTCCCAAATGTTCCTAGTAATGCAAAATACTGCCTAAATTTAGACTGACCAGGAAGCAAGAGCACCACAAACATAGCCATACGGCAATGGTAAAAAGGTAGACTTTCTGACAGTGGCATATGATTGACCCAATACCAACCATAAAGGAGAATTAACTGAACCGCCTGTAAAATCTGGAAAAATCGTTGGTAAGCCTTCTTTTCACGATAACGATAGGCCGTATAAAAGGTCAAGGCCAAGAGCGTAAATAGGCTAACATACCAAAAAAGGTCAAATTTGGGTGGCTCTGTTGCTTGGGTCGTAAAGAAAATATCCCATAAATTCATCTAGTCTTCCTCATGATTCAAAATTTTCCTGCATATTATTATACCACGCTACTTAAGAAAAATGGATTTAGAAATACGATAATCATCTTCTTAATCAAGATATTGCTCCCTCTGACCTTGATAAACCTGCCAAAGAATCTCTATTTGCTCCTTGGTAATGCGTTTTTCAGATAAGGCTGGCAGTTGGTCAATGGCAAAAAATTGAAGGTCAGCAATTTCTTGATTTTCTTGGAATTGTCCATCAAGAAGCTTACATTCAAAAATAAACTTTGCATATTGCTTGCTCTGTAGTTGGAAACGATTTGTATCAAAAACAGCTAGTAGTCTTTCAACTTTGGCTTTAAAACCGGTTTCTTCTTCAATTTCCTTGAGAATATTTTCAGTTGGAGAATAGCCAACCTCGCCAAAGCCACCAGGCAAAGCCCAATCATTCTCTCCTTGTCCCCTAACCAGACAAATCATTTCGTCCTCAACAATCCAAGCACGGACGTCCATTAACGGAGTCGCATAAGTAGAAGTTGGCTTCAAGACTTCTGCCACTTCTTCGGCATCAAGGTCTGATGCTTGATTCAACATTTCAGATAAAAGGCCTCGCAAGTCTTCGTAGCGCTCACGGTCAAACGGATCCTTTGTAAAGGTTAATCCAGTATCTGTAATGGCAATCATTCTTTGCAAATACTTGACAAAATCACTTGTCTTCATGTTCTAAACTTTCTACCAACTTGGCTAGGTTCATAGAGTTAGAGCCTTTGAGCAGGATTTGGTCATGAGCCCCAAGGCTTTCCTTGACCTGCTTAACTAGGTCTTCAAATTGGTCTTGGTCTTCTGTTTTCTTGAAGTAATAAACGTGTCCGATTGGGAACATTTGACTAGCAAGTTGGGCCAATTCTGCGATATCTGCTCCATAGAAAATAACGGTATCCAGCACATCTGGTGAGAGACTCAAAATCATCTGGTTATGGAGTTGAACAGACTGGTCACCGAGCTCCTTCATGTCCGCCAAGACAGCGATTTTCTTGCCTCCTTCGTTGGCTGGAATAGCCGAAAAAGTCTCTAAAATCAACTTCATAGCAGTTGGATTGGCATTATACACATCTGATAGAATATCTGCACCATTGGCTGCTTTCTTCCACTCGGTACGGTTACGCGTCAATTCAAGATTTTGGAAGGCCTGACGAATCTGCTCCTCAGTCACTCCTTCTTGCAGGGCAACATAGGATGCAATCATAGCATTAGTGGCATTGTACTTACCAGTCACTGGCAAATCAAGGGCTTGTTCCAAGAAATTAGTCTTAAATGTCAGACTGTCCTTACGCTCAACCAGTTCTGTAATTTCCAATTCTGCTCCTGGGCCAAAACGAACCACTTTTTTATCAGTAGGCAAGTAGTCCTCTACAATCGGGTCTGCTGGCGCCAAAAGCAAAGAACCTGAAGCCATACCATCTGCAATTTGCATTTTCCCTTTAGCGATCTCGGAACGGTCTTTGAAAAAGGCTAAATGAGCCTCTCCAACCAAGGTCACAATGGCTGTTTTTGGATGGGCCAATTCTGACAAGAGATGAATATCTCCCAAGTGATCCTGCCCCATCTCCAAAACCAACTTTTCTGTCCCCTCAGGCATGTGCAGAACTGTGTAAGGAAGGCCAATCTCGTTATTGTAGTTTCCTTGTGTTTTGTAGGTTTTGTAGGTTGTTGATAGTAAATGCGCCAACATATCCTTAGTCGTCGTCTTGCCATTTGAACCTGTAACTGCAAAGACATCAACAGCCGTTTTCTCAAGATAGTAGGCAGCTAGGGTTTGAAAGGCAGTCAAAACATCAGCTACTAAAATGTAGGGATGATTTTCAACCTCTTTCTCAGACAGGGTTACAGCAGCACCATTTTCAAAAGCTGTTTCGATAAAGTCGTGGCCGTCACGCGCTCCCTTGAGGGGCACAAACAAGTCCCCTGTAGCAATCAAACGACTGTCAAACTCAGCTTTTTCTAACTGGGTGTCCTCAAAAATGCTGACATCATTTTTGGCTCCGACAACTTGGGCCACTTTATGGATTGTTAATTTCATTTCTACTCCTTTAAAAAGGGTCGAAGTCCGAGAACTCTGATCACCTGGCAGTGATGGTTCTAGCTTCTACCCTCTCTCATTTTTATAGCAAATGCGCTTCGCGCTTGTCAAAACTTTCCTTGGCAAGGTCCACCAAATGCTCGATTAGTTCTGGGTAGCTGATTCCCATATTGTCCCAAAGAAGTGGGTACATAGACCACTGGGTGAAACCTGGCATGGTATTGAGCTCATTTAGGAAAATCTCTCCTTTATCCGTATAGAAGAAATCGCAACGAGATAGACCGAGGCCACCAATGGCACGGAAGGCAGTTTCTGCATTTTGACGCATGACAGCTACCACATCATCGCTGATTTTAGCTGGAATATCCATGGTAATCTTGTTATCAATATACTTGGCGTCATAGTCGTAGAAGGCAACATCCTTGACTACTTCTCCAGGAAGTGTACTCTTGACATCGTAGTTGCCCAGTAGACCAACCTCGATTTCACGGGCATTTACCCCTTGCTCTACCAAGACACGGCTATCATATTGGAAGGCAAGTTTCAAAGCTTGACGAAGTTCTTCTTGGTTTTCAGATTTTGAAATCCCGACACTTGACCCCATGTTTGATGGTTTTGTGAAGACTGGATAAGTCAATTTTTCTTCCACTTCAGCGATTTTAGAGGTCACATCATCACCTTCGACGATGGCCACGTAAGGAACTTGGGCAATCCCAACAGATTCTAAAACTCGCTTGGTAGTGATTTTGTCCATGGCAAGGCTAGATGACAAGATATTACAGCCGACATAAGGCATTTTCAAAACTTCCAAGAATCCTTGGACAGAGCCATCTTCTCCCATCGGACCATGAAGGACTGGAAAGACCACTGCCCCTTCTTCATAGATGGCACTTGGTGCAACTTTCTTACCCCAATCAATGGTTTCATTGGTCATGAGACGGTCCTCTTGACCTGGAGTCTGACTAAATTCTTGCGTTTTAATAAAATCACCTGACTGGTTGATGAAGAAAGTCTTGACTGTGAAACGGTCGTAGTTGACCGCACGCATCACACTCTCAGCTGAAAGAACAGAGACTTCACGCTCTGCACTACGTCCACCGTATAAAAGAATAATCGTTTGTTTCATATTATTTGTTCCAATTCTAATAGAATACTCGTTCTTTAGTATATCATATTTGCTTCTTTTTTGAAACTTGAACCTGATACTGGTCTTCAATAAATCTAAAAAGAGACCGATAAAACAACTGTCGGCCTCCGTGATTTTTGGGCTCTATAATATTTGTAGTGGGTAAATCCCCTATGGATATTATGGAGCCTATTTTGTTGTAGAAAAAAAGTCCCATATGATCTATAATGAAAAGCGACAAAACAACTCATTAGAAAGATTCATAT
>NZ_JASHHD010000010.1:0-68837 GCF_047459985.1 Streptococcus mitis
CGCCACGTTTCACAGTCTTGGTATTCAAGTTTTGTTTTTCGTTGTTAGATGCATCGTCCGCATATGGGTTCGCATTTGTATCTGCGTACTTGTCTGCCAACTCTTTATCATCATCAACGAGCTTGTCACCTGTGATATCGAATTTTTCTTCAGAGACAACGTATTTCTCTGGTTGGAACTTAGGTTCTTCCGGAGGAGTGACACGGTTATTGAACTCTTTATCAGCAGCATCTGTTACGTTAGCAACGATTGCTTTAGCTGTACCATCGTGTGATACTACAACTTTAACAGTAGCAACCATTGTATCGTATTTAACTGTTGCATCTGTACCAGGAGTTTCTTCTACAGTGTAGTTGTATGTCTTACCAAGATCATCACGTCCGAACTCAAGAGTCTTGAAGACAATCTTACCGGCAGCGTCATTCTTAACGCGTTCTACTTCAACACCGTCTTTCTTCAATACGAATTCGAATTCGTTAGCTTGAAGTTCACGACCTTCCAATCGTTTAGTGAAGTTAAGGTCAAGTGGAACCGGAACACTGTTCACACGTTTTTGTGTTGGTTTTTCAGGTTTTTCAACTGTCTTGCTTACTGGGTTGTATACGTGAACTGTTTGGTTGGCTGTATTTTCAATATCAGCACCTGCTTTAACAGATTCTTTCACAGTTGCTGGGATATCAAATTTATAGTAACGTCCAAATGCGAACTTAGTAGTATCGATAACTGGGTTGTTTACTTTATCTTTGATGAATTCTTCTTTAGAAGTTGCAGTGATTGTGCCCTTTTCAACTTTGATGTCGAATTTAGCAGTTACATCTGCACCAGTTTCTGAATCGTATGCTTTGATGTCAGCAGCATTAACGTCCAATTTTTCTGCATCGTATGTATCAGATACACCGACGTATTGGATGTTGTTAGCTTCTGTGAATTTAGTAGTATCAAGCCATACTTGGTAAACCAATTTAGAACCACGTTTAACAGTCTTAGTATTCAAGTTTTCTGGTTCGTTGTTAGTTGTCTTGTCTACATATGGATCTGCATTTGTTTCAGTGTACTCATTTGTCAACTCATTGTCGTCATCCATCAACTTCTTACCAGTGATGTCATATTTCTCTTTAGAAACAACAAATTTTTCTGGTTGGAATTCTGGAGTTTCTGGAGGAGTGACTTTGTTGTTGAATTCTTTATCAGCAGTATCATCAGTAGCGTTACCGTTGGCATCTTTACCACCTGTTGATGTAACGTTTGTAACAGTTGTTAATGAGTGACCGTTCTTAGCAACTTCAACTGTCACTGTAGCTTTCATTTGGTCGTAAGTCATTCCGAATTCTTTGTTTTCAGGAATCACTTCTTCTACAGTATACGTGTGGGTACCAACTTTCGTATTGTCAAATGACAATTCTGAGAAAGTTACGTTACCAGATGCATCGTTTTTAACTGTTTCAACTACTGCACCTGTAGAATCTTTTAATACAAAGCTGAATTCACCTGCTTTAAGTTCACGACCTGCCAATTTCTTAGTGAAGTCAAACTTAGTTACAACTGGAGAAACTACATAGTTATTGAACTCTGTATCTCCTGGCATTGTAACGGCAGCGTTCAAAAGACCTGTTTGAGCGTCTTTTGTGACATTGACAGTCACAACAGCGTTCATTGGATCGTAATCAATGTTTGTATCTGTTCCAGCTTTTTCACGTACAGTGTAAGTATGTGTACCTGCAGCAGCGTATGAGATTGCATCAAATTGGATTGAACCATCCGCTGCGTTTTGTTTAGTTTGGATCACATTGCCGTTTTCAAGCAACTCGAATGTGAAGGCATTTGCTTCAAGAGTCTTACCTTCCAAACGTTTTGTAAAGCGGAATTGTGCTTGTGTTGCAGCTGGTGTGAAGGTGTTATTGAACTCTGTATCTGCTGGAAGTTTATTAGTTGCTTTAAGTACGTGACCTTCTTTAGTAACAGTAATTGTTACTTCAGCTTTCATTGGGTCATATTGCATACCAGCTTCAGAACCTTGAACTTCTTCAACAGTGTACTTATGTGTACCAACCTGTGTATTGTCAAAAGTCAAATCATCAAAGGCTACAACACCATTAGCATTATTAGTCTTAGTTTGAAGAACAGTTCCTTTGGCATCTTTCAATACAAAGCTGAATTCGCCGTCTTTCAATTCACGACCTGCAAGAGCTTTAGTGAAGTCAAAACGAGTCTTAACTGGTGCTACTGCAAAGTTGTTGAAGACTTTATCATCTGCGCTTGAAGCAAAACCGCCAGTCCCACTGTATTCAACAGTTGCTTGTAAATCACCATGAGCATCTTTTGTAACCTTCACAGTCATAGTTACTTCCATAGCATCATAGTCGACATCCTTGTCTCTGCCAGCTAATTCAGTGATAGTATATGTATAAGTACCTTCTTTTGTATATGACAATTCAGAGAAGGTTGCCTTACCTTCTTTATTTGTAACAGTTTCTTCCACACCAGGTGAAGATGAGTTTTCCTTAATCTTGAAGCTGAATTCACCATCTTTAAGGGTACGACCTTCCAATTGTTTTTCTACTTCTGGTTTCACCTTGATAGTTTCTTCTGTCTTATCGTAGTAATAAATTGGTTGTTTATACGGTGTCAAAGAGTTAAGCAAGTCAACGTTTGTACCGATACCACCAACTCCTCGAATCAATTGTTCGTTTGGAGAAAGGTGACCAATGTTATCACCCAAGAATGGAACGAAAACACTCTTCTTAGGTGTGTATCCAGCAGCTCTTTGGAAATCAAATGTAACTTCTTTACCGTTTGGATAATTTACACCTTTCGCATCAGTGAAAGGAATAGTATAAAGTGGAGACTTCTTAACTGCCAAGTCTTCTGTATTTATATTTCCTGGTTTAATCGGCTTCGTTTCTGCTAGCAACATGTAGCCATCAGTACTCAAGGTACCATTAGAACGTTTGCTTTGTTGTTTTGGATCTAGTAAGTAAACGCGAACAACTACAGTTCCATCTTCACCCACGATTTCTTTAATACGCTTAATTCCAGCACGCTCAGCATCCAAAAACCTGGTGCCAACCTTATACGGACGACTGACATATCCAGAAGTCGTATCTGGACCGGCAGTTTGATAGAGCTTGTAAGTTGTCTCTTTGGTAACCCCATTTCCTAGGTCAGTTTTCTTGGTAAACTGACGTTCTCCAGAAGCTGTGAAATTTTGACCCTCCATAGCTTTAAGAGTGTATGAAGCCAAGTTTACTTCATTGCCATTTTCTTTATAATCTTGAACCGTTGCATCCGTTTTATTAGCCTTAAATGTTGGATTATTTTTATCAACTACTTTATAGTAAGTTGTTTTTTCAACGAATGCTGGAATTTTAGCATTAGTATCAGTAATTGTACGACCGTTATAACGTGGTTCTACAACGTTGATAATATCTGTTGATGTACGAGCAGCATAAACAGCATCGTATAATTTTTTCTCATCCGGAGTAAGGTTATGTCCTGGAGCTACTAAAGCTTGGATACTTGCCCCAACTTCATAACCAAATTGAATAAATGGTTGGTCCGTTTTACCAGGTCCAGTTCCTAAACCTTTGTCGTAATCTACTTGATAAGTTAACTCTCCTCTAGATGCAGTTGTAGTAGTCGTGAATTTTTGAATACCACTAGAGGCAGTAATTGTTCTTGTTTCAACTACAGCACCAGTATTTTTGTTGATCAATTCAACAGTCGTATCTGTTGAAGCATCAAATCTCTTATAGGCACGTGTATAGTAGTTTGTATTGTATCGTTCGTTGAAGCGAGTGAGGTCTACGATACTGTATGTATAGACATCACCTTCTTTAGCTTGATAACCTGATGGTACTGTTTGTGAACGAACACTTGCACCATTCGGATCTGTCATGTCAGGTGTAGCAACTTCACCATCTTTTAGATAAGTTGTTACAGAAACCGGCTCGTTATTGTGATCAGTAGTATCCCGGCGACTACGGCGACGGCCACCATCTGTAGCCAAAGCCCCTGCATTTACAGTGTTTTCCGCTGCTAAGGCAAGGGTTGCTTTATCAACGAGCGGTTTTGCATCAACCTTATCTACACTAGCATTTGTATCAAGGCTAGTTGCCTCAGCTACAGCTGAAAGTTCTACTTTAGACTCAGCTTTTGCTTCGACCTTAGAATCAGCCACAGTTTCTACTGCTTTTGAATCAGTTGCTGCTGGTTTAGCAGAGTCAGTCTTCACTTCAGAACTAGGATCTTTTGATTCCTCAGATTTAGCTTGAATAGTTGTAGGTTTAGCTTCTTCAGAGGTAACTCCAGTTGATTCTGATTTTACATCTTCAGTTTTTAAAGATTCTACTTTATTTTCTGAAGTTTTCTCGGCAATAGCCTTATCTGTATCAAGAAGCTCTTCTTTAGGCTTATCTTTATCCACAAGTCCGGTATTTTCTCCAGGATTTGACTGGGAAATAATATCAGATGCTTTTACAGCACCACCGTTAGCCATTAAAAAGCTAAGGGTTGTTCCTAAGAAAACTGATGCGACCCCAACTTTATATTTTCTTAAAGAAAATCGTTGTTGCTCTCTTCTTATCATGTGATAAGTTCTCCTTTTTTACATTTTAACTAATAATATGTAAGAATAGTTGGAATTTTCAGAAAATAAAACACCATCCTCCACACTATAGTAACGCTAATAGTATATCATATACGCCTTATTATATCAAGAATAATGAGTTCTATGAAACTACTTTTAAAATACATAATTTATACGTAATTTATATTTAAGAGTAATATTTAACCACAAAAAAATCTAAGCAGGCATATCCTGCTAACCCATGACAGAAAACGAAGTTTATCCTATAATTACGCTGAATAATACAAATCCGTGGTGTTTAATAGGGCTTTTCCTAGCCTGTACAAAAAACTGGATGAACAAGAGTCATGAGATAACTCGAATATGCCTTGAGCATGAAAATATCTTACTGGTAGCCTCTTGTTCAATTGTTCAATAATTAACAGGAGTTTTTTATAATGGAAGTCATGATTGAAACTTCTTGTGGTATTGATGTACACCAAAAATCCATTGTTTGTTGTATTCTAGATGGTCCACTAGATACCAACAAGCCAAAGAAAATTCAGAAGAAATTTGGGACAACTACTGTAGCTCTTCGCAATGCCTTAGATTGGATGGTAGAAAACCATGTCACACATGTCTTTTTTGAAAGTACTGGGCAATATTGGCTCCCTCTCTTTAATATCTTTTCAGATTCTGATCTCGTCTTAGTACTTGCCAATCCTCTACATATCAAGAATGTACCTGATCGTAAGACAGACGTGAAGGACGCTGAATGGATTGCTCAACTCGGCCGTTGCGGATTAATTGAACCTTCCTATATCCCTGCCCCTGAAGTGGTACAGCTTCATTTACTGACACGTCGCATGCGTTCTTACAAGTACCGTCAAACTCAAGTCAAAAATGAAATTCACAATCTCTTACAACGGGCCAATATCAAGCTAACCAGTTATCTTTCTGATATTTTTTCTAAGACGGGGCAAGGACTTTTAAAATGATTCATTAACGGAGAAATAATTAATGTAGAATCGGTTTTCCCATGTATCCAGAAGCGAGTGAAAGCAAGTCCAGAAGAACTCGTTGAAGCGATGGAAGGAAAGTTGTCACTAGAAGATCGCTTTCTCTTAGACCAGAGCTTAGAGGAATGTCAGATGTATCAGGAACTCATTGAAAAACTGACCGATGAGATTCAACACTACATCGAAAAGGAGTTTCCCTGAGGAAAATAGGATACTTCAAACCATTCCAGGTGTGAATGAAAACTGTGCTGCCACTATTCTAGCTGAGATTGGACCCACTGTTATAGCCTTTCCATCCGATGCACACTTAGCATCATGGGCTGGACTCTGCCCAGGGTCTTATGAAAGTGCTGCATAAAAAAATCCTCACATATCACGCAAGGAAATCGCTATATCAAACAGGCTTTGACCATGTCGGGATTGATTGCAGCACATTCTAAGGATCCAGCTTTTTCTTCTTTTTACAATCGAATTTCCCAAAGAGGAAGCAAGATGAAGGCGGTTATTGCTTGTGCTCATAAGATTCTCAGAATCATTTACAAACTACTCTCAACCAAGCAGATTTATCAAAAAGAAAAGGCGCTAGGACTGAGGAAACAGGTCTAACGCCCAAACTAAAAAAATTTCAATTACAGTATAGCACAGGAAGCGATTTTTTACTGTTTTTTTCAAATAAAATCCCCTCAAAAGAGGAGATTCAATTATTCTTGAATATGACGGTCTAAGTTCTTCTGATAATCAGCATTTGATTTGGCTTTTTCATCAGCAAATTTCTTGCGGAACTCATCCATTTCTTTAGTAGTGACGATCTTATCTTGGAGTTTAAGATATTTATAGCTGTGTTCACTGGTCTTATCACCTACCCAGCCACCTGCACCGCTACCTGGAACTTTCTTAGTTATCAGCATTTGGGCACCGTCTGAGTGTACAGGAATAACCAAGGCACTATCTGTTAACCAAGCTTGAGCCTTAGCATATTTAGAATAACGTTTTTCAAGATCTGTTTTCTCACCACTAGCATCCGTAATTAACTCTTTAAACTTATCTAACCCAACAGCTTTGATTGCCGGATTATCTGTACCTGGTGCTACACCTAAGGAACCAAGAAGATTTGGTCCAGATGTTGGATCAAATATATCTAGATAAGTTGAAGGATCTGCGTAATCAGGCCCCCATCCACTATTTGCATTAATATCCCAGTCTGTATTTGTATTGGAAGTAGCTAGAACAGTCATACTTGCCAATTCATCGTCAGAAACTTGTTGAATATCAACTACAACATTATCTGAGCCAAGAGCTTCCTCGACGGATTGTTTATAAGATTGAGCTTGACGCACAAATTCTGGACGAGTAGAAGATACTGGAATATCTAAATGAATAGGGAACTGTACTCCATCAGCTTGAAGAGTTTTCTTGGCAGCTTCAAATTTAGTCTTAGCCTTATCTACATTATGAAGTGAATCCTGGGCATCATCAAGACTGACATCTTTCCATACACCATCTAATTTATCCAATTCTGCCTTAGCTACTTGCCCAAATGACTGCTCTCCTACTTGTACAAATGTTGGAGGGGTTAAACTTGTACGTAATTTACGCGGTCCTACTTCGTCCCCAAATACTTGAGAGATCCCTGCTTTACGATCTGTAGCAAAAGCCAAGGATTGACGGAAATCTTTGTTCAGCAAAGCCTTCTTAGTAGATGATTTTTCTGCATCACTTGTTTTAGCGGTGTGATTGTAGGCAACACGGTCAATATTCGTCGAAATATAGAAAGTAGTTCCTTGTTGTTGACTATAAATAATGTTATCTTTGTATTTTTCTTTTAGCCGTTCATAGTTAGCAGAGTTTTTAAAGAGAGGTGCTGCAGGATAATTTCCTTCATCAAAACCACGTCCAAGAGAGTCTGCATCCTGACCATCAAAGTAAGATAACTTAATATCATCAATAAAGACATTTTGTTTATCCCAATAGTTTTGGTTTTTAGTCATTTCAATAGAAGATTTAGATGTAAGACCTTTTAAAAGATAAGCCCCATTGTATAGAATGCTTGTTATATCAGTCGCCTTACCAAAGTCATCTCCTTTAGAAACTAAAAAGTCTTCGCTAACAGGAGCAAGAATACCCATTGTTGTCTTCGAATTCCAGAAAGATTCTGGATGGTTTAAAGTATAGACTACAGTATAATCGTCTGTTGCTTTTACACCAACAGTAGAAAAATCCGTTGTTTTCCCATTTACATAGTCATCTAATCCTTTAATAGAATCCTGTACAAGATAAAGTCCTTCTGATTTCTTGTCAGCTGCGTGTTTTAGACCAGTCACAAAATCCTGAGCCTTAACTTCTCCATATTCTTCGCCTTCATTGGTATACCACTTGATACCCTTACGAATTTTATAGGTATAGGTCAAACCATCTTTGGAAACAGTCCAATCTTCTGCAACTGATGGTACTAGATTCCCGTATTGATCATTTTCCAGTAATCCATCAATGACATTACCAGTAATCTGTTTTGTAGACTTTTGCCCCGAAACCGTATAATCCAGAGTCGCAGGATCTGATGAAAATACATAGGCATAAGTAACTGGTTTAGTTGCTTCTTTATTCCCATTACCAGATGAACAAGCTGCTAGAACAGCTGCCGAGAGGACAGCAACTCCTGCTGCTAAGAAAACACGTTTTTTCATATTCAAACTCCTTTGATAATTTGATAGATTTATTATAGCACTTTTCAAAAGGAAATCAACAATAAAAATAAAATATTATCATATTTTATAGTTTGTTTGTACCTACTAAGTACTGCTTCAACTCTATTTTTGTGATATAATAGTCTTATCTTTATATAGAGGTAAAGTTATGAAAGAAACTGTTTATTTTGGTACTTATACACGTCGTACTTCCCAAGGGATTTACAAGGCAGACTTTGATACAGAAACTGGTCAGCTTTCAAATCTAGAACTTTTTGCTCCTGAACCAAGTCCAACCTACCTTGCCTTTGACCAACACCAACATTTATACACTGTTGGTAGCCAAGACGATAAGGGGGGGATTGCAGCCTATCAAACTGATGGAACCTTATTAAATCATGTCGTTGAAGAAGGAGCTCCCCACTGTTATGTTGCCGTTGATGAAAAGCGTAATTTGGTGTACGCAGCAAACTACCACAAGGGACAGGTCCTTGTTTATAAACGCAAGGAAGATGGGAGTCTTCTACTTAGTGATGTAGATCAACATAGTGGCCAAGGTCCACATGAAAATCAAGCTTCGCCCCATGTTCACTACACAGACTTAACACCTGACCACTTTCTAGTGACCTGTGATTTAGGTACTGACCAAGTCATCACTTATGACCTTGATCAAGAAGGGAAATTATCTAAGCTCTATACCTATCACAGCCAGCCAGGAGCAGGTTCACGTCACATCATTTTCCATAACCACTATAAAATCGCTTATCTGATTTGTGAACTCAATAGCACTATAGAAGTTTTAATCTACGATGGTGTTGGCGAATTTGAACGCATGCAAGTCATTTCAACTTTACCAGAAGGTTATGAAGGTTTTAATGGAACCGCTGCTATTCGTCTCTCTAAAGACGGTAAATACCTCTACGCTTCCAACCGTGGTCATGATTCTATCGCAGTATATACAATCCTTGCGGATGGTAGCTTAGAGTTATTAGAAATCGTTCCGACACATGGTCAGACTCCACGTGATTTTGATTTGACACCAGACCAAGAATTTGTTATTGCTGTCCATCAAGACTCTGACAATGCAACCGTCTTTAAACGTAATCCTGAAACTGGTCGTCTAGCAGAACTTTCTAACGACTTCCATGTTCCTGAAGCGGTCTGTATCCGTTTTGCACCTTAATACTCAATGAAAATCAAAAAGCAAACTAGGAAGCTAGCCGCAGGTTGCTCAAAACACTGTTTTGAGGTTGTAGATAAGACTGACGAAGTCAGCTCAAAACACGGTTTTGAGGTTGTAGATAAGACTGACGAAGTCAGTAACCATACCTACGGCAAGGTGAAGCTGACGTGGTTTGAAGAGATTTTCGAAGAGTATAAGAATACATAAAAAATGAACTTGTTAACTCAAGTTCATTTTTTCTTATAGTCTATTTCCGACATTAATACGATTAATAGCACGTTGCAAAGCAATCTTAGCACGACGCTCTTGATCAATCAGGTGTTTTTCATGGGCTTCTTCGATTTCGCGCTCCGCACGAAGCTTAGCACGTTCTGCACGGCTAACATCGATATCACGAGCACGTTCTGCAGAGTCAGCAACGATTGTGATGATATCATTGGCAATTTCAATAACGCCTCCGTTTACTGCAATCCAGTTCACGTGATCTTCATCATCAATACGTTTTACCTTTACTTCATCAACTGCTAGAACCGCAATCATATTTTCATGTCGTGGCAAGATCCCCATCTCACCATCCAGAGTTCGAACCGATACATAGCTGGCATGGTGATCATAGACGAGACCATCTGGTGTCACGATCTGGACAGTTAACTGAGCCATAGATCACCTCTTAAAATCCCATTTTTTCAGCTTTTGCAATCACATCTTCGATAGAACCTACACCACGGAAGGCATCTTCTGGCAAGTGGTCATGTTTACCATCAAGGATTTCCTTAAATCCACGTACAGTTTCAGCAACTGGAACATAAGAACCTGGCTGACCAGTAAATTGTTCCGCAACGTTGAAGTTTTGTGACAGGAAGAACTGGATACGACGGGCACGAGCAACCAAGGTCTTTTCTTCATCAGAAAGCTCATCCATACCAAGGATAGCAATGATATCTTGCAATTCATGGTAACGTTGAAGGACTCGTTTTACTTCAGCAGCAACTGCATAGTGCTCTTCTCCAACAATTTCAGGTGCCAAGGCACGTGAGCTTGAAGCAAGTGGGTCAACGGCTGGGTAGATACCCAATTGTACCAACTTACGTTCCAAGTTTGTTGTAGAATCCAAGTGAGCGAAGGCTGTTGCTGGCGCTGGGTCAGTATAGTCATCCGCTGGCACATAGATAGCCTGGATAGAGGTTACAGAACCCTTCTTGGTTGATGTGATACGCTCTTGCAATTGCCCCATTTCCGTAGCAAGTGTTGGTTGGTAACCAACGGCTGATGGCATACGACCCAAAAGGGCAGATACTTCAGAACCAGCCTGAGTGAAACGGAAGATATTATCGATAAAGAGAAGAACGTCTTGGCCTTCTACATCACGGAAGTATTCAGCGATTGTCAAACCAGTAAGGGCAACACGCATACGTGCTCCTGGTGGCTCATTCATCTGACCAAATACCATGGCTGTTTTCTCGATAACGCCTGATTCTTTCATTTCCCAGTAAAGGTCATTCCCCTCACGAGTACGTTCCCCAACACCAGTAAATACTGAGATACCACCGTGTTCTTGGGCAATGTTGTGAATCAATTCTTGGATTAAGACGGTTTTACCAACTCCGGCACCACCGAAAAGTCCAACCTTACCACCTTTAAGATAAGGGGCAAGAAGGTCAATAACCTTAATCCCTGTTTCAAGGATTTCAGAAGAGGTAGACAACTCATCAAAAGTTGGAGCTTTTTTATGAATTGGCTGACGCTCTGCATCTTCTGTAAAAGGAGCTTCCAAGTCAATGGTATCTCCCAAAACATTGAAGACACGTCCCAAAGTTTCTTTACCTACTGGTACAGAGATTGGACGACCTGTGTCCAATACTTCCATTCCACGAGTCAAACCATCGGTTGATTCCATGGCGATAGTACGGACCATACCATCTCCCAACTCCAAGGCTACTTCAAGGACGATTTTTGTTTTTCTTTCGTCATTTTTGTAGACGACAAGTGCATTGTTAATCTCAGGAAGTTTTTCCCCTGCTGCAAACAAGACGTCTACAACGGGACCGATAACCTGAGCAATTTTACCTGAACTCATCTCCTTCTCCTATTCTATATAAGATACTGTCGGTCCCTAGCTTAACTAGGTCCTAAGTTCATTTTCATACGAGCTGGACTAGAGCCTATTCTAAGGCACTAGCTCCTGCTACAATTTCTGTAATTTCTTGTGTAATCGCCGCCTGTCTGGCACGGTTATACTGAATTGTCAAATCATTAATGACTTTCTTAGCATTATCTGTCGCTGTTTGCATGGCTGTCATACCAGCAGCATTTTCAGCTGTCTTGGCATCGATAATAGCCCCGTAAATCATACTTTCTGCAAACTGAGGCAACAACTGCTCCAAAATTTCTTCTCGGCTGGTTTCCAATTCAAAAGTCAAGCTGTACTCTTCATCCGCTTCATTGGGATCCAAGTCAACAATCGGAAGCATTTGTTCCACACGCATTTGACTGGTTAGCGTATTGACATGGTGGTTGTAGCAGACATAGAGCTCATCAAAAAGTTCATTTTGGTACATTTCAACAGTTTTTGAAATAATCTTACGAACTTCATCAAAGCTAGGCTGATCCGCCAAGCCACGTAGTTCATAAAGTGGTTGAATACCGCGAGCCTTAAAGAAATCAGCTCCCATTCCACCGATACAGATCATTTCAAAACCTTTACCGTCTGGATGGTATTCTTCTTTCAACTCCATAACAGCTTTCAGAATAGAGGAATTATAACCTCCAACCAAACCTCGGTCTGAAGTAATGACGATATAGCCTGTCTTCTTCACTGGACGACTAATCAACATCGGATTGGTTGAGCCACCAGATCCATTACCATGAAGGATATCTGTCAAGAGCTTGCGAACTTTCCGAGCATAAACTTGGAAGTTGCGAGCAGCTTCTTCAGAACGACCTAGCTTGGCAGCCGAAACCATTTGCATGGCATTAGTGATTTGACTCGTATTTTTTGTTGAGGCGATTTTTGTTTTAATATCATTTAGAGATACTGCCATCTGACACCTCTATTCTTATTGGAAGCTGGTTTGATTGAGAAACTCTGTAATCGCAGCATCCAAGACTGCTTCTTCTGGCAAGTCTTTTGTATCACGAATGGTTTCTAAAATCTCTGGGTGTTGAGCGTCAAAGAAGGCATGGAACTCTTCCTCAAAACGAACAATGTCATCTACTGGAACAGTATCCAAGAAACCATGTGTCAAAGCATAAAGAATGGTTACTTGTTTCTCAACAGGTAATGGTTTGTGAACAGGTTGTTTCAAGACCTCAACGGTACGACGTCCACGGTTCAATTTAGCCTGTGTTGCCGCATCCAAGTCAGAACCAAACTTAGTGAAGGCTTCCAACTCACGGTATGAAGCAAGGTCGATACGAAGTGTACCAGCAACCTTCTTCATGGCTTTGATTTGTGCAGAACCACCTACACGAGATACAGATGAACCCGCATCGATGGCTGGACGAATACCCGCATTGAAAAGACCATCACCAAGGAAGATTTGTCCATCAGTGATTGAAATCACGTTGGTTGCGATATAGGCAGAGATATCTCCTGCTTGTGTCTCGATAAATGGTAGGGCTGTAATTGATCCACCACCAAGTTCATCAGAAACTTTAGCTGAGCGCTCAAGCAAACGGCTGTGGAGATAGAAAACATCTCCTGGGAAGGCTTCACGACCTGGAGGACGACGAAGCAAGAGAGACAGTTCACGATAAGCGACCGCTTGTTTTGATAAATCATCATAAACAATCAAAACATGCTTACCTTGGTACATAAATTCTTCCGCCATGGCAACACCAGCATAAGGAGCTAGGAAGAGCAATGGAGATGGTTGTGAAGCAGAAGCTGTCACAACGATTGTGTAGTCCAAGGCACCGTACTGACGGAGTGTTTCTACTTGCGTACGGACTGTTGATTCTTTTTGTCCAATCGCAACATAGATACAGATCATATCTTGACCTTTTTGGTTCAAGATTGTATCAATCGCAATGGTTGTTTTCCCTGTCTGACGGTCACCGATAATCAACTCACGTTGACCACGACCAATCGGTACAAGGGCATCAATAGCTTTCAAACCAGTTTGCAATGGTTCTGATACAGACTTACGTTGCATAACACCAGGAGCTGACGCTTCTACTGGACGAGTTTTATCAGTGTGGATTTCACCAAGACCGTCAACTGGACGACCAAGCGGGTCAACAACACGACCAATGAGACTCTCACCTACTGGAACTTCCATGATTTTTCCTGTACGGCGGATTGTATCGCCCTCACGGATATCTGTAAAGTCACCTAGGATGATAATACCGACGTCTGTTGACTCCAAGTTTTGGGCCATCCCATAAGAGCCGTTTTCAAAGATCAACAACTCTCCACTCATGGCATTTTCAAGGCCGTGAGCACGCGCGATACCGTCCCCGATATAGGTTACAACACCTGTTTCAGTCACATCAAAATTGGGTTTGAAATTTTCAATTTGTTGCTTAATTAAAGCGCTGATTTCTTGTGCGTTAATTGCCAAAAGAACACCACTTTCTATTTCAAATTTTCTTTAACAACTTTAAGTTGTTGTTTAATACTCACATCAATTGTCTTGTGATTGGCAAAAATAACAAAACCACCAATGAGACTTTCATCGATTTGTTCTTTTACACTCCTTACTTTCAGAGACATTTTTTTCTCAATCAAAGGGAGCAAGCGACTCTTCTGTTCAACTGTTAAAGGATGAGCTGAAGTAATCGTCACTTCAAATCGATTTGTTTCTTTTTCAAGTCGGTTCAAGCAATCTACAAGCACATCATAAAAAAGATTTGCTCTGTGATTGTAGATAAGAACCTGGATAAAGTTTTGCAATAAAGGTGACACTGAGTCTTGGAAGAAAGCAATCGTTTTTTCCTTGTCAGACTCGTCTACTGCCACTTTTTTTAAAAAAGAAGGTAAACCTGTTTCTTCAGCAACTTGCTTGATTTGAGTCAAGTCTGAAAAAATAAGGTCTTCTTCTCCTTTTTCAAGTACCAATTGGACAAAAGGCATGCTGTATTTTTCAATTACCTTTACTGTTTTCTTGTCCATTAAGCTTCTCCTAGCTGATCGATATACTGATCAATGAGTTCTTTATGGGCATGACCATCAAGGTTTTGTGAGATGATTTTACCAGCCAAGCTGATTGTCAAATCTGCTACCTCACCCTTAACGCTTTGTAAAGCTTCAGCTTTGTTTTGAGCAATTTCTTGATTTGCTTTTTCTTTTAAGCGTCCTGCTTCTAGTTTAGCATCTGCTAAAATACTAGCTTTACTTTTCTCAGCTGTTTCTTTCGCATTCTCAATGATTGTCTTAGCTTCTTTACGGCTACCAGCCAATTCATCTTCGCGTTTTTGAGCCAACACTTCTGCTTTTTGACGCGCTTCTTCAGCTCTGTCAATATCTGAAGCAATTTTTTCAGCTCTTTCTTCGAAAATGCCTGTAATATTAGACCATGCAAATTTTTTAATCAAGACTAGCAAAAGGATAAAAGAGCCAGCGATTAAAATAAAATTACCAATTAATTCACCTACTGTTATGTGCATCAGTTACTCCTTTCTACTCTTCATCATTAATTTTATTTCCTAGGTACATAGAGGATAATAGTGTAAAGACATAGGCTTGTACACAAGAAATGAACACGGAAAATGCAGTCCAAACTAAGTTTGCCCCAAATGCAACTGGATACCAAAAAATAGCCTGATGTGAAAGTAAGATAAGCAAGCTTGTCATTACTTCACCTGCAAAGATATTCCCAAAAATCCGCAAAGCAAGAGAAAGGAAATTCGTGAATTCTTCAAGTAGATTCATCGGTGTCATAAATGCAGGAGTTACAAAACCTTTTATGTATTGTTTAATCCCACGACGACGAATCCCCTCAATGTGCGCCATCACAATAATACAGAACGACAAGACAAGGTCAAATGAAAGATTTGCAGTTGGCGATGTCCAAAGGTTTGTCCCATCTGTTGTTTGAAGTTTAGCCATCAAACCAAGATTATTGGCGATGACCATAAAAAGAAATAAACATAAGTAAAAGAGTGAGTAATCTTTTATGTAGTGGGAACCAAGGTTAGGTTCTGTAAATCCAATTACAAAATCATAGAGAAACTCTAATACATTTTGTTTACCTTTGGGTCTCAACGTCATATTACGACTTGCCCAATAGATAAATGCAAAAATCAGAAACACAGACAGCAAAGTCAAGGCTGTCAAAGTTAAATCAAAGGTAACAGGACCAATATTGATGGTTGGATTGATACTTTCTTCCATCTAACATTCTCCCTTCTCCAATTTATATTTTGTTATTTAATAATAAATGAGAAGACAAGAGTTATGAAGAAAGTCCCTTCAATAAAGGCAACCCCTAAAAACATCAGACTACGAAACTCAGCGATAATATCTGGTTGGCGAGCTACTGATTTCAACAAACCATTCATCAACAACCCCTCACCAAGAGACACACCCATACAGGCAAGACATAGACCGAAAAATGTTAAATTCATGACGAATTCTCCTTTTAATTAAAATTTACTTACTTAGTTTAGTCCTAAAAATTGGATTTGTCAACTTTTTACTTACGTTGAAAGCGTTTAATGAAAATTATTTCCAATTTTACTATTTTTGAGTCTATTATATAGAAAACTTTAGAAAAAACTTGAAATAAATCCGTCCATTATCTAGGTCTTTCTGAAAAATAATGAAAAAAATCCGAGATGAAATCTCGGATGGAAATTGATATATTTTTAACCTAATGCTCTTTTAGATAGGTAGAATTTAAAGGAAAGCTTTCGTTTTCTGCTTACTTATTAAGCACGAACTGTGACGCTAGTTCCATCTTCCTTATAAAGATTGATAAGACCTTCTTTGAGAGCACGAACCATGTCTCCTGCTTGAACAGGTTGTGGAACCTTGATTGTCAATAGTTCCATTGGATTTGGAGCGCGGTCGATTTTATTTCCTTTTGCATCGTGCAAATCTTCGATATAAGTTTCAAAATGACGGAAACCTGGGCCATAAAACTCAACTTGGTCGCCTTCGTTAATGACATTCCGTTGGCGAATGGTCGCTGTTTGTGTCGCATCATCATAAGAAACCACTTCGGCGACAAACTTATACTCAGGGATTTTACGACGAGCACCAAACAACTGCTCATTTTCAGATGGTGTACCATAGTAGAAACCTGTTGCCAATTCACGTTGAGCAACCTTCCACATCTCATCAATCAAATCTTGTTTGATAGCTTCAAACTTCTCTGGGCTTTCTAGATAAGCATCAACAGCTGCCTTGTAGCAGTTGGTAACTGTTGAAACATAGTGAATAGACTTCATACGTCCTTCGATTTTTAGACTGTCCACACCATTTTCAATCATATCTGGGATATGGTCAATCATAGACATATCAACGGCTGACATTGAAAATTCTTCAGGAATTTCGCCTTTCAAGCTCTTGCGTTCTTGTCCAAATGGCATATCGTAAAGGTCGTACTTCCAGCGGCATGACTGAGAGCATCCACCACGGTTAGCATCACGCATACTCATGTGGTTTGAAAGAGTACAACGACCAGAGTAAGAAATACACATAGCTCCGTGTACAAAGGCTTCAATCTCAACATCTGTACGTTTGCGAATTTCTGCCAATTCTTCCATTGAAACCTCACGCGCCAATACGACACGAGTCAAGCCCAGTTCTTTCCAGAACTCCAGCGTTTCATAGTTAGTCGCACTAGCTTGGGTAGAGAGGTGGATTTCAAGACCTGGTGCCTCTGTCGCTGCAATCATAATCAAGGCTGGGTCTGACACAATAACTGCTGCAATCCCGATATCACGCAGTTTACGGAACCACTCACCAGCTCCCTCTTCATTTCCTTCGTGCATAACCATGTTGGCAGCTACATAGACCTTAGCCCCATACTTAGCCGCAAACTGGACACCTTCTTCCATCTGTTCAAAGGTAAAGTTTCCAGCACGGCTACGAAGACCATAGGCCTGACCACCGATAAAGACAGCATCTGCTCCATACTGAACAGCTACTTTTAGCTTCTCTAAAGTCCCTGCAGGTGATAAAACCTCAGGACGTTTTAATGTTTTTGTCATGTTTTCTCCTATTTGCAATATAAAAGTTTGACGTTTTTCCTTCTCATTTTATAGTAAATAAGTGATAAAATCAAGCCTAGACGGATTGTTTTGACAATTCTAATCTTTTAAGCTTTGCATAATACTTGTTAAACTATCGATTATAAACCAAATTTTAACAAGTACTCGAAAGTCTAGAAAAGTAAAAACCAGTATCCAAAGATACTGGCTCGTTAAACTACATAAAATAAGATAAGCCTCAGATGACTATTCCCACTCTACTGTTGCAGGTGGTTTACTTGTAATATCGTAGACGATACGGTTAACATGGTCTACTTCATTTACGATACGGACTGAGATTTTTTGAAGCACTTCCCATGGAATTTTGGCAAAATCAGCAGTCATACCATCGATAGAGGTAATCGCACGAATGGCAATCGTGTAGTCATAAGTACGACCGTCACCCATAACACCTACTGAACGAACGCCAGTGTTAACAGTGAAGTACTGCCAGATATCGCGGTCAAGACCAGCTTTGGCGATTTCTTCACGAAGGATGGCATCAGACTCACGAACGGTTTCCAATTTTTCTTCTGTGATTTCACCCATAACACGGATCGCAAGACCTGGACCTGGGAATGGTTGGCGCCATACGATGTGGTCTGGCATGCCAAGTTCTGTACCAAGAGCACGAACTTCATCCTTGTAAAGAGTGTTAAGTGGCTCGATGAGTTCAAACTGCATATCTTCTGGAAGTCCACCAACGTTGTGGTGAGACTTGATAGTTTGGGCAGTATCAGTACCTGATTCGATAACGTCTGTGTAAAGTGTTCCTTGAGCCAAGAATTTCACATCTGTTAGCTTGCTTGCTTCGTCATCAAAGACATAAACAAATTCATTACCGATAATCTTACGTTTTTGTTCAGGGTCAGATACACCGGCCAATTTATCAAGGAAACGTTTGGCAGCATCTGCCTTAACGATGTTCAACCCAAACTTACCACCAAGCATATCCATAACTTGATCAGCTTCCCCTTTACGAAGAAGACCGTGGTCTACAAAAATACAGATCAATTGATCTCCAATTGCTTTTTGGAGAAGGACTCCGACGACAGAAGAGTCAACACCACCAGAGAGACCAAGTAGGACACGTTTGTCACCGACTGTTTCACGGATTTTTTGAATCTGCATGTCGATGAAGTTATCCATTGTCCAGTCGCCTTTAGCCTTACAAATGTTAAGCGCAAAGTTACGAAGGATATCATTACCGTATACAGAATGGCGAACTTCTGGGTGGAATTGGATACCGTAAATGTGTTTATCTGGGTTTTCGATGGCTGCGTATGGGCAGTCAGCTGATGTACCTGTACGAACAAAGTCAGCAGGAATTTCAGTAACCGCATCACCATGGCTCATCAAAACAGTCTGTTCATCAGGTGTTGATTCAAAAAGAGCTGAAGGTGTGTGTGTGAGGGTTGATTGACCGTATTCACGATTTCCAGCATCACCTGCAGGAACAACTTTTCCTCCAAGTTTGTGGGTCAATAACTGCATACCATAACAGATTCCCAAAATAGGAATTCCAAGTTCGAAGATTTCTGGGTCAATATCGAATGAACCATCTTCGTATACAGAGTTTGGACCACCTGAAAGGATGATTCCTACAGGATTGATTTCACGAACTTCAGCAGCTGAAATTTTATGGCTCTTTAGTTCTGAAAAAACACCAATCTCACGGATACGGCGTGAAATCAGCTGGTTATATTGGCTACCATAGTCCAATACGATGATTTTTTCTACATCTTGCAAATCAGTTGAAATGTTGCTCATCTTTTTCCTTTCTCAAAAGAAATATCTTTTTCCAATATTCTATCACAAATAAGGTCGAATTACCAACTAAACAAGGCGAAGATTGACTTTTTCTTGTTTATTAGGGTACAATAGAGAAAAGATAGAAATGAAGTGAAAATATGCTACCAGCTTATATGAAAATCCATGATCAAATTAAAAAGGATATTGACGAGCACCGTTGGGCTATTGGAGAAAGACTCCCTAGTGAACGAGATTTAGCTGAGCAGTTTGCAGTCAGTCGCATGACCCTCCGCCAAGCTGTCTCTCTTTTGGTCGAAGAAGGCGTCTTGGAACGCAGGGTAGGGAGCGGAACCTTTGTTGCAAGCACCAGGGTACAAGAAAAGATGCGAGGGACAACCAGTTTTACTGAAATTGTTAAATCCCAAGGCAAAGTTCCCTCTAGCCAACTCATTTCCTACAGAAAAACCATTCCCAATGAGCAGGAAGTTGCCAAGTTAGGAATTTCTCCAACTGAAAATATTATCCGAATGGAACGTGTTCGCTATGCCGACAATGTTCCTCTGGTTTATGAAGTTGCTTCTATTCCTGAAAAATTTATCAAGAACTTTAAAAAAGAAGAAATCACCAGTCATTTCTTCCAAACCTTACAAAAATACGGCTATCGTATTGGTAAATCACAGCAGACTATTTATGCTCGTCTCGCTAAGGAAAAGATTGCCCACTATTTGGAAGTTGAAAAAGGGCATGCTATTCTTGGACTAACTCAGGTTTCCTACCTAGAAGATGGTACTGCTTTTGAATATGTAAAAAGTCAGTATGTAGGCGAACGTTTTGAATTTTATCTTGAAAATAATTAGATTACTAGGCAAAAACTCTCTGTCACCGACGACAAAGAGTCTTTTTTATTTTTCTAAGAGTAAATCTTTCAAAGAAATCAGAGTTACAGCAACTAATATCATTGCCATACCAAGAAAATCAATGGGATAAAATTGTTCATTCATGATCAGGAAGGCAAAGAAAACTGCCGAGATTGGCTCAATTGAAGCCAACAAACTTGACTTGACCGGTCCAATCAGACTGGCTCCTTTTAGGAAGGCTGTATAGGCAAAGACAGTCCCAATAAGAATAATGCCCGCAAAAGCAAGGAGAAAATCAAGACTAGTTGGGATAGCAGTCTGTAGAACTCCTGTAAAAGGAAGGGCGACCAAACCTGCTATGACCATTCCCACACCTATTACCAAGCTACTCCCCCACTTCTTAATCAAGGCTATAGGCAAAATTATATAAAGTGCATAAGTTAGGGCAGAAAAGAGACCCCAGAACAGACCTGCAGGTGTCATGGATAACTGGTCCAACTGCCCATGAGTTGCGATCAGGAAGGTTCCTCCGATGGCTAATATGATTGAGACAATCTCTCCCAGTGTCGGTGCTACCTTATCCTTGATACAACTATAAATCAAAATCCCGACAGGGCAAACATACTGAAGCACTGTCGCAGTACCTGCATTGGTCTCCTGAATAGCAGACAGATAGGCGAATTGGTTGAGAAAAAGACCAATCAGAGCAAAAATAAGAAGAGGCAGCAGACTCTTTCTATCCTTTAAAAAGGCCAGCATTTTATCCTTTGCAGTAGCATAAGCTAAGAGCATGAGAATTCCACCGGCGATTAAAAGACGTAAGTTGGTCAAGACCAGAGCCGAAATTCCGTGTGCCATCAGGTATTGACCACTCGTTCCTGACAAGCCCCAAGCAATACCAGCCACAACTGTTAGTAGAGTCCCTTTTAAAATATTTGACATATTTCTCCTTACTCTTCTTTGCGAATCAAGTCCATTACTTGATTGCGGTCTAATATCCATTGAGCCCTCTCATCCTTTTCATAGGTACGATTCGATAAGAAAATAGCTGCTTCTTGCTTCTGACGATTCCACATGATAAAGGTACCTGTATAGCCCGTATGGTCTAGCCAATTTCCTTCCAAATTCCATGCCAAAGAACGTTCCTTGTCATCCAAAGGAGAAAAATTTTGACTCAAATCTCTTGCAAAATCATCTGCTAAATAGTGTTCTAAAAAGATTTGTAAATCCTTTACTGTCGAAAATAAACCAGCACTACCAGCGTGTCTGCCCAAAAGGCGAGCCTTGGGATCATGTACCATGCCTGCCTCTACACCTCTGACTGTTGGAACAGCAATCTCAACAGGGCCAAACTTGGTTTCCTTCATTCCCCAAGGATTCCAAACTTGTTCTTGTAAAATCACATCCAGGTCTTGATTAAAGATTCTTTCCAAAATAAAACCTAAAAGCAAAAAATGAACATCTGAATAAAGAAAGGCTGGCTGACTTCGTCTCTTGAGATGAAACATGGCTTCCTTTAATTCTGAGGCTGTTAAACGATCACGATTGGGAATAAAAGGATCAAGATTTGTAGCGTGGGTCAAGAGCTGACGAATAGTGATGTCTGGATAATCACACTCAGCTAAAAAATCTGTTACCGGTCTATCAATATCTAATTTGCCTTTTTCCCACAAAAAGGTAAAAACCGTACCAACCCCAACCACCTTACTGACACTGGCTAGGTCATAAACTAGACCTGCCTCTGTCTGCAAGCCATGCTCTGGGTCACTCTGGCCTAAATAGAACTCCGTCCATTGATTGTCCTTAAAATACGCAAAAGAGGCTCCGGGATAAATCCCTGCCTCGATTTGTTCTTCTATTTTTTTAATAATCTTGGTCCACTTCATAGTTCTTCAAACCACAATTCAACATTATTTCGATCTTTTCCAAGGAAGAATTTTTCAGACTTAGGAATAAAATATTCGGTAGATTCAAACCTCTTGCGCAGACTTGCTATATCTAGTTCATTGACCAAGAACTTGAGCATAGATAAGTCCCAAGTAACCGTATTGTCCACAGTCAAATCTTGCCCCTGTGCTGGGATAAAATCAAGTGATGCCCCAACTTCAGATACCTCCAAGAAACTTTCGATATCAGTTGGGAGATGTAATTCCATAGAAATCTCAAATTTACTCAAAGAAATTGATTCCAAATCTGTTTGAAATTCAGGCTTTTCTTCCACTTCTACTAGACTTGCTCTATCATCTTCCGCATGAATCAAAATCAAATCATCTTCTGGTGAGAAAATTTCAAAAGCGTAGCCATTTTGACCTTTGTATAATTGATGAATCGAATCTGTTTTAGATAAGAGTCCTTCGATTTCCAAGGGATTTTCCACCTTGACAATCAATCTAGCTAGTTTTTTTCTTCCCTCTACCTTACGAGTACGCATGCTGGGAGCTTCTTCTAAAACCAGCTTCTCTAAGCCTGTTTGATCACCTAGTGACAGAAAGGCAGACTCTTCTAACAAGGCCTTCATGCCAAGGGTTTCAATATAAAATGTTTCATTTAATTTTCTATTATTAACTTTTAAAGTAGGAATAATCCGTACAATTTGATTTACATTCATAAATTCCTCCAACTCTTTTATTTTAAAGGATTTTGGAATTTTTTACAAGATATTATGCTCAGATTTACCGATTTTTCGTAAAATTTCACCTAAAAAACCGAGGATTTCCCCGGTTTAAATTTCTTATAGGTAAAGGAATTTGAAGATAGCTACTGCCGCAATTGCTGCTGCGATAGGCGCTACTACTGGTACCCAAGAATACCACCATTTTGAGTCACCTTTGTGCTCACCAAGAACTGATTTTGGAAGGAAAGCATGAAGGAGACGTGGTCCCAAGTCACGGGCTGGGTTCAAGGCAGGTCCTGTAGGTCCACCAAGTGATGTTACCAAGGCCATAACAAGGAATCCAAGTGCCAAATGAGCAATTCCAAGACCAGATGTCATAAATGGTGCTACTTGTTCTTTAGCTTGGTCAAGTGCTGCTGTTACTTGCTCTTGAGGAATTGTTTGACCTTGAGTAGTTGCTTGTGCAACTTGAGCATTAATAGCTGCTTGTGCTTTTGATACTAGTTCAGCACCAAAGAAGTTTTTAGTCATTCCAAGCGCTGCAAAGAAAAGAACAAATGAACCAACAAACTCGTTTACAAAACCATTAACAGTTGCTGCAAAGCGTGATTCTTTTGTACCTTGATCCAAACTTGAAATTGTTGAGAAAGTTCCCAAGATGTTGTTAGGATTTTCAGTTTTCAAGTAATATGGGCGGTGTGTTGCCACGACCAAGGCTTGACCAAAGATAGCACCCAAAACTTGTGCAATGATATAAGGAGCTACTTGTGCCCAAGGGAAGAGACCGCTGATTGCAAGTCCAAGAGTGAAGGCTGGGTTGATGTGGTTCCCAGATACGTTACCAAACATCAAGGCTGGGATCATAACCCCCATACCATAACCAACAGCGATAACGAGCCAGCCACTTTGGTGACCTTTCGTACCTTTAAGTTCAACGTTAGCAACTGCACCATTACCAAGAATGATCAAAATAGCAGTAGCCAAAAATTCAGTGGCATATTTAATTGCCCATGTGAAATCCATTTGATAGATTCTCCTTAAAATTTTTTAGACAATCCTTATTCTATCAATTTTTATATCTTTTAGCAACAAGTTTTCTAAAAGAATATATAAGAAAGCGGTTTCGTTTATTATAATACTCAATGAAAATCAAAGAGCAAACTAGGAAGCTAGCCGCAGGCTGTACTTGAGTACGGTAAGGCGACGCTGACGTAGTTTGAATTTGATTTTCGAAGAGTATAAAAAAGCAAAAGGATTAAGGGAGTGAATTTCCTTAATCCGAGAGTTCTTATTATTGACGTTGTCCGAAATCTGCAATCATCTGCTCCATTTCTTGTCGACTCGGAGTTGTCAGCATATACAGGTAATCTCCTTGAAGTTCCGCAAAGGCCGCTGGCATGATTTTCTTAACCTTGAATTGATGGCTGTATTTGGCAAGCAAGTCCTCCTCAGAATAAACATAGTGAGCATTTGCACGGCGAGAAGTAGCTAAACAAAACTGAGGTTCAAAGTCTGACGCTGGGAACTCTTCACCTGCGACAATGGCTGCATAGCCACGATAAAGGTCCAAGGAATGAGCAAAGTTATAAACATCAATGGTAAAGCCACCTGCAGGACGGTTATTGTACTCAATGGCAATGTAATCGTCCCCTTCGCGGAAAAACTCGATATGGAAGAACCGTTCTTTCATACCAAATTCTTTGACAATTGCTTCCCCATACTTGCGCAGTTTGGGATCCATATCCTTGAGAACGTAATAAGAATTGTCCATCTTATAAATCATGAGATCAAGCGGTGTATAGGCGTAGTCAAATGTTATTGAAAAGACGATTTTTCCATCCTTGTCCACTAGTCCATCAAAGGTGCAAATTTCACTGGAAGTGACAAATTTCTCAAAGAAATAAACGGTCGAATGGTCCCACTCAGCCTTGAAATGATTGATATCGTCTTCGGTTTCAAGTTTAAAGGTTGCGGTTGCTCCCACTCCATTATCAGGTTTGGCAATCATTGGAAGGCCGATTTCTTTTACTGCTTTATCAACATCTGTTTCCGTCTTGATAACAGCTCCAGGTACCACAGGAACACCTGCTTTTTTGAAAAGTTTCTTCATTTCAGACTTATATTTTGTCTTTTTGAGATCCTCTGGTTTGGCACCAAAAACGTTAAATTGTTCTCTGAGTGCTGCGTCCAGCTCCAGCCAATATTCATTGTGGGACTCGATGCGATCAATTGGGCCATGTTTATAAAAGAGAAAGGCAACTGCACGTTTGACTTCATCTATGTTCTCAAGATTATCAACACGAAAATACTCGGTCAAGCTATTGCGCAAGGGCTCATCCAATTGCTCGTAAGGTTCTTGGCCAATTCCCAAGACTGTGATGCCTTTATTGGCTAGTTCAATAGTAAACTGCTGAAAGTTTTGTGGATAATAGGGAGAAATAACAAGGTAATTCATAGGCTACTCCTTTTATAAATAGAGATTTCCAAGGAAATAAGGCATTTGTTTGCGCCACCATTCCCAGTCGTGGGCGACATCGTGTCCCCATTCAGCAAACCAAGCTGGAATTTGTTTCTGGTCAAAGGCTTCTTTGAGCTTGTAGAAAGATGGTAGACCGTCTTGTTCCCAAGCACCAAGCCCCGTACAAAGCACAATCTCTGCCTGACGGTAACGGTCGATAAACCAGCTGTCGTTCTGATTCCAGATGTAATCTACTGGCGAGTTTTGGTAAATGGCATCATCATTGTAGTAATCGCCGACAAAGAAACGTGCATCGTAAACTCCACTAAGAGCAATCACTTTGGTAAAGACATCTGGATGCTGGAGGAAAAAGTTGACTGCATGGTAGGCGCCCATGGAGCAACCTGTCGTCATCATGCCATCAAACCAACCTGTCTTATGTTTGATAAAAGGAATAGCCTCTTCAATCACATAACGTTCGTAGGCACGGTGCATCTCTGCTTGGTCGTGACCATTTTTCCAAGTGGCCAACCAGCTCTCACTGTCTACACTGGATAGGGTAAAGAACTGAACACGGCCTTCCTCTATAAAGGAAGCACAGGCATCAATCATGCCAAAATCAAAGTATTCGTTGTGACTACCACCTGATGAAGCAAAGACCACAACTGGAATCCCAGCATGTCCATAACGATTAAGGTACATTTCACGGTTAAGATGACCACTCCAGTGGCTAAGGTTTTCAATATGCATCGGTTTTCTCCTTTTCTAACTTACCATTTTTCTGCAAAAAATCTCAAACAATCTGGTAAATTTTCCGACCAAGGAATTTCACTATGGATAGCACCAGACTGAACTTTCAAGACAAGATTATCCAGATAAACTCCCCCTGCTATCAAATCATGGTGATAGCGAAGCGACGAGTCGATATAGGCTTGTTTGATATTGCCAGCCATCAAGGTCTTGTCTGTATCATCTGCTTCTTCTGTTCCTACATAGATAAATATTCGCTGGTCAGGCGATAGATTCTTGCGCTCGATGTAGCGATTAAAAGCTTCTTGGTGGAGCCAATTAGCAGATGAAAAGACTCCTAGACATCCAATTTGGTCTTGGAATTCCAAACCGATAAACTGGGTAATATTGCCTCCTAATGAGGAACCAATCATAGCCGTATGCTGGCGGTCTGCTTTTGTACGGTAGGTCTCATCGATAAAAGGCTTGACCACTTCCATGACAAACTCGGCATACTCCACACCTTTTCCACCAAACTGCTGACCCGGGATAGGAGATTCTTGGAACTTCCAAGCCGCATACTCATTCATCCGCCCCATGCCATCATTGTCAATAGCAACGACAATCATGCGACTGATATCGGGATTTCGTTTAATTGCTGGGATAATCTTCCATGAATGACCAATAAAAGATTCCTTACTATAAAAGACATTTTGCCCGTCATGAAAGTAAACCACAGGATAGGAACGGTCTGTATCTTTCTCATAATCTTTGGGAAGAAGAACACGTACACGGCGCTCCTTACCAGTATAAGGAACCTTGAGTTTGTGTTCTTTCATTTTTAAATAAAAGTAGGATTGATTCATTGTCAGAAAACTCTCTATATTCAAAATTTTATCTCATTATATCATAAAAATAGAAAAAAAGTCAGTTTTGCTTCCATTTTTGGATTAAAAACTAACTTTTTAATTTATTTTTCTAAATTCTTTTGGATTTTCTGATTAAAGGAGATTGTCAATCAAGTCATCTACTTCATCTTTTTCAGCTTGAGGTGTAATTTCAGTAATCATGATTCCAGCCACTGCTCGCTCAACTAAGCCTTCAACATCCATACGCGCTTCGTACTGTTCCGCATTCTTAATCTTAGGATTTGTTTTTGGACGATCTGGCGCAAAAATGGTACAACAGTCTTCAAACGGTTGGATTGAAATGTCAAAGGTATCGATTTCTTGTGCAATATCGATGATTTCCAACTTATCCATGGTCACAACTGGACGAATGATGGGAGTGTTGGTAACGGCATTGATAGCCTGCATGCTTTCGAGGGTTTGGCTAGCTACTTGACCAAGACTTTCCCCATTGATAATAACCAAACCATTTCGTACCTCACGAATACGGTCGGTGATTCGCATCATAAAACGACGCGTCAAGGTCATGAGGTAAGCTTCTGGCGCTTTGGCCTTAATTTCCTCTTGAATCTCTGTGAAAGGTACTTCGATAAACTGAATATTGCCCCCAAATCTGGTTAATTTACGAGTCAAATCTTGAGCTTTTTTAAGGGCACCAGGACTCGTGTAAGGTGGGCTAGCAAAGTGAACTGCCTCAATATCAACCCCTCGTTTAAGAGCTAGATAACCCGCAACAGGTGAATCAATTCCTCCTGACAACATGAGCATGCCTTTACCAGAACTTCCCACAGGTAATCCTCCTGCTCCACGAAAGGTTTCATAGGAAATATAAGCCGCTTCCTCACGAATCTCCACCTGAAGATTGATATCAGGACTTTTCATTTGAGCTTGTACGTTTGGAATGGCTTCGAATACAGCCCCTCCAAGTGTTTGGTTGAGTTCACGACTATCCAACTCAAAGTTGTGGTCGCTACGTTTACTAGAAATTTTAAAGGTCATCCCTTCCTTGTAGATATCTTTCATAATCTCTTGGACAGCAGACTTCAGAACTTCCACAGACTTTTCGACTTTATAAACGGGAGAAAAGTTTTGAATCCCGAATACTTGTTTGAGGGATTCTGCTACTGCGGTGTAATCAGCTCCATTGAGGTAAGCATGGGCACGGTCGCGATCTGCGGTTACCTTAACTTGGGGATAGATAGACAAAACGTCTGAAATATTATTACGAAGTTTATTGATGAAACGCATACGATTTTTGTGTTTGGTTGACAATTCTCCATAGCGAATCATAATTTCTGAATACTGCATAAATGCTCCTATCTTACTTTTCTAGTTTGATTGTAAATTAATTTTAGCTTGGTCAAAAACTGCTCGACCTGACTCATATCATTTTCAAGGTCTAGGCTTAAACGCACAGCTGACTGGGCCTTATCCTTGTCCACTCCCATGGCAATCAAGGTTCCTGCAGGCTTCCCAGCTTTAGATGAACAAGCAGAGGTCGTTGAGATGAAAATATCATAGTCTTCAAAGGCGTGAACGATGACTTCACCACGAACACCCTTGATTCCAAAAGTCAGGATATGAGGGGCAAAGTCTTCGTCATCTGAGAAGACAAAAATATCTGGATAGTCCAAAAGGGCTTGGCGAATAACTGATTTCATTTGCCCAGTCTTACTAGTAAAGAAATCTAGCTTTTCCATAGCTAAACGGAGAGCCTTGGCTGTCGCTGCAATCCCTGCCACATTTTCAGTTGTTGAACGATAATCACGCTCCTGACCACCACCTGTTAAAAGAGGCGTAATCTTCTTGCCAGACTTGATATAGACAAAGCCAACACCACGAACACCGTGGAACTTATGACTGGAGAAGGTCGCGAAATCCACTCGATCTGTCAAATATTTTTCAGTTGGAATCTTGGCAAGTGCCTGAACCGCATCAACGTGGAAGGAAATAGTCGGCTTATCTGCTAAAAGTTCTGAGATAGCTTCAATAGGTTGGATTGATCCAATTTCATTGTTAACAGCCATGATGGAAACGAGGGTTGTATCAGGTCGTATTAAACCCGCTAGCGCTTCAACATCCACAAATCCTTTCTCATTAACTGGAGCAAAATCCACTTCAAATCCTTGACTTTTCAGCCAAAGAGCTGACTCCTTGACTGCCGGATGTTCAATGGCTGATACGATGATGTGCTTGCCAAACTGGGCTTTTTCAAAGGCCACACCCTTGATGACCCAGTTATCCCCTTCTGTTCCACCAGCAGTAAAGAAAATCTCATCGCTTTTCTTACCGATTAAATCTGCAATCTGTTGGCGAGAAGCATCTAAGATTCGTGTTGATTGGTCTCCCAAACGATGGAGACTAGATGGATTTCCTAAAATTTTTGAAGCAACCTGCATATAGGTTTCAAGGGCTTCAGGATAAGGCTTGGTCGTCGCCGAATTATCAAAGTAAATCATGTTTTCTCACACTTTCTAAAATCACTCCTTCTATTGTATCATGAAACGGAGCTTGCGACAAGAAAGGGCAATTCCTCTTTTTTTAAGATTTTTTTAAAGAAATGCGGTATAATAAATTTTAATTAAAGGAGAGAATGCATGTCTAATTATCGTAGAACTTCAAAACCAAAAACAGAACACATCAAAAAAGGCTTTACGGTCTTTCAAAAAACCGTTGCTACTATCGGTAGTATCCTAGGTTTGATTACCGCGAGTATCACTATCATGAACGCCTTGGATAATAACAAAAATACTAAAAAAGAGCCTACGACAACCCAGACGACAACCATTGTCAAAGAAATTCAAAAGGAATCCCCTCAGGAAAACACTAGTCCCAATAAGGAAAATAACACTTCTCAAGAAAAAACACAACAAGAAGAAACGCCAAAATCCAGCATCAAGGAAGAGAAAAAAGAAGAGCAGAAAACAGCAACTCAGGACTCTACTACACCTGCTCCAACTAAACCTACCACTGAAAATGAAAAACAGCCCAATACTCCAACATCAGAAAATAAAAGCAATCAATAGCCAGAAAAATAGCTTCTTTCCAATCTTGGAAAGAAGCTATTTTTTATTATGCGACTTTCAGTCCGTCTCGCTCCGTTAGGTGCGAGACAAATAAACCACCCGCTATGCGGGTACGCGTCGAAGGTTATACTAAAAAAACTCCGAACGCGATACAATAAAGGTGTTCAAGCCAATTGTAAAGCGAAAGGAGAAAAATATGGCACAAAAGGCACATAGTTTATCACACACAAAGTGGATGTGTAAATATCACATTGTGTTCACCCCTAAGTATAGACGAAGAGTCATCTATAATCAATATAGAAGTAGTTTAGGCGAGATATTTCATCGATTGTGTAGTTATAAAGGAGTTGAAATTATCAAAGGACACTTGATGCCAGACCATGTACATATGTTAGTCAGTATTCCACCGAGGATAAGTGTTTCGAGTTTCATGGGTTATTTAAAAGGGAAAAGTGCACTCATGATGTTTGACAAACACGCCAATCTCAAATACAAGTTTGGGAATCGGCATTTCTGGGCGGAAGGTTATTATGTGAGTACGGTTGGACTCAATGAAGCTATAATTAAGAAATATATTCAAGATTAAAGAAATTATCCAGTGGATGATTTCTTCACGAGTATGAAAATTTGAGAACGAGTAAAGCATGATATAGCACTAGATAAATTAAGTGTAAAAGAATATGAGGATCCCTTTAGGGATAGTGGTAAGTAATACCAAAGCCTCTTTGAGAGGCAAGTGACGAGTCAAGAGCAATAAGGCTTGAACAAAGTGAAAGCCAGCGTCTTTAGGCGCTGGCTGGTAATTTGGGCTTATAGCCCTGGTACAAACCACCCGTTAGACGGGTGGTCATGATTGTTGTAAAACTTTTCTTGGTTTAGTCCCCTCAGCTGGACCGATGACACCTGCCATCTCAAGTTCTTCCATAAGACGGGTCGCACGGTTAAAGCCAACAGACAAACGGCGCTGAATCATGGATGCGCTGGCTTTCTGAGTTTCAATTACCAAAGCCTTGGCCTCTTCGAAGAGCGGATCTCCACCGGCATCTCCATCTGAAAATTCACCTTCATTTTCAGAAACTTCTCCCGGATCAAAACTCTCATCGTAGTCTGCATCTGCCTGAGCCTTGATATAGTTTACAATGCGTTCGACATCATCATCCGAGATAAAAGATCCTTGGAGACGAACAGGATGATTTTCATCGATAGGTTTAAAGAGCATGTCTCCTCGACCAAGCAGTTTTTCTGCTCCATTTTCATCCAAAATCGTACGGGAATCTGTTCCTGATGAAACCGCAAAAGCCACTCGAGATGGGACATTGGCCTTGATCAGACCAGAAATGACGTCAACGGATGGACGCTGAGTCGCAAGAATCATGTGGATACCAGCAGCACGCGCCTTCTGCCCTAGACGGATGATAGCATCTTCTACTTCCTTGCTGGCCACCATCATAAGGTCAGCCAACTCATCCACAATCACAACAATGAATGGTAGCGGAATCTGCTTGTATTCAGACTGGGCATTAAACTCTTCTACCTTGGCATTAAAGCCTGCAATATTCCGAACTCCCACCTTGGCAAAGAGTTCATAACGATTTTCCATTTCATCCACAACCTTTTGCAGGGCCTTGCTGGCTTTGCGTGGATTGGTCACAACTGGAATCAAGAGATGGGGAATATCATTGTAAACAGACAACTCAACCATCTTGGGATCGACCATCATAAATTTAACTTGATCGGGTCTCGCCTTCATGAGAATGCTAGCGATAATGCCGTTAACTGCTACCGACTTCCCTGAACCCGTTGAACCTGCGACTAGCAAGTGGGGCATTTTAGAAAGGTCAAAGGCTCTTGCGGTGCCATTAACAGCCTTACCTAAAGGAATTTCCAAGAGATTTTCTGCTTTCGTTTGAGATTGTTCCCAAAGTTCACGGAAAGATACAGTGGCAATCTCGGAGTTGGGAACTTCGATTCCGACTAGAGATTTCCCTGGGATAGGTGCTTCGATTCGGACATCCTTGGCTGCCAAGGCTAGAGCGAGGTCATCTGCGAGATTGGAAATACGGTTAACCCTTACACCAACGGCCGGCTTGACTTCATACTTGGTCACTGATGGTCCAATTTCGGCCCGTTCAACTGTTACCTTGATACCAAAGCTAGCAAAGGTTTCTTCTAGGATTTTGATGTTTTCTCGGACGATTTTCTTCTCTTTAGACTGATCCTTTGGTTTATCAGGAGCAAAGAGTTGTAAACTTGGAAGTTTGTATTCAAGGGCTTCCTTGGCTGAAAAATCGACCTGAACATCTTCATCGTCAGAGCCATCTTCCTGTTCAGGGAATTCCAGCTCAGGTTGAGGTAGGATGATTTCTGGTTCCACCCAGTCCTCTTCTGGAACAGGTGGAAGATCCTGAACAGCCTCTTCTGTCAGAATTTCACCCGTTTCCATATCAACAGGAGGCAAATCGAGTAAAGCTTTTTCAGCCTCCTCTTGTTCTAATCTAGCCTCTTGCTCAGCCTTTTGGCGAGCTTTTTCTTCTTGTTTAACAAAGCGTTCCTCTTTTCGACGCTCATGCCCTTCTCGCCATTTAGCAAAGCCGCTACTGAAAAATTCCGCAATATCGTAAACAGACCAAGGACTGACTAGGAGAGCGCCTGCTAAAATCAAGATAGAACCGATAAAGTAAGTACCGATATTTGAGAAGAGAAAGGCGGTTGGCATATAAAGAGCAACTCCAATCAAGCCACCTCCAGCAAAACTGGTCGTTCGAAAACCAGTTAAATCCGTCACGACCTGAGCCATGGTCCCTTTTAATACCGACTTATCTAAACCATATTTCCAAACCAAGTAGGCCTCAAAAATCAAGAGCAAGCCAGCAAATATGGTGAAAAAGCCAGATAAGAGCCCCTCCTGTTTTCGTATCCACTTGAAAAAGAAGAGATAGAGCAGGATGCCGAATATTGCCAGATAAGCTAAGCTTCCTACCAGCAAGCGTATTAAATTGTAAAGGGTAATACCTGCAGCCCCTAATTTAAAGGCTGCGAAAATCAATAAAATCGCGATTCCCAACGAAATCAACATTCGTTGAATCGCTTCTTTTCTTTCGAGTTCTGCTTTAGACGGTCTCCGTCTTGTTTTACTTGTATTCTTGTTTGCCATTCTTCTATTATACCATATTTCACAAGCATTTCGGAAAGAGAAAAAGACTGCACCAAATGGTCCAATCTTTTCATTTTATATCTAAGTTTTATGCTTGTGGTTTACGAAGGTAACCATAAACTACACCACTAACAAGTGCTCCAATCAAGACAAAGACAAGGTAAAGAAGGGCATTTGTTGTAAGGGCAATGACGAAGATTCCTCCGTGTGGTGCCATGAGTTTGATACCAGTAAGACCAACGAGGCCACCTGCTACTGCTGAACCAAGGATAAAGCTTGGGATTGCACGAGCTGGGTCAGCGGCACCAAATGGAATTGCTCCCTCGGTGATAAATGACAAGCCCATGATAATGTTTGTCAAACCAGAGTTGCGTTCTTCCTTAGTAAATTTATCTTTAAAAAGAAGAGTTGCGACAAAGATGGCAAGCGGTGGAACCATTCCTCCAGCCATAACTGCTGCCATAGCTACTGAACCACCTGAAGAAACAGATGCTGCTAGTGTACCTGTACCAAAGACATAAGCCGCTTTGTTAACTGGTCCACCCATGTCGACAGCCATCATTCCACCAAGGACGATACCAAGAAGGACAGCTGAACCTCCTCCAAGACCTCCAAGGAAATCATTCATAGCAGTGTTAATTGCTGCCATCGGGATGTTAACAGCTAACATGACAAATCCTGTCAAGATTGTTCCAAGAAGTGGCAAGAGAAGGATTGATTTAGCACCTTCAAGTGAACGAGGAACTTTAACGTATTTCTTGATAGCAAGAACCAAAGCACCTGCGATAAATCCACCAACAAGGGCACCTAGGAAACCAGATGAGACACCTGCAAGAGTTGAAGTTGCTTCACCACCTGCTGCATAAGGGATTTTCCCAAAGGCAAAACCTTCTTTGGCAATAGCACCAGCCACGAAACCTGCTACCAAACCTGGTTTTTCAGCGATAGAGTAGGCAACATAACCTGCAAAGACTGGGAGCATCAAGCCAAAGGCTGCACCACCAATTTTCATGAACATAGAAGCTAACTCATGGTAGGAACCAAGATTGCCAAGATTTTCATTTGGAACACCCAAAGCCCCATCAATCAAGAAGGCAAGGGCAATCATGATACCACCACCGATAACGAATGGCAACATTTGAGATACACCACTCATCAAGTGTTTGTAGAAGGCACCACCAAGGCTTTGTTTTTCATTGCTTGCGGTTGCAGCTTTTACTCCATTAGCAGCACGGTAAACTTCAGCATCCCCAGAAAGAGCCAAGTTAATCAATTCTTCTGTCTTACGGATCCCGTCAGCAACCGGACGATTAATCAATGGTTTACCATCGAAACGATCCATTTCAACTGCCTTGTCTGCTGCGATGATAACAGTTTTAGCCTTGAGGATGTCTTCTGCTGTCAATTGGTTCCCAACACCGCTAGCACCATTGGTTTCAACCTTGATCCCAACACCCATTTCAGCAGCCACTTTTTGAAGGGCTTCTTGAGCCATGTATGTGTGGGCGATACCTGTTGTACAAGCTGTAACTGCTACGATAAAGTCTCCAGATTCATTAGCAGAAGCCTGAGCTGGTTCCTCAGCTTTTTCTGAAGCTTGGTCAAAAAGTTCGATGACTTGATCAGCTGATGTCGCTTGACGAAGTTTGTCAGCAAATCCGTCTTTCATCAAGTATTGAGACAATTCTGCCAAGGCAGCCAAGTGAGTATCATTGGCACCTTCTGGAGCAGCAATCATAAAGAAGAGGTCAGTTGGTTGGCCATCTAAACTTTCGTAGTCAACACCCTTATTTGACTTAGCAAAGAGAACAGTTGCTTCCTTTACAGCAGCATTTTTGCTGTGTGGCATAGCGATACCATCACCCAAACCTGTAGAAGTCAAAGCTTCACGCGCTAAGATTCCTTCTTTAAAAGTTTCAAAATCTGTCACGTATCCGTGTTCTACCAAGCTATGAATCATTTCTTCGATAGCTGCTGTTTTTTCAGTTGCTTGCAAATCAAGCAACATGACATCTTTTCTCAATAGGTCTTGAATTTTCATCGTTTTTCTACCTCAACTTTTTCATATGTTTCTTTAATAAATACTACAGTTGCTAAATCATCTGAGAATGTGGTTGCTGTTCCACATGCCACTCCCCACTTGAAGGCTTCTACTGCATCTTTTGATTTGACAAATTCACCAGTAAATCCAGCAACCATCGAGTCACCAGCACCAACTGAGTTTTTAACGGTTCCCTTGATAGGTTTAGCAAAGTATGCTCCCTCTGATGTTACCAAAAGGGCTCCATCGCCAGCCATAGAAATAATCACGTTTTGAGCACCTTTAGCCAGCAACTCTCGAGCATATTTCTCTATTTCATCTAAGCTTTCGAGTTTCACTCCAAAGATAGCTCCAAGTTCATGATTGTTTGGTTTAACTAAAAGTGGTTGATAATCCAAACTATCGATTAAGGTCTGACCTTCAAAGTCACAAACCACTTGAGCACCTGTTTGACGAGTCAAGGCAATCAAATCCTTGTAGATGACATTGCCTAAGTTTTTAGCACTAGACCCCGCAAAAACAACTGTATCTTCTGCTGTTAAACTCGAAAGAATGGCTTTCAACTCTTCAAGTTTCTCTGGTTCAACACTAGGACCCATTCCGTTAATTTCTGTTTCTTGCTCTGCTTTAATCTTGACATTGATACGCGTATCTTCTGCCACTTGGACAAATCGTGTCTCAATTTGCTCTTCAGCCAAAGTGTCTGTAATAAATTTACCAGTAAAACCTCCGATAAATCCAGTTGCCGTATTAGGAATACCCAACCGTTTCAAGACACGGCTAACATTGATACCTTTACCACCAGCAAATTTATCATCACTGTCCATACGATTGACACTACCAACTTGGACTTGATCCAAACGAACGATATAGTCAATGGATGGATTGAGTGTGACTGTATAAATCATACTTCTATTACCTCCGTTTTCTCCTTAATAACCTGCAAGAGCTCATGCCCTTGACTTGTGATAACAATAGCTCGTTTGAGTGGTGCCACCTTGGCAAAGCAAGTTTGTCCAATTTTAGACGAATCCACCAAGACATAGGTCTGTTTGGCATTCTCTAAAATAGCACGCTTAACAGCTCCCTCCTCCATATCAGGAGTCGTATAATAACCATCGTCCACACCATTCATCCCGATAAAGGCACGGTCAAAGTGCAATTGATTAATCTGGTTGAGAGCAACGCCACCGATGCTCGCATCAGTTGTCATCTTGACTCCACCACCAATAATGACTGTTGGGATTTGCTTATCCACTAATTGAACCGCATGGTGAATGGAATTGGTTACCACTGTAATGTCTTTTCGCTCTAATTCCTTAATGAGAAAGGCTGTCGTACTTCCTGCATCCACAAAGATAACATCTTTTTCTTTGATGAGGGAAGATGCTCTTTGAGCAATCAACTTTTTCTCTTGAAGGTTTTTGACAGATTTTTCTTGAATGGTTTCTTCTTCTTGCAAGGAGTGAGGCAACTCTGCTCCTCCATGCACTCGACGAAGTTTATTTTCAGACTCCAATTCATCTAAATCACGTCTGACCGTTGATTCTGAAGTATCTAACAAACCTACTAATTTCTCAAGTGAGACGATTTTATGCTGTTTCAATTCTTCTAAAATCACCTGTTTTCGTTCACTTTTTAGCATGAACCCACCTCCTGTTAACGATTACATTATTCATTCTATCATAAAAAAAATCAAAGTCAAGCATTTTTTATCACTTTCTTTCATTTTCTATCACTGGCTCCTCAACTTTAAATAAATTTGCAAGAAAGAAGGCTTTATGGTAGACTAGGTTAGTAAACAATGGAAGATTACTCAAGAGGCTTAAGAGGCCGTGTTGGAAACGCGGTAGGCGTGTTAAAGCGTGCGTGGGTTCGAATCCCATGTCTTCCGTTTATTTTCAAAAAAGATACCCAAGATTTCTTGGGTATCTTTTTTCTTATATGCTTGTTTTCTAACTTGGGTGAATTTCTTAGAAAATATCAAATAACAATTTCACATTTAGAATTGTTAAGATAATGGAAACAATATAACCAAGGATGGTATTCCATTTGGCATTGGTAAATTCGCCCATCAGTGATTTCTTAGAAGTTAGATAAATCAAAGGGAAGATTGAAAACGGAAGAGCGATTGAAAGAAAGACCTGCGAATAGACCAATAACTGATCCAAGGTTTTTTCCTGATGACCAAACACAACCGCTACAATCATGACAGGCAACAAGGCAAAGAGACGAGTTGCCAAACGAATGAACCACTGAGGCAATCGCATATGCAAGAATCCTTCCATAACGATTTGTCCTGTCAAGGTACCTGTGATAGTCGAATTTTGACCACTGGCTAATAAAGCCAAGGCAAACAAGGTTGATAAGGTCGAGCTAGCTATAGCTCCTGCAATAGTAGAATCCTGCAAGGCATTATACATTTGAGAGAAGGCAGAAATCTCAGATGCATGGCCGAAAAAGAGAGCCGCCCCGAGAATTAATAGAAGGGAGTTAACCACAAAGGCCAAGGATAATTGGAGATTTGAATCCCAGGTCATAAAGCGCACGGCTTTTCGAACATCATTCTTGTCCTTGTGATTGATTTTCCGAGTTTGAGACAAGGAAGAATGCAAATAGAGGTTATGGGGCATAACCGTTGCTCCCACGATCCCTAGTGCCAAGGTTAATTGACTTTCATGTCCTGGCAAAGGACTCTCAAATAAGGTCGAATTGGGTAAATAACCCTCAGCAATTCCTTGGAAACTTGGATTTGATAAAGCTACCAGATAAGTAAAGATTGCTAAAATCGTTAAAATCAGTGTTGTCACAATAGCTTCTATCTTCTTAAAGCCAAATTTCATCAAAAGCAATAAGAGAAAGACATCTAGAACCGTCAAAAGGATGGCTATCATAATCGGAATCTTAAAGAGAAGATTGAGAGCAATGGCTGAACCTAGAACTTCTGCCAGGTCTGTCGCCATCAAGGCCAACTCCAAAATCACCCATAGACTATAACGAAGCCATTTTGGTGAGTGATGAGCTGTTGCTTGAGCCAGGTCCATCTGGGTTACAATCCCTAGCTTTCCTGCCATCTGCTGAAGTTGCATGGCAATGAGAGATGAAATCAAGATAACAAACAAGAGACTATACTTATAGGAAGCACCACCGACTACACTGGTAATCCAGTTTCCTGGATCCATATAACCAACTGCGACAAGAGCACCCGGACCTAAAAAGGCCTTTAAATTTTGCCAGAAATGATTGTTATTTGGAGTATCGATAGATTGATTAATCTCAGAGAGTGACACTTTTTTATGAGAAGACATAGATACTTACCTCTTTCTAAACCTACTTTTTCATTATTTTCTATTAGAGAAAAATAAGATTGACTTTAAACTATTAAAACAATGAAAACTATATGAAAAACATTTAGTTTTTTCATTATTTTTCTTAAGGCACCTTAATATTTTTCTTAAGGCACCTTAATTATAACACAAACAATGAAAACTATATGAAAAACATTTAGTTTTTTTCATTATTTTTCTTAAGGCACCTTAATTATAACAGAAAATATGATAAAAACTTAAGAAAATTCAGGACTTGATTTAATATTTAGGATACAACTGAAAATTGTATCCTTTTTGTATAAAAGAATACCAAGGAATACTAAAGAATAAAACAAAAAACGTTGTAAAAACAACGTTTTAGAAAGATTTACAAAACAATGTAAATTATTAATGGAGCCGGTGGGAGTCGAACCCACGTCCAAACACCTGCTAACATATTTGTCTACAACCATAGGTTATGTATTGTTTTAACAGCTCCTCGACACATAACTCAAGCCTAGGAACTGCGAGTCTATCAATCTCTTATCAAACTGCTAGACAAAGTTTGATCGTATCTCGCTAATAATAAGACCTATCATCAGACACGAGCAATCCGAATCGGGTCACGCCTGCTGGTTTTTAGGCAGCTAGAGCGTAAGAAGTGTTATTTTTTGCAGTTATATTTAACTGAGCGTTTACGTCGCCACACGAGTCGCAAAATATGCCTCATAATGCCTGTCGAATCCGTAACGACCCCAAAAGACAATAAAACCATTATACCTTATCTAACTCAAAAATGCAAAAAGGAAATCAACTAACTACAAAAGATAGTCTTTCAAAGCTTTGGTCAAAACTTGATAACCAGCAACACTGAGGTGCAACCCATCAGTAGTATATTCTTTTTTTAGTTGGCCTGCCTGGTCTGTCAAACTATCAAAAACTGGCACAAATTCTACCTGCATATAGGCAGAAGCAAGTTCTTGATAGGCTTGATTCCATTTCTGAATTTTTTCATTTGTGCGGATATAGACTGTCTGCTTGTACTCCTCTCCTTCATTGACTGGCAAAATAGAAAGCAATTTTATCTCAGTTAATGGATAATCGCGAGCAATGGATTGTATGATAGCTTCGAAATTATTGAGAGCCTCATTCACAGGTACATCTTTTCCGATATCATTTGTCCCAATCAGAAGGACAATTTTATCTACCGCTCCACCGTAAAGATGCGCATCTAGATTCTCTCGTAACAGCCTTGTCTGATAACCTCGAATGCCTCGATTGACAATTGTCTTTGAAGTCCCAAATAATTCCTGTAGAGGATAATATTCGACAATAGAGTCCCCAATAAAAAGAATGTCGGGCTCTAGAACAGAAACCTGATTTAAGTGACGGTACTTGGTTTGAATTTTTCCTTGTTCCTTTAGGAGCCAATTTTCTAATAACTGTACTGCCACTTCATTCTCCTTTTTCTAACCAGTTTTCCAAAACTTGATAAACTCCTCCTTGGCTGTTGGCTGGGGCTAGAGCAGTCGCCACAGCTTTGGCCTTGTCATCAGCATTTTCCATCGCATAGGCAATTCCAGCCATTTCAAGCATTTCAACATCATTTTCACTGTCACCAAAAGCCATAATTTGTTGGGGGTTCAATTCCCAACGCTTGAGTAATTCTTCCAAGCCCCATGCTTTATGAATCCCAGCTTGAAGGATATCAATGCAACCATAGCCGCTCGATACAGCCCGAACACGGCCATCAAAGAGATCATTGATTTCTTCCAAGACCGAATTCAACCGTTCCTCACCAACAACCATACTCATCTTGAGCACACCACCAAAGAGGTCAGAGGTTAACTCATCCACAAACTGCATCCGTTGATAGAATTTTTCAATCATTTCTGGAGTCATAAAACTTTCAAGATCTGTAAAAATGGTACCTTCTTTGACGAAACCACCCTTCATCCCCGTTACAACAAACTGGTCCTGACACGCTCGATCCTTGAAATGAGCCAAAGCCTTGTCGACAATAGCATCATCCCAAGTCTGGGCCTGAATCAGTTCATTGTTTTCAAAAATACGAGCACCATTAGCAACAACCAAAATCACTCGATCCACCAAGTGCTCCAGTAGTTGCCTCATGCGGTGAATTTCATTCCCAGTCGCGATGACAAAACGAATACCCCTTTGATCCAACTGATCTAAAATCTTTTCCAAGCGTGGAATATCAAGCTGGCCTCTGGCATCCAGCAAGGTCCCATCCATATCTGTCGCAATTACTTTAATCGTCATTTTCTTTCCTCTGGATTCAAGCTAGTCCCACTTCAATCCTACATGTTCGTTCATTTCTTTATAGGCTGTATCAATTCGTTCCTTAGTTGCTTCATCTAACTGGTCACGATGACTACCACCCTCGATAAAATCTTCTAAGATATAGGTTTGGTAAAGGAAGAGTGGATAACCTTCTGGAGAATAGGTTCCTTTCGGTGTACGGTTTACCCAAGAAGGATGCGCTTTGGCAGTTTCGATTGTCGTCTTACCTGCTTTTTTCTTAATGGTCACATCCATGAGCACGCCACGCTCTGTCCACTTAGCATTCTCTTCGTCTTGCATGGTTTCAATTCGTTGATTGGAAATGAAGTTCCCCATTGAATAGATAATGAGTTTCTTATCCCCATCTTTTTCAACTGTTTCAGATGGTTCTACAACGTGAGGATGCCCTCCAAAGATAATATCCGCTCCCCAATCAATCATCTTGTGATAAAGAGCCTTTTGTTCTTCAGTTGGCTCCAAGCGATACTCCACACCCATTTGAGGCATAATAATGGTAATATCCGCTTCCTTCTCTGCTCGTTCAATTTCAGCCTTCATCTTGTCTTCATTTAAATCTGAAAGATAGCGGTTATAGTCTTCTTGAGAAATACTTTGCTCAATTCCATTAAATCCATAAGAATAGGCCAAAAGTGCAACCTTGATGCCGTTCACTTCCTTGATAACCAGTGGAGCTTGATCACGGGACTCATGCGTATACACTCCAATAGGTGTCATTCCTGCCTTCTCAATAGCATCTGCTGTTGAAACCACACCTTCTATTTGTGAATCTAGGATATGGTTATGCGCCAAGTCTAGCACTTGATAACCGGCATCCTTGATAGCATCCATGACTTCTCCAGGTGCATTAAAGAGAGGATAACCTGCCAAATAGTGGTCCTTGTTAACAGTACCTTCAAAATCGCCTATAATCAGATCTGCTTGTTTGAGCCATGGTTTCACATAATCAAAATTTTCATGAAAATCATAGGTCCCATCTTCTTTTAAAGCAGAACGATAGATGGGAATATGATAGAGGAGGTCCCCGTTGGCCATAATTCTAGCAGTTTTTTCCTCTTCCTGATCTTTGGAATTTTGATTCGTCTTATTAGCTTCTTGAGAAATAGTATCCTTTTTCTGACTAGTCAAGGGAATTCCTTGAAAACTTTCAAATAATAAGACCAAGCCCATTGATAAAGCAACTGCTAGCAAGAGTATCGCCACAAATCCCTTATTACTCCACTTACGATAACTCCTAAAAAAGTTTACAAACCCCCTCATAAAACGAAAAGCTGAACCACGCTGATTTCTATCTTGTCTTCTTTGCATCTTCATTCTCCCTACTTTCTTATGCAAGCCTTTTCTTTTTATTATATCACAGATAAGAAATTCTTTCACAACTGAATCGAACCTGCTAGGCATTTTCTATATAAGCTCGATGCCGTAATACTTTCAATCCTTGACATTTTGTGATATCATGTAGAGGTAATGAAAGGAGAGAAAATGTCTGCAATAGAACGTATTACAAAAGCTGCTCACTTAATTGATATGAACGATATTATCCGCGAGGGGAACCCAACTCTACGCGCAGTTGCTGAGGAAGTTACTTTCCCCCTATCTGATCAGGAAATCATCCTTGGTGAAAAGATGATGCAATTCCTTAAACATTCCCAAGATCCTGTCATGGCTGAAAAATTGGGACTCCGCGGTGGGGTTGGACTGGCTGCTCCTCAATTGGATATCTCAAAACGCATTATCGCTGTTTTGGTACCTAATATTGTCGAAGAAGGCGAAACTCCACAAGAAGCCTACGACTTGCAAGCCATTATGTACAATCCCAAAATCGTCTCTCACTCTGTTCAAGACGCTGCTCTTGGTGAAGGAGAAGGTTGCCTATCTGTTGACCGTAACGTGCCTGGCTATGTTGTTCGCCATGCCCGCGTTACTGTTGACTACTTTGACAAAGATGGGGAAAAACACCGTATCAAACTTAAAGGTTATAACTCCATTGTTGTTCAGCATGAAATTGACCACATAAACGGCATCATGTTTTACGATCGTATCAATGAAAAAGACCCATTTGCAGTTAAAGATGGTTTACTGATTCTAGAATAAAGAAAATCCCGTTGCATGACGGGGTTTTGTGTTATAATAGAGGCATGAAAACAAATGATATTGTCTATGGCGTCCACGCCGTTACCGAAGCCCTCCTTGCAAATACTGGCAACAAACTCTACCTCCAAGAAGACCTACGAGGTAAGAATCTTGAGAAAGTCAAGGAACTGGCTACAGAAAAGAAGGTGTCCATTTCTTGGACTTCAAAAAAATCCCTCTCTGAGATGACTGAAGGTGCTGTTCACCAAGGTTTTGTTCTACGAGTGTCTGAATTTGCCTATAGCGAATTAGAACACATCCTAGCAAAAACACGTCAAGAAGAAAATCCACTTCTATTAATTCTGGACGGGTTAACCGACCCTCACAACTTAGGTTCCATCTTAAGAACCGCCGATGCGACCAATGTTTCAGGTGTTATCATTCCCAAGCACCGTGCTGTCGGTGTTACTCCTGTCGTTGCCAAAACGGCCACAGGTGCTATTGAGCACGTTCCCATCGCTCGAGTAACCAATCTAAGCCAAACTCTAGATAAACTCAAGGATGAAGGATTCTGGACCTTTGGAACAGATATGAATGGGACTCCTTGCCACAAGTGGAATACAAAAGGGAAAATCGCCCTCATCATCGGAAATGAAGGAAAAGGCATCTCTAGCAACATCAAAAAACAGGTCGATGAAATGATTACCATTCCTATGAATGGACATGTTCAAAGCCTCAATGCCAGTGTTGCTGCAGCCATTCTCATGTACGAAGTTTTCCGAAATAGACTATAAAAAAGTTTCCAGTCATCTGATTGGAAACTTTTTTATGATTATACTCAATGAAAATCAAAGAACAAACTAAGAAACTAGCCGCAGGTTGCTCAAAGCACTGCTTTGAGGTTGTAGATAAGACTGACGAAGTCAGCTCAAAACACTGTTTTGAGGTTGCAGATAAAACTGACGAAGTCAGTTACCTATATCTACGACAAGGCGAAGTTGACGTGGTTTGAAGAGATTTTCGAAGAGTATTAACTATGTTCGGTGATAAACTTGTAAGCTTCTTGACCAGCGATAGCTCCATCTCCAACTGCTGTTGTCACTTGACGAAGGTCTTTCAAGCGAACATCACCAACTGCAAAGATACCGTCAACTGCAGTTTTCATGTGGTTATCTGTCACAATCCAGCCTGCTTGATCTTGGATATTCAATTCTTTAACAAAATCGCTAAGAGGGTCCAATCCAACATAGATAAAGACACCACCGAAGGCTTGCTCTGTCACTTGACCTGTTTTCACATTTTCAAATACGACAGATTCTACTCGGTTTTCACCCTTGATTTCTTTCACTACAGAATCCCAGATAAAACTGATCTTCTCATTCGCAAAGGCGCGGTCTTGTAAAACCTTTTGGGCACGAAGTTGGTCACGACGGTGAACAATGGTAACAGTCTTAGCAAAGCGAGTCAAGAAGAGGGCTTCTTCAACAGCTGAATCTCCACCACCGACTACCAACAAATCTTGGTCACGGAAGAAAGCACCATCGCACACGGCACAGTAAGAAACACCACGACTGTTCAGTTCTTCTTCTCCAGGTACTCCCAAAGGACGGTGTTTAGAACCAGTTGCTACGATAACTATACGTGTTTCATATGTTTGATCATCAGTCATCACTTTCTTAAAATCACCATGGTCTTCGACATTTTCAACATAGCCATAAATGTGCTCAACACCAAGGTTTTCAAGTGGTTCAAACATCTTTTCTGCCAATTCTGGCCCACTAATATTAGCGTATCCTGGGTAATTTTCGATATCCGATGTATTGTTCATCTGACCACCTGGTAGACCACCTTCAATCAAGGCTACTTTCAAATTACTTCGAGCAGCGTACAAGGCCGCAGTCATCCCTGCAGGTCCAGCACCGATAATAATAGTATCGTACATATAGTTTCCTTCTTTCTTGTTGTAACTATCTTTATTCTAACTCTTTCTTGTCAATCACGCAAGGATTATGCCTTAAAAACAAGAATTAAACTCATAACCGCAAAGGATAATACTGGAACAACCAAGACTCCAATCATAATCATATCATAGAGATGGGCTTGGCGAGCCTTGGCTGTCTTATCAACTCCCGACATGGCTCTCAATCCAATCCAAATCCCTAAAAAAATCAGGACAAGGATGGTAGTCAAGATCAAACTCTCGAAATATAAAGAAAATAGTTGCAGTAGCATGATTTCTCTCATTTCTATCTTTTTTAAAGAGTAAACTCAGCTAGTCCAGCTAACTGAGTTTTTCTTTATCTATTATATCAAATATAAGTCCGTTTGTAACTAGCAAAGAATTCTTTTGTCCGCTCTTCTTTAGGATGGTGGATAATCTCATCCGGTGTTCCAGACTCAATGATTTTTCCCTTATCTAAGAAGAGAATCTTATCAGCCACTTGAGCTACAAAGGACATGTCATGGCTGACTAAAATCATGGTTTGACCTGACTTAGCAGCATCTGCAATAGACTTCTCTACTTCGCCGACTAATTCTGGGTCAAGGGCTGAAGTTGGTTCGTCTAAGAGCAAGACATCTGGTTTCATAGCAAGCGCACGCGCTAGGGCAACCCGTTGCTTTTGTCCACCTGATAAATGGCGAGGATAATGGTTTTCACGATCAGAAAGCCCAACCTTAGCCAACTCTTCCTTGGCAATCTTAGTCGCTTCTTGGTCAGATAATTTCTTGACAACAACCAAGCCTTCTTTCACATTATCAAGTGCTGTACGGCGTTCAAACAAATTAAACTGTTGGAAAACCATAGACAGCTTACGACGTAGGGCAAGGATCTCTTCTTGAGTGATTTTAGAAAAATCAACTGAGAAATCATCAATCTGAATAGAGCCACTGTCAGGTGTTTCAAGATAATTGAGACTGCGAAGGAAGGTTGATTTTCCAGCTCCTGAAGAACCAATCAAGGCGACAACTTCCCCTTTTTGAATATCCAAGTCCAGATGATTCAAGACAGTCTGTCCTGAAAAGGATTTGCTTAAATTCGAAATCTTAATCATTAACGAAGGTCTCCTTTCACATCTGTTTGCACTGTATCTGGTGCAGAAATAGCCATTTTCCTCTCGATGAAACGACCGAGGCTTTCAATTCCAATATTGACTACCCAATAAACAAGGGCAACGGAGATAAAGCGTTCAAAATAGCGGTAATCAGCTCCACCTAAAATCTGAGCTTGGGCAAAGACTTCCACAACACCCGCACTAAAGGCTAGGGATGTTCCCTTGGTCAAGCCGATTAAGGAATTGATCAAGGTTGGTGTCGCCACAACAGCTGCATTTGGAATAATCACTCGACGATAAACTTGTGCTCGAGTCATACCCAGACTGCGTGCCGCCTCAATCTCACCAGGATTGACTGAGAGAATGGCTGCACGAATGGTTTCACTAGCATAAGCCGCTTCATTAAAAGCAAAGGCGACAATCGCAAAAGCAGCAGCTGGAATAGCATTGATATTGAGACCAGTTCCCCATTGTTGATTGAGGGCTTTCAAAGCCAAAGGGATTCCGTAGTAGGTCAACATGAGTTGCACCAAAATTGGTGTCCCTTTTAAAAAGCTAACAAAGAAGGCCTGTAAGGGATATAAAATCTTGACACGATTAATTTTCACAATGGCAAAAAGAAGTGCTAAAACCAAGCCAAAAAGGGCACCACCAATTGTCAACATAATCGTTATTGGAAGTTGTTGGACAATTCTAGGGATTCCATCAAAGACCGAACGCAAGCTAAAAAGCTTGCCATCCGGAATCAATTGCATCAAGTTTTGGTACCAATCTGATGCTAAAATCGTTGTAACATTCATAAAAACATCCTCTCCTGATAATGATTCATTCTACCATACTTCTGCCGTCAATGAAATTATTTGCTATGGTCAGATACGAACTTTGTCTATCTACTAGTTTATCATACTTTGAAACAGGGAGGTTATATATTTTATCTATCAAAGAGATAAGTAAAAACTATTTCAATCCCAATTCTTCATAAGGTTTTCGATAACCGATTTGTTTAACAGTTCCATTCTCCACTAAAATGGGGCGTTTTAACAACATACCGTCACTTGCTAGCAACTCAGCTGCTTCTTGGTTTGACAGACTTCCTACCTTATCTTTCAGCCCTAATTCACGGTATTTGATTCCACTGGTGTTGAAAAATTGCTTCAACTCAAAACCTGAGGTTTCTAACCAGTTTAAAATAACTTCTTGGCTTGGTGTTTCTTCCACGATATGAACAGCTTTATAGTCCACACTGAGTTGGTTTAATTCTTGTTTTGCTTTTTTACAAGTTGAACATTTTGGGTATTCGATAAATTCTAACATGTCTTTCACTTTCTATTGTTTATGTCTTTAAAATCTGCACCTTCATGCTCCAAGAGCCAGGCTTTCTTTTCCATTCCTGCCGCATAACCTGTCAGACGCTTGCCTGCGCCCAGCACACGATGACAAGGTACTAAGATAGACCAAGGATTGCGTCCCACTGCTCCACCAATAGCTTGAGCAGAATCCACTTGCAGTTCTTGGGCTATTTGTCCATAGGTCACTGTCTGACCATAAGGAATTCCCTGTAAGTAGGACCAAACTCGCTTTTCAAAATTCGTTCCGATTGGAGCCAAGGGCAAGTCGGATAACTCTTGAGACTTGCCTTTAAAGTAAGCATCTAAGCAAGCAATAACTGGGTCTAAAATAGGATGACTAACAACTTCTTCGATCGTTTCATCTCCTAGTCCCCTCTCAAAATTCTTCTGCTCCTGCACCCAAATTCCATACAAATAATGGTCATCAGCTACCAGTGATAGAATACCAATTGGCGAAGAGTAGAGAATTTTTGCGTACTTCTTTTGCATTATTTCTTCAATTTTTGATAGGCCAAGCGTTCCCCATCAACCGGCACCTTACCGACCTGTTTAAAACCCAGTTTTTCAAAAATATGTTGCATAACCTTGTTTTCAGAGTGCGTATCTGAGCGAAAATCTAGATAATCAAAGCCTTCAATCAAGCCCTCTAAAAAGGTTTGAGCAACTCCCTGTCTCTGTACAGCTGCTGCCACAGCAATACGGTGAAAGATTAGATACTCTGACTCTCCAGCTTGCCATTTTCCTTCATAAATGGCTTCATAGGCTGCCTCTGGACTCTTGGTCACAGCAGCATAAGCTAGTAGTTCTCCCTCTTCTAAGGCTACGTAGGCCTGGCCTGAGATAATATCCTCAATAACAACATCAGCATTTGGATAACCATTTTGCCACTGGTCACTACCAGCATCTGCTAAACATTTTTTAGCATCCTCCATCACCTGCATGATGGCATCTACTTCATTTGGAAAAGCTAAACGAATCTCCATCTTTTCTCCTCATTTCTGACTAGTTTCTCCCATCATAGCATAATTTAAGCCTTTTCACAAGCAGTTAAAACTTGACTTTCTGTTTTTATTTTCTTATAATCTAGTTATTAAAACTAGATAAAAATGAGTTGAAAATGAAAACTACCTTTTCCTACCCAAAATGGGCAGAAATTCCAAACATTGACCTCTATCTAGATCAGGTTTTGCTTTATGTCAATCAGGTCTGCGCTCCTATCTCTCCTGATAAAGAAAAGGGCCTGACAGCATCTATGGTCAATAATTATGTGAAACATGGTTACCTGACAAAGCCTGATAAGAAAAAATACCAACGCCAACAGATTGCACGTTTGATTGCTATCACAACCCTCAAGTCTGTATTTTCTATTCAAGAAATAGCCCAGACACTTAATACTCTACAAAGTCAAGCAAATTCAGATCAACTCTACGATGCTTTTGTGGACTACATGAACCAAGGAATTGACCCAGCTAACCCTATTATCCAAACTAGCTGCCAAACCGTTAAACTCTATCATCAAACTCTAGCCTTAATCCACCATACTGAAGAGGAGATAATCCAATGAACACTAGCCTTAAACTCAGCAAACAACTCAGTTTTGGAGAGGAGATCGCTAATAGCGTGACCCATGCTGTGGGTGCAGTCATCATGCTGATCTTACTCCCTATTTCGTCCACCTATAGTTATGAGACACATGGATTTTTATCATCTATCGGCGTTTCCATTTTCGTCATCAGTCTCTTTCTCATGTTTCTATCATCCACCATTTATCACTCTATGGCCTATGGTTCGACCCATAAATATGTCTTGAGAATCATTGACCATTCTATGATTTACGTTGCCATTGCTGGATCTTACACGCCCGTCGTATTAACCTTAATGAATAACTGGTTTGGCTATCTGATTATTACCATCCAGTGGGGAACGACCATCTTTGGTATTCTCTATAAAATCTTTGCTAAAAAAGTCAATGAGAAATTTAGCCTTGCTCTTTACCTGATTATGGGCTGGTTGGTTCTGGCTATCATTCCTGCCATTATTAGTCAAACGACACCAATTTTCTGGAGTCTCATGGTAACTGGCGGACTCTCTTATACAGTTGGGGCTGGATTTTACGCCAAGAAAAAACCTTATTTCCACATGATTTGGCATCTCTTTATCCTAGCTGCGTCCGCACTCCAATACATCGCCATTGTTTATTATATGTAAAAAAGTTGAGAAATTCAATCTCAACTTTTTTCTTTACACATATTGATAAAATACTGGTGCAAGCGCACATCATCAGTCAATTCTGGATGAAAAGAAGTTACCAACATATTTTTTTCTTGGGCTGCAACGATTTGATTATCAACTGTTGCTAGAATTTCTACACCCTCTCCAACACTACTGATAATCGGACCACGAATAAAGGTCATTGGAATTTGACCAACTCCCTTACATTCTGCTTCCGTATAGAAACTCCCTAGTTGGCGCCCATAGGCATTGCGCTCGACCACCATATCCATAGTTCCAAGATGACTCTCGTCCTGAGAAGTAATTTCCTTAGCTAGCAAAATTAAACCTGCACAGGTCCCAAACACTGGTAATCCAGATAGAATGGTTTCTCGAATGGGAATCAGCATGTCCTGGTCACGTAAAAGCTTGCCCATGGTTGTAGACTCACCACCGGGTAAAATCAAACCTGACAAGTCACTCTGATGTTGTTGAAAATCTTCAAGATTTCGCAATTCAATACTTTCAACTCCTAGTTCAGCAAGCACTTTTTCATGTTCTACAAAGGCTCCCTGCAAGGCTAATATTCCGATTTTCATCTATTTTCCTCGCTCAGCCATGAGAATTTGGATTTCATTTTCATTAATACCAACCATGGCTTCTCCTAAATCTTCAGAGATTTGAGCTAGGATTTGAGGATTTTGGAAGTTAGTCACAGCCTTAACAATAGCACTCGCTCGTTTAACAGGATCGCCTGACTTGAAAATTCCTGAGCCAACAAAGACGCCTTCAGCACCAAGTTGCATCATCAGCGCAGCATCTGCTGGCGTTGCAACGCCTCCAGCTGCGAAGTTTACAACTGGCAATTTCCCATGTTCATGGACATATTGAACCAATTCTACAGGTACTTGCAAGTCCTTCGCAGCAACATAAAGTTCGTCCTCGCGTAGATTTTGAATGCGGCGAATTTCCTGATTCATCATACGCATATGACGAACGGCTTGGACGATATCCCCCGTACCCGGTTCTCCTTTTGTACGAATCATAGAAGCACCTTCAGCGATACGACGCAAGGCTTCCCCCAAGTCCTTCGCCCCACAGACAAAAGGAACTTGAAATTCTTTCTTGTCCACATGGAAACGGTCATCGGCTGGAGATAGAACTTCACTCTCATCGATATAGTCAATTTCAATAGCCTCTAAAATCTGAGCTTCAACAAAATGGCCAATTCTGACCTTGGCCATCACTGGAATGCTAACCGCTTCTTGGATTTCCTTAATCATCTTTGGGTCACTCATGCGGGAAACCCCACCAGCTGCACGAATATCAGCTGGAATCCGCTCCAAGGCCATAACAGCTGCCGCACCAGCAGCCTCTGCAATACGGGCCTGTTCAGGATTTTGCACATCCATGATAACCCCACCCTTGAGCATCTGCGCCAAGTTTTTATTTAGTTCATAACGATTTTCAGTCATTTGTTTTATCCTCATCATTTGTATTGGTAGCTACCATTTCATTTTAAGTTAGATTAGAATGAAGTACAAGATAAAAAAATCGTAATTGTATGGGTACAGATTAACTAATACTCTTCGAGAATCTCTTCAAACCACGTCAGCTTCACCTTGGATTATATATGTGACTGACTTCGTCAGTTCTATCTGCAACCTCAAAACAGTGTTTTGAGCTGACTTCGTCAGTTCTATCGACAACCTCAAAGCTGTGCTTTGAGCAACCTGTGGCTAGCTTCCCAGTTTGCTTTTTGATTTTCATTGAGTATAAAAAACTATCCGACCTTAACTTAAGGCCAGATAGCTCATTTATTTTTATTTTTCTGCTGTAAGTGCAGCCATTGTGATGTAGTTGTAAGGTTTATTAAAGTGTGGCAAGAAGAATAGGTCTGTCAATGCCAATTTATCAATTGTAACGTGTTCTTGGATAGCAAGTGAGAACATGTGGATTCCCATGCTGATAGCTGAATCACGTGATACCATTTGAGCGCCAAGAATTTCGCGGCTGTCTTTATCAAAGACAATCTTGATAGCTACTTCATAGTTGTCATGCTTCATAAATTCTGGTTTTTGAAGATCGTTGAATCCAGTTTCAGTTGCATTGTAACCTGCAGCTTTTGCTTTTTCAAGTGTCAAACCAGTTGAAACCATGTGAAGACCATAGATTGAGATACCGTTTGATCCTTGAACACCGATTCCTTCAAGTTCATGTCCACAAGCGTTGTAGGCACCTACGATACCGGTACGAACAGCGTTTGAAGCAAGCGCGATGTAGCTAGTGTCTTTACGAGCGTTGTCATAAACAGTCGCACAGTCACCCACTGCATAAACACCTGGAATTGATGTTTCTTGTTTCTTGTCAACAAGGAAGGCTCCGTTACGGAAGAGTTCAATCTTACCGTCAGCAAGAGCTGTGTTTGGACGGAATCCAACTGCAAGAACAACCATATCCACATCAAATGTTTCTTTGTCAGTAATCAAGCGTTCAACTTTACCATCACCTTCGATAGCTTTAACAGTTTGTCCAAGAGCCAAACGGATGTTGTGGTCTTCCAAGTTTTTAGCCATCATTTGTGTGAAGTCTTTGTCATAGTATCCGTTCAATACTGTGTCAACGATATCAACAAGGACAACTTCTTTTCCAAGACGTTCGAAAGCCTCAGCAAGCTCAACACCAATGTAACCACCACCAACTACAGCGATACGTTCAAGGTGTTTGCTCTTATCAGCAAGTTTGTTGATAACTTCTTCAGCATTTTGATACAATTTAACGAATTGTACGTTTTCAAGAGTTGCTTTGAACTCACGGTTACCTTTAACAATTTCAACACCTTCAATTGGAGGCAAAATTGGTGTAGAACCAGTAGCAAAGATCAACTTATCGTATGATTCTTTGTGTTCTTTTCCTTCAACTTCTGCAGTAACAACTTTGTTATCGTAGTCGATTGAAAGTACAGGTGAGTTCATGTAAATTTTCGCACCTTTAGCTTCAAGCATTTCTTTATCAGAGTAGAACAAGCCTTCAGGACCGTCGATTTGCTCACCAATCCAAAGGGCCATTCCACATCCTAGGAAAGAGATGTTAGAGTTTTGGTCAAATACAACGATTTCGTTCTCATTTCCAAAATTATCCAACATAGTATTAATACATGCTGTACCAGCGTGGTTAGCACCAACTACAACGATTTTACTCATAGAAAAATTCCTACCTTCAATTTTATATTTACTCTTCTAGTATAACATTTACTGTTAGCGTTTACAAGAGTTTTGCTGATTTTCCTGATTTTTTTGTAAAAAAATGTAAATAATCTGTATTTTACCATCCTTTCTTACAATTATTCTTTATTTTCTGAGCATATTTCTTGACAACTTTACAAATTTTATTTGTGAAAACGCTGACTTTATGGTATGCTAGTATCATGGAAAGAAAATGTAAGGGGTTAAATTTAATATAAACTCAACATATTTCAGCCTTCTTTTCATAAGAGAAAGGAGTTGGTAGCTTGCCTCTTAGTTCACATTCCGAACGACTAATGGGGACCACTATCACTATTTCATTAGTGGATGAGCGAGCCGATAACTTGCTCCAAAAATCCTTTAATTTGCTCAAAGAGCTTGAATACCGCTTCAATGCCAATAGCCAAGAATCTGAGTTGATGGAAATCAATCATCAAGCTGGAATAGCTCCAGTAAAGGTTCATCCAAACCTGTTTGAGCTAATTTCACTTGGATTAGAACATAGCCTAGCACCCTCTAGCCATCTCAACATCAGTATTGGTCCCTTGATTCAAACCTGGCGCATCGGTTTTTCAGATGCCAAAGTTGCCCAGCCTCAAGAGATTGAATCGGTGCTACCTTTAATCAATCCTCATTATATCGAGTTAGATTCTTCCACTTCCACTGTGTTTTTAAAACAGAAAGGAATGAAGATTGATCTTGGTTGTTTAGCCAAGGGTTATAGTGCGGATAAGGTTGCCCAATTTCTTAGAGAAGAGGGAGTGACTTCTGCCTTGATCAATCTGGGAGGGAATATCCTGACCATTGGAAAAAATCGGGCAAGAGGGGATCAGCCTTGGCAAATCGGGATTCAAGACCCAGCCAATCCGAGGGGAAATCACTTAATGACCATCCCCGTTGTCAATAAATCTGTCGTGACTTCAGGCATTTATGAACGTCACCTGACAGTCGATGGAAAAGATTACCATCATATTTTTGACAGCCAAACAGGATATCCTGTTGAAACGGAACTAGCTAGTCTAACCATCATCTCTGATAAGTCAGTCGATGGCGAAATCTGGACAACTCGTTTATTTGGAGAAAGACCTGCTTCTATCCTCTGGCAAGTCGAAAGTTTGGAGGGCATCGAAGCTATCCTCATCGATAAAGAAGGTCACCTAAGCTGTTCTTCAGGAATTCCTACTCTATAGAAATAGATGTTTCAATGGAGTTTTAAATCGTATTATGTAAAAAGAGAAAGGAAATCTCATGTTAAAACTTATTGCTATTGTAGGAACTAACTCAAAACGTTCCACAAACCGTCAACTGCTTCAATATATGCAAAAACACTTTGCTGATAAAGCAGAAATCGAATTAGTAGAAATTAAAGATCTTCCAGTCTTCAATAAACCAGCCGACAAACAAATTCCGGCTGAAGCTATGGAAATCGTAGCTAAAATCGAAGCAGCTGATGGTGTTATCATCGGTACACCAGAATACGACCACTCAATTCCAGCTGTTCTTATGAGCGCCCTAGCTTGGATTTCTTACGGAGTATTCCCACTTTTGAATAAACCTGTTATGATTACTGGTGCTTCATATGGCACACTTGGTTCTTCACGTGCTCAATTGCAACTTCGTCAAATTTTGAATGCTCCTGAGATTAAAGCAACAGTTCTTCCTGATGAATTCTTACTTTCTCACTCTCTTCAAGCATTTGATAAGAATGGTGACTTGGTAGATCTTGATGTCATCAATAAATTGGATGCCATCTTTGATGACTTCCGTATCTTTGTCAAGATTACTGAGAAATTGCGTAGCGCTCAAGAATTGCTTCGTAAAGATGCAGAAGAATTTGACTGGGAAAATTTGTAAGATAGGAGACAAAATAGAATGAAATTTGTTGGACTTGTTGGATCAAACTACGATCAATCATATAACCGCAAACTCTTGGAATTCATCCGCCGTCAGTTTAAAATTAAATTTGAACTAGAGGTTTTGGAAATCGATGAAGTTCCAATGTTTAACCAAGATGAAAAATGGGACGACAGCTTCCAGTTGCGCCTACTTTACAATAAAATTACTCGTGCAGATGGTGTCATTATTGCAACTCCTGAGCACAACCACACTATTTCTGCTTCACTTAAGTCAGTTCTTGAATGGCTTTCATTTGAAGTACATCCGTTTGAAAACAAACCAGCCATGATTGTGGGTGCTTCATACTATGACCAAGGAACTTCACGTGCTCAAGTTCACCTTCGTAAGATTCTTGACGCACCAGGAGTGAATGCCTACACATTACCAGGTAATGAATTCCTCCTTGGAAAAGCTAAAGAAGCTTTTGATGCGAACGGAAATATTATTAACGAAGGAACTGTTAAATTCCTTGAAACTTGCTTAGATAACTTTGTCAAATACGTAGGAGTCGTTTCTAAATTGAAAAAACCAAAACCAATTGAACCAGAAGACTTGGATTGTGGAAAACCAATCGCTACAACGATTACAGATGTTGACCCTGATGACCCAGAATGGGTAGAAAAAGTTGCAGAAATTACAGGTGCTGTATCCGGTGATACATACGTTAAACTTGACCATGGTATCCTTACAGTTAACCAAATTGATATGTTCTTGAAAGCTATGCCTTTTGAATTGACATATGCTGACGATAACAACCAATTCCTCTACTACAACAACGCTCACCAAGACCCTGATACAATGTTTGCAAAACGTGTACCATCTCAATCTGGTAGCCGTATGTCAACAGTTCACGGTTCACTTCCACCAGCACGTATGAAAAACGTTGAGTGGGTTATCGGAACACTTCGTAATGGTAATCAAGATTACGTACGTACAATTGTTCCTGGTTCACCTGCTGGTGTCATTAATACTCACAACTACCAAGCTATGTACTATCCTGATGGTTCATATGCTGGTATTAACGAGATTGTCTTCAACTTCCAACCATGGCTTGACTGGTACTTGAAAGAAACTGGGCAACGTCTAGTTGGTGGAAATGCTGCAGCTCCTGCTGGAGGACATGGCGGAGCAGATGCCACATCTGGAGCTTCTGATGCAGGTGATGCTGGAGGTCACGGTGGTGGCGCAGACGCTACATCTGGTGCAAGTAACTAATAATAGATTTAGGAACCATCCCGGTTCCTTTTTTAGTGATAAAAAGACTAGCAACACAAACTGCTAGTCTTTTGGTTATTATACTCTTCAAAAATCTCTTCAAACCACGTCAGCTTCGTCTTGCCGTAGGTATGATTACTGACTTTGTCAGTCTTATCTACAACCTCAAAGCAGTGCTTTGAGCAACCTGCGGCTCGCTTCCTAGTTTGCTCTTTGATTTTCATTGAGTATTATTTTATCTATCCTTGTTAAAAGGAATAATGCTTATTATGAATGTGGGTCATCGAGACTACGACCGTGTAATCCTTTTTCGCGTTGCACTTGACGAAGTTTTTCAGGAGTCACGTCATTTCCTTCCTCATCCACGATTTTAATACCTTCAACATGGTGACGAACTGCACGACGATAACCTTCGATGTACTCCTCACGTAGTTTGGCTTGTTCCACTTTTTCAGCTGGTGTTAAGCCTTCTGTTTTTTTCTTTTTAGCAAGCTCATTGATACGAGCAATTTTTTTCGGATCCATTTCTTCTCCTTTGTGATAAGATAAAGTCCGTTTATCAAATTTTATTTAGTATTAATTTGGTTAAAACGAGCAAGCTTAGCTGCTTTTTGAGTTAAATGAGACAAGATAGCCAAGCGATTTTGACGGACAGCCTGATCTTCTGCCATTACCATGGTATTCTCAAAGAAAGCATCAATAACTGGGCTAAGCGCAAAGAGCTGTTTCAATTGCTGACTTGCAAATCCTGATAAAACAAGTGTTTCTACTGCTTCTGCCAAAGCTTTTTCTTGGTCATTTTCAAAGAGTGCTGAATCAACTGTAGCAATTCCTTCTGCCTTCTCAGCCAAATTAAAGGCCCGAGAAAGTGATTCAACAGATGGTTTAAAGTCTTCTTCCTTGCTTGCTTCTACGAGAGCACTTGCTGCTTCCAACATATCTGCCACGACAAAGTTTGATCCTGCAAGAACGGCTTCCTTGATATCTTTTGGAGTAGAACCCATCATCTTATCAACACGAGCCTTAATAAAGTCCATAACTTCTGCTTTATTTTCATAAGTCAAGCTCTCAAATTTCAATGCATAAAGGCTCTCAATCAGCTCATCCATAGCAATGTGCCAACCAAAAGCATCCAAGATACGAACCACACCTTGAGTTGCACGACGAAGGGCGTAAGGGTCATTAGAACCTGATGGAATCAAGCCTACTGAGAAGAAACTCAAAATCGTATCCAATTTGTCTGCAATGGCTAGAACTGCGCCAACCTTGCTCTCTGGAAGTTTTCCTTCAGCTGATGTAGGCATGTAGTGTTCACGAATAGCAGCTGCCACTGCTGGAGTTTCACCAGCAAGAAGGGCATATTTCTCACCCATAATTCCTTGGAGCTCGTCAAATTCACCAACCATACCTGTCAACAAGTCAAACTTGTAAATGGCTGCTGCACGGGCTAGGTCAACTGTTTCATCCACTGACAAGCCAGCTTTTTCTGCCAAAAGTACCGCGATTTGCCCCGTACGAATCATGTGTTCACGAAGAGAACCAATCTTCTCATGGAAGGTTACATTGTTTAATTTTTCAACAAGATCTGAAATCACCAATTTTTGGTCTTCACGCCAGAAGAATTCTCCATCTTCCAAGCGGGCTACCAAGACTTTCTCATTTCCTTTGATGACATTTTCCAAATGCTCTGCGTTTCCATTACGAACTGAAATGAAGTTTGGCAAGAGTTTACCATCTTGATCACGGACAACAAAGTAACGTTGGTGTTCTTTCATCGAAGTCACCAAAACTTCTTCTGGAACGTCAAGGTATTTGGCATCAAAACTTCCCATGAAGGCAGTTGGATATTCAACCAAGTTCAAGACTTCATTTAGCAAGTCGGCATCAATTTCGATACGGACACCATGTTCAGCTTCGATTGCTTTGATTTGGTCCACAATCATCTGCTCACGTTCACGTGGATCTGCAATTACAAACTGTGCACGAAGGTCTTCTTCATAGCTCAAGGCTGACTGAATCTTGGTTTCTTGTCCCAAGAAACGATGACCACGGCTGACACGATCACCCTTTATATCAAGGAAATCCAAATCAAACTCTTGCTCATCCAAGAGAACGGTTAAAGTGTGCACAGGACGGATGTATTCAAAGCTATTACCAGCCCAGTGCATACTGACAGGGAAAGTCAGTGACTTCAAGACATCCACAACACCTGGAACAATGGCTTCAACTGCTTGACCAATTTCTTCCTTAGTGACATAGACGTATTCTTCACCCTTGATTTCACGGAATTCAATATCTTCAACAGTCAAGCCTTTTCCACGGACAAATCCTTGAGCTGCTTTGGTAAAGTTCCCATCACTATCCAAGGCAATTTTCTTTGCTGGACCCTTGAAATCTTCTGTCAAATCAGACTGCTTGTCTGCAAGCCCAGTGACACGAACAGCCAAACGACGTGGTGTTGAGAAGGTTTGAATAGCTTCAAAAGACAGGCTGTTTTCCTTGAGGAAGGTTGCCATTTTTTCGCCTAGTTGTTTTTCACTTGGCGTAACAACATAGGCTGGTAATTCTTCAAGACCGAGTTCTACTAATAAGTTTTTTGTCATGTTTTTTCTCCGAAAAGTATCTTTTTATTTTCCAGTTTGCCTTATGTGATTGGCACGCAAGTAACCAACTTGGTTGTTTCATTGCTAAAATTGGAGCTAAAAGTCTCCAATTTTGCCTAGTATCCTTAGCTTCACTAAGGATACCTTCATCACTGCGGCAACTAGCTCAGGGCTCACACTGTTCGCCCATTTTCGTAATTTGTCACTCTCTTTATTCTGCGTCTTCTGCTAAGAGTTTAGCTCGTGTTGCTTCATCCAAAAGTGGGTAGCCTAGGCGTTTACGTTCTGCGACAAAGGTTTTGGCTACGACACGGGCCAAGTTACGGATACGAGCGATATAGCCTGCACGCTCTGTTACAGATACGGCACCACGCGCATCAAGCAGGTTAAAGGTGTGTGAACATTTAAGAACATAGTCATAGGCAGGGTGTACCAAGCCTTCTTCCAAGGCATGACCAGCCTCTTTTTCAAACTTATCAAAGTTTTCAAGCAACATTTCTTGGTCCGAAATTTCAAATGAATATTTTGAGTGCTCGTACTCAGGCTGGATGAAGATTTCTCCGTATTTTACACCATCAGCCCATTCGATATCATAGACAGAATCCACTTCCTGAATATAAGAAGCCAAGCGCTCCAAACCATAGGTAACTTCCGCGGTCACAGGGCCAGTTGCCAATCCACCCACTTGTTGGAAGTAAGTGAACTGAGTGATTTCCATCCCATCAAGCCAAACTTCCCAACCAAGACCAGCTGAACCAGTTGATGGGTTTTCCCAGTTGTCCTCAACGAAACGGATATCGTGTTCCAAAGGATTGATTCCCAATTTCTCTAAAGATTCAAGGTAAAGTTCTTGGATATTTGATGGAGAAGGCTTCATGACCACTTGGAATTGATGGTGTTGGTAAAGACGGTTAGGGTTTTCCCCGTAACGACCGTCAGCAGGACGACGTGATGGCTCTACATAAGCCGCATTCCATGGCTCAGGTCCGATGGCACGAAGAAAAGTATAAGGACTCATGGTTCCCGCACCTTTTTCATTGTCATAAGCCTGCATTAGCATACAACCTTGGTCATTCCAAAATTGTTGCAAAGTCAAAATAATTTCTTGAAATGTTAATTTCTTAGACATTGAATACTCCTTAATAAAAAATGATTTCTTGCGATACGAGTCTGCCTAGTCGATTATACGAGGCAAGACGAGTTAGTACTGCGTCTAGCTTAAACACATGAAGCAGTGAGACTGTATAGAAAATCCAGGACTGATTTTCTTGAAAGAAGACTCAGGTTCAAAATCAAAAAGAACCGAATTTCAACACCCAAGCCTTGCGACTAGGGGCGTCAGAAACGCGGTTCCACCCTAATTTATTACTTCATTGCTTTTTTAAATACTACAGAAAGCGCCAGTTCTTTATTTTGTCCTACTTGGCTCCCACTATCCCAAGCTCGCTTGAAGAACGCCATAAGACTTTCTTTCCTGCAGACTATTATATCAAAAATTAGAAGAATGTACAATTCTTTTTATGATTTTCTAGAAATCCATATCATCAACTCGTGGAGCACCCGACTGAACAGCAATCGTTTTTAAGGTTTCTCTTTCCTCATGACTCAGTTCAATTCCAAAGCAATCAAGATTAGCTTGAATACGCGATGCTGTGACAGATTTTGGGAGTGGTAAAAATCCTTCTGCCAAGCTCCAGGCCAAGGCTATTTGAGCAACAGACTTTCCGTGATTTGCCGCAATTTCTTGCACTTGCTTGCTATCAAACAGTTCTCCCTGACCAAAAGGCCCCCAAGCTTCCAATAAAATTCCTTTTTCTCGACAGTAATCTACTACTTCCTCTTGATACACACCTGGTGCCAAACGAACTTGATTAACCGCAGGAACGATTCTTGCTGTTTCAAGCAAGGCACCAAATGATGGGGAAGGAAATTACTAACTCCGATAGCACGGATTTTACCTTCTAGATAAAGATCCTCCATCGCTCTCCAAATCTCAGCATTGCGAGTTTTCCATGCCTCATTTTCTCTTAAAGGTTTTGGGTTCGGCCAATGAATCAAATACAGATCCAAATAATCCAAGCCCAGCTTCTCTAAAGACTCTTCAAAAGCCTGACGAGCTTGCTCATAGTTATGATTTGTATTCCAAAGTTTACTGGTTACAAAGATTTCCTCCCTCGGAATGCCACTATCTTGAATAGCACGACCAACGCTTTCTTCATTTTTATAAATCGCTGCCGTATCGATATGGCGATAGCCTGCCTTTAAAGCCTCTAGTACAGCTTGATAGGCAATCTCTCCATTTTCAGCTTTCCAGGTTCCAAATCCCAGTACTGGAATTGTAACACCATTGTTTAAAGTATAAGATTTCATTATTTTTCCTTTCTATGAGAAGAAAATCCAAAGAGCCAAATTTTCAAGGAAAACTTTTCTCTTTAGATTTTGTGTATTATTGATTGCGGCCGTAATAGAGCTGATGAGCTTTAAGACGAGAGTCTAACAAATCTGGAATTGTCACAAAGTCATAACCTTGCCCTTTCAAATAGTCAATAACCTTCGGTAAAGCATTGACACTCTCAGCATGAATATCATGCATGAGAATAATAGAACCATTCTGCACTTCACGCTGAATCTCTGTCAGAATAGATGCTTCATTATGACTCTTCCAGTCAAGACTATCCACATCCCACAAAATAAAGCTCAAATCGAGGCTATTGCGAATGTCGTCTGTAATGGCTCCATAAGGCGGACGCATAAGTTTAGAACTAGCGCCCAGCACCTTAGTCAACGCATCCTCAGTATCAGTAATCTGTTTCTTAGCTTCATCAAGCGAAAGTTTTGAAAGCACTGGATGGCTCCAACTATGGTTTCCAATGACATGACCATCTGCTTTCATGCGTTTCAAAATCTCTTCATTTCCAGAAACATTCTTACCTAGTACAAAGAAAGTAGCCTTAATTCCATACTTAGAAAGAGTATCTAATGCTTGATTTGTCGTTGTAGGATTAGGTCCATCATCAAAAGTCAAGGCTACTACTTTACGATTTTTCTTTTCATAATAAGCCTTATAAAGTTCCGTATCCTTATCCAGCAGATATGAGGACTGAATAACCTCAAAGAAACTAGATACTGGCAAGGCTATCTCATCTAGATTCTCAACTGCCTGACTAGGATATAGGATTATTTGACTATCCTTATAATCAAAATCCCATAAAGATAAGTCTTGGTCAGAGAAACCTTTAACAAGCTGATCGACCTTTTCTTGCTCCAATTTCTTATCCTGTAAGAAAGAGGTCAGTTCTTTTATCAGCTGCTCTTTGGCTTTACTAGCATCTGAAAACAATTGATCAAGTGTAAAAGGTTTGCCATCTTCTGTCAAATGGACTTTTGCAAGACTAGTTTTTTCAGTCTCTTCAACTTTTGACGATGTTAAATCATAAACTTGTTTCATCACACTTCGGTTGACAATCCCTTTTAAAGTCGAATCCTGTTTCTCTGTATAATAAAAAACCAGATTTTCCTTGTCTTCCAGATTTTCCTTAATATCCTGTGTCATGATTTCCTTTACGGATGAAATCACTTGCTCCCCTTGGAGAGGATAATAGGTAATTACTTCTGCTTGTCCCTTACGAAAATGATCCTTCTGATTCCCCTCACTCAATTGATCATCTTTCTCTTTTTTGAGCGATTCAATCCTTTGTTCAAAATTTTGCTTTGTATATATTTTGTATCCAATAATTGAACCAAGGACACATATACTTACTGAAAAGATAGCTACCAGGGCTATCAAACCAATTCTCTTTTTATCGTGCTCAACACGTTTTGCTCTACTTTTATCCATAGAGATATCATATCAAATTCAGGCTATAATTTCAATTATTTTAGAGGAAATAGTATATTAAAAAGAGAGGAACTCCCTCTTAAAATCTTATTTTACTGCTTCTTTCAAAGCATCTACCTTATCCAAACGTTCCCATGGAAGATCAATATCCGTACGTCCCATGTGTCCATAAGCCGCTGTTTGACGGTAAATTGGACGCTTGAGGTCCAGCATTTGGATTATCCCTGCAGGGCGAAGATCAAAGATTTGACGAGCTGCTTTTTCAAGCTTGCTTTCAGCTACTGTTCCTGTACCAAAGGTATCGATACGAACAGAGACGGGTTGAGCAACACCGATAGCATAGGCCAATTGCACTTCTGCTTTCTTAGCAAGGCCTGCTGCAACAATATTCTTTGCAATATAGCGAGCCGCATAAGAGGCTGAACGGTCCACTTTAGTCGCATCTTTACCAGAGAAAGCACCACCACCGTGACGGGAGTAGCCACCATAAGTATCCACGATAATCTTACGACCAGTCAAACCTGAGTCCCCTTGAGGTCCACCGATTACAAAACGACCAGTAGGATTGATGAAGAATTTTGTTTGCTCATCCAAGTAAGAAGCTGGAATAACCTCTTTGATAACCTTGTTAATGACATCATTGTGAATTTGTTCGTTACTGACTTCTGGATCATGCTGAGTTGAAATAACAACTGTGTCCACACGTACTGGACGGTCATTTTCATCATACTCAACCGTAACTTGTGATTTAGCATCTGGGCGAAGATAGCTAATTTCCCCAGACTTACGAAGTTCTGCCAGACGACGAACCAATTTATGACTGAGTGAAATTGGCAAAGGCATGAGCTCTTCTGTTTCATCCACTGCAAATCCAAACATGAGCCCTTGGTCACCAGCACCAATCAAGTCAAGCGGATCTTGATCTGCATTCCCACGAACCTCCAAGGCTTCGTTAACACCTTGGGCAATATCTGGTGACTGCTCAACAAGTGACGGATGGACTCCCACTGTCTCAGCAGAAAAACCATATTCTGTATTGGTGTAGCCAATTTCTGCAATGGTATCACGAACCACACGGTTAATATCCACATAGGCATTTGTAGATATTTCACCAAAAACATGGACGGAACCAGTGTATACAGCTGTCTCAGCAGCAACGTGCGCCTCTGGATCCTTGGCTAAAATAGCATCCAAAATCGCATCTGAAATTTGGTCTGCAATCTTATCTGGATGCCCCTCAGATACAGATTCAGACGTGAATAATTTACGTTCTGACATAAAAATGTCCCCCCCTTAAAAATAGTGTTATAGAGTTACAAAGTACTGATAGGTATTTCTATAGTCTAAGAGTTACAACGCGTAAGAAATAAAAACATTTATGAAGCTAGTAAGGTGCATAGGGTGACCGCCTATAGCGGCAACCGTAGAATGACGAACGACTTTGGAACCGTCATTCTTTGCGAGTTGCGACTCGAAAGAAAAAATAGAAATTTCTACCATCTTATCGGGACTATATAACTCTACCATTATACCATTTTTAGGTGCAATTTGCAGTCTATAATGTAGTGTTTCTGTATAGATAGTTCGTTCTCATAAATAAAAAAAGTTGGAGCTCAGTACTCCAACAATTACTATTAAAATGTTTGGCGTTTTGCTTTACGCTCTGCACGACCGCGAGCACGACTTTCTGCACGCTTGGTTTTACGGCGTTTTTCATCAACCGCCCACTGGATTTTTTTCTTATAGCCCGGTTTAACTTTTTTCTTTTTCTTTTTGACCAGACCAATCATTTCAATATCAAGCTTATCTTGCTTCTTCTCACGATTGGCACGACGATCACGGTCATAAGTATCTTGAAATTCCCCGTCTTTGACCATCTTAGGAGTAAACTTGATTCCCAATTTCTCCAACTCACGGATATCCGAGTCATCACTTGGCTGGTAAAGGGTAATAGCTGTACCAGCTAGACCATTTCGTCCAGTACGACCAACTCGGTGAACAAAGAAAGATAAATCTTGCGGAATGGCATCATTGATGACATGACTAACACCTTCAATATCAATTCCACGCGCTGCCAAATCTGTTGCTACAATATACTCAAAATCCAGATTTTTCACCTGATTCATGATACGCTTGCGTTCGCGAGGGGCAATATCTCCATGAATCTTTGCCACCTTCAAACCTTGAGCGGTCAGGTATGAATGTAATTCATCAGCGCGTGTTTTAGTGTTCACAAAAATCATTGCCAAATAAGGCTGCATCAACTGAGTCAACTGGTAAATTTGAGCATTCTTATCACGTCCCTTGGTAGAAATCAACCAGTTATCAATGGTGTCAGAGATAACTGTTTTGGTCTTGATTTTCTCCATGACAGGATTTGACAAGTATTTTTTCAAGAATGGTTGCAACTTTTGTGGGATGGTTGCTGAGAAGACCATGAATTGCAAGTCTTTTGGAAGACTTCCTGCAATCTTATCAACAGTTTCTAAAAATCCCATATCCAAGGTCATGTCTGCCTCATCGACCACAAAAGTCTTAGCTTTATGAATAGCTAGGTCTCCAGATTTTACCAAATCATAAATACGACCTGGCGTCCCAATGACAATGTGTGGTTGATTACTTGCTAATTTGTCAATCTGACGGGCCTTGTCTGTTCCACCAACATAGTTAACGACACGTACTTCTACATCTGAATGAGCGGCAATCTGACGAGCTGCTTGGTAAATCTGAGTAGCCAATTCACGGCTCGGTGCCGTAATCACTGCCTGTACACTATCACTAGCTTCATCTAATTGCTGGAAAATCGGCAACAAGAAAGTATGAGTCTTACCTGAACCTGTTTTTGATTCACCGACTAGGTCACGACCTGCTAAAACAATAGGAATCAACTTGTCTTGCACCTCTGTTGGAGTTGTAAATTTTAACTCCTCCAAGGCTTCTCTAATATAGTTTTTAAATTGAAATTTCGTAAATGACATAATATCCTCGATTCTATCTATCTTATCAATTATACCATATTTTGTTCTATTTCAGTACCCTCACTTATTTATACTCTTCGAAAATCTCTTCAAACCACGTCAGCTTCCATCTGCAACCTCAAAGCAGTGCTTTGAGCAACCTGCGGCTAGCTTCCTAGTTTGCTCTTTGATTTTTATTGAGTATTAGTATATTTCCAGTAGCTTCTCTAGTCAGAAAAAGGCTGGAACTTCATAATTCCAACCTCTTTTCAGTCATTATTTCCAGTTTAAAATAGCATTCAAGCCATAGTGATCACTGACTTGCGGACTCTTGTTACCATCAAATACGACATGTAAATTTTCCACCTCTAACTCTTTGGTAGTAAAAACATAGTCGATTCGAAGGGGTTCAGTGTTCCCTTTCCAACCATCAATTTCTGGTGGAACAGTATAGCTACCACTTTTCTCTTGAGCAACTTCAAAGGCGTCTTGTAGGCCTAATGGACTAGCTAAAATAGCCTGATAACCCTCTTGACCAGCTGGATTGTTGAAATCTCCAGCTAGTAAAAGTGGCTTGTTCAATTCCTTCAATACAGCCTCAAATCGTGCCCATTCTTCTTGGAAACCTTTATCCCACCAAGAAAGGTGAACACTGGCAACCGCAAGTTCCTTACCATCCACTACAGTTTCAGCTAAGGCAACACGACGAGTATGATAATCTGTTGGATCATCCACATCTGAAACCAAAATTTCCCTGGCTTTAATAGGTGTTTTAGATAAGATTGCTACACCTTCATGGTAGCGATCATAACCGATATGGTTGTAGGCCCAAGTCCAATAGTAGCTTCTTCCCTTCTCAGACAATTTTTCAACCAAAAGTCTAACATAGTGGTCTTGGTGAATTGGCTCTGCTGCAGGTAAAGCTTGATATAGATCATTAACCTCCACCTCAGGAGAAGTAATTTCCTGATTGATTTCTTGGAAACAAATCAAATCATAGTCTTTATCAAGGATATCTTCAAGCAAGAGCTGGAATTTTTCCTCAGCTTCTTTTTCCATCCAGCTATGAGTATTGAGTGTTAAAAATTTCATGCTTTCCTCCTAAAACAAGAGGTTGGAAAACAGCTTCCAACCTCAACTATATTACAATTCTACTTTTGCAACTGCTGTTTTAGCTGCAAGAGAACCAGTTTGTTCTAATTTAACTGATTTAATAGCTTCAGCATTTGTGAAGACAACCACTGTTGAAGTTTCACGACCTGCTGCACGGATAGCATCCAAGTCAGCTGTGACAAGAAGATCACCTGCTGTAACTTTTTGTCCTTCAGCTACATGAACTGTAAATGGTTTTCCTTCAAGACTTACTGTATCCAAACCAATGTGAACCAGTACTTCAAGACCTGCTTCAGTCACCAGACCAAGAGCATGTTTTGTAGGGAAGATACTTGATACAGTACCTGAAACTGGAGATACAATATTTCCATTTGCAGGTTCTACAGCAAATCCATCACCCATCATTTTTTGAGCAAATACTGGATCTTTTACTTGTTCCAAAGCAACAACTTGACCATCAGCTACTGAGTAAACTTCCTCAGTAAGACCTTTGAATTGAACAGTGTTTTGTTGCGCTTCTGTCATTTGACTTGGAAGAGTTTCTGGAATGATTTCACCTGAATCAAGGATATCTTGGATATCAGATTTCAATACGTCTGCTTTTGGACCATATATAGCTTGAACTCCTTGTCCTTTCATGACAAGACCCATAGCTCCTTCTGCTTTCCATTGCTCTGCATTTCCTACTTTATCTGCATCTTTAACAGTTACACGAAGACGAGTCATACATGCATCAACATCAACGATGTTTGCACGTCCACCAAGAAGGTTGATAATGTTTACAGCTTGAGAACCTGCTGCAACTTTCACTTCACTGCTAGCTCCTTCTGAAGCTCCTTCAGCAGTTTCATAGTTTCCGTTACGTCCTGGAGTTGCATAGTTGAATTTTTGAATCATGAAGTTTGCGATAAAGTACATGATTACAGCAAAGAGAACAGTTACCCAGATAAAGTTAACGATATCCATACCAATACCAGCATTAATTGCTAGTGGTGTACGAGTCAAGAATTCAATTGAACCGAATGAGTGGACACGTAGGTTTACTACGTCAGCCATAGCGAAGGCAGCACCTTGAACAAGTGAGTAAACAAGATACATAGGTGTTGCAACAAACATGAACATGTATTCGATTGGCTCAGTAACACCAGTCAAGAAGGTTGCAAGAGCTGTCGCAATCATCATACCTTTGTATTTGTGTTTCTTGTCAGCATCAACATTACGGTAGATAGCAACAATCACACCCATCAAAATACCGAATGAACCGATCATTTGTCCAACTTTGAAACGAGCTGGGTGAACAGTATCTAACAAGTGTTGGTATTGAGTAGCATCAGTACCTTTAAGGTTAACAAGGTCTGTTACCCATGCAAGCCATAGTGGGTCTTGACCGAAAACTTGAGTACCTTTAGCTGCACCTGTCAAAATCTCATAAGTACCACCAAGAGCAGTATAGTTCATTGGGATTGTCAACATGTGGTGAAGACCAAATGGCAAGAGCAAGCGTTCCAATGTACCATACAAGAATGGCGCAAGGATTGGAGCAGTTTCTTGTGAGTTGGCAATCCAAATACCAAAGCTATTGATACCTGTTTGCACTACTGGCCAGAAGGCAGCAAGTAAAATTGCAGCGATTGCTGAACGAAGAATAACTACAAATGGTACGAAACGTTTCCCGTTGAAGAATGAAAGTGCATCGGGAAGTTTACGGAAATTGTAGTATTTATTGTAAGCAGTTGCCCCTACAAAACCTGAGATAATCCCTACGAACACACCCATGTTCAAGGCAGGAGCTTCCATAACACTAATGAAGTAATCAGCAACTTTGATTGATCCACCAAATAGAGTTGTTACCATAGCTTCTGGATTTTTCAACATATCTCCTGATACACCAAAGATTGTACCAGTGATACGGTTAATCAAGATGAAGGCAAGACCAGCAGCGAAGGCACCACCAGCACGTTCTTTGGCCCAGCTTCCTCCAATGGCTAGGGCAAACAAAATGTGAAGGTTACCGATAACCCCCCAACCAATTTGCTCAAGAATTCCACCTGTGATTACAAGTGGTGCAAAAGTTGGGTTAATCATCACAAGTGACTTACCGATTGAGATCATCAAACCAGCAGCCGGCATAACAGCGATAACCACCATCAAAGCCTTACCGAATTTTTGCCAAAACTCGAAAGACAAGACATTTTTGAATGTATCTTTCATCATTCAAATCTCCTTTATTTTTATTTAGGCAAACGTTTTACGAAAACGTTTGCACTTAGCTATGTATTCATTATACCACTTTAAAATTTTTTGTAAAGGCTTTTATAAAAAAAAGTACACTTTTTTCTAAAAGGTAACTTCTCAAAGTAACTTCCACTTGTCTGACCAAAGTGGAAGTTAGTCTAAAACGGATTTTTATGGTGGAATTAAGTATGAGACGTTTGAGTTAGAAATGAGGTCTACTATGACAAAACATAA
>NZ_JASHHD010000011.1:0-65675 GCF_047459985.1 Streptococcus mitis
TGGTTTTCGGAACTTTGAAAACTTTAAGAAACGAATTTTTATCGCTCTGAATATAAAAATGGAGAGAACGACGATCGTCCTCTCCAGATGTTAGCTTTTTTCAACCCACTACAGTTGACAAAGAGCCTTATTAATTAAAGGCATTGATAGACTTGACAAATGGTAGAAAAGGGCCTTAAAAAGCTAGAGTTCCGCTATTGGAAATCTCTAGCTTTTTTGTGGCTGAGGAGAACTATTTTGTCTCGGGCTCCTCTTGCGATTACATACACTTATTAATAAATGTATGACATCTTTTAGAATATCTTTGATTTAGATATTCTAAGACAAATCTTGAATCATTCTAGAAAACTAGAAATATTAAGCTTTATCTTCTTTTTTTACGTTTTGCAACTAAACCAAGTCCAACTAGACCAAGTCCAATCAAACCAATTGTAGCGCCAAGTGCAGTCATTGCAATTGTAGATTGTCCACCAGTGTTTGGCAATTGAGAAGCCGTCTTAACTGTTTCTTCGACTACAGGAGCTGGTTTAACAGGAGTTTCTGGAACTTCTGGTTTCTCTGGTTCTGGAGTTGGATTTAGATCTGGCTTAGGTTCCGGTTTTGGTTCCGGCTTAGGCTCTGGTTTTGGTTCTGGCTGTGGCGCTGGAGCTGGAGCTGGGTTTGGAACCGGAGTAGGATTTGGACCTGGGTAAGGTCTTGGATCTTCCGGTACGTAATAAATTGGCGTATCTTTCGTTGGATCTGCCGGTACGTCCGGTACTTCATATCCTTTAGATGGATCTTTTGGATCGATTGGTTTCAACGGTACAAGTGGGTTAGTGTTTGGATCTACTGGTTTAGTTGGATCTTTCGGCACTTGTGGTGTTGTTCCTGGGATATGAGGAATCACTGGTACTTTCGGACTATTTGGATCTTGTGGATCTTGTGGTTTAGTTGGACTTGGTGGTACAACTTTACCTGGATCTTGAGGATCGTTATCGTAAGGCGTTGGAGTTGGTGGTGTTACACCTTCTGGTACTTTCGGTACAAGTTTTCCAACTGGCACGTAAACCACTTTGATGTTTTCATCTTTAGAGTTTTCAGTTAAGTTTTCTGTAGCTGCTACTTCTTTTTGAGATGCATCTTTCAGAACATAACCTGGAACTACTGGCGATGTTACTTTATCAAATGTAGTATCGTTGTTCACTGGAGTCCAGCTAGCATATTCGATAGAACCTGTTACAAGATTAATCTTAGCTTCACGAGTAAATGTTACTTTGTCAGTTACATCAGCTGTAGATTTATTTCCAGCTTTGTCTGTGTACTCAACTTTGTTTCCTTTATCGTCAACGTAAGTGATTGTACGAGTAACATGTTTAGTCGTAGTTAGCTTGTCGATTAATTCTTTCGTCCATTTTGGTCCATCTGGATTCTTAGGATCAATTGGCTGACCTGGTTTTGGTGTGTTTGGATCGTTCGGATTAGTTGGGTCAAATGGTTTAATTGGCTCAACGTGTGGTGTTAACACTACAGTGTATTCTTGATCTTTTCCAGAATCTTTATCAAAGTTTCCGTTGTTATCTTTACCGTAGTTGTTGCTTACTAGATCATATCCTTTAGCAACTAACTTAACAATTTCTGTAGTTACTTCTGTTGCTTTCGTTAATGGCTCACCTGATTTACCAGTTTCTTCAATGTTGTTAACACCTGGAATTGGGTTTCCACTTAGATCTACGAATTTCGTTACTGCTTTTTGATCATCTTTTACATAATCAATTCGAGTATTTTCCGTTGGTGTCTTAGGTGTTGGTGGTACATATCCTTTAGATGGATCTTTCGGATCTACTGGTTTCAGTGGGTTTCCATTTGGATCTTTTGGAGTTGTTCCTGGGATATGTGGAATCACTGGAACACTTGGTTTGTTTGGATCATTTGGATTTGTTGGATCATTTGGATCTACAACTTTACCTGGATCTTTTGGATCGTTTGGATATGGAATTGGATTGATTGGTGTTTCACCTTCCGGTACTTTCGGTGTCCATGTTCCAACTGGTACGTATCTAACTTTTAGATCTTGGTTAACTGAATCTACAGTTAAGTCTGTTGTAGATGCTTTTACTTTAGATCCATCAGCTTCTACTAAGTCACCTTGTGTATCTTGGTTAGGTTTTACAACATATCCTTTAACAACTGGTGATTTAACTTCTGCAAATTTAGCTGTACCTGCAGCTGTCCATCCGCTTGTAGTGTCTGTTGCTGGTACATCTGCAATACCGTCACCTGTTGTATCGTAACCTACTACTGAACCGTCTTTTGGATTTACAACTACTGTACGTGTGAAGCTTACTTTATTCGTTACTTTTGGAGCTTCAGTTGTAGATACTTCTTCAGTTGTACCGTCTTTAACGTAAGTAATTGTACGAGTTACTGACTTGATGTCGTTTAGTTTATCAAGAGCATCTTTCGTCCATTTTGGTCCAGTTGGATTCTTAGGATCAATTGGGTCTCCTGGGTTAGGGTTCTTAGGATCTTCGTTAGGGTTTTGTGGAGTTGTTGGTGTTACTGGAACTGTCTTAGCTACGGTTACCAAGAAATCTTGATCAACTCTTGAATCATTATCGAAATTCTTATCTGTCGCTGTTACAAATCCGTCAGTAACTAATTCATATCCAAGTTTTTTCAATTCTGCGAGTTTAGGTTCTGTTGTGTATTGGATTGGTTCTCCAGATTTACCTACTAGCTCATCTTTGTGAAGAACAGTATTTGTTCCGTCAACAACATACTTAACTGTTGCTTTTTGATTTGCTTTCACTAGTACGATTCTTGTGTCTTCTCCTGGTTTTTGTGGAGTGACTACTTTTCCTTCTGGGTTGAATCCTGGTACGTCTTGTTTTGGTTTGATTTCATATCCGTCTGGAATTTCTGGAATTGGTGTTTCTCCTCCAACAGTTGGATCATTTGGATTGTTTTTATAAGTAGGTTTTGGTGTGTTTGGAATTTCATTTCCACCTTCGTCCACTAAGATTACTTTTCCTAATGGTTTATATACTACTTTATCACTTGCTTCTGGATTTGTTGGTGTTACCTCTTTTCCGCCTGCTTGTGCTTTATCCGCATAGTATCCTTCTACTTTTGGTGTTGTTACGACTCCATAAGTATGTGTCTCTTCATTCCATGTTGTTACATTTGTAAGTTTGTTTGTTTTTCCAGTGAATGTGTAATCTGTTTGTACGTTAGGGGCTGGTGTGTTTTCTCCTGCTCCTTCGTACGTTACCGTTTGTTTTGTTGCTTTTGTGATATCTCCTTGCTTCGCTACTAACACGATTCTTGTGTCTTCTCCTGGTTTTTGTGGAGTGACTACTTTTCCTTCTGGGTTGAATCCTGGTACGTCTTGTTTTGGTTTGATTTCATATCCGTCTGGAATTTCTGGAATTGGTGTTTCTCCTCCAACAGTTGGATCATTTGGATTGTTTTTATAAGTAGGTTTTGGTGTGTTTGGAATTTCATTTCCACCTTCGTCCACTAAGATTACTTTTCCTAATGGTTTATATACTACTTTATCACTTGCTTCTGGATTTGTTGGTGTTACCTCTTTTCCGCCTGCTTGTGCTTTATCCGCATAGTATCCTTCTACTTTTGGTGTTGTTACGACTCCATAAGTATGTGTTTTTTCATTCCATGTTGTTTCGTTTGTAACTTTATTTGTTTTTCCAGTGAATGTGTAATTTGTTTGTACGTTAGGCGCTGGTGTGTTTTCTCCTGCTCCTTCGTACGTTACCGTTTGTTTTGTTGCTACTGTTTTTGTATCCAACAAAGTATCATAAACATAAGTTACTGTAATTTCTTCACTGTTAACAACACCTTCAACCGGAGCAGATGTTTCTTTGACTTTCACATATCTATACGCTTTTTCATTATATGTAAATTCATCAGGACGATATTCTTCTGTATCTACATTATAATCTTTTGTATAAGCTCTTTTTTCAATAGCTGTTATCGTTGGTTTAATCGTATTCCCTTGCATATCTTCATATGCAACTTTAACAGATCCAGTTTTTATGTTCTCTGTTTTAATAGTAACAGAAGCTGTATTCGCCTCATTATATATTTTTTCATCATTTGTTTTTGCTGCTGCTGAAATATAAGCTACCTGTGTATCTTTTGCATCTTTAGAAATTCTTGCTGGTACCAAAAATTCATTTGACAATCCTGGGTTTAATGTAGTTCCTGGATTAGAGACAAACTTAACTGCTGTAACCTTGCTCCAATCTGTCACTTGATCTGCTGTTAAAGTAGCTGCTGCTGAAACTTCATTCACATTTCCATTAATTGGAGAAGTTAAGTAGTATGCAGTCCATCCTGCGGGGGCTATCGCTTCTCCTGTAGCTTCCACATCAAATGCAGAATTACGATTTATACTTGTATCAACAATATTCTTGTCCCCTTTTTTAGGTAATGTCACAAGTACTTCATTATTTGATAATTTTGAATTATCTGTATTTGATAATGTAAAGCGATAAGTTACATCTGTTTTTGGAGCTAGATTTTTCAGCGATGTAGTATAACCTTCACGTTGATCATTTTTATCCGTCACATCTACGTGTAATCGTGTCGCTGATGAATTACTTACAGGAATTTCGTAAGTAAAAGTTGATGTATTGATAATTGACTTATCTCCATCAAACTCATTATTAGGATTTAATCCATGTAGGATTCTATTTTCATCCCAAACTAATGTATATTTCAAGCGATAACTACCTGTTTGAACCCACTGCGCTACATTAAACTCTAAATCTGGAGTTACATTCTCACGAGTGTTTGAATCCTTTGGATCAATAATCAATACACGTTTACCAGTATTTTGATAATTATCATCTTTAGTTATAAGTGGACTATTACCTGCGTAGCTAAATCCATCTGGTAATTCTACAATAATTTTAGCATTTTTCGCACCAAGATAAGTTAATTTCTTATCTGTATTAGCACCATGTGAAGTATCTGTACCATATACACGATTCCCTAAACCTGAAGGTGAGTAATCATAAGCTTCTATTCCAGAACTTAATGATTGTGTTTTATTTCCTGCTAGAACCGTTTCTACCTTCCCAGTTCTCGATGTCAGTTTTAAAGCTGTTCTAGCATCTGCTAAAATCGTTTTAGAAGTACTTGTATTGACCACATCTGTGTCTTGAGTTGAAATTTTTGCAGTAACAATACTCTTAGCTTCTTTCCCTTCTGAAACCATTTGTTTAGCTTTTTCTAAGCCTTTTAAGTTTTGATGTAAATAAATACCCGCTTGACTTAACGTATCATTTGTAAATGTCATTTCCCCTTTTGGTCTTAATAAAACTTTAGTTGTTCCTTCTGGTAGATCTATAGATGTTCCACCATTTTTCTTAAAGGCGATTTCCCCAAGTTTTGTTTCTGTTGTACCATTTACTGTATATACTTCAAACGTATTACTAGTTCCTAGATTATCTGGTGCATACCAAGGTGCATAAGTCCCATTCTTGTTCCAAGTACCATAAAATTCAATAGATCTCTTTTGATCAAAATCACTATCAATAGTTAATTCAACTTCCTTAAGTTTTGTAGGAGTATCTACACTTCTCCAGAAAGTAATAATTCTTTTATCATCGGTTTCTGTATTAATTCCAGGAATTGCAATATTTACCCTATTTTCATGATTTTGTTCATTAGTATAGTTGTTAATCACTAATGGGGGTTGTTGTCCTGGTCCATCTGGTGTTGCTCCCCCTCCATTATTTTTATAAGGATTCACAGCCTTCACAACTAACGAAGTAGATCCTTGACTTATATTTGTTTCTCCTGATTTATCTGTATAAGTTACGTTATCTGTAAAGGTAAATTTTTTTCCTTTTAAAAACTCTTCTAATGTACCTGCCTGACGCATATTGATGCTAAGTGTATCATCACTAGTATTATTTCCTTGATCGAATACAGGTTTTGCATCTGTTATTGTTCTTGTGTAACGAGCAATATTACCTTCCTGTGTCCATCCTGCATTAATTGATTTTTCAGACACTACAGCTCCTGTCGGTAAAGTAATAGCATGCTGTATTTTATTAACAGCAGCAACTTCTTTATTTAATGTCGTTAATTTTAAAACTAATTCTTTGTTCTTTGTTTCATCAATAGAATCGCCAGGTGCATTTGTATTAAATAAAGCTAAATCTCTTGCACCACTTTCACTGTCCACATTAATACTAGCATATCCGCTCTTATTTGTATTTGCTACCACTGACTTAGTATTCATTGCAGGAGAAATTGGATTTCCATTTTTATCCATCACTTGAGAAGTGATAGAGGTTTGTGAATTACGACCAGTTCTATATTTATCAAACTTGTAACTAATATTAAATTTACCATAAGAACCACTTGGAACTTCTCCAGTATAAATCTTATACTGTCTATCCGTTACTTTTTCCACTCTTAAAGCTGTACCAAATTGTACATCAGTAATAGGTTCATTCTCAGGTAGATTCACTAAAATATAAGAACCTTCTTCTAATTTTGAAGGTGCAGACACATCTAATCTAAATGTTGAGATGATTTGTTCTCCTACATTATATTCTGTTTGGTTACCTACTAAATGTCCTTGTAAACTAACTCCATTTTCAGTACTAGTTACAGGTTCTACTGTTGAACTTGTTACAGGTTCTACTGCTGATCTTGTTACAGGTTCTACTGTTGAACTTGTTACAGGTTCTACTGTTGAACTTGTTACAGGTTCTACTGCTGATCTTGTTACAGGTTCTACTGTTGAACTTGTTACAGGTTCTACTGTTGAACTTGTTACAGGTTCTACTGTTGAACTTGTTACAGGTTCTACTACTCCATCTGCATGTACTGTCGGTATTTTCCCCATTACTAGAGTACTAGCAATGGCCATTGTAGAAATTGCCACACTTGCTACTCCTACTTTGAACTTTCTTATACTAAACCTTTGTCTAAATTGAAAAAATCCTTTTGATTCTTGATTCATTATTCTCACCTTATAATTTGTTTATATTTTTTATTACATTTTTCATAATAAAATGCCGTATTTAATAATATTTTATTAATAGACGACCCTTATATTATAGCTTAAATACAAAAAAAATTAGAAATATTTCCTACAATTGTTAACTATTTGCAAAATATCTCTAAAATCTTGTAATTTATAAACATTTATTTTAAATCATATTAAATCTCCGAAAACTTAAAAAGCCTTATTTAATACTACTTCTAGCTTCCTCGCCTTTTCATTTCAAGGCTCGGGATAAAAAGGTTCACTGGACCTTTTTATTTAGCGATTGGGTAAACAGAAACTTGTTTTTTATCACGTCCTTTACGCTCAAATCGTACTACGCCCTCAACTTTAGCGAACAAAGTATCGTCACCACCACGTCCAACGTTCACACCTGGATAGATGTGTGTACCACGTTGACGATAAAGGATAGATCCACCTGTTACAGTTTGTCCATCAGCTGCTTTAGCTCCAAGACGTTTTGCTTGTGAATCACGTCCGTTTGATGTAGAACCTCCACCTTTTTTGTGGGCGAAGAGTTGCAAGTTGTTAAGAGTCATTTTTAACATAATGTTTTCCTCCGTGTTAGTTTTCTGTGATAACTCTGGTTTGGACGAACTCAGAAGAGTTCTCCGATAAGTTTGCCATACCTAAGAAAAATGATTCAAAGAATAATTGTGTCATTTCTCTCTGGTGAGAAGGAAGATCTTTTGGAATTTCAACCATCAGATAGCCACCTTCATCTTCGTTTAATTCTAAGATTGGTTCATAGCCTGCAAATTTCTCAATGGAATTGATAAAGTTAATGGCAAGCGTAGAAACCGATGCACACACGACATCTAAGCCGTATTCGCCACTCTCGGCGTGTCCAGTAATCTCCGCACTCCTCAGCTCGCCATCTTCGGCTCTCTCAAAGACTGCTTGTATCATGCGTTCTCCTTAAAATTAAGCGTTGATTGCGTTGACGACAACTTTAGTATATGGTTGACGGTGACCTTGTTTACGGTGGCTACCTTTTTTAGGTTTGTACTTGTAAGTAACAACTTTCTTTTGTTTTCCTTGTTTTTCAACAGTTCCAACTACAGTAGCTCCAGCAACAAGTGGAGTTCCGACAACAGTGTTTTCACCACCAACAAGAACAACTTCGTTAAAAGTAACTTCTTGACCAGCTTCAACGTTTAATTTTTCAACGTAAACTGCTTGACCAACTTCAACTTTAACTTGTTTTCCGCCAGTTTTGATAATTGCGTATGTGCGCATTATGCACCTCCTATGATTTTTATGGGTTTCCCCGAATTTTTTGTGAAGACTCGCCTAGCATCGTGGGACGAACCACTTAAACTTGAATAATCAAGCAACGATGTTCGTGCGGTTGCACAGGATCGTGCATAGTCTACCCTTCAAGTATAGCATATCTCCTGTTTTCTTACAAGTAATAACACCTAAAATGAAGCTTTTTCTTTTACTTTTTTCCGCCACTTAGCAAAAAGCATACTAGAGTAAAAAATACTCATCATGATTGGAATACCTAGGATAGTCTTTTCATGATAGAAAATCGTCAAATAGGCTGAAAAGAGAACACCAAGGACAAAACTACTAAGCAGGCTAACAAATATGAACCCTTCACGTAAAAAAGGAGTGTGCTTGGTTCGGAAATAATCTCCGAAAGCCAGCATGGTCCGTTTGATGTTCCCTGTCATAAAGGCATTATTATATGCAATCCCCGAAACCTCACCAAAAGCGGTTGTCACCAGTCCCATACAGAAGGCCAAGGGCGGTACTAGATAGATATTATCTACAGTCTGCGGTACAAAACCAATAACTATTGATAGGATTGCTAAAGGAATCAATGATAGAATAGGTTTTTTCACAATTCTCAATTTTTCCTTATAAACAGTTAATAAAAAGACCCCCATCATAAAAGCTAGCAAGGTGAGAACCTTGTCCCTAACATCTGAAACATTATTTTGAATCAATTCTACTGAAAGAAAGACAACATTCCCAGTTTGTCCAGCTACAAGAGTGTTCCCTCGCACAATAAAAGTATAGGCATCTACATAACCTGCACAAAAAGTCAAAAAAAGCGCTAGCCTCTTAGACTGACGTGATATTTTCCTTATAGGTAATAACCTCATTTTCCCTCCCATTTCATTTACTCATCTCATTATTGTACCACTTTCTTCGGAAAAGACCTAGTAGCTTATTTGAAATTTTTTACCCTCTGTTGGATAGTCCCGTCTATCTATGTTATAATAAAGGAAGAATTTGAAATCGAAAAAGGGGGTAATTATGCTTAAATTAGGTATCATCGGAACAGGCGCTATCAGCCATCACTTTATAGAGGCAGCCCATGCCAGTGGAAAATACCAGCTGGTCGCAGTCTATTCTAGAAAACTAGAAACTGCAGCAAACTTTGCTTCTCGTTATCAGGATATCCAACCCTTTGATCAAGTAGAGGACTTCTTCAATAGCTCCTTTGATGTGGTCTATATTGCCAGCCCAAACTCCTTGCATTTTGCTCAGGCAAAAGATGCCTTGTCTGCAGGTAAACATGTCATTCTTGAAAAGCCAGCTGTCACTCAGCCACAAGACTGGCTGGAATTGGTTCAAACAGCTAAGAAAAATCACTGTTTTATCTTTGAAGCAGCTCGCAATTACCACGAGGAAGCTTTTACTACTATCAAAAACTTTTTGGCAGACAAACAAATTTTAGGAGCAGATTTCAACTATGCCAAGTATTCTTCTAAAATGCCGGATTTGTTGGCTGGACAGACTCCCAATGTCTTTTCAGACCGTTTTGCTGGTGGAGCTCTTATGGACTTGGGGATTTACCCCATTTATGCGGCTGTTTGTCTATTTGGCAAGGCTCTAGATGCCACCTATCAAGGGCAACAGCTTGACAATAGCATTGACCTAAATGGAGATGGGATCCTCTTCTACCCTGACTATCAAGTTCATATCAAGGCTGGAAAAAACATCACTTCCAATCTTCCTTGCGAGATTTATACGACAGATGGAACCTTGACCCTCAACACAATTGAGCATGTTCGCTCGGCCATTTTTACCGACCACCAAGGAAATCAAGTCCAGCTCCCTATCCAACAGGCTCCTCATACGATGACTGAGGAAGTCGCTGCATTTGCACACATGATCCAGCAACCAGATCTGAATCTCTACCAAACTTGGCTGGAAGATGCAAGTTCAGTTCATGAGCTACTATATATCATGCGCCAGACTGCTGGCATTAGATTTGAGGCAGAAAAATGAAAACCAAACTACCTACTGAATGGCAAGAACTAAGTGACCAACTCGGTTTCCAAGAATTCACCCCCATTCAAACTCAACTATTTGAGCCCCTTCTTGCTGGAGAAAACCTCCTAGGAGTGAGCCCAACAGGAACTGGCAAGACCCTAGCTTACCTTCTACCAAGTCTTCTCAGACTACAAAAGAAAAAAGCCCAACAACTCTTGATTCTAGCACCGAATACAGAACTTGCTGGACAAATTTTTGATGTATGTAAAACGTGGGCAGAGGCTATCGGCTTGACTGCCCAACTCTTCTTATCAGGTTCAAGTCAGAAACGCCAGATTGAACGCCTAAAAAAAGGGCCAGAAATTCTGATTGGAACACCAGGCCGTATCTTTGAACTCATTAAACTGAAAAAAATCAAGATGATGAATGTGAAAACCATCATTCTAGATGAATTTGACCAATTGCTAGATGATTCTCAGATACACTTTGTTGAGAAAATCACTCACTACGCACCTCGTGACCACCAACTCGTCTACATGAGTGCGACGACTAAGTTTGATCAAGAAAAGATTGCGCCTAACACACGTACCATTGATCTCTCTGACCAAAAATTGGACAACATCCAGCACTTCTACATGCAGGTAGACCAACGTCACCGAGTGGATATGCTACGAAAACTAGCTCATGTTGAGGATTTCCGCGGTCTGGTCTTCTTTAATAGCCTATCAGACCTTGGAAGTGCAGAAGAAAAATTACAGTATCGAGATATCTTGGCTGTTTCCCTCGCTAGTGATGTCAATGTCAAATTTAGAAAAGTCATCTTAGAAAAGTTTAAAGACAAGCAACTAACCCTGCTTCTTGCAACTGACCTTCTGGCACGTGGAATTGATATCGATAGCCTCGAATGTGTCGTAAACTTTGATGTTCCTAGAGACATCGAGACATACACCCACCGTGCTGGCCGTACTGGTCGTATGGGAAAAGAAGGTTATGTTATCACTCTCGTCACTCATCCTGAAGAAATCAAAAAACTCAAGAAGTTTGCAAGTGTACGAGAAATTGTCCTAAAAAATCAAGAACTCTATATCCAATAAAGCTCCCTTTGCTCTATGCACACCAAGTGTATAGAGCTTTTTTGTATAAGCAATCCTTCAATTTTAGTTCAATATCAGAAAAAAAGAACCTTGCATAGCAAGATTCTTTTAGTGTCTGACTTAAATAATTGTTCTTCTGGGAACTAAATCGAATTAAGCTTCGATTTCTGTAACCATACCTGAACCAACAGTACGTCCACCCTCACGGATAGAGAATGTAGTACCTTGTTCTACGGCGATTGGGTGGATCAACTCAACGTCGATTGTCACGTTATCACCAGGCATTACCATTTCAGTACCTGCTGGAAGTTCGATTGAACCTGTAACGTCAGTAGTACGGAAGTAGAATTGTGGACGGTAGTTGTTGAAGAATGGAGTGTGACGTCCACCTTCTTCTTTAGTAAGGATGTAGACTTCACCTTTAAATTTAGTGTGTGGGTTGATTGAACCTGGTTTAGCGATAACTTGTCCACGTTCGATTTCATCACGTTGAACACCACGAAGAAGGACACCTACGTTATCTCCAGCAAGACCTTCGTCAAGTTGTTTACGGAACATTTCAACACCAGTAACAACTGCTTTTTGAGTTTCTTCTTTGATACCAACGATTTCGATTTCGTCGTTGACTTTAACGATACCACGGTCGATACGTCCTGAAGCAACTGTACCACGTCCAGTGATTGAGAATACGTCTTCGACTGGAAGAAGCAATGGTTTGTCAGTGTCACGTTCTGGTTCTGGGATGTACTCATCAACTGTGTTCATCAATTCCATAACGATGTCTTCGTATTTAGAGTCACCTTCAAGGGCTTTAAGAGCTGAACCTTGGATAACTGGAAGATCGTCACCTGGGAAGTCGTATTCTGACAATAGGTCACGGATTTCCATTTCAACCAATTCAAGCAATTCTTCGTCGTCAACCAAGTCAACTTTGTTCATGAAGACGATAAGGTGTTTAACACCAACCTGACGTGAAAGAAGGATGTGCTCACGAGTTTGTGGCATTGGACCGTCAGTTGAAGCTACTACAAGGATAGCTCCGTCCATTTGAGCGGCACCAGTGATCATGTTTTTAACGTAGTCCGCGTGTCCTGGAGCGTCGATGTGAGCGTAGTGACGTTTTTCAGTTTCGTACTCAACGTGCGCAGTGTTGATAGTGATACCGCGTTCGCGTTCTTCTGGAGCAGCATCGATAGACGCATAGTCTTTAGGTTGGTTAACTGATGAAGGCAAGCGACGTGCCAAAACAGTTGTGATAGCTGCAGTTAGGGTAGTTTTACCGTGGTCAACGTGTCCGATAGTACCAATGTTAACGTGTGGTTTACTACGATCGTATTTTTCTTTTGCCATTTGAGTAAAAGCCTCCAATAAAATATATTTTATAGATAGACAGTAGGCAATACAGTCTAACTTTCCTTACTATTTTATCAAATTTCAGCTAAATTGCAAGTGTTTTACACACATTTTGTGAATTATTCTTAATCGGCTAATCTAAACGACACTTCTACTCCTATCACTTAACTAAACAAAAAGAAAAATCAGGAATTTCCTGACTTTTACTTAGCTAATTCTCTTTCTCGTTCTTTCATTATTTTATGATTTTCATACAAACGTGATAAGAACTTAGAAATTTCTTTTAAGATAGAATAGGTTGGTACTGCTACAATCATACCAATGACACCATAGATATTACTTGATAACAAAAGTAATACTAAAATCGTAATTGGATGAACCTTCATCACACCACCAACAATGCGAGGGTAAAGGATGTTCCCATCCACTTGCTGAATAATCAGCATATAAACAACTGCAATCAACATTCTATGGGGATCAGTAAAGACATTGGCGATAATCATCGGAATCAGACCTATACTTGGTCCCACATACGGAATGAGATTGGCTAATCCTGAAAAGATGGCAAATACCAAAGCATATTTTAAACCAATGATACTATATCCGATAAAGGCCAAACAACCAATAATAATCGCATCAATGGCGACTCCACTAATATAGCGAGCTATTGTAGTATTCAAATTTTTTAGCAGACCTGCAATATGCAACTTATCTCGCTTTAAAACAGTACGTTCAAGCATCGGTAAAAATTTGTGACCATCTAACAAAAAATAAACCAAAAACACAGGTGTCATGATAATAATTAAAACAGTACTAAAGAGAGCTGATAGGACACTTCCAACACTATTGGTCACACTATTTAGGATATTTTGTAAAATATCAACATAGGATAAATTTAACTGTTGAATAGTCGTTTGAATATCTAAATTTTGAAAGGCTGGATAAGTCGATAAATCTACAATCAAATCTTGAAGACGACTATAAATTGTCTGACTTGTTGAAATCAAACTTGTCAGCTGATTAATCAAAATTGGTAAGAGATAGACTACCCCAATAACTAGTCCCCAGACCAAGGCGCACAAGGTTAATAGAATTCCAATGATGCGGTTAATTCTGAAATACTTTTGTAAAAAATTTACAATAGGATTGGTCAAATAATATAAAAAACCACCTAAAAGAAAGGGAATCATTATAGTGTTTGCGACACTTACAAAAGGTGTAATAATTGCTCCCATCTCTCTCCATAAATAGAAGATGATGGTTAATAGTAAAATCTCACTGGTCCAAAAAAATAATTTATTCTTACGAAACATGAGGTACCTCCATTCATCTATTTTACCACACTTTCAAAAAAGCTTCTTTCATATATCATGAAACTGGGAATATTTTTTTCTTTATGATAGAATAAACTTACTATGAAAAAAATAATTTTAACTCTCCTAAGCCTTTCCGTCATTGGCTCAGCATCGACTGTTGCTGCACAAGATTTTAATATTTCTGCTAAACATGCAATTGCTGTTGAGGCGAATTCTGGTAAAATACTTTATGAAAAAGATGCAACTCAGCCAGTTGAAATCGCTTCAATCACAAAATTGATTACGGTTTATCTTGTCTATGAAGCCTTGGAAAACGGCAGTATTACACTATCCACTCCGGTAGATATTTCTGATTATCCTTACAAATTAACGACAAATTCCGAAGCGAGTAACGTCCCTATGGAGGCTCGTAATTATACTGTCGAGCAGCTACTGGAAGCAACACTAGTATCTAGTGCTAACAGTGCCGCTATTGCCCTAGCCGAGAAAATTGCTGGCTCAGAAAAAGATTTCGTCGATATGATGCGGGCAAAACTCTTGGAATGGGGAATTCAGGATGCCACAGTTGTCAATACGACGGGGCTTAACAATGAGACTCTAGGGGATAATATTTACCCAGGCTCTAAAAAAGATGAGGAAAATAAGCTCAGTGCATATGATGTTGCTATCGTTGCTCGCAACCTCATCAAAAAATACCCACAAGTCTTAGAAATCACGAAAAAACCTTCTTCTACTTTTGCTGGCATGACAATTACTTCTACCAACTACATGTTAGAAGGCTTGCCTGCTTACCGCGGTGGTTTTGACGGACTTAAGACAGGAACAACAGACAAAGCTGGAGAATCTTTTGTAGGTACTACTGTCGAAAAAGGAATGAGGGTTATTACAGTTGTTTTGAATGCCGATCATCAAGACAATAATCCTTATGCTCGCTTCACAGCTACATCTTCACTAATGGATTATATCTCTTCTACATTCACACTTCGTAAAATCGTTCAGAAAGGTGATGCCTATCAAGATAGCAAAGCCCCTGTACAAGACGGAAAAGAAGATACAGTCACTGCTGTTGCCAAAGATGATATTACTCTAATTGAACGTGTTGGGAATCAATCTTCTCAATCTATTCAATTCACACCTGATTCTAAGGCAATCCCAGCACCACTTGAAGCCGGAACAGTAGTTGGACATTTGACTTATGAAGATAATGACTTGATTGGACAAGGTTATATCACTACAGAACGTCCTAGTTTTGAAATGGTAGCAGAAAAGAAAGTTGAAAAAGCCTTCTTCTTAAAAGTTTGGTGGAATCAGTTTATCCGCTTCATCAACGAAAAATTATAAAAAAAATCGCGATTTTAAACCGCGATTTTTTTGTTACAAGTTCGTCTTCAAAGTCCTTGATTTTGGGTAATACTCTTCGAAAATCTAATTCAAACTACGTCAGCGTTGCCTTGCCGTACTCAAGTACAGCCTGCGGCTAGCTTCCTAGTTTGCTCTTTGATTTTCATTGAGTATAAATCTAAAATCAAATTTTACCCAACTGATCCTTCCATTTCATAGCTAATCAAGCGGTTAAGCTCAACAGCATATTCCATTGGTAATTCTTTAGTGAAGGGCTCTACAAATCCCATAACGATCATCTCAGTTGCCTCAGACTCTGACAAACCACGACTCATGAGGTAGTAGAGTTGTTCTTCCGAAATCTTAGAAACCTTAGCTTCGTGCTCCAATGCAACTTGCGAGTTGTGAATTTCATTAAACGGAATGGTATCTGATGCTGACAAGTCATCCATGATAATGGTATCACACTCGATGTGAGAAACAGATTTCTTAGAGTTCTTGTTAAAGGTTACTTGTCCACGATAGTCAACTTTTCCTCCGCCTTTGGCGATGGATTTAGACACGATTGATGAACTTGTATGCGGTGCATTGTGGATCATCTTGGCACCAGTATCCTGGTGTTGACCAGCATTGGCAAAGGCAATCGAAAGCATAGTTCCTCGCGCACCTTCTCCATCAAGATAAACAGATGGGTATTTCATGGTTGTTTTAGCACCCAAGTTTCCATCAATCCACTCAACAGTCGCATCTTTCAAGGCTTTGGCACGTTTTGTTACCAAGTTATAAACGTTGTCAGACCAGTTTTGGATGGTTGTATAACGCATGTAAGCCCCGTCCAAGGCAAATATTTCTACAATAGCAGCATGCAAACTGTTACTTGAATAAGTTGGCGCTGTACATCCTTCTACGTAGTGGACGCTTGCTCCCTCATCAACGATGATCAAGGTACGTTCAAACTGACCAGTATTTTCGTTGTTGATACGGAAGTAAGTTTGAAGTGGAATATCCACTTTAACTCCTTTTGGTACATATATAAAAGTTCCACCAGACCATACTGCTGAGTTGAGGGCAGCCAACTTGTTATCAGTCGGCGGTACTAACTTCGCAAAGTATTGTTTAAACAAATCTGGGTACTCTTTAAGGGCAGAATCTGTATCAGTAAAGATAATACCCAATTTCTGGAATTCTTCCTTCATGTTGTGGTAAACCACTTCTGACTCGTACTGGGCAGAAGCTCCAGCAAGATAAGCACGCTCAGCTTCAGGAATCCCAATACGTTCAAAGGTTTCTTTGATTTTTTCAGGAACTTCATCCCAAGAACGAGCTGGTTTATCAGATGGTTTTTGGTAGTAAATCAAGTCATCAAAATCAATCTCTGACAAGTCTGCTCCCCATGTTTGCATAGGCATTTTTTTGAAGGTTTCATAAGACTTCAAACGGAATTCTAACATCCACTCAGGTTCACCCTTAGCAGCTGATAGCTCACGAATGACTTCTTCGTTCAATCCTTTTCCTGTCGATAGGACAGGCTCTACATCATCATGGAAACCAAATTTATATTCACCAAGATCAATTGGTTTTGGTTCTACTCTTTCTTCAGCCATAATATCCTTTCTTTCATTCTTCATTACTTATGATTAATAAAACAAAGAAACTTTGTCTTATTTGTTTTATTGGTCTTCAATTGTTTTTTTAAGGGCGTTCCAAGCTAGGGTTGCGCATTTGATTCGTTGAGGAAACTTGGCAACTCCTGATAAGAATGCTGCATCTCCAAGTTGATCTTGACGCTCATCCTTTTGACCTTGAACCATTTCAGAAAAGATGGTTGCAAGCTCTAGGATTTCTTGCTTGGTCTTTCCTAAGACTGCATCTGTCATCATACTAGCAGAGGCAGTTGAAATCGTACAACCAGAGTTTAGAAAAGCAATATCTTCCAAACGATCATCTGCATCAAACTTGACAGAGAGGTTGATGACATCCCCACAAGTTGGATTGTTAAGGCTAATTTGTTCAGCATCTTCCAACCTACCTTGGTGATGGGGATTTTTCGAATGGTCCGCTACCACTGCCATATAAAGGCTATCTAGTTTAGAAAGTGCCATTGAAAAACTCCTTTGTCTTTTGTAAAGCATCGACTAACTTGTCGCAATCTGCCTTGGTATTGTAGATATAAAAACTTGCACGAGCTGTTGCTGGAACATCCAAATACTGGAGCAAAGGTTGAGCGCAATGGTGACCGGCACGAACCGCTACTCCTTCATAATCCAGAGCAGTCGCAAGGTCGTGAGGATGAAGATCACCTAGATTAAAGGCAATGACACCTGAACGTTGAGCCAAATCTTGCGAACCGTAAATGGTCAATCCCTCAATTGCCTGCAATTTTGGAAAGACATATGCAATCAATTCCTGTTCATGAGCTTCAATGGCTTCCATACCAAGACTTTCAAGATAATCTACTGCAGCAGCAAGTCCAATCGCACCTGCCATATTGGGAGTTCCAGCCTCAAATTTCCAAGGCAATTCCTTCCAAGTTGCAGATTGTTCATAAACAAAATCAATCATCTCGCCACCAAATTCAACTGGTGACATTTGTTCCAAATACTTTTCTTTGCCATAAAGAACACCGATACCAGTCGGACCAGCCATCTTGTGACCTGAGAAGGCAAAGAAGTCTACATCCAAGTCCTGAACATCAATCATCATATGAGGTGTAGACTGAGCACCATCTACCACCATAATAGCTCCAACTTTATGAGCCATTTGCGTGATTTCTTTGATAGGATTGACCACTCCAAGAACGTTGGAAGCATGTGCTAGTGAAACAAATTTAACCTTATCCGTCAATTTAGATCGCAAGTCATCCATATCCAGAGCTCCATCTTTGAGATAGACATAAACAAGCTCTGCCCCAGTCTTTCGGCAAGCTTCCTGCCATGGAATAATATTGGAATGGTGTTCCATGACAGAAATCAAGACCTGGTCTCCCTCAGTCAAAATTTCCTCAGCGAAACGTGCCACCCAGTTAAGACTAGTTGTAGTTCCTCTAGTAAAGAGTACCTCCTTTGTAGAAGACGCATTTATAAACTTGCGAATGGTTTCACGAGCGGCTTCATAAGAAGCTGTCGCCCTTTCAGCCAAGGTATGAACACCACGGTGAACATTGGCATTATCCTGTTCATAGTAGCGATTGATCGTTTCCAGAACTGCTAGTGGTTTTTGTGTCGTCGCAGCATTGTCCAAGTAAACCAATGGTTCATCGTTGACAATCTGGTCTAAAATTGGAAAATCCTTACGAATAGCTTCTACATCTAACATAGGCTACCCCTTAGCGTTTTGACAATTTTTCTTCGATAGTCGCAATCATTTCATCACGAACTTCCTTGACTGGAATCTCCACGATAACAGAGCCAAGGAAACCACGAACAACCAAGCGTTCTGCAGTTGCTTTATCCAAGCCACGACTCATGAGGTAGTACATGTCTTCTGGATCAACTTGTCCAATCGATGCTGCGTGTCCTGCAGTAACATCATTTTCATCAATCAAAAGAATTGGGTTGGCGTCTGAACGCGCCCGGTCTGAAAGCATGAGAACACGACTTTCTTGTTGGGCATCTGCTCCCTTAGCACCCTTGATGATGTGACCGATACCATTGAAGGTCAAGGTTGCTTTTTCAAGAATAACCCCATGTTGTAGGATATTTCCGATAGAGTTGCAACCATAGTTAGTTACACGTGTATCAATCCCTTGTACCTGACGACCACTTGAGAGCGCTACAACTTTAAGATCAGCATGGCTACCGTTACCAATCAAGTCACTATCAAAGTCAGCAACAACGTTCCCTTCGTTCATGACACCGATAGCCCAGTCAATACTTGCATTGTTACCTAGTTTACCTCGGCGGCTAATGTAGGCAGTGACATTCTCACCAAGACGGTCAATAGCAGCAAACTTGACTTGAGCACCAGAACGTGCAATCACTTCGACAGTAATGTTAGCAGTTGCTTTGGCACTTCCTTCACCACGTGACTCTAGACGTTCAAGGTAGCTAATCTTACTGTTCTTGCCAGCGATAATCATAATATGTTTGTTAAATGGCACATCGCTATCACTGTCTTGGTAGAAAATTCCTTCGATTGGCTCAGCAATCTCAACATTATCAGGAATATAGAGAACAGCGCCACTGTTGAAATACGCTGTATGGTAAGCTGCTAATTTATCATCGTCATACTTGACAGATGACATGAAGAATTCTTCTACGAGTTCTGGAATTTCTTCTAAAGCTGAGTGGAAGTCTATAAAAACGACACCCTGTTCAGCTAACTCAACTGGAATTTGTTCAAAAACTGTTTGAGTTCCTACTTGCACCAACTTCAAGTGATTATCTAGTGCAGTGAAATCTGGAACATTTGCTGATGACTCACTTTCTGTAATAGTACCATCTCCCAGATTCCAACGGTGGAATTTGACACGCTCAATGACTGGCAATTCCAAAGTCTCAATCTTATCAAAAGCTTTTTGACGGAGGTCTGCCAACCAGCTTGGTTCAGCGTGCATTTCTGAAAAAAGTTTAATAGTTTCTTTAGTCATTTACTTCTCCTAAAAGATACGAGGGAATTACAATTCTTCCTTGTAGTCGTAGCCAAGTTCTTCAGCTAGTTTTGCGTATCCTTCACGTTCCAAACGCGCAGCCAGTTCTGGACCACCAGAAAGGACAACACGACCTTCCATCATCACGTGTACCACGTCTGGTGTGATGTAATTCAAAAGACGTTGGTAGTGAGTGATAATCATAGCACCAAAACCTTCACCACGTATGGCATTAACACCTTTAGAAACAACTTTAAGAGCGTCAATATCAAGACCAGAGTCAATCTCATCCAAAAGAGCGAAAGTTGGTTCCAACATCAAAAGTTGAAGAATTTCATTACGTTTTTTCTCACCACCAGAGAAACCTTCGTTGAGGTAACGCTCAGCCATTTCTTCTTTCATGTTGAGCAATTCCATCTTCTCATCCAATTTAGTGATAAATTCACGAACTGAAATCTTTTCATCATCTTCTTTTCCAGCATTCATAGCTGCACGAAGAAACTCAGCGTTAGTAATACCAGGAATTTCTGACGGGTATTGCATAGCAAGGAAAAGCCCCATACGCGCACGCTCGTCCACTTCCAACTCAAGGATGTTTACGCCATCAAACAAGACTTCACCTTTAGTGACTTCATAGTTTGGATTCCCCATGATAGCGGCAGAAAGAGTCGATTTACCAGTACCATTTGGTCCCATGATAGCAGCGATTTCTCCTGTTTTAAGGGTCAGGTTAACCCCTTTTAAAATTTCTTTTCCTTCAATCTCAACGTGAAGATCTTTGATCTCTAATACTGACATGATAGTTCCTTTCTTTTTCAAGACCTTTACAGTACTTACTAGAAACATACTTGATTTTCCTAGACAATACGGTAAAAGGTCAATAAATATACTTTTATAGTATAACAAAAAAAAGCCCAAAAGGCTTTGATTTTGTCTAGAAGCTGAGGACTAGTCTTTTCCTTTTAAATGCTGGTCAATGACATCTACTATTTTACCCATCAAGTAACTCACTCGGAAATTTCTAAAGAGCAAAATAGCCCAAAAGGCTGCCATTATATAGCGACCAGTCATCCAGGCTTCATTGAAAAAATAGGTCTCAACAGCTGTAAACAGCGCGATAATAATAAATTGTTGTCTATTCATAAACTTATTGTATCATGAAATCTTTCTTTAGTCTTCCTCTACCTTCACTTTATCAGCCAAAAATTCAAATCCTTCTGGAATCAGGCTTTCTTCTTCTGCTTCTTTTTCAGTCTGAGAAGATTTGGCTTTGGCTGAAAAGGCTGCGCGAACTTCTTTCCATTCCTCCATAGAAATGGCTAAAATCTCAGGTGAAAAACCTGCTGCCTGACTGAGAATGTTGCCAAACATAGCGTTAAGATTATCACGTTTCATGGTTTGACCAGCATTAAAGTTAGACTCAAAAGCAAGAATGGCATGGTGTTCATTGGCCGCAACCGGCTGAGAACCAATCAGCAAAGCCTTGTCCGGCCCACCTAGACTTTCAATTACCTCTCCCCAGGCATTCTGCAAACGAATCAGATTTTGTCGTGCTAAATCAGGATTTTCGACGGCCTCTTGTAAGATAGATTGAACTTTATTGCGATCCACACGATAGACTGTCTTGCCCGCTGCTGGGCGACTAGGAGCTGGATTTGTTGGCTTAGCTACAGTTCCCACATTGGCGAGTTCTTGTTTGAGACGTGTCACTTCTTGTCTCAGTGCAGAAATTTCATCTTCAACCGCTCCAGAAAGAGCCGGTTCGGGCTTAATCTCCGCCAAACGGATGGTCATCATCTCAGCATAAATCTTAGGCTGCAAACTAGACTTAATATCTGCTAAACTGACTGTCGCTAAGCGAATCATTTCAAACAAATTTTCTTGAGGAAGTGACAAATTCTCCACAAAGACTGAACTATGATGAGTGTTTTCACCCCCTGTTTGAACAATTAATAAGTCTCTTAAATAGTGCAAAAGGTCTGTTACAAAACGAGTCATGCTCTTACCATTCTCAAAGAGAAGATTTAAGCAAGCTAAGGCTTTGGGAACATCCTGTTGAGACAAAGCAGCCACATAATCATCCAAGGCTGACAGACTAATGGTCCCTGTAATTTCTTCAGAGATGGCAGTCGTCAGTTCATTTCCCTGTGTCAAACTCAGGGCTTGATCCAAAATAGACAGGGCATCTCGCATCCCACCTTCAGCTCGTCTAGCGATAATTTCTACAGCCTCTGGTTCAGAAGAGATATTTTCTTTTTCTAAGATATAGTGGATATGTTCCTTAATATCCTGTGTCTTAATCGATTTAAATTCAAAACGTTGCACACGGGATAGAATAGTGGCAGGAATTTTGTGCAATTCAGTAGTGGCCAAAATAAAGACCACATTCTGTGTTGGCTCTTCCAGCGTCTTTAGGAGGGCATTAAAAGCCCCTGTAGACAGCATGTGAACCTCATCTATGATATAAACCTTATAACGGGCAAGGCTAGGCGCATAAGTAGATTTATCACGAATTTCACGGATTTCATCGACCCCATTATTAGAGGCCGCATCCATTTCAATGACATCTTCTAAACTACCGTCCGTCACTGCTTGACAAATATAGCAGTTATTACAAGGTTCACCACCCACTTGATTTGGACAGTTCATAGCTTTAGCAAAAATCTTGGCTACACTGGTTTTTCCTGTTCCACGAGGTCCTGAAAAAAGATAGGCATGACTTATTTTCTCTTGCTCCACTGCTTGTTTAAGAGTCTTAGCCACAACTTCTTGACCAACCAACTGGGAGAAATTTTGACTTCTATATTTTCGATAAAGTGCTTGATACATTAGGCTTTCTCCCCAAACATTGTAAAGTCCCATTCTGTCTTTTCAAGCAAAATAGCGACAAATTGTTCCAAATAATCTCGATCCATAGCGTCATAATCATCAATCTCTGAAGAATCCAGATCCAGAACTCCAAGTAATAGACCATTCTTTATCATCGGCACAACAATTTCACTTTTAGCTCGACTATCACAAGAAATATAGTTGGGGTAGGTCGTCACATCTCCAACAATAACAGTTTCCTGAAAGTGAGCTGCCTCCCCACAAACACCCTTGCCTAGCGCTATACGGATGCAGGAAACACCACCTTGGAAGGGACCTAAAATCAATTCCTTTCCATCGAACAAATAAAAGCCTGCAAATACGGTATTAGGAAAGCGTGATTTTAAAAGAGCACCGGCGTTGGAAAGATTAGCCAAAACATTAGTTTCACCTTCCAATAAAAAAGATAGCTCTTCATTTAACATTTGATAACGTGATTGTTTTTCTGATTCTAACATAGAACTATTATATCAAAAAAGGCTTACAGACAAAAGAAAAATCCCTTGTTTAGGAAACAAAGGATTTTGTGAATTTTCAATTTGATTAAAGTTCGATATCACCGAACAAGTCAGCCATTGAGAATCCTGTTTGTGTTTCTGGAAGTTCGAAATCACGTTTTTCTTGACGTTTTGGACGACGTGGACGTGGAGCACGTTTTTCTTCTTTTTGTCCTTCTTCTTGAGCTGGACGTTCTTCAAGAGCTTTGATAGAAAGTGATACACGCTCTGCATCTGCGTTAACTTCAAGAACTTTAACTTGAACTTCTTGACCAACTTTAAGAGCTTCTTTTGGATTTTCAATACGTTTGTGTGAAATTTGTGATACGTGAACAAGTCCATCGATACCTGGTAATACTTCAACAAATGCACCGAAGTCAGTCAAACGTTTAACTATTCCTTCTACTACATCACCTTTAGCCAATTTTTGCTCAACGCCATCCCATGGTCCAGGTGTTGTTGCTTTAAGTGAAAGTGATACGCGTCCTTCTTCTTCGTTAAGATCAAGGATTTTCACTTCAATTTCTTCACCAACAGTTACAACTGATTTTGGTGATACGTTACGTTCGTGTGACAATTCAGTCAAGTGAACCAATCCGTCAACACCACCAAGGTCGATGAAAGCACCGAAGCTTGTGATACGTGCAACTTTACCAGTTACAACATCACCAACAGCCAATTTACCGAATACTTCAGCGCGAGCTGCTGCAGTAGCTGCTTCAACAACTTCACGACGTGAAAGGATGAAGCGGTTTTCTTTAGCGTCAACTTCTTTGATTTTAGCATCAAATTCTTGACCTACAAAACGCTCAGTGTTACGTACGAAACGAGTATCCAACATTGAAGCTGGGATAAATCCACGAACACCTTCAAATTCTACTGAAAGTCCACCTTTAACGGCACGAGTTCCTTTAACAGTGACAACTTCTTCTTCGCGACCAACAAGTTTGTCCCATGCTTTGCGAGCTTCAAGGCGTTTTTTAGATACAAGGTATGTAACTGTATCAGTATCTTTACCAACTACTTGACGAAGTACAAGAACATCCAATACTTCTCCTACTTTAACAAAGTCATTGATATCTGCATCGCGATCGTTTGTCAATTCGCGAAGAGTCAAGACACCTTCAACACCAGTTCCAGAGATTGCAACGTTAGCTTGAGTCGCATCAACTGTCAATACTTCAGCACTAACAACATCACCAGTCTCAACTTGGCTAACGCTATTTAGCAAATCTTCAAATTCGTTCATCTAAAAAATCCTCCAACAATCAAGTTTTTCTTAAACTTGACATACTTATAATTTTTTTCCTAAGCACCCGCAAGGACATGTTCATATCGTTCACGTCTTTCAATTATAAAAATAAAATACCCTAAGATATTTTGCTTTTTATCTTGATTATTACCTAAGAACTGGGGTAGCTGGATTCGAACCAACGCATGAGGGAGTCAAAGTCCCTTGCCTTACCGCTTGGCTATACCCCATTGATGAAATGGAGAGAGAGGGATTCGAACCCCCGAACCCGAAGGAGCGGATTTACAGTCCGCCGCGTTTAGCCTCTTCGCTATCTCTCCTACAATCAACATCGACTATTATATCATGAAAATTTCAAAAAAACAAGACTTATTTTGCTAAATTATAATTTTCAATCAAAATTTCCACAGCTTTTTCCAATTTTTTATAAAAACTATCGACATTCCCATTCTTTATGATGGCAAATTGTCCATCTAATTCGGCAATTTCTCCGATAACTTTTTTACCAATGGTTAACGTATAACCTTCAAAATTGTCTTTTCCTACCTTAACTTTGGCATCTGATACTTGAATTTCGATTTTTTTATCTTTCTTACTCATTTCATACCTCTCTTCACTTTTTCTATTTTACAAGAAAATCCTAAAACTAGCAAGAAAAAACTCTATATCATTCCATGTCTGATATAGAGTTTTCTGCTTTATTTAATGTGTTTTTCTAGTTCTTTTTGGTACTTACCGTTTGATTCCAATTTTTCTTTTTGCCATTTTTTCAGTGCTTCTTCATATTCTTTGGTTGTAACGATATCTTTTTGCAATTTCATACCTTTAAAGATATATGGGTCACCCTTAATACCAACTTGTGAGTATGGTTTTGAGAATGGCACAACATTACTTACAACTGGAGAACCACCAGATGAGGCTGTTGGCATCAATAATGAACTATCTGTCAACCAAGCTTGAGCCTTGGCATATTTTTCATAGCGTTCTTCAAGATTTGTAGTTTCTGAATCGGCATCATCCAATAATTTCTTATACTGGTCCAAACCAAGTTTCGCTACAACATCCTTGTCTTTCCCTTTAGTAATTCCAAGGTGTTTCATAGCAGAGCCTGATTTAGGATCCATGATAGTTAAATAAGATGCTGGGTCTTGGTAGCTTGGAGCCCATCCTGTACTGTTCAAATCATAGTCTTTTTGAGAAGGAACACGCGCTTGTGAAGTGATTGTTTCCTTTTCATTATCTGTCATTTGAAGAACATCGATGACAACATTTTCAGCACCAAGTGTTGATTCAATAGACTGTTTGAAAGAGTTGCTTTGTTGAACGGCGATAGTATCTGTTTGTTCAACTGGCACATCCAAATGAATTGGGAAAGTTACCCCTTTAGATTCCAAGTCTTTCTTAGCTTTTTCAAATGCTGCTTTAGCCTTGTCTGGGTTATAGATAGAATCCTTACCGTCAACTAGCTCAACACCCTTCCATTGGTCGCCATAGTTCACCAATTCTGCTTGAGCAATTTGACCAAAGTTCTTACCACCTGCTTGCACAAAGTTATCTGGAACTAAACTGTTACGAATAATCTTGTCCGCACCGTCTTCACCATTTAGCTGGGCAGCATAAGAATGGCGGTTGAAGGCGAAGTTGATAGCCTGACGGAAGTCCTTATTAAGCATAGCTTCTTTTGTAGAAGTCTTTTGTTCTTCACTTGTTTTCGCAGTTTTATTATATGACTGACGATTTACGTTAAAGGTGAAGTAATAACTACTTGAGTCCTGTGGGCTATAAGTGATTTTATCTCCGTATTGTTCCAAAGTTGAAGCAAAGTTTGAGCTACTTGGGAAGAGACGAGCTGTCGTATAGGCACCAGAAGAGAAACTACGAATCAACGATTCCTGATCAGAACCATCGTAGTAAGTCAATTTAATCTTCTCAATTTTTACCTTTTCTTTATCCCAATAATTTGGATTTTTCTCATATTCGATCAACGATTTAGAAGTCAAGGTCTTCAAGAAATAAGGACCGTTGTAGAGAATCCCTGATGGAGTAACTGCTCCATAATCTTTACCTGATGCCTTCAAAAACTCTTCATTTACAGGTAACATTGTTGCTGTTGTGACTTTAGAGTTCCAGAAGCTTTCTGGTTTGTTTAGAGTATATTCAACTGTGTAATCGTCCAAGGCCTTGACACCAACTGTAGAGAAATCATTAGTCTCACCAGTCATGTAGGCGTCCAAGCCCTTGATTGAATTTTGGATGAGAGAGACACCATCTGACTTGCCGTCAGCCACGTGTTTTAATCCTGTTACAAAGTCATGGGCTGTTACTTCTGCGTATTCTTCACCTTCGGATGTGTACCATTTAACTCCTTTACGAAGTTTATAGGTATAAGTCAACCCATCTTTGGACACAGACCAATCTTCAGCCAAGGAAGGGATAACATTCCCGTACTGGTCATTTTCCATCAAACCATCAATAACATTTCCAATAACGTCTGTCGTTGATGTACGAGTCGCTATACTGTAATCCAAAGATGCCGGATCTACTGCATAGACATACGAGAATGTTGTCGGTGCATCCGCTTCTTTATCAGCTTTTCCACAAGCTACTAAAAGAGCTGTTGTACTCAGGACTAGTCCTGCTGTTAAGAGCCACTTTTTCGATTTCATAAAAAATCTCCTTTAGTTTATTTTAATCTACTTTTACAATCCAACCTTCTGGCGCTTCGATATCACCAAACTGAATACCTGTCAGTTCATCATATAATTTACGTGTCACAGGACCTACTTCTGTTTCACTATAGAATACATGGAAATCATCTCCGTGTTGGATCCCTCCAATTGGAGAAATAACCGCTGCTGTGCCACAGGCACCTGCCTCTACAAAACGATCCAGATTATCAATTGGAACATCTCCCTCAATAGGAGTTAATCCCAAGCGATGTTCTGCCAAATAAAGCAAAGAATACTTGGTAATAGATGGCAAGATAGAAGGACTCAATGGTGTTACAAATTCATTATCAGCTGTAATTCCAAAAAAGTTAGCTGATCCGACTTCTTCAATCTTTGTATGTGTTGAAGGGTCTAGATAGATAACATCTGAAAAATGACGTGACTTGGCCAATTTCCCTGGCAAGAGACTTGCAGCATAGTTTCCACCAACCTTAGCCGCACCTGTACCATTTGGCGCTGCACGGTCGTATTCATCCTGAATCAAGAAGTTGGTTGGAACCAAACCGCCTTTAAAGTAATTTCCAACTGGCATAGCGAAGATGGTGAAAATGTACTCTTCTGCTGGTTTAACCCCAATAATATCTCCGACACCAATCAAAAGAGGGCGAAGATATAAGGTTCCACCTGTTCCATATGGTGGTACATATTCTTCATTGGCACGAACAACTGCCTTACAAGCTTCTACAAACATTTCTGTGGAAACTTGGGGCATCAAGAGACGGTCACATGTACGTTGCAAGCGTTTAGCATTTTCATCAGGACGGAACAGTTGAATACTACCATCCTTAGTACGATAAGCTTTCAATCCTTCAAACGCTTGTTGTCCATAGTGGAGACTTGGAGAAGACTCTGAAATATGCAAGGTTGCATCCCCTGTCAGCTCTCCTTGATTCCATTGTCCATTTTTAAAATGAGCAATGTAGCGATAAGGTAATTTCATATAGGAAAAACCGAGATTTTCCCAATCAATCGTTACTGTCATATTCCGCTCCTTATTCTAAAAACCTATTTCTTATATTCTACACTTTTTTTCTAAAATAGCAAGCATATTTTGTAATTTTCAGAAAATTTCTTCAATAAAAAGAACCAGCTCTTAGAACTGATTCTTCATTTCACTTATTTAGCTTCAGTAAATACTTCTTTAAGATAAGCATCAAAAACTTCTTCATCTGAAATAGTATCAGAAATGAAGCTTCCATTGCTGGTTCGTTCTGACAGGTTCAAGTCTTGCAATCGGCTTTCATAGATTGTTCCTTTGTTGGATTGGACAAACAGAGTTTGATCAGTCCCGTCCACTTCCGTACCGAATAGATTACCAACAAACTCTTGCTCTGCAACTGCTCCTGCTAAGAAGACACGGTGCGGTTTGTTTTTCAATTCACGCAAGACTTGTAATCCTCGTTTGGCACGGCTGGTTGCTGGAATTTCCTCTATTGAAACGCGTTTCAAACTTCCACGCTGCGTCAAAAGATAGAAGGACGAGGTGTTGCAGATAAAGGCAGATTGTAGGACATCATCTTCTTTCAAATTCATAGCTTTGACACCTGCAGCCTTGGCACCAACAACTGGTACCTCTTCGATATTGAAACGAAGCGCATAACCGTTTTGACTAATCAAGAGAATATCATCTAGTTTAATCGGAGCCACTGCTACAATCTGGTCTGTCTCGTCTTTGAGTTTAGCATACTTAACAGACTTAGACTTATAGGTTCGCCATGGAGTGAATTCTTTACGTTCTACCCGCTTGATTTGACCGAGACGTGTCGCAGCAAAGTAGGTTGTCGCATCATCAAACTGATCCACTACTTCCACATAAAGGATTTCTTCGTTAGTTTCAAAGTTTGTAATGGTTTGGCTCAGATGTTCCCCGATATCCTTCCAACGAATATCTGCTAATTCATGGATTGGTCTGTAAATGACATTTCCAAGGGTAGTGAACATCAAGAGGTGCTGGGTTGTCTTAGCAGCTTGCACAAAGATCAGACGATCATCATCACGTTTGCCAATTTCTTCCAGCGTTGACGCTGCAAAGGAACGAGGACTGGTACGCTTGATGTAACCTGCCTTGGTCACGCTAACATAAGTATCTTCCTCGGCGATCAAACTAGCTGTATCAATCTCGATTGCTTTCGCAGTGTCTTCTAGAGAACTCAAACGTGGAGTCGCAAACTTCTTCTTAACCTCACGAAGCTCTTTCTTCATGAGATTGTACATAGTCCGCTCATCACCGATAATAGCCGCCAGCATGGCAATCTTCTCACGAAGCTCTGCTTCTTCTTCCTGCAAGACAACGACATCCGTATTGGTCAAACGGTAAAGTTGCAAGGTAACGATAGCCTCAGCCTGTTCTTCAGTAAAGTCATAACTAACCTTAAGGTTTTCCTTGGCATCAGCCTTGTTCTCAGAAGCACGGATAAGAGCAATGACTTCATCCAAGATAGAGATGACACGAATCAAACCTTCGACGATGTGGAGGCGTTTCTCAGCCTTTTCCTTGTCAAAGCGGGAACGCGCCAAAATCACTTCACGACGGTGGGCAATATAGCTAGACAAGATTGGCACAATCCCAACCTGGCGAGGAGTAAAATTGTCAATCGCTACCATGTTGAAGTTGTAGTTGATTTGCAAATCAGTGTATTTGAAGAGGTAGTTGAGAACAAGCTCAGTGTTAGCGTCTTTCTTGAGTTCGATAGCGATACGAAGACCATCACGGTCAGACTCATCACGAACCTCAGCAATCCCTGCTACCTTGTTATTGACACGAACGTCATCGATTTTCTTGACTAGATTGGCCTTATTGATTTCATAAGGAATCTCAGTAATAACGATTTGTTCCTTACCACCTTTTAGTTTTTCAATCTCCGTCTTGGAACGCACAACCACGCGCCCTTTTCCAGTTTCATAGGCCTTCTTGATTTCATCATGACCCTGAATGATTGCTCCTGTAGGGAAGTCTGGTCCAGGCAAGAATTCCATCAGTTTCTCAACCTTGGCAGTTGGATGATCAATCATGTAGACCGTAGCGTCGATAACTTCGGCCAAATTATGTGGTGGAATATCTGTGGCATAACCAGCTGAAATCCCTGTTGAACCATTGACCAAGAGGTTTGGAAAGGCCGCTGGCAGAACAGTTGGTTCTTTCTCAGTATCGTCAAAGTTCCAAGCAAAGGGAACTGTCTTTTTCTCGATATCCTGAAGAAGGTAACCAGCAATCTCTGACAAACGCGCCTCAGTATAACGCATAGCTGCAGGTGGATCCCCGTCCATAGAACCATTATTACCGTGCATTTCAACTAGAATCTCACGATTTTTCCAGTCCTGTGACATACGAACCATGGCATCATAGATAGAAGAGTCCCCGTGTGGGTGGAAATTCCCCATGATGTTCCCGACAGACTTAGCCGACTTACGGTAGCTCTTGTCAAAGGTATTGCCATCCTTATTCATCGAATAAAGAATGCGACGCTGAACCGGCTTCAATCCATCACGAATGTCTGGCAAAGCCCGGTCTTGAATGATGTACTTGGAGTAGCGACCAAAGCGCTCTCCCATGATGTCCTCCAGGGACATGTTTTGAATGTTAGACATAGGATACAAAGCCCGTAAAATGCAAAGTGAAAATAGGAAATTCTTAAAGTGAGCGATGCTCGCAAGAGAATTTATCTTTTTCACACAGTATTTAGGGCGTATTCAACTCCTTTCAAAGAATGTAGAATAGATTTTATGGAAAAGTTGATCAGTTGCCTTCAGCAACCAAACGACCCTTTCTGTAGTTTAAAAGTTTTAATTTGTATTCTTTACTTGCTTAGTATTTTAAAATTTTTCCTCAGCATACTTAATCATCCTCTCCGCCACTTCCTTATCGTAGACAAAGCCCATCTTCTTGGCTAAATCTTGCGCTTCTCTATGAAAGAGACTCATAGTAGCCAATAAAGACTGAGTGATTTTGTCTAAACTTGAGAAATCAAGCAGATTTGAAAAATCCTTTTCTATCTCAGCGGGTAAATAGTTAAAAAGATACTTGTAGTTCTTGCCGATATCGACCTTCCCCCTATCACTTGCGACCTGCCAAGCTAAGATTTTCAAGAGTTCTTGCTGACAAATACCGTAGAGATGGTCCGTCGCATAGATGACTTGTTTGCGACAAATCCCTTTAACCACGTAAGCTGATACCCACCAAAATTCATTACAGGATTTTTTAAAATCCGTTTCAGTAACTGGGCTTGTCCAGTAACGCTCTAGATTTTGAGAATAGGGTTCAAACAAGTCCTTCTCGTCAACTAAAACTGTATAACCAACTTCGCTATCCACCCACTCTTTCATGTGTTCATTTGGGCATAGGGTTAGATCAATTCGATTGCTATCTTCAAAAAGCATCAGATAAAGTCGACGGTTGCCTAGGACATTATGTTGCTCAATGATACGTTTGCCAAAGGAGTCTAGCCAAGAAAGGTCACTCGTCAGATTATCTAAGTCGTCCACGACAAAAACAACATCATAGTCTTGAAACTCATCTTTTGGTGCTTTTGTATCCGTTCGTGAACCAGACATAGCGACAGCCTCGACTTTTAAACTTTCAGCCATTTGTAAAATCAGATTCATCATTTCTGTTTCAGTTCTCATCTATGTCACCGTCGTTTGAAATTGAGTCAGGGATAGGAGCATCTTCTTGCTTTTGTTGTTGTAGTTTCTGCACTCTTTTACTTTCAAGTTCTCCAAAGATAAATTGAATGATAGAACTAATGCCGACAATTGGTACTAAAATAATAATTCCTATTTCTGATTGCATCAGTAGCATTAAAAGATTCACGATTGATAAAATCATCAAGATCCATGCATTGGTTTTTAGAATTTTTGAATAGTTACTAGGGTAATATTGTAGATGTCTTTTACTTTTATAAATAGAAATAAAAGCAAAAACTAGACTGGCAGGTATGAAAATATAGACGACATAAACATAGAATAGCAATCCTGCATAAAGATATGATTTAAAGGGATTATCAAATAGTATCACACCAAAAGTCACTAGGGTCAATAATAAAAAGTTTAGATAACGGCTTTGCTCTGGTTTCTCTTGCTTGGCAATTATAAACATAATCGCACCTATAACAAAGACTACAATGAGAAAAGGAGAATCAAACAATATACTGAACATAATTTTACCCTTCCTTTAAAAACTAAAAACAATAGTGGACAATTAGCTTAAATTAATCCTTGAGCTTGACGCCATTTTTCATAAGTTTCGATATCAATACTGACCATATTCATACAAAGTCCTACAACCGCCATGTCATCTAAGTAACCTGCTAGGGGAATGAAATCTGGAATAATATCAATGGGAGAGAGGAAATAAACAAGTGCACTCAAAACAGCTAATATTGTTCCATAGGGAACTGTGGTATATTTCCCTTGAACATAATTTTTCACTAAAGAAATCATGACTGGGATCATCGAAAATTTCTTTCCAACAAATGGCATATCGTTAATTTTTTGCTCCAAACGTTGCAAAAAATTATCTAATTCATCTTTATCATTTAACAAGGCTTCCGATTGCCCATATCCACTTTCAAGAGCTCCTTTTACTTGATCTTCAGATAGATTATTTGACATCGTTGTTCTCCTTTTTTGATTTTTTAAAACACTGTCGCTTCTTCCAGCGTAAACTTGACATTGTCTTCAATCCACTTACGGCGTGGTTCTACTTTATCTCCCATAAGGACATTAACACGACGTTCTGCGCGTGCTAGGTCTTCAATCGTTACACGGATGAGGGTGCGTGTTTCTGGGTTCATGGTTGTTTCCCAGAGTTGGTCCGCATTCATCTCACCAAGCCCCTTGTAGCGTTGAAGGGTAGCTCCTTTACCGAACTGCTTGCGGAGTTCTTCTAGTTCTCCGTCCGTCCAAGCGTAGGCCACTTCTTCTTTCTTGCCTTTTCCTTTTGACATCTTGTAAAGAGGGGGAAGGGCGATATAGACATGTCCTGCCTCAACTAGCGGACGCATATAGCGGTAGAAAAAGGTTAAGAGCAAGGTCTGAATGTGGGCACCATCAGTATCCGCATCGGTCATGATAATGATCTTGTCATAGTTAGCATCTTCAAGGGAGAAGTCTGCCCCCACACCCGCACCGATGGTATAAATCATAGTATTGATCTCTTCATTTTTGAGGATATCCGCCATCTTGGCCTTGGCAGTATTGATAACCTTACCACGAAGAGGCAAGATAGCTTGGAACTTGCGGTCACGACCTTGCTTGGCAGAACCACCGGCAGAATCTCCCTCGACCAGATAGAGTTCATTCTTAGCAGGATTCTTGGACTGGGCAGGGGTTAATTTACCAGAAAGCAAGCCCTTATCTTTTTTATTTTTCTTGCCATTTCGGCTCTCATCACGCGCCTTACGTGCAGCTTCACGGGCATCACGAGCCTTGATGGCTTTACGAATCAGATTAGAAGCCAACTCCCCATTTTCCATAAGGAAGAAAGTCAGCTTTTCAGCAACAATACTATCAACAATCGGGCGAGCTAGTGGACTTCCCAGTTTGTCCTTAGTCTGTCCTTCAAACTGGAGGTGTTCTTCAGGAACTAGGATAGAAAGAACAGCCGATAACCCTTCGCGGTAATCTGATCCTTCAAGGTTTTTATCTTTTTCCTTTAGAAGACCTGTCTTACGGGCGTAGTCGTTCATGACTTTGGTAATGGCAGACTTAAGTCCTGTCTCATGCGTTCCACCATCTTTGGTGCGAACGTTATTGACAAATGACAAGATGTTATCTGAAAATCCATCATTGTACTGAAGCGCTACTTCCACTTGAAAACCATTATCTTCCCCTTCAAAGTAAAGAACTGGTGTCAAGGTTTCCTTGTCTTCGTTGAGATAGGATACAAAGTCTTGCACCCCATTCTCATAATGGAACTCGATCGCTTCGTCTGTTCGTTTATCAGTCAGAGACAAAGTCACATTTTTCAAGAGGAAAGCTGATTCATTAAGACGCTCTGAAATGGTATTGTACTTGAAATCTGTCGTAGAAAAGATACTAGCATCCGGCATAAAGGTAACCTTGGTTCCTGTCTTAGACTTGGGCGCTGTACCGATTTTCTTCAGAGTCGTGACAGGTTTGCCACCATTTTCAAAACGTTGTTTATAAACCGTTCCATCACGGGTAATTTCTACCTCTAGCCAGCTAGATAAGGCATTCACGACGGAAGAACCAACCCCGTGGAGACCTCCTGATGTCTTATAACCACCCTGACCAAATTTTCCTCCAGCGTGAAGGATGGTAAAGATAACCTCAACTGTTGGAATGCCCATAGCATGCATACCAGTCGGCATTCCACGACCGTGGTCTTGAACCGTTAAACTGCCATCTTTATTGATAGTCACATCAATACGGTCACCAAATCCAGACAAGGCTTCATCGACTGCATTATCGACGATTTCCCAGACGAGGTGGTGGAGACCAGCACCATCGGTCGATCCGATATACATCCCTGGACGTTTTCGGACCGCATCCAACCCTTCTAGCACCTGAATGGCATCATCATTATAATTGTTAATATTGATTTCCTTTTTTGACACAAGGAACCTCCTATTCGTTCATCTTTACTATTCTACAGGTTTTCCAAGGATTTTGCAAAATTTTTCTTTCTCCGGTGTGACAATTTCAGAAGAGATTCTCTGCCTTTCTTCTCCATTTCATGATATAATAGTAGTATGATTACAATAGTTTTATTAATCCTGGCCTATCTGCTGGGTTCGATTCCGTCTGGTCTCTGGATTGGACAAGTATTCTTTCAAATCAATCTGCGCGAGCATGGTTCTGGTAACACTGGAACGACCAATACCTTCCGCATTTTAGGTAAGAAAGCTGGTATGGCAACCTTTGTGATTGACTTTTTCAAAGGAACCCTAGCAACCCTTCTTCCGATTATGTTTCATCTGCAAGGTGTTTCGCCTCTCATCTTCGGACTTATAGCTGTTATTGGCCATACCTTCCCTATCTTTGCAGGATTTAAGGGAGGCAAGGCTGTCGCAACTAGTGCTGGAGTGATTTTCGGATTTGCGCCTGTCTTCTGTCTCTACCTTGCGGTTGTTTTCTTCGGAACCCTCTATCTTGGTAGTATGATTTCACTATCTAGCGTCACAGCATCTATCGCGGCTGTCATCGGGATTTTACTCTTTCCGCTTTTTGGTTTTATCCTGAGTCACTATGACCCTCTCTTCATCGCTATTATCCTAGCACTCACTAGTTTGATCATCATTCGACATAAGGATAATATCACACGCATTAAAAATAAAACTGAAAATTTGGTCCCTTGGGGATTGAACTTGACCCACCAACATCCTAAAAAATAAAACGTCAGTTCATGTATTGAACTAACGTTTTTTTGTATACTTATTTTGATTTGATATAGTTGATACCATCTGCTTTTGGTGCGACTGCTTTTCCAAAGAAGGCTGCCAAGACAAGTATTGTCAAAACATAAGGTGCGATTTGAAGGTAAACCGCTGGCACTCCTTGTAGGAACGGCAATTGAGAACCGATAACAGCCAAACTTTGTGAAAGTCCAAAGAAGAGACTAGATAGCATGGCTCCGATTGGATTCCATTTTCCAAAAATCATCGCAGCAAGAGCGATAAATCCTGGTCCAACAATAGTTGTCACTGAGAAGTTAACGGAAATTGACTGAGCATAAATTGCTCCACCAATTCCACCTAGGAAACCTGAAATGATAACCCCTAAATATCTCATCTTGTAGACATTGATTCCCAAGGTATCCGCTGCCTGAGGGTGTTCACCGACAGAGCGGAGACGAAGACCAAAGCGAGTCTTGAAGAGGATAAACCAAGCAACGAATGAGAAGGCAATCGCCAAATAACCAAGTAGACTAGTTGACTTGAAAAAGATATCACCGATAACTGGAATATTCGCCAAGACTGGGAAATCAAAGCGTCCAAAAGTCTGACTTAGGTTGTCGGTTTGTCCTTTGTTATAAAGAACTTTAACCAAGAAAACAGCCAAGGCTGGCGCCATCAAGTTCAATACCGTACCGCTGACAACATGGTCTGCACGAAAATGAACCGTTGCTGCTGCGTGGATGATAGAGAAGACACCACCAACCAATCCTGCAACAAGTAAGGATAGCCATGGAGTTGCTGCTCCAAATTGTTCTGCAAATTCAAGGTTAAAGACAACTCCAGAAAAGGCACCCATAACCATAATTCCTTCAAGTCCGACGTTTACCACACCACCACGTTCAGAGAAAACACCACCGATACTTGTAAAGATGAGTGGTGCTGAGTAAATCAGCATAGAAGACACCAAGAGGGTGAGCAAGGTTGTAATAGACATCTTTACTTACCTCCTTTAACTTGTTTTTTCGGTTTGACAAAGCGTTCGATAAGGTAATGAACACTGACAAAGAAGATAATAGACGCTGTTACAATGCTGACAAGCTCAGATGGTACCTGCGCCGCATTCATACCAGGAGCTCCAACTTGGAGAACACCAAATAAGAAGGCTGCAAAGAGAATACCAATTGGTGAGTTGGCCGCAAGCAAACTAACTGCCATTCCATTAAATCCGACGGCTAATGATGCCCCTTGAACATAGACGTTCTGGAAGGTACCAAGACCTTCAACAGCTCCACCAAGACCTGCCAAGGCACCTGAAATAATCATTGATAGGATGATAGTCCGTTTGGCAGAAATACCAGCGTATTCTGATGCGTGAGGATTAAGACCAACCGCACGGATTTCAAAACCAAGGGTTGTTTTCTTGAGCATGAACCAAATGACTGCAACGGCAATGAGAGCAAAGAAAATACCGATATTCATCCGTGAGTTACCAGTCAACTCAGCCAACCAAGGTGTCTGATAGGTTGCATTAGCCCCAACACGAATGGTCGAATCTGTACTTTGCATGAAGTCTTTAGGGAAGGCATGGATAAAGGCATTTCCTACATACAAGACGATGTAGTTCATCATGATGGTTACGATAACCTCTGACGTCCCTAGATAGGCTCTAAGAATACCTGGAATCGCTCCGACAATCCCACCAGCAATCAAGGCAATCACGATAGTTGCTAGAATCATCAAGGGACGTGGCATATCTGGATGCGACAAGGCAAACCAACCACTAAGAATCCAACCAGCCAAAGCCTGACCAGGAAGTCCGACATTAAAGAAACCTGCACGACTGGCAACGGCAAAACCAAGACCAATCAAGACCAGAGGCCCCATGGCACGGAAGATTTCCCCAATCCCACGAAGGCTTCCAAAGGCTGTATAGAACAATTCCTCGTAGCCCCAAATAGCATCATAACCGAAGATCCACATGACAATGGCTCCAAGTAAAATTCCTAGGAAGACAGAAATCAAGGGAACTGAAATTTGTTGTAATTTTTTAGACATCACTCTTCTCCTTTCCCAAGTTTCCACCAGCCATCAAGACACCAAGTTCTTGTTTATTGGTTGTTTCTGGTGATACTATACCTTGAATCTTACCATCGTGGATAACGGCAATACGGTCTGAGACGTTTAAAATCTCATCCAATTCAAAGCTGACAACAAGGACAGCCTTCCCATTATCACGCTCTTCAATCAAGCGCTTGTGGATATATTCAATGGCACCGACATCCAAACCACGAGTTGGCTGGCTGACGATAAGGAGATCAGGATCACGATCAATTTCACGAGCAATAATTGCTTTTTGTTGATTTCCTCCTGAGAGTGCCGCTGCAGGAACAAATTCGCTGGCAGCACGAACATCAAACTCTTCCATTAGCTTTTTAGCATAAGAAGTAATATTTGAATAGTTCAAAATTCCATTTTTACTATGTGGTTCTTTATAGTAGGTTTGAAGGGCGATATTTTCAGAAATCATCATTTCCAAAATCAAGCCATCACGGTGACGGTCTTCTGGAACGTGCCCTACACTCAACTCTGTAATCTGACGTGGGTGCAATCCTACAATTGAATCTCCTTTTAGCTCGATGCTTCCAGATTCAACCTTGCGAAGGCCTGTGATGGCTTGAATCAGTTCAGACTGACCATTTCCATCAATCCCCGCAATACCAACAATCTCTCCAGCACGAACATCCAAGGACAGATTTTTAACAGCTGGGACACCACGGTTTTCATTGACCACCAAGTCTTTAATAGACAAGACAACTTCTTTTGGTTGGGAGGCTTGTTTCTCTGTTTTAAAGGAAACAGAACGACCCACCATCATTTCTGCCAAATCAGCATTGGTAGCTCCTGCAATTTCGACGGTTTCAATGGATTTCCCGCGACGGATAACTGTAACGCGGTCAGAAACTGCGCGAATCTCGTCCAACTTGTGGGTAATCAAGATAATTGATTTACCTTCTTTGACAAGATTTTTCATAATAGCCATCAACTCATCAATTTCTGATGGAGTCAAAACAGCCGTTGGTTCGTCAAAGATAAGGATATCAGCCCCCCGATAAAGAGTTTTTAAAATTTCTACACGTTGTTGGGCTCCAACTGAGATATCTGCTACCTTGGCAGAAGGGTCAACAGCTAAGCCATAACGTTCAGAAAGAGCCTTGATTTCTTTGCTAGCTCCAGCGATATCTAATACACCATTTTTAGTTAATTCACTACCTAAAATGATGTTTTCAGCAACTGTGAAGGCCTCTACCAACATAAAGTGCTGGTGAACCATTCCGATTCCCAAGCTAGCCGCTTTAGATGGTGAGTCGAGGTTGACGACTTGACCATTGACCACAATTTCACCACTGGTTGGTTCAAGAAGCCCTGCTAACATGTTCATTAGCGTGGACTTACCAGCCCCATTTTCTCCTAAAAGTGCATGAATTTCACCTTTTCGTAGGTGCAGATTGATTTTGTCGTTGGCAACAAATTCACCAAATACCTTGGTAATATCACGCATCTCAATGACATTTTCGTGTGCCATGTGCTCTTCCTTTCAGAGTCTTATTTTATTTCAATAAAACTTGCTAGTTTCTCTAGTAGCAAGCTTTACTGAGACAAAATGACTTTGTCTCAACTCTTAAAAAAGCGGCCGAGGGCCGCTTCCTAAGAAATGACTTCCATCCATTATTTTTCAGGAACTTTTACGCTTCCATCAAGGATTTTAGCTTTTGCATCTTCGACAGCTTTTTTACCTTCTTCTGAAAGGTTTGTTACTGCCAAGTCAACCCCTTTATCTTTCAATGAGTAAACGATCACTTGGCCGCCAGGGAATTCACCTTTTTCTGCCTTGTTAGCAATATCTTTTACAGTTGTACCAACTTGTTTCAAAGTAGATACAAGAACGAAGTTTGATTCTTTGCCATCTTTAGAAGTGTACTTACCTTCTGCTACTTGGTCACGGTCAACACCGATAACCCAAACTTTTTCACTTTCAGAACGGCTTTCGTTGAGGGATTTTGCTTCTGCAAAGACACCAGCACCTGTTCCACCTGCTGCTTGATAAACAACGTCTGCACCAGCTGCGTATTGTGCTGCTGCAATTGTTTTACCTTTAGCAGCATCACCAAATGAACCAGCGTAGTCAACTTGTACTTTGATAGATGGATCTACTGACTCAACACCAGCTTTAAATCCAGCTGCAAAACGTGAGATAACTTCAGACTCAATACCACCTACAAAACCAACTTGTTTTGTTTTAGTTGTTTTAGCCGCTGCAACACCCGCAAGGTAAGCAGCTTCGTTATCAGCAAATGTTACGCTAGCAACATTCTTTTGATCTTTAATCACATCATCAATCAAGACATAGTTCAAGTCAGAATGTTCTTTAGCTGCATCTTTAACCGCATTGTTAAGGGCAAAACCAACACCGAAGATCAGGTTGTAACTTCCAGCCGCTTGTTGTAAGTTGTTAGCGTAGTCAGCTTCACTTGTTGATTGGAAGTAAGTGAAACCTTTATCTTTTGAAAGATTGTGTTCTTTACCCCAGTCTTGCAAACCTTCCCAAGCTGATTGGTTGAATGATTTATCATCAACACCACCAGTATCAGTTACGATTGCTGCTTTTGTCTTCATATCAGAAGATGAAGCTGCGTTACGAGAAGAGCGGTTACCACATGCAGCAAGGCCAACTGCTGCTACTGCAACTAGACCAAGGCCTAGCCATTGTTTCTTGTTCATTACTGAACCTCCTAAATAAGATGTGCAACGATGTTGCAAGTATGGATTGGTTGGCCACAAGGACCGTGCCACTCAGAGAGCGACTCAGACTAGTTTAAGTCTGTAAAAGAGTATGGAAGTAATTCCCCGACCGTCATCTCGACCGTCGATTTATCTTTTGCGACTAAAGTCACTTTTAGATCTTGTTCAAAAAATTCAGCCATCACTTGGCGACAAGCACCACATGGCGAGATTGGTTTTTCAGTTTGTCCATAGACAATCAATTCTGAAAACTCTCTTTGACCTTCAGAAACTGCTTTAAAAATCGCTGTACGCTCTCCACAGTTGGTCAAAGAATAACTAGCATTCTCAATATTGACACCTGTATAAATACTACCATCTTTCGCTACTAGAACAGCTCCGACTGGAAAATGAGAATAAGGCACATAGGCTTGTTTGCTGGTTTCAATTGCTAGTTCAATTAACTCAGTAGTCGCCATCTGCCAATTCTCCTTTTAAAATAGCTACCCCAGCTGACGTTCCGATACGAGTCGCACCTGCTTTCACGAAGGCAAGAGCATCTTCATAAGAACGAGCTCCACCGGCAGCCTTAACACCCATCTCAGGTCCAACTGTTTCACGCATTAATGTAACATCTGCTACCGTAGCTCCACCAGTTGAAAAGCCAGTAGATGTTTTTACGAAGTCAGCTCCAGCTTTTTGGGCTAATTGACAAGCTACAACTTTTTCTTGGTCTGTCAGCAGGCAAGCTTCAATAATAACTTTCACTAACTTGTCACTACTTGCTTCAACGACTGCGCGAATATCCGACTCAACCAAGGCCAAATTACCTGATTTGAGAGCCCCGACATTGATCACCATATCAATCTCATCTGCACCATTTTGGATAGCTTCTTTTGTTTCAAATGCTTTCACGGACGAAGTTGTTGCTCCCAAAGGGAAACCTACTACTGTACAGACCTTGACATCTGCGCCTTCAAGCCCTTTTTTGGCATGTTCAACCCAGGTCGGATTAACGCAAACACTGGCAAAATCATACTCTCTAGCCTCAGACAACAAACAATCAATTTGATTTTCTGTTGCATCTTGTTTTAAAAGCGTATGATCGATATATTTATTTAATTTCATATTCGGATTCTCCTGAGGTTTATGAGATGATTTCTATAATTTCTCGTAAACTTTGCACCCTGTCATTTATTTTAACATATTTTTGAAAATCTGTAACTAGCTGAGGAGAAATTTTCCCATTTGTGTATACTTTTGCAACAATTTCGCCCTTTTGGACGGAATCTCCAACCTTCTTTTCAAAAACAATTCCAGTTTCATAGTCCAAGGTATCAGACTTGACTGCACGGCCTGCCCCCAGTCTCATGGCATAAAGGCCAAATTCCATGGCTGGAAGAGCTGAAATGACACCCGTTTCCTGAGCAGGGATTTCTACCACATGGGCTACATTTACAGGACGATAAAGGTCTTCCAAGTCTCCACCTTGAGCTTGGACCATCTCCTCAAACTTAGCCAGTGCCTTACCATTTTCAAGATGTTGCCGAACTTCTTCAACTGTCTTGTCAACATTAGCCAAACCAAGCATGATTTGTGCCAATTCACAGATGAAGTGGGTAATATCCTGACGGCCTTGACCTTGGAGAATCTCCAATGCTTCAAGGATTTCCAGACGATTTCCAATCGCTCGTCCCAAAGGTTGGCTCATATCCGTAATCACTGCTACCGTTTTCCGACCAACGGCCTTACCAAGTTCTACCATGGTTTGAGCTAGTTCGCGCGCCTCATCAACCGTCTTCATGAAGGCACCCTCACCGACAGTAACGTCTAGCAAAATAGCATCCGCCCCTGCCGCGATTTTCTTGCTCATCACCGAACTTGCAATCAAGGGAATCGTGTCGACAGTTGCGGTCACATCACGGAGGGCATAAAGAAACTTATCTGCTTTGACAAGCTGGTCTGATTGTCCAATGACAGATAGACCAATATCCTGCACTTGCCGAATAAAATCCTCTTGACTACGTTCCACTTGATAGCCCTTAATGGACTCCAATTTATCAATTGTTCCACCAGTATGACCGAGACCACGACCACTCATTTTTGCTACAGGCACACCGAAGCTAGCAACAAGAGGAGCTAAAATCAAGGTCACTTTATCACCAACACCACCAGTAGAATGCTTGTCAACTTTAACCCCATCAATAGCGGATAAATCAAACTCTTGCCCAGTCTTGACCATCTTCATAGTCAAATCAGATATTTCTCGAGTCGTCATTCCTTTAAAATAAACAGCCATAGCAAAGGCAGACATCTGATAATCAGGAACAGTTCCTGACACATAGCCTTCTACCAGCCATTCGATTTCACTTGAAGTCAGTTCTTGACCGTCTCGTTTTTTTTGAATTAAATCAACTGCTCTCATTCTTTCACACTTCTAAGGATGTAGTATCCCTTATCTTTTTTAACGATTTCACAATTGCCAAACACATCTTCCATCTTAGACTTGGCACTTGGAGCCCCTTGTTTTTTCTGGATAACGATTGTTAAATCGCCACCAGTTTCCAAGAAATCTTTACTTTTCTCAATGATTTCATGAACCACTTGCTTGCCCGCACGGATAGGGGGGTTGGAAATAACATGGTCAAAATGTCCTTCAACTTGTTCATAGATGTTGGACTGGAAAATCGTCGCTTCTACTTTATTTCGTTCAGCATTTTTTCGTGCCAAATCCAAGGCACGATTGTTGATATCGACCATGGTCGCCTGAACTCCATAAGCCTTAGCTAAGGACAAGCCCAAAGGTCCGTAACCACAGCCTACATCAAGGACAGTTTCTCCTTGGTTGACCTCAAGACACTTGAGCAAGAGTTGACTTCCAAAGTCAACCATTTTCTTGCTAAAAACACCCGCATCCGTCAAAAAGGTCATTTTTTCTCCCAACAACTCTACTCTCAACTCATGAATGTCGTGAGCAGCGTCAGGATTTTCTGCATAATACATTTTACTCATGAAACTATTTTACCATAATTTGACTTAAATTGTAAATCGTTTACAAATTGCTAATAAAACGAAAAAGACTGAAGAAAGCTAGTCAACGAAACCTTTTCTCCAATCTTTTTCAACACTTATAAATGAATGATAAACCATTTTTAACTAGAAATATCATAGTCAGGATAAAACAAAAAGTTTATCATCTATAATCAGGCGCATGTTTATTACGATTGCTTAACCTTACAATACTTTATTATCAACAACATTCCCAACAAAATGTTTAAATAAAAGCCCAACTGATAAGTTTTCGTTAGGATTTCCCAACTTGTCCAAAGTCGTATCAAATCTTCTATTGACATGCGGAAGAAATAACCCTCTGTAGCAATCCATAGGACTAAAAAGAAATAACTACCAGCAGCAAGCCATTTCGTCCACCGCTTTTTTAGGAAGAAAGCAATCAAGAGCGAACAGATAAAGACAACTGTTATAATGGCATGTTCCATCAAAAAAGTAAAACCGTAATAGATTTCCACAAAACGTCTACCATTATCCGCATTCGCTCCTTTTATAAAAGGTAGAGCAAAACTTACAATAAAACAGAGCTCCAATATGTAACCTTTTAAGATTTTCATAGTACACCTCCTATAAGTTGTGAACTAAAAATTCTCCTTTATTAGCTTATAAATCAGTGGAATCTATCCCCTACTTCATCATTAAATTGTTCAGCCTCTATCTATCTCTATTATACGATATTAGCTTACTATCATCAAGAAACCGCTTTATTTTTTTAGCTTTTTATGGTATGATAGACAAAATATCTAGGGGAAAACAAATGACCAACGAATTTTTACATTTTGAAAAAATCAGCCGCCAAACTTGGCAATCTTTACATCGAAAGACAACCCCTCCTTTGACTGAAGAGGAATTAGAATCAATCAAGAGTTTTAATGACCAGATTAGCTTGCAGGATGTTACCGATGTCTATCTTCCCTTAGCCCATCTCATCCAAATTTACAAGCGTACCAAGGATGATTTGGCCTTTTCAAAAGGAATTTTCCTTCAACGTGAAAGCAAATCCCAGCCTTTTATCATTGGGGTTTCTGGGAGTGTTGCCGTTGGAAAATCCACAACTAGTCGCCTGCTTCAAATCCTACTGTCCCGTACGCTTACAGATGCTACGGTTGAGTTGGTAACAACTGATGGCTTTCTCTATCCCAATCAGACCTTGATTGAGCAAGGAATTTTAAATCGTAAGGGATTTCCTGAAAGCTATGATATGGAAGCTCTTCTCAACTTCTTGGACCGCATCAAGAATGGACAAGATGTAGATATTCCTGTCTATTCTCATGAAGTCTACGACATCGTACCTGAAGCAAAACAACGAGTAAAAGCAGCTGACTTTGTGATTGTCGAGGGGATTAACGTCTTTCAAAATCCACAAAACGAGCGTCTCTATATTACTGACTTCTTTGACTTTTCTATCTATGTTGATGCTGCAGTTGATGACATTGAGAGTTGGTATCTCGACCGTTTCTTGAAAATGCTGAGCCTAGCCCAAAACGACCCTGATAGCTACTATTATCGATTTACTCAGATGCCGATTGGGGAAGTGGAGTCCTTTGCCCATCAGGTCTGGACCAGTATTAATCTCACAAATTTACAAAATTATATTGAACCGACCAGAAATCGTGCGGAAGTGATTCTTCATAAAACAAAGAACCATGAAATCGATGAAATTTACTTAAAAAAATAATTTTCCCTTGTCAAAACGTAAGTTTTCAGATATAATGGTATAGTTAGTAAATATGGAGGTAAGAACATTGGCAAACATTAAATCAGCTATCAAACGCGCTGAATTGAACGTTAAACAAAACGAAAAGAACTCAGCTCAAAAATCAGCTATGCGTACTGCTATCAAAGCTTTCGAAGCAAACCCATCTGAAGAACTTTTCCGTGCTGCTAGCTCAGCTATCGATAAAGCAGAAACTAAAGGTTTGATTCACAAAAACAAAGCAAGCCGCGACAAAGCTCGTCTTTCAGCTAAACTTGCTAAATAAGAAACAGTCCATAGAGGCTGTTTTTTTGTCCCAAAATAGGAGAAGTCAGAAAATGAAAATCGCAATTATCGGATATTCTGGGGCTGGTAAATCAACTCTAGCTGAAAACTTGTCTCGCTACTACTCCATTCCCAAACTTCATATGGACACTCTTCAATTTCAGCCAGGCTGGGTAGACAGTGACCGCGATTGGATGTTAAAAGAGATGAGAGACTTTCTCACCGAACATTCCGATTGGGTGATTGATGGTAATTATTCTTGGTGTTATTACGAGGAAAGAATGCAGGAAGCTGACCAAATCATCTTTCTTAATTTTTCCCCATTGACCTGTCTCTTTCGAGCCTTTAAACGTTACCTCACATACCGAGGCAAGGTCAGAGAAAGCATGGCAGCTGGTTGTCAAGAACAATTTAATTGGGAATTTATTCGTTGGATTCTTCGGGATGGACGAACAAAAAATGCTAAGGAAAGATACCAATACTTAAACAATACTTACCCAGAAAAGATGCGCATTCTCCATTCTCAAGCTGAGATTGACTATTTCTTGCAATCTCTTAAAAATAGACGATAGAGTAACATTTCATTAAGGTCAGCATGGGCTGAATGACTAAAAAAGGAAGATTTTCATCCAGAAAATCTTCCTTTTTTGTTTCCTTTTATTCTGCAATCAATGTTTCTAATCCAACCTTCATCATATCAGTGAAGGTATTTTGACGCTCTTCTGCAGTTGTGTCTTCGTCTGGATTCACCAAACTATCAGAGATAGTCATGATAGCAAGAGCATCAACATGGTGTTGGGCTGCCAGATAGTAAAGTGCTGCCGCTTCCATTTCCACAGCCTTGACTCCCCATTTACCAAGCTCGATGTTCTTTTCAAAGTAGTTTGAATAAAAGACATCAGATGACAAAACGTTCCCAACATGGGTTGTCATACCAAGTTCTTTGGCGATATGGTAGGCCTTGTCCAGCAAATCAAAGCTAGCGATTTGTGGGAAATCGTACTGTGGCCAGTCGTTACGGATGATGTTTGAGTTAGTTGCAGCAGCTTGTGCCAAGACCAATTCACGGACATGTACATCCTCATTCAAAGAACCAGCAGTACCCACACGGATTAATTTCTTCACACCGTAATCGACAATCAACTCACGCGCATAGATAGAGATAGATGGCATCCCCATTCCAGTACCCATGACAGAAACACGATGACCCTTGTAAGTCCCAGTGTAGCCAAACATGTTACGCACTTCGTTAAAACAAACAGCGTCTTCAAGGAAATTCTCAGCAATAAATTTCGCACGAAGAGGATCCCCAGGAAGAAGAATTTTATCAGCAATTTCACCCTGCTTAGCAGCAATATGGATAGACATAATATAAGATACCAAGGGCGTTAAAGAGGCAAAGTAAAAATAGGAAATCCGACAAAGATGCTCCGCATCTAGGAGGATTTATCTTTTTTACACAGCCTCTAGCTCGGGTTCAATTCAAACCCGAACCACCCTTCCTTTCTGTGTGTATTTTTGTTCAGAAAAGCTTTCCGCTCATGTTCAAATCAGAACACACGCTCTACCTTTCTTTTTTATTAGTAGGACAGGCGACAGAGAACAAAGTAAAAATAGGAAACTGACGAAGCATCGATGATGCTAGGAAGTTTATCTTTTTTACACAGTCTCTAGCTCGGGTTCAATTCAAACCCAAACTACCCTTCCTTTCTGTGTGTATTTTTGTTCAGAAAAGTTTTCCGCTCGTGTTCAAATCTGAACACACGCTCTATCTTTCCTTGTTTTACCTTTTTTGACTATATGTAGCCTGAATGATTTTGTTAAATATTATAAATAGTTTTTTTCTGAATGTCCTAAAGTTGTTCTTAAAAATGCAAATGGTAAAGTGTAAATTTCTTTGTTATATTGCGATACCGTTTCATTATAGTGTAATTTTTGATTAGCAACTAGCACTTCTGACTCCTTAATCTCAGAAATCAGATCCTTTATACTTTGATCTGCGGTAACACTTGTATCTCTTTCAATTTCCTCAATAATTTTATTCTTCGTCTCCTCCACTTTAGTAGAGTATTCGTGTTTGGAAGAATTTCCAGATTCACCATAAAATTTACGCTTAGATTCTGAATGATTAGCTTGATTTTCATCGTTAGTAAAATTGTTAACAGACTTTTTTTCTTCCAACAATTCTGAAACATTTTTCCTAACAGACATTTTTAACTCATGGTCAACAATTTTATCGGTCAATTCACGAAGTTGTACAATTAACTTTTCCACATACTGCTCTTTAATTTCAATTGCACTGTATGAAGATTTAATTAACTCTTTTAAATTAACAACTTTATGGTATTGAAATAGAAAGACTATTATGATATAGCTTAAAACTGCAAATACGATAGATGCTCCTTGAAATGGTTCATAGTCTATTTCACTACCACTCGTATCTATGGCAGAAAATATAATCAACCAAATAATAGTTAGGAGAGCAACTATAAAAACTCCACGAATGATACGAAATAATGGATTATTCATTAAATTTGACATCAATTAATCCTTTTATAATTCAGCAAGAATCGCTTTCAGCAAGCCTTTGAAATCACCTTTAACACGTTCTGTTACTTCCACCACTTCTTCGTGGTTGAGTTCTTCTTGGAAACCAGCTGCAAAGTTGGTAATACATGAAATTCCCAGAACTTTCAAGCCTGAGTGAGCTGCCACGATAACTTCAGGAACCGTAGACATACCGACGGCATCTGCTCCAAGTGTCTTATAGGCACGAATTTCTGCTGGAGTTTCATAAGTCGGACCAGTCACTCCGATATAGACACCTTCATCAAGCTTGATACCAAGTTTTTTAGCCACTTCATGTGCAGTAGCACGATATTCTGGTGTGTAGGCTTTAGACATATCTGGGAAACGAGGACCAAAATCATCCAAGTTTTCACCCATCAATGGGTTTTGACCAGTCATATTGATGTGGTCAGTGATGGCCATCAAGGTTCCTGGTCCATAGCCGATACCACCTGCAGCATTGGTTACAAGAACCCCTTCACATCCCAACACTTTCATGACACGAACTGGGAAAGTCACTACTTCCAATGGGTTTCCTTCGTAGAAATGGAAACGACCTTGAAGCGCTAATACTTTACGTCCTGCAAGTTCTCCATATACCAATTTACCAGCGTGACCGACTACTGTCGAACGACCCCAGTTTGGAATATCTGCATAGTCTACAACAACTGGATTGTCGATTTCTTCAGCAAGTTCACCGAGTCCTGATCCAAGGATTAGACCAAACTCTGGCGCTTCTACTCCCTTGCCTTTCAAAAAAGCAGCTGTTTCACTGATTTTATCTAAAAATGTCATTAGGTATCTCCTTCTTTATGTTTTAAAAATTGACTAATTTTGTCAAAGGTATTAGCGTTACGAATGGTAATATTGCGATAGAATGGCATCTTTAGCAAGTGATTGTGATAGGCTGTTTTAGAGTAGGTAGCTTCTGACAACTTGCCCCAGAAAATCCCTAATCTCCCGAAATGAAGCACTTCATCGAACAGTTCCAAACTCTTCACTTTCTCGATGACTTGATCCACATCCAAGTCCTCAGTGTAAAAGAGCACATCCTTCCGAGATATTTCATGATTCCACCAATCAGGAAGATTTCTAACTTCCTTTTCATAGTCTTCATTAGACAACAAGGAAAAATGTTGGATAAATGGATAGTGCCTTTTTAAGAATCCCTTTAAAGCCTCAACTAACTGATTTCTAGCAATATTAGTGTCAAAGAAAATATTGCCACTGTTGATGTAGGTTTCAACCTTTTCCAGTTTCAACTCTGTCAGTTCTTGACGAAGCTCCGCCATGACAACCTTATTTTTCCCACCGACATTAATGCCCCGAACAAGTAAAGCATATCGCGTCATCTTATACCAATTTATCTAAGAAACTTTCCCCAATCATGGCAGTTTCCACACCAAAGTTATCTGCTATAGTCGCTGAGATATCTGCGAAATGTCCGACAGGCAGCAAACCATTTCCTTTAAAGGCACGACTGTAAGCCAAAAGTGGAATATATTCGCGAGTGTGGTCTGTTCCCACATAAGTTGGGTCGTTCCCGTGGTCCGCAGTAATCAAGAGAAGGTCATTCTCTCTCATGGCTGCAATAATTTCAGACAAGCGTTCATCGAACTCATGCAAGCAATCACGGTAACCATGGGCATCACGACGGTGTCCGTAAAGGGCATCAAAGTCAACCAAGTTTGTGAATGAGAATCCTTTTTCAAACTCAGCAAGGCCCATAGTCTTCAATAGTGTATCAATTCCATGGCTATTTGATTTATTGTGACCCATGTCATGGTTGATACCAGCGCCGTTAAAGATATCGTTAATCTTACCAACAGCATAAGTATCGATACCAGCTTCGTTCAATTTATCCAAAACAGTTGGGGCAAATGGAGATACAGCCAAGTCACGACGGTTTGCCGTACGAGTGAAGTTTCCTGGTTCACCTACATACGGACGGGCAATGATACGACCTAAGAGAGCAGGACGCTCAAGGGTAATCGAACGAGCGTATTCACAAATACGGTAGAGTTCATCCAAAGGAATGATATCTTCGTGAGCTGCGATTTGAAGAACTGGATCAGCTGATGTATAGATAATCAACTCCCCAGTTTCCATCTGACGTGGTCCAAAATCATCGATAACAGCTGTTCCTGAGTAAGGTTTGTTAGCTTCACGAATAACCTTACGTCCTGAGAATTCTTCGATTTTTGTCAAGATTTCTTCTGGGAATCCGTTCCAGAAAGTATCGAAAGGCTCCGTAATGTTGAGCCCCATGATTTCCCAGTGTCCAGTCATAGTATCCTTACCAAGAGATACTTCTTCCAATTTTGTTGCATATCCAGTTGGATTGCTTTCTGCCGGCACAGTCTTAAGAGGAGTTTCACGAGGAATATTTCCTAGACCGATTTTAGCCATGATTGGGACATTCAAACCAACTGTTTTAGAAATATGTCCCAGTGTGTCAGAAGCTCCATCTGGAACCCCAGCATTTACAAAGTTATTAGCATCTGGTGCTGCACCGATTCCTACAGAATCCAATACCACCAAGTGAATACGATTAAATTTTGACATAGTGTGTCTCCTTATTACTTTGATTAGTTTGCTTTTGTCGAAGTTAAAATCCGAACCCCATCTCGTCCAGCAACGATGACCTTATCCACCATTTGGTTAAATAAGCCGTGCTCGACAACACCAACAATGTGGTCCAACTCTTGCCCAAGAACAATAGGATCATCAATAACACCTAAATCAAGGTCAATGATGAAATTTTTCATATCCGTCACAAAGCGTTGGCCCTCCTTTTCGCGAAAGCTCGGTTTGTAGCCAGCTCGCTCGAATCGACGAAAGACTTGCTCTGCACCATACTGAACTACCTCTACAGGTAATTTAAAGGCTCCTAGTTTCTCTACTAGCTTGCTTTCATCAACAACCCAGATATATTCTTTAGATGGAGTTGCTACAATCTTTTCCATGAGAAGGGCACCACCACCACCTTTAATGCCGTTAAACTGACTATCCACTTCATCAGCACCATCAACGGTTAGGTCTACAAAGTCTACTTGGTCAATAGACTTGAGCGGAATATTAAGCCCTTCAGCCTGTTTACTGGTCACACTAGAAGTCGTTACAGCTGTAATCTGCAACCCTTCTTCCTTAATACGACGACCGATCTCTTCAACAAAATAATAGGCAGTAGAACCAGTTCCCAGTCCGACAACAATCCCATCCTTGACAAACTCAGCAGCCTTGATGCCTGCCATTTTCTTCAGATTTTCCACTCAAACACCTCCATTAGAGAGCTGCTTCTATTATACCATGTAAAGGCTTAATATTCATCTGAAAATTTGAAACCGATATCCATTCTAGAAGAAATCTTACTAGGTTGATTTTTTATCATAAAGATGGTTAAATGGTTAAGTACAGAAAAGGAGACATAATATGAATCCATTAGATTTGTTTAATCAAGTAAAAGAATTAATCGAAACAAAAGATTTCGAAGCTGCAAAAACATTTGTTGCAGAAAATCAAGAACAGCTTGGAGAATACTTCTCTCAAGCTCAGCAGTTGATTTCTGGTTCTGAAGGTCTAGATGGCCTCGTTGGAAAGATTAAAGGTTTTTTCTAAAAAATATAAAGGCGCCTGAAACCATCAGGTGCCTTTTTGAGATATTTTTTTCATTATTTCGGGAAGATAAGAGCTGATTTCCGTCGGCAAGACCACATAATGTTCTTGAGCTAGTTTTTGGGCTATGGCTGAATGAAGATGGGTCGCTACTGCCACACGCTCGTAGAGACTGGCTTGTTTAAACTGGCCTGCAAATCCTGCAATCATCCCAGCTAGTGTATCTCCCATTCCTCCAGTCGCCTGATAAGGGCCACCAACCTGTAACTGGTAATAATCAGACTGACCAACTTGCCAAATACGAGTAGCTGGACCTTTCTCCACCAAAATTGTTCCTTGAAGGAAGGAATTCAGGGCACTAGCTGTTACATCCTCGTTTTGCTTTTCAATAGCAATACCAGACAGCTTTTCCCATTCTTTTTGGTGGGGAGTTAGGATAAGCTGGTTAGACGGAAATGACAACTTTGTCCTAGCAAGAATAGTCAGGGCACCTCCATCTACAATCAAAATCTGATTCTGTCTTAAGCTAGCAAAGACTTGTTTTACTAGATTTTCTCCAAAAGCATCGTCTCGTAAACCAGGTCCCAGTAAGACAACTTCTGCCTTCTCCAACTGCTCTTTTAACAATTGCTGGTCTTGAAGAGAAAAGGCCATAGCTTCTGGTAAATGGCTATGGAGAGCTGGAATATTTTCTTTATCCGTTGCTACTGTCAATAAGCCTGCGCCACTTCTAACCGCCCCTAAGGCAGCCATAATAATCGCTCCCCCATAGGGATAAGTTCCCCCAATCAAGAGAAGACGACCGTAGTCTCCCTTATGACTAGACCGAGGACGCTCGATGATTACTTTTTTCAGTAGAGCTTGATTAATCTCCTTCATACACTACTCCTTCAACTTATCCTTACTATGTAACACTTGATTCACCTTAGTATTCCAAGCCTGTAACCCTTCTCCCTCATAGTCTAGGTAAATCACTCTATCTTGTAATTGACTAGGAATCAAACCTTCAAAACAAGCCTTATCTTTCGAAGGAATCATACACAAATGAAGAAAGGTATCCAAATCTAAACTATCTCTTACCTTCGCAACATGATAGCCATCAAAGATATAACCTGGTGCTTGAATTAATTCTTCATACAGGAAATGAAAACTAACGCCAGGAATGAACTTTTCTTGCAGTTCCTCTTCAGAAGGTGCCCGTCCTAACAAACGCTCCATAGCGAGTCGGTAACCCGAAGTCGTATTAGACCATCCAAACATGATATAGTCAAAATAATCTGCTGGATCAGATGCAGCATTTCGACTATCAAAAACCAACTCCTCAGCGTATCGACCAAAGGCTTTTACAGCAGATAATAGCTGACCAGTTTTAAGAATAGAAATTGCTGCATCTATAGTCGTAGTATGACTACAGTAGTCTGAAGTCACTAACCTCTTATGTAAATCATAAGTCGAGGCTACCCTTTTATCTGTAGGGGTAAATGGTGGCAGAAAAGGATGCTGACAGAGGTAATCTAAAATTTCTTTTTTTAAACAAGAATCATTACACTCGATACTTGTTTGACGTTTATGAAGTTTTTCGTAAGCTATAAATTTAGCAATTTTTTCTAATTCCCACTCTTGAATATTTGGATAATCAATTAGTGCTAAGTGATATATTCCATCCCATTGCAAACTATATTCTCCATTATAAATTTTTAAAATCATCTAATCACCTCACTTTATTATACAACAAAAAGGAGGCACTTACCTCCTTTTATCTATTTTCCCTTAAATTCCGCAAAGGTCTGTAAGATTTTAGCTGCCACTGCTGGAGAAGGTTCTCCTTTTAGCTCAAACGTTTCATCTGCATATGGAGTAAGGCCAGCAAAATCTCCTATCTGGACAGAGTAGAGAGATGTTTTAAACAGTTCAATATCATTTTGGTCATTTCCAAAAGCGATGAAGTTCTCTCCACACAACTTTTCAACAGTTGTCGCCTTATGAGTATCCCAAGGATTGACATAAAGGCACTTTTCATGGGCATGATAGGACAGATGAGCCTGCCCCAGTCTTTCTAACTGACCAAGAAGGTCATCAAGCAAATCCTCATGGTCTCCCATATAAACGACTATCTTAATCGGAGTACCCAAGTCCTCAAGTTTCTGATGACGAGCTACCTTTAGGGGATCCACACTAGAGATAAATGGAATCTTCCCCACGATCTGACCACTATAGTCAAAGCAATCATCTACAAAGAAAGGGAGATTATAGGTTTGGCAATAATCCACCAGCGCCTGATAAACTCTAGCATCGAGATTTCTTTCATAGATAGCTTTCCCCAGATAATAGGCTACACCACCATTCAAACCTATAACCAAACGCTGACTGAGCTCGGGACTTAACAAGCCCAAACAATCCCGATAAGAGCGAGCTGAGGCAAATACAACCTCATGCCCATAATCTTCAGCCTTTAAAAGAACCTGCTTGATCTCTTCATCTATGGTCATATAGTCAAAAGACAACGTCCCATCCAAATCAAATACGAATTTCATCTTCCTAGTCCTTGTTCAATGTCCGCAGTGCTGCCTGATAGGTTTGCTCCATCAGCATAGTAATGGTCATAGGACCAACACCTCCAGGAACTGGCGTGATATGACTAGCAAGTGGTGCAACCGCCTCATAATCCACATCCCCACAGAGCTTGCCATTTTCATCGCGGTTCATCCCAACGTCAATGACAACAGCACCTGGTTTGACAAAGTCAGGAGTCACAAACTTGGCACGACCGATTGCGACCACAAGAATATCCGCTTTTGCAGCAACCTTAGCGAGATTATGAGTCCGTGAGTGAGTCAAGGTCACTGTTGCATTCTTGGCCAAAAGAAGCTGGGCCATGGGTTTTCCAACGATATTGGAACGACCGATAACAACGGCATTTTTACCTTCTAAATCAATTCCATACTCATGAAACATCTCCATAATTCCTGCAGGTGTCGATGGAATCATAACTGGATGGCCAGACCAAAGACGTCCCATGTTTAGAGGATGGAAACCATCCACATCCTTTTCTGGGTCAATGGCTAATAAAACTGCCTCTTCATCGATATGTTTTGGTAATGGCAACTGGACCAAAATCCCATGCCAAGCTGAATCCTGATTGTATTTGGCAATCAAGTCTAACAACTCCTCTTGAGTAATGGTCTCTGGAACTCGCACTACTTCGCTACGGAAACCAGCCGCAAGAGCAGAACGTTCCTTGTTACGAACATAGACTTGGCTTGCAGGATTATCTCCCACCAAAATCACTACCAAACCAGGTACTAGACCTGTTTCTTCCTTTAATTTTGCAGTCTTTTCAGCCAACAGCCCCTGCAATTTGGCCGCTAAAGCCTTCCCATCAATAATCTGTGTCATATCACTTCTCTTTTCTTTCAAATATCTTCCATTATACCAAAAACTGCTAGTCCCCTCTAACACTTCTTTCTTAGGCAACCCTATAGTTTCAAACTATAAGAAAAAGCTCGGTTCGAGCTTTTCATTAATCTATATTTTATATGTAAAGTTGGCTACAAATAGCTAAACAAAGCTAACTTATAAAACCTTACTCAAGAAGTCTTTAGTCCGTTGTTCTTGAGTTTGTTCAAAAATCTGTTCAGGTGTTCCGTCTTCAACAACCACACCGTCTGCCATAAAGATGACACGGTCTGCCACCTCACGAGCAAATCCCATCTCATGTGTTACGATAACCATGGTCATTCCTGACTTGGCTAGGTCTTGCATAACAGCCAACACTTCACCTACCATTTCAGGGTCCAGGGCTGAAGTTGGCTCGTCAAAGAGCAAAACATCTGGTTCCATAGCTAAGCCACGCGCAATAGCAATCCGCTGTTGCTGGCCACCTGACAAACTCTGTGGATAAGCAGTTGCCTTATCTGGTAAACCAACTTTTTCCAAAAGTTCCTGAGCTCTCTTCTCTGCAACTGCCTTACTTTCGCCTTTGGTCTTGATAGGAGACAAGGTGATATTTTCCATCACAGTCATATTAGGAAAGAGGTTAAATTGTTGGAAAACCATACCCATCTTCTCACGCATGGCAAAGAGGTCATTCTTCTTGTCCGTAATATCGACTCCCTCAAAGATAACCTTCCCTTTAGTTGCTTCTTCTAGCAAATTCATAGAGCGAAGCAAGGTAGATTTCCCACTTCCTGAAGGACCTATGATAACAACAACCTCTCCTCTTTTAATCTCGAGGTTGATGCCCTTCAATACTTCATTCTTTCCAAAGGATTTATGTAAATTTTCAATTTTTATCAAGGTTTCTGTCATTATTTCTTATCTCCTTGTCCCATACGTTTTTCAAAAGCTTTCAAGGCTACTGTCAAAATAGAGGTCATAATCAAGTAATAAAAGGCTGCAAATAAAAGTGGTGTTAAAGGTAGATAGGTCGTTGTAGAAACTGTTGTAGCCCCATTCCACAACTCCATGACACCAATAGCTGATAAGAGGGAGCTATCCTTGATAATAGTGATAAATTCGTTTCCCAATGCTGGCAAGATATTTTTAATTGCTTGTGGCAAAATCACATAGCGCATAGCATTTTTAGGACGAATCCCTAAAGAATAAGCCGCCTCTAACTGACCTTTTGGAACCGCATTAATCCCAGCCCGAACAGTCTCAGAAACATAAGCACCACTGTTCATAGAGATAATCAAAATCCCTGGAATCAGACGAGACAGATCAACTCCCAAAATCCCAACCTGAATAGTCGGAGCATTGATATGCATAAGAGCAAAGGCAATCATAATCTGAACCATCATCGGCGTCCCACGGAAAATCCAAACGTACAAGTTGGCGAGCCAAACAAGCGGTTTAAACTTTGAACGTTGCCCAAAAGCCAAGACAACACCCAAAATAGTCCCCAAAAAGACAACACAGATAGAAATGAGAACCGTCACAACAGCTCCATAGTTAAAATAAGGTAAATACTTAGGTAAAAAAGAAAAATTCATAGTCACACTACTTTCTAAAATAGAATACTGTATGATTATAACATGATTTGAATTAAAATTCAAATACTTTATCTAATTTATTCAAAAAATCTTTCAACTAGTAGAATTAGCGAGAAATCTTAGTTTTTTCTAGTCAAGTTGACCTCCTTTATGGTAAAATAGTAACGATAAGAAATGAAGGAGAATCAAAATGGAATCACATTTGGTTAGAATCATCAACCGCCTTGAAGCAATGGCAAAAGACGGCGGAAATTTAAAACGTAATTTTGAACGCGAAGGAGTTGTTGTTGCAGAAGTTGCATACAGCCATGATGAAGAAAACGGATCAATCTTTACCCTTCGTGATGTCGAAGCTCGCGAAACTTATACGTTTGACAGCATTGACTTGATTGCAATGGAGATTTACGAACTCCTATACTAGTATAAAACAAGCTGGGATTAAACCCTGCATGTCTAACCAAAATCCTTTTTGTCTCACAAATAGGATTTTTTTATAGTTCAAATTCACAAAGATTTTCATTGTAACAACTTATACTAATTCAAACCACGTCAGCGTCGCCTTGCCGTACTCAAGTACAGCCTGCGGCTAGTTTCCTAGTTTGCTCTTTGATTTTCATTGAGTATTATCATATCTACAATCTTTTTACTTGCTTTACACCCCAATCCTGTTATAATGAGAGTATAGAAATTTGACTATTTTTGACCTTTAGACAGGTCAGGCTAAAGAAAGAAATGAGGTAGATGTATGCTTTGTCAAAACTGTAAAATCAACGACTCAACAATTCATCTTTACACCAATCTCAATGGAAAACAAAAGCAAATTGACCTCTGTCAAAACTGCTACAAGATTATCAAAACAGATCCTAACAATAGTCTCTTTAAAGGCATGACGGATTTGAACAATCGTGACTTTGATCCCTTTGGTGATTTCTTCAATGACCTAAACAATTTTAGACCTTCTAACAATACTCCTCCAACTCCCCCAACCCAATCAGGAGGAGGTTACGGTGGAAACGGCGGTTATGGTTCCCAAAATCGTGGACCTGCTCAAACTCCGCCACCTAGCCAAGAAAAAGGCCTGCTAGAAGAATTTGGTATCAACGTAACTGAGATTGCTCGTCGTGGAGATATTGACCCTGTAATTGGACGCGACGATGAGATTATCCGTGTCATCGAGATTCTCAATCGTAGAACCAAGAATAATCCTGTTCTTATCGGTGAACCAGGTGTTGGAAAAACTGCCGTTGTCGAAGGTCTAGCTCAGAAAATCGTCGATGGAGATGTTCCATATAAACTCCAAGGAAAACAAGTTATCCGTCTGGATGTGGTTAGCTTGGTTCAAGGAACGGGGATCCGTGGACAATTTGAAGAACGTATGCAAAAACTTATGGAAGAAATTCGCAAACGTGAGGACATCATTCTCTTTATCGACGAAATCCATGAAATTGTCGGTGCGGGTTCTGCTGGCGATGGCAATATGGATGCTGGAAATATCCTCAAGCCAGCCCTTGCTCGTGGGGAACTGCAACTGGTCGGTGCTACTACCCTCAATGAATACCGTATCATTGAAAAGGATGCTGCCCTAGAGCGTCGTATGCAACCCGTTAAGGTTGATGAACCAACCGTGGACGAAACAATTACTATCCTCAAAGGGATTCAAAAGAAATACGAAGACTACCATCACGTTCACTATACCGATGCTGCAATTGAAGCAGCTGCAACTCTTTCCAACCGCTACATCCAAGATCGCTTCTTACCTGACAAGGCCATTGACCTCCTGGATGAAGCTGGCTCTAAGATGAACCTGACCTTGAATTTTGTGGATCCTAAAGTGATTGATCAGCGCTTGATTGAGGCTGAAAATCTCAAATCTCAAGCTACACGAGAAGAAGATTTTGAGAAGGCGGCCTATTTCCGCGATCAGATTGCCAAGTATAAGGAAATGCAAAAGAAAAAGGTCACAGACCAGGATACTCCTATCATCAGTGAAAAAACCATTGAGCACATTATCGAGCAGAAAACAAACATCCCTGTTGGTGACTTAAAAGAGAAAGAACAATCTCAACTCATCCATCTAGCCGAAGATCTCAAGTCTCATGTTATTGGCCAAGATGATGCAGTCGATAAGATTAGCAAGGCTATTCGCCGTAATCGGGTTGGACTTGGAACCCCTAACCGTCCAATCGGAAGCTTCCTCTTTGTCGGACCAACTGGTGTCGGTAAGACAGAACTTTCCAAACAACTAGCCATTGAACTTTTTGGTTCTGCTGACAGCATGATTCGCTTTGACATGAGCGAATACATGGAAAAACACAGCGTGGCTAAGTTGGTTGGTGCCCCTCCAGGTTATGTTGGCTACGATGAGGCTGGGCAGTTAACGGAAAAAGTTCGTCGCAACCCATACTCTCTTATTCTCTTAGATGAAGTGGAGAAAGCCCATCCTGATGTTATGCATATGTTCCTTCAAGTCTTGGACGATGGTCGTTTGACAGACGGACAAGGACGGACTGTTAGCTTCAAGGACGCCATCATTATCATGACTTCAAATGCTGGGACAGGAAAAGCCGAAGCCAGCGTTGGATTTGGTGCTGCTAGAGAAGGACGGACCAACTCTGTTCTTGGTGAACTCGGTAACTTCTTTAGCCCAGAGTTTATGAACCGTTTTGATGGTATTATCGAATTTAAGGCTCTCAGCAAGGATAACCTCCTTCAGATTGTCGAGCTCATGCTAGCAGATGTTAACAAACGCCTCTCTAGCAACAACATTCATTTAGATGTAACTGACAAGGTCAAGGAAAAATTGGTTGACCTCGGTTATGATCCAAAAATGGGAGCACGCCCACTTCGTCGAACTATTCAAGATTATATTGAGGACGCAATCACTGACTACTACCTTGAAAATCCAAGCGAAAAAGACCTCAAGGCAGTTATGACCAGTAAGGGCAAGATTCAAATCAAGTCTGCCAAAAAAGCTGAAGGAAAAACTTCTGAAAAAGAAGTATAAATCCTATAGAAAAGGAGTAGAAAATGAAATTTTTCTGCTCTTTTTACTAAAATAACTATAAGTTCTTGACAGCTCGGTCTTTGTCCATTAAGATAATAATAAAGATAATAGATAATGAGGAAAATACAATGGCAAACCCAACTTTCGGAGAAAAAAAAGAGAATACAGACTATGTTGCTCGTTATGGTGTATATGCTGTTATCCCTGACGCTGAACAAAAACAAATTGTTCTTGTTCAAGCACCAAATGGCGCTTGGTTCTTACCAGGTGGTGAAATTGAAGCAGGTGAAAATCATCAAGAAGCCCTAAAACGTGAATTGATTGAAGAGCTTGGCTTCACAGCTGAAATTGGTGTCTATTACGGACAAGCTGACGAATATTTCTACTCTCGTCACCGTGATACCTACTACTACAATCCTGCATACCTCTATGAAGCGACTTCCTTCAAAGAAGTACAAAAACCACTAGAAGACTTTAATCATATTGCCTGGTTCCCTATTGACGAGGCTATTGAAAACCTCAAACGTGGTAGTCATAAATGGGCCATCGAATCTTGGAAAAAACAACATAAGATTGACTAAATCAAGCTACTTTATTCAAAAAGTGCTATAATAGAATTAGAAAATCGGAGGAAATGTTATGAAGCTTATCAATACGACAAACTCACACTCGCAACTTGTAAAAAGCCAGCTAGAAAGTACTGATGCAACCCTTGTTGAGGTCTATTCTGCGGGGAATACCGATGTTATTTTTACCCAAGCTCCGCTTCACTATGAAATCCTCATCTCAAACAAACACCGTGCTATTCGCGAAACTGAAATTGAATCCATCCAAGAATTTTTCTTGAAACGTAAAATTGATAAGGACTCTATTGATGAGGCTAATATCAAAACCCTCTATTCAGAAAAATTAATTGAAATTTCGATTCCAACCAAGTAAAGAAGTTAAGTAATACTCAATAAAAATCAGAGAGCAAACTAGGAAGCTAGTCGCAGGTTATTCAAAGCACTGCTTTGAGGTTGCAGATAGAACTGACGACGGCAGCTCAAAACACCGTTTTGAGGTTGCAGATAGAACTGACGAAGTCAGTCACATATAATCCAAGGTGAAGCTGACGTGGTTTGAAGAGATTTTTGAAGAGTATAAAAACTTGATTTGAGAAAAAATCCATTAAGTCTTTCCATAATAAAACGCATAGCAGCAAGATTTTCTACATCTGCTATTATGCGTTTTTATAATTTTGAACATTTTTGAAAAAGATTACGGCTCTGCCTTATACTCAATAAAAATCAAAGAGCAAACTAGAGAGATAGCAACAGGTTGCTCAAAGCATAACTTTGAAGCTACAGATAGGATTGACGAAGGTAATACCATATATAAGGCAAGGCAAAGCTGACGTGGTTTGAAGAGATTTTTGATGAGTATTACTATAAAAAAGATTTGGTTCTGCTTCTCACAGAACCAAATCTTTTTTATTATGTTAGAAACGAATCGTCTCACGAGTTTTTTCGTATGAAGTAACAAAACGGTTGGTTACACCTGGTTCTGCAACTTCCAAAGCTTGCGAAATCTTATCAAATGAAGCATGGTAATCAAATTCTTTTTCAAAAATTTCTAATGATTCATTAAAGGCTTCTTGAATTCGTTCATCAAATGAGCGGTAACGGTTCGAATACTGTAGCAATTGTTCTGTCAATGTTGCATATTGAACAATATTATAGGTTTCTTCTTCAAGTGCTTCCATATCATTTGTTGTAATTTCAAGCATACGGTTCACAGCTTCGATATTGACCCGAGCTTCTTCTAGTTCAGCCATCAACTCTTCAGTATGGTTACTTGCTGTAAAGAATAACTGTAAGAAATTCTGAGGAATACCTGGAAGATTGCGTTTTTCCATATATCTCTTAATCGTATGAAGACGATTTACATAAACATTTGCCTTCTGGCGAGCATTGATATCATCTTTTTCAATCTGAGCAAGACGTTGACTAACCTCAACTTGTTCATCTTCAATTTCCTTCAAAGTCGCTTGTAAATTTTCCAAACGTTCTTCAAGGAATGAATAGGGCTCCAACTGTTCCTCTTGTTCAGAAGTTAATTCCAGTACAGATTCTTCCAAAGACTCTAGCTCAGCTTGTAATCGATGAACATGACTAACATCCGTTTCAGATAGTAGGTAATTGTTACTCAATCGTTGAATATCTTCCACTAAAACAGCATTACTATCTTTCATGTGTTTCAAATATGTAGGAAGTGTTGCTACTAAGCCTTCTACTACTTTTTGAGCGGCGATTTCTCGAGTAAAGATATCATAAAGTGCATTGATTTCTTCTTGAACTTGAGTATTTTCATACTCAGCATTATCCAACTCTAATTGTGCAATATTTTCATGGTTTTTCTTCAAAGCTTCATAAAGCAACTGGAAGCGAGATTCAATATCCGTTTCAGCAAAATGATAATTAGCATCTAAAAGCTTACGGTAGCCATCTTCTAAATCTTCCAGTTGATCAGGTAGGTCTTTAGATAATGTTGCTACAATTGCTGGGATACGGTCAACAATATGCGTTAAAGCCAAGATATGATTTTCAGCATTATCCAAAATCACGGCTGCTTCTACTGGGTCTCCAGACGAGTTTAAAGTTACAAACTGAGAAAACTCTGATTGGATATTTTCCAATTGTTTTTCGATTTCAGACAAACCTTGGCCATATTCTTCAGAATGATCAGCAACTCGGTGTTGTAACTCTTCAAACAAGTCCAAGGTATGAAGAACACGTCCACTATTTTTAGATTCTTGTTTCTCCAAATCTGCCAAGGCATTGCGAATTGCCGCAATATCTTCTTCAATCAAGGTAATTTGACTTTCGATTTGATCAATTTGATTACTGGCCTTGAAAAAACGGAATGAGTTATTGTAGCCTTCTGCCTCGAAAAGATTATTTTCGATATCGGCAAAAGAATTAAGAGATAGATCAACCCATTTTTGATTCCATTCACGGAAAGTCACTTGACTTTGTCCAATCAAGTGCATATTTTTTACAGCTTCAACTTCATCATTAACTGGAAGATTGTACAGTTCTTCTTTTTTCTCTTCTAAAATTGCTAGTTTACTTTCATTGCGTTTTCGTACATAGATTGCGATAGCATAGGCAATGACCAATAAAACTGCAACTGCAATTATTAAATAAATTACTAGTCTAGCAGACATATTAAACTCCTTTTTTACTTGAAACAATCGTAATGATTATATCATATTTTTTAGACCAAGGGAACTACTTCTCCCGATTTTTTAGACATCCAGTGTACTATAGACGGCATTTTCTTCGATAAACTCTCGACGAGGCTCTACTCGATCCCCCATCAACATATCAAAGATTTTATCTGCTTCTGCAGCATCATCTACAGAAACTCTAGCCATCAAACGATGTTCGGGATCCATGGTTGTTTCCCATAACTGATGATCGTCCATTTCACCTAGCCCCTTATAACGCTGAATGGTCGGTTTGGTACGACCTTCACTATAACGGGCCAAAGCTTCTTGGAGTTTAATTTCTTGATCTGCACCTGGCTGGATATATTCTTTAATCTCGCTTCCAACCTTGACACCATAGATTGGTGGTTGGGCAATATAAACATAACCAGCTTCTAGGATTGGTTTCATATAACGATAAATCAAGGTTAAAAGAAGGGTACGGATGTGGGCTCCATCGACATCGGCATCTGTCATCAGAACGAGTTTTTGGTAACGGGCTTTTGAAACATCAAATTCTACTCCAAATCCTGTTCCCATGGCTGTGAAAAGACTACGAATTTCTTCGTTAGCAAGAATTTTATCCATACTTGCCTTTTCAACGTTCAAGATTTTACCACGAATCGGAAGAATAGCCTGAAATTCACGGTTACGACCAGATTTGGCTGATCCACCAGCTGAGTCTCCTTCGACGATAAAGAGTTCTGTTTCAGCTGGATTGTTAGAAGAACAGTCTGCTAGTTTACCTGGAAGGTTGGAAATTTCCAAACCAGATTTTTTACGAGTGACTTCACGCGCACGCTTGGCAGCCACACGAGCCTTAGCAGCCAAAATTCCTTTTTCCACGATACGTTTAGCAATCTGTGGATTTTCCATGAGAAAATCAGAGAAGGCATCACTGAAAAGGCGATTGGTAATCTTGACCACTTCACTATTTCCCAATTTGGTCTTAGTTTGTCCTTCAAACTGCGGATTTGGGTGTTTAACTGAGATAACTGCAGTTAATCCTTCACGGACATCTTCCCCTGTCAGGTTTTCTTCATTGTCTTTCAGTAACTTATTCTTACGAGCATAATCATTGATAACACGAGTCAGTGCTGTACGGAAACCTTGCTCATGCGTTCCGCCTTCATGGGTATGAATATTATTAGCGAAACTCATGACATTTTCATGGTAACCCGTTGTGTATTGCATAGCTACTTCAACTGTGATATCATCCATCTCACCGTCTGTGTAGATTGGTGTATCAAAGATTACATCCTTATTCTCGTTGATATACTCAACGTAGCTAGCAATCCCACCTTCGTAATGATAATGCTTGGTTTGTTCCAAACCTTCACGCTTATCTGTAATTGAAATTTGAAGGCCACGATTTAGAAAGGCCAACTCTTGAATCCGTTTATTTAATTTTTCAAAATCAAAAGTCGTTGTTTCTGTGAAGATCTCTGGGTCTGGTGTGAAGTGAACAGTTGTTCCCGTTTTATCTGTATCTCCAACCACCTCAAGATCCGCAACAACATGACCACGTCGGTATTCTTGGTAATGAATTTTCCCGTTTTTGTGGACATGAACGTCTAATTGAGTGGAAAGGGCGTTAACAACTGAGGACCCCACTCCGTGAAGACCACCTGAAACCTTGTATCCGCCACCGCCAAACTTTCCTCCAGCGTGAAGGACAGTAAAGACAGTCTCAACGGCAGGTCGACCTGTTTTTTCCTGAATGTCGACTGGAATACCACGTCCATCATCGACAACAGTAATCGAATTATCTGGCTCAATAAAGACTTGAATATGGCTAGCAAATCCTGCCAAGGCCTCATCAATTGAGTTATCAACAATTTCCCAGACTAGATGGTGAAGACCTTCTTTTGAAGTTGACCCGATATACATCCCTGGACGCATACGAACAGCCTCTAAGCCCTCTAAAACTTGAATTTGACTGGCATCATAATCTTGTGCCTGCAGATTTTTGATTTCTTCTGTCATCTTATTCCTTTTTCTTACATGTCTAATACTTGTCTTAAATTCACGATACTGGTAAACAAGTGGGTATCCAATCCTGCAGCTTGACCTGCTTCGATATCAATCGGCCGATCACCAATGACAAGCCCAGAATCAATCTGATACTTCTCTCTTAAATAAATCATGGACTCAGGGTCTGGTTTTCTCTTAAAGCCTGAGTTAGAAGTCACTACTTCCGTAAAATAAGCTGCTATGGAGGTTTTTTCTAAAATTTCCAAGACTTGATTATTTCGGTGAGAGACCAAAAAATGACGTCCACCTTGATTTGAAATGTCTTCCAATAAGTCAGAAACTCCTTCAAATAAAATCGGGTGTTCAAGCTCTCTGGCTTCATTTTCCTTGTACTTTTCTAAAAAATGCTCTAAATTGGGAGCGAATGTCTCAATCGCAAAATCAGTAGAAACCTTTAAAGCTTGATAGACACTGTCATGGTCTTGTGTGATGCCATATAGTGCCAATGTTTCAACAAAGGCAGCTGTTGAAGTTTCATAATTATCCAGTAAAGTTCCACCTAAATCCCAGATATAATCGTGATATTTCATAGCTTTCATTATACCATTTTTTCCTTAAAAAAGCGATGATTTCCCTGAGTTTTCCACATAAAAAACGAGAGGGTAACTTCTCAAAGTAACTTCCACTTGTCTGACCAAAGTGGAAGTTAGTCTAAAACGGATTTTTATGGTGGAATTAAGTATGAGACGTTTGAGTTAGAAATGAGGTCTACTATGACAAAACATAAA
>NZ_JASHHD010000012.1:0-56256 GCF_047459985.1 Streptococcus mitis
ATGAAATCAAGCATTAGTAAAACCAGTGGAACTTACCCTGACACGGATTTCCACTGGTTTTTACGATTTTTATCAGACTAACTTCCACTTTTATTGGCGATGGAAGTTAGTTTGGGAATTTAGCAAAATTCTCCTATCCGACACGGCAGACAGGAGAAGGTGTTAAATATCAATCTCAAATGGTTCGTCAATAGTTTCTGATACGTATTTTCCGTCTTTCTTCCGTTGCTTGACACATTCTGTGAGGAGATATTCGATTTGCCCATTGACTGAACGAAAGTCGTCTTCTGCCCATGATGCGAGTGCAGCGTATAACTTTGTTGAGAGTCGAAGGGGAATCTGCTTTTTTTTAGCTTCAGCCATCTTTAGTAAAGACTTCCTGTGTTGACAATTGGTTGTGCATCATGATTGCCACAGAGAACGACAAGGAGATTTGAAACCATGGCAGCTTTTCGTTCTTCGTCAAGTTCAACCAACTCTCCTTCATTGAGACGTTCCAGTGCCATTTCAACCATTCCTACAGCGCCGTCTACAATCATCTTACGTGCATCAATAATGGCTGATGCTTGTTGACGTTGAAGCATAACGGCAGCAATTTCCGGTGCATAAGCTAGGTAAGTAATACGTGCTTCAAGGATTTCCAAGCCAGCATCCTCTACACGACTTTGAATTTCTTCACGAATACGTTTAGCTACAATCTCACTAGAACCACGGAGGCTTCCTTCATCCGCTTGCCCATCACCTGTAGTATCCACATTCGGAGACACATCGTAAGGATAAATGCGGACAATATTACGAAGGGCGCTATCACACTGCAATGAGAGATATTCTTTGTAGTTATCTACGTTGAAGACTGCTTTGGCTGTATCGACAACTCTCCAAGTTACCGCAATTCCGATTTCAACAGGGTTACCTAAGCAATCGTTAATCTTTTGACGAGAATTGCTCAAGGTCATAACTTTGAGAGAAATCTGTTTCTTGCCAATTTCAATGTTTACATCATTGCCATTTGATGATTTCATCCCTGAAAAAGGAGTTTTTGTGCTAACATCACCACTTTGACCAAGTCGAGTGTGGATTGCAGGATTGACCGCTATACTGAAGGGATTGACAAAGTAAAAGCCAGGTTCTTTGATGGTACCTGTATAGTTACCAAAGAGGGTCAAAACCAATGCTTCCTGAGGTTTGACAACTTTTAAACCAGCATGAGCTAGAGCTGCAATTAAGATTAATAAAAGCCCGATAATAATTCCAAAAACGTTTTCCGAACCAACACCCATGATAAATATAAAGAAACCAAGTACGAGTGCCAACTCGATAAGTATCAACGCTACTACACCATTTGGTTTTGAATTGATTAGTTTTTCAATCATCAGAATGACCTCCTGTTTTTGATATCTAAATGATATCACTTTAATTTTAAATGTCAATAAAAAAATGCAATCTTTTTTAAGAGGAATTCAATGTATTGAATTTTCTGAAAATTCAAGAATTTTCTTCTGTTATTCATGCGAAAAATGTGCTATAATGGTAAAAACTGATATGAGAGGGAACATAATGACAGAATTAGATAAACGTCACCGCAGCAGCATCTATGACAGCATGGTAAAATCACCTAACCGTGCCATGCTTCGTGCGACTGGTATGACAGATAAGGACTTTGAAACACCGATTGTGGGAGTCATTTCCACTTGGGCTGAAAATACACCATGTAACATTCACTTGCATGATTTTGGGAAACTGGCTAAAGAAGGTGTCAAATCTGCGGGAGCTTGGCCGGTACAGTTTGGAACCATTACCGTAGCAGACGGGATCGCTATGGGAACGCCTGGTATGCGTTTCTCCCTAACGTCTCGTGATATCATTGCGGACTCTATCGAAGCAGCTATGGGTGGTCATAACGTCGATGCATTTGTAGCTATCGGTGGTTGTGACAAGAACATGCCTGGTTCCATGATTGCCATTGCCAATATGAATATCCCAGCTATTTTCGCTTACGGTGGTACTATCGCCCCTGGAAAACTGGATGGCAAAGACATCGACTTGGTTTCTGTATTTGAAGGAATCGGTAAGTGGAATCACGGCGATATGACAGCAGAGGACGTGAAACGTCTGGAATGTAATGCCTGCCCTGGCCCTGGTGGTTGTGGTGGTATGTATACTGCCAATACTATGGCTACTGCTATCGAAGTTTTGGGTATGAGTTTGCCAGGTTCTTCTTCTCACCCAGCTGAATCTGCTGATAAAAAAGCAGATATCGAAGCAGCCGGTCGTGCAGTTGTCAAAATGCTTGAACTTGGTATCAAACCTTCAGATATCTTGACTCGTGAAGCCTTTGAAGATGCCATTACAGTGACAATGGCTCTAGGTGGTTCTACTAACGCCACTCTTCACTTGCTTGCTATTGCCCACGCAGCTAATGTTGACTTGTCACTTGAGGACTTCAATACGATCCAAGAACGTGTGCCTCACTTGGCCGACTTGAAACCTTCTGGTCAGTATGTCTTCCAAGACCTCTACGAAGTCGGTGGTGTCCCTGCGGTTATGAAGTACTTGCTGGCAAATGGATTCCTTCACGGAGATCGCATCACATGTACTGGTAAGACTGTTGCTGAGAACTTGGCTGACTTTGCAGATCTGACTCCAGGTCAAAAAGTCATCATGCCACTTGAAAATCCAAAACGTGCAGACGGTCCGCTTATCATCTTGAACGGGAACCTTGCTCCTGACGGTGCGGTTGCTAAAGTATCAGGTGTTAAAGTGCGTCGTCACGTTGGTCCAGCTAAGGTCTTTGACTCAGAAGAAGATGCTATTCAGGCCGTTCTGACAGATGAAATCGTTGATGGCGATGTAGTCGTTGTTCGTTTCGTTGGACCTAAGGGTGGTCCTGGTATGCCTGAGATGCTGTCACTTTCATCAATGATTGTCGGTAAAGGCCAAGGAGATAAGGTTGCCCTCTTGACAGACGGACGTTTCTCTGGTGGTACCTATGGTCTGGTTGTTGGACATATCGCTCCTGAAGCTCAGGATGGTGGACCAATTGCCTACCTTCGTACTGGCGATATCGTTACGGTTGACCAAGATACCAAAGAAATTTCCATGGCCGTATCTGAAGAAGAACTTGAAAAACGTAAGGCAGAAACAACCTTGCCACCACTTTACAGCCGTGGTGTCCTTGGTAAATATGCCCATATCGTATCATCTGCTTCTCGTGGTGCCGTGACAGATTTCTGGAATATGGACAAGTCAGGTAAAAAATAAACTTAAAAAGCAAGCCAACTTCGGCTTGCTTCTTTTCATCTTCAAAAGTAATTTACCTGCTTATACTCAATGAAAATCAAAGAGCAAACTAGCAAGCTAGCCGCAGGTTGCTCAAAACAGTGTTTTGAGGTTGTGGATAGAGCTGACGAAGTCAGTAACCATATCTACGGCAAGGCAACGCTGACGTGGTTTGAAGAGATTTTCGAAGAGTATTAACGTGGTGGCAATCCAAGGGCAATACGGCCGTAGCGACTGATTCGTGTAATCTTCCAAGCAGGCGACCAGGTAACTTCAACCTTGACATCTTCGATACCCTCGATTTGTTTCAGACCTGCCACAATTTCGATAGGCAAACTTTCGGCACAATCGCAGGCAGTATCGGTGAAGGTCATGACAATCTTACAGAGACCTGTTTCGTCCAGATTGATTTCATAAATCAATCCTAGATTGTAAACATCTAATTCCACATCTGTATCAAAAACCTTCTCTAGTTTTTCGATAATTTGGTCTTGCAAGGCCAAAGCACGGTCATTGATTTTGATATCGTCTCTCATAGCAGTCCCTCCACCTGATAAATATCCTCTATTTTCTCATAATTCTGACAATTTGGCAAGTTTTTGATGAATTTTCTGAAAAATATGATAAAATGAAGAAAATACGGAATCAAGGGGAAGTCTATGGAGCAGATTGGAAAAGTCTTTAGACAATTACGAGAGTCAAGAAATATCTCGCTGAGACAGGCGACTGGGGGACAATTTTCTCCGTCCATGTTGTCCCGATTTGAAACTGGTCAGAGTGAGCTTTCGGTGGAAAAGTTTTTGTTTGCCCTAGAAAATATATCTGCCAGTGTAGAGGAAATACTCTTTCTGGCAAGAGGTTTTCAGTATGATACTGATTCTGAGTTGAGAAAAGAAATTACAGATGTCTTGGATCTAAAGAATATAGCACCTCTCGAAGACTTGTATCGCAAGGAGTATCAAAAGCATGCCCATTCTCAAAACAAACAGAAACATATTCTAAATGCCATTATGATCAAGTCTTATATGAAGAGCATGGATGAAAGCGTAGAGTTAACGGCAGAGGAAGGGAAAGTCCTTCATGATTACCTGTTTTCTACCGAGATTTGGGGAATCTATGAACTCAATTTGTTCTCAGTCAGTTCTCCCTTTTTATCTGTTTCTCTTTTTATTAGATATGTACGAGAAATGGTAAAATCTGATTTTCTAATGGAAATGTCTGGTAATCGAAACCTTTTTCACACTATACTATTGAATGGCTTTTTAGCTAGCATTGAGTGTGAAGAATTTACCAATGCCTATTATTTTAAACGTGTCATAGAAGAGCATTTCTACAAGGAAAATGAAACCTATTTCCGAATTGTCTATTTGTGGGCAGAAGGTCTTCTTGATAGCAAGCAAGGTAGAGTCAAGGAAGGCCAGAAAAAGATGGAAGATGCTGTCCGTATTTTTGAGATGCTAGGCTGTAACAAATCTGCCGAATACTATAGAAAAACTTCCGATTGTTGAATATCTGCAAACTAAGAAAATAATTTAAAATTTGAAGTGATAGAACTGTTGAGCTCTCTCGGGCCATCAAAGAAGTTCTATCGTTTTTTTTGCTTATACTCTTCGAAAATCTCTTCAAACTACGTCAGCTTCCATCTGCAACCTCAAAGCAGTGCTTTGAGCTGACTTCGTCAGTTCTATCCACAACCTCAAAATACTGTTTTGAGCAACCTGCGGCTAGCTTCCTAGTTTGCTCTTTGATTTTCATTGAGTATTATTTTGTGTGTTGCATATATTCAAAAGTTTTTCCTCTAAAATTTCTTAGTGCTATACTATAGTCATATTTAATATAGGTATTAGAACAAGAAGGGAGATTACCTATGAAACTATTGTTTAGAAATCAAGCTTATCGACTCTTGACTTTGTCACGCTTCTTCAATGCTTTTGGTGCTTCGATTTTCAACCTGGTTTTTATCGTCTATGCATCGACCCTGCCACAAGCATCTTTTGCTGTTGCTATGGCAAATGTTGTGATGATGCTTCCGACTCTCTTTACAGTTTTTGTAGGGATTCGTGCAGATTACACGAGGGACAAGGTCAAATGGATGGTCTATAGCGGTTTGTTTCAGGCAGTTTTATTTTTTCTAGCAGCCCTAGTTGTTCAGCAAGCTAGTCTCTTTGCCTTTTCTAGCCTGTGTTTAATCAATGTCATTAGTGATGTCATCAGTGATTTTGCTGGTGGCTTGCGAATGCCTCTTGTTAAAGAAAAAGTAGCAGAGCCAGATCTGATGGAGGCCTATTCCTTTTCGCAGTTTATTACCTACATCTCTGCGATTGGTGGGCAGGCTTTCGGAGTTTGGCTATTAGGGCTGTCGACACAGAACTTTTCGCTCGTTGCAGGAATCAATGCCTGTTTTTTCCTCGTATCAGCCTCTGTTCTCTTTTTAGGAAAAAGCAAATTGAGCCTGTCAATTTCATCTGCTGATGGCGAATCACTAAAAAATGAGAATCTTCCTATCAAAGACCAGTTCCTAACGATTTATCGAAATTTACGTCTTGTTTTTCTTAAAAGTGGACAGAAAAACTTTGGTTTTATGCTCTTTGCTGTTTTGCTTATCAATGCCTTGGGTGGCGCTTTGGGTGGAATTTATAATATATTCTTTTTGAGCCATTCACTTTTGGATTTTTCTTACACAGAGGCGTTATTTATCAGTCAATTCTGTGCTTTGTTAGCAATCATCATCAGTAGCCTTACGGGCAATGATTATGTTGGGAAACAGTCCTTGCCTAGATTGATGATGTGGGCGACTGTAGGACTCAGTCTAGTTGGTTTAGCTAACGTATTCAATCAAGTCGTGCTTGGTTTGCTATTTCTCTTTTTAACTCTGTATGTGTGTGGTAAAGTTACACCAAAGATTAGTGCCATGCTCATGAAAAATCTAGCTCCAGAGGTTTTAGCTCGTACCAGTAATTTTTTAGGCTTATTGTTTACCTTATCCGTACCTGTGGGAACAGCTTGTTTTTCACTTGTAGCCGTATGGAATATACAGTTGACTTGGATGCTATTTGTTGGTCTTTCCTTGCTAGCTATTTTTTTGACAGTTCTTAATCTCAAAAATGATATCTAAATCCTAATTTTTTTCTTACTGTTTTAATCTCTTTATTTATGGTAAAATAAGACTATTAAGTTTAAAGAGGATTCCCTATGAAATTACAAAAACCAAAAGGAACACAGGATATTTTACCTGCTGAGTCTGCCAAGTGGCAGTACGTTGAGGGCTTTGCCCGTGAGATTTTCAAGCGCTATAACTATGCAGAAGTGCGCACGCCTATTTTTGAGCATTACGAGGTCATCAGTCGCTCTGTCGGAGATACAACGGATATCGTAACTAAGGAAATGTATGACTTTTATGACAAGGGTGACCGCCATATTACTCTCCGTCCAGAAGGAACTGCACCCGTTGTCCGTTCTTATGTGGAAAATAAACTCTTCGCCCCCGAAGTGCAAAAGCCAAGCAAGTTCTATTACATGGGCCCTATGTTCCGTTATGAGCGTCCACAGGCAGGGCGTTTGCGCCAGTTCCACCAGATTGGGGTTGAGTGCTTTGGCTCTAGCAATCCAGCTACCGATGTGGAAACCATCGCTATGGCAGCCCATTTCTTGAAAGAAATCGGCATCCAAGGTGTCAAATTGCACCTCAACACTCTTGGAAATCCTGAGAGTCGTGCAGCCTACCGCCAAGCCTTGATTGACTATTTGACACCTCTCAAGGAGACCTTGTCTAAGGACAGCCAGCGTCGCTTGGAGGAAAATCCTCTTCGTGTCTTGGACTCTAAGGAAAAAGAAGATAAGGTAGCAGTAGAGAATGCACCGTCTATCTTGGACTTCCTTGATGAAGAAAGTCAAGCTCATTTTGATGCTGTGCGTCAAATGTTGGAAAATCTTGGAGTAGACTATATCATTGACACCAATATGGTGCGTGGTCTGGATTACTACAACCACACCATTTTCGAGTTTATCACTGAGATCGAGGGCAATGACCTGACAGTCTGTGCGGGTGGTCGTTACGATGGTTTGGTTTCTTACTTTGGTGGCCCTGAAACTGCTGGATTTGGTTTTGGACTTGGTGTAGAGCGCCTGCTTCTCATTCTTGAAAAGCAAGGTGTGGCTCTCCCTATCGAAAACGCCCTAGATGTTTATATCGCAGTCTTGGGAGACGGGGCAAATGTCAAAGCTCTAGAACTAGTACAAGCTCTTCGCCAACAAGGTTTCAAAGCAGAGCGTGATTACCTCAACCGTAAACTCAAAGCTCAGTTCAAGTCGGCCGATGTCTTTGCAACTAAGACCCTCATTACCCTAGGAGAGAGCGAAGTCGAAAGCGGACAAGTAACGGTCAAGAACAATCAAACTCGAGAAGAACTAGAAGTTTCACTTGAAACTATTAGCAAAAATTTCTCAGAAATCTTTGAAAAACTAGTATTTTAATAGTAGAATAATGAGTCAGGATATCAGTCCTGGCTTTTTTGAAGCAATTACTAGTTGGAAGAACTTAGCAGTTAAAATGATTTAAATAATATTTAAAAATAGAAGAAAACATCCAAGTAGAAGAACTCGATTGTGAAAAGCAAACGATTAAAAAGCCTGAACTTGCTAAAGGTACACAAGTTTTTCTGCAAAAAAGTAAATAAGGTAGACGACAAGATGCGTGTCGCTGGTTCCTTAAGGATGGAGTGGAGTTCAAGAAAGAATTGATTCGCTCAGAAGAGCCTGAGCAAGTCCAAACCGATATCATTGAAATCGGAATATTGGTAGAAGAACAGATTCAAGAACCATCAGTACAGGTTTGCTAGCATCCCAATGGCTTCATCTCCTAAACAGGATAGGCAGATGAACTCATTGGGAGTTTCAAATCAAGAATCTCAAAAAGTTGAAGTTCCAGTAGTTCAAGGACAGCTCTTGTCAGAGATAGGGGAACAGTCAAGTTTGCTATGATCACTATATGGTTTCTTAATCCTATTCTTAACAATGTTGGGAATAAGTAATAAAAAGAAAGATATGTAATTTCAGTGTATTAGAAATAATTTGATTATAAATAATGCTAAATTGTTATTTTGTTAATGATATTTTCAATACATATTAATTTCTTGAATTTCTTGTAAAAAAATGCTATTATATGCTTGATAAAATTAAAGGAGATGGTAATGCATAATCTAACAAAGAATTCTATGCGTATGTTTGCATTTGTTGGTATGCTTGTATTATCTTTGACAATACTTACAACAGTATTTTCGTCTGATATTACAAATTATACTAACAAGACGGCTATTACAGTGGATGGGAAACCATTGACAGCTGACACTGAGGTTGTTACTGGAAAGACCATGGAAGCTACAAATACAATTTCTTTCCCAGATTCTCAGAAAATTAATGAAGGGGATACCCTTGTTCTTGACCTTCCTAAGGAATTAGGTTTAGTAACTAAGTTAGAATTTCCAATTCTGCATAGTGACGGTCAGGTAGTTGCTAATGCCGTTACTGATCCAAGTACACAAAAAGTAACCATTACATTTACGGACTACTTTTCTAAGAACTATCAAGACAAGGTTATGGCTTTAAAGTACTCTGTACGTCCTAATACAGTTACTTTGACAAAGCCAGGGAAATATACATTTACGTTTGGAACTGAACAATATACTCTCAATTACCAAACTGATACGGGTGAGATAGGTGACTATGAAATGAAATATGGTTACCAAGATTCTGAAAATCCTAAACGAATCAAATGGCGTATTCTATTAAATGCTGTTCAAGATAAGCTAGATAACATGGTTATCAAAGATGACTTTAGCGATAACGGACAAGTTCTTGTAGAAGGTTCTCTTCGTGCTGTTCGTTATGCAACTCAACCACAGAAAATTCCTAATGAAGCTGCGCTTCTTAAATTGGAACCAATTGATAACTTTACTAAAAAAGCTGAATTTACACGAAATTCTGATGGTAAAATCACAGGCTTTACAATTAACTTCGGTGATAACTGGAATTGGGCTATGTATATTGAGTATACAACGGAATTAGCTTCAGAACTTCCTGCGGGAACTAATGTTAGCAATTTATTAGACTGGTCAGCAACAAACTTCACTAACCCTCGCTCAATCACTGCTTTGACAAGATTGGAAAGTGGTTCAGGTACTGGTAGTGGTGGTAAGACTACAACAACCACAACTACGACTACGTCAACTACAACAACCACAACGAAGGAGCCAACGACAACTTCAACAACTACAACGAAGGAGCCAACGACAACTTCAACAACTACAACGAAGGAGCCAACGACAACTTCGACCACTACAACGAAGGAACCAACGACAACTTCGACCACTACAACGAAGGAGCCAACGACAACTTCAACAACTACAACGAAGGAGCCAACGACAACTTCAACAACTACAACGAAGGAACCAACGACAACTTCAACAACTACAACGAAGGAGCCAACGACAACTTCGACCACTACAACGAAGGAGCCAACGACAACTTCGACCACTACAACGAAGGAGCCAACGACAACTTCGACCACTACGACGAAGGAGTCAACGACAACTTCAACAACTACAACGAAGGAGCCAACGACAACTTCGACAACCACAACGAAGGAGTCAGGAACAGATACTAAACATCCTACGAATCAAGACGGATCACAAGTAATAATTCCGTCAGAAGAGACTTCTACAAAGGGAACAAGCAATTCAACAACAGAAAATACTAATCAACCTACAACTCAGAAAGGATTAAAAAATACAGAAAAGGGACGTAAACTTCTCCCTCAAACTGGTGAAACAGTTGGAGCAGGTTTAGTCATTGCGGGTATCGTAATCCTATCTGGTACAGTTGTATTGAAACGTAAACATTCTAATAAATAATAGATAAGTATTTTTAGAGAGGAGAGAGCGTGGCTCTCTCCTTTTTGAAAAAGTAAATATAATGGAGCATTTAGATGAAACTTTCAATTCTTATCACACTTTTAAATGAAGAATTAGTTCTAGCCCAAACACATAAAGCTATTTCGGAACAACTCAATAGTATGCTCTCTTCAGAACAACTATCTGAGTATGAAATTCTTTATATCGATGACGGGAGTAGCGATAAGACTCTGGAGCTAATTGATAGCATTGCAAGCGAAAATCCAAACGTGAAGTATATCAGCTTTAGTAGAAATTTTGGACGTGAGAGTGGTATTCTTGCTGGCTTTAAATATGCAACTGGGGATGCTGTTATGGTAATGGATGGAGATTTGCAACATCCACCCTACCTAATCCCTCTCTTTGTAGAAGCATATAAGGAGGGGTACGATATTGTTAGCGGCCAAAGGAGTAGAGAAGGTGAATCTGCAGTAGGTAGTTTCTTTGCTCGTTGTTTTTACGCATTTTCAAATCATTCAATGGATGTTAAGCTTACCGACGGGAAATCCGAGTTACGTTTATTAAGTAAAAGAGCTGTCGATGTATTTATTTCTCTGCCAGAGTACAATCGATTTAATAAGGGGCTATATGAATGGATTGGTTTTAAAGAGAAGGTCATTCCTTATAAGAATGAAGTTCGTAAGGCAGGAAAAAGCAAATTTGGTTTTAAAAAGTCTTTGAACTATGCAGTGCATGGTCTCATTTCTTTTAATGATCGTCCACTTAGGATTTGTATCCAGTTTGGTTTTATTAGTATGGCTCTGTCCTTACTCTACATTGTTTATGAGTTTTGTAAATTCATCGTTTCTTCAGATTATACGAGTGGTTATTTCACTACAATAGCAGCAATCATTTTGTTTAGTAGTGTTCAACTTATCTTTATAGGTGTACTTGGAGAATATATTGGGAAAATATACTATGAAGTGAAGCAGCGTCCTCATTTTATTATTGATAAAACCAATATTGCTAGAGCTAAAGAAGATAAGATTGGTTAAAATTACATGGGAGAAATCAATAATGCACAATTGGTTAATGTACTGGCAAGAATTTAGAAAAAAACATTCTAAAGCACTACTATATATGATGAGTGCTTTGTTACCGATGATGACCATGTTAATTGTTTGGTTTTTCATGGGTAGCTATCCATTTGGGAACAAAAGTCTGATGGCAGTTGACTTTGGTCAACAGTACATTAGCTTTTTTGGTTTATTAAAGAATGCCGTTTTATCAGGTGATTTAAGTAACCTAAGCTATTCCTTTACCAAGTCTCTAGGTGGAGACATGATAGGAGTTTTAGGCTATTACTTGATGAGCCCTTTTAATATTTTTTATATTCTTATCCCCTTCAAACACTATGGTTTAGCAGTATTTCTGACCATTTGGCTCAGATATGGATCAATCGGCCTTTCTTTCTCTTACTTCCTTATTAAGCGTTATAAGGGAGCAGATTCACGTTTGTGGTTAGTGCCCTTATTTTCAACAGCCTATGCTCTTTCGGGGATGCTCGTTTCCTATCAGATGAACGTTATTTTCTATGACGCGATGATCATGCTTCCTCTGGTTATTGTCTATCTTGAAAAATTGTTAGATGGAGAAGCACCTTATCCATATGCCTTTGTATTAGGTTTAACAGTTCTCCTCCAATTCTATATGGGCTACATGATTTCAATTTTTGTCGTGTTGTATGCCTGTTATTATGTGTCTCCTCGTTTCTCAATTGAAGGTGATTTGAAACAAAAATTAAAGACCTTTATTCACCCATTGTTTAAGACCTTCATCTACTCTGTGCTCGGAGTAGCAACAGCTTCAATCTTGCTAGTTCCTGTATTTTTCAACTTGCTTGAAAGCAAGGGGCAAGTAGGAGATGGAATGCGATTTTCTTTTGCCTTTCAGATTAATCCTTTAGATATATTGTCGAAATTATCTATCGGAGGATTTGACACAACATCAGGCTGGTCAGCTGGTCCTAATTTACCGAACATTTATATCGGAGCACTCGGCTTTATCGGTTTTATCTTATTCTTTTCATCAACTAAAATCTTGAAGGAAAGAAGATGGTCAGCTGGAATCGTTACCCTCGTCTTCCTAATTTCTTTTGTTAACGAATTTGTTAGTAAGATTTGGCACATGGGGCAAAATCCTGCAGGTTTCTTCTTCCGCTTTTCATGGCTTTTCTCTTTCTTTATGCTAATTTTAGCTTATCAGGTTCTGAAAGAGAAGATTGAGACTTCCCGACAGGGGAAACTGATTTCAATTGCCCTTCTAGTACTTTCAGCAATCTATCTTTATACCAAGGAATTCACCTACCTTCCAAAAAAACAACCGGAAAATTTGACCCAGTTTATTTCCAGCAACTATGTCATCTTTTTACTTCTTCTTGTGATTGGAACAGGTGCAGGTTTCTACCTTTATTGGGATAGATCCTCCAAAACTCTAAAAGAGAAAAAAATACGCTTGCTGATTGCGACAGTAGTCATTTGTACTTTAGTTGTATTATTGCAAATGGGCTATCTTTTCTCTCAGGTAGTCCTAACCCTAATTGTCTATCTAGTCATTCTTGCTTTATTACGTCCGAGAATGACTCGATTAGCAGTTGTCTTACTATCAACGCTGACGATATTTGAACTAGGATACAATGCCTACTTATCACAGGTGACCTTGAGTTACGCAGATGTAGATAAATTTGTAGATGCAACGGTATCTGTAAAACGTGTAACTGATAACATTCAAGAAAATGCTGATCGACCTTTCTATCGAATAGCAACCACTTTTGCATATTCACGGACTTTCCCATCACTTGTGGGTTATCCAGGCTTAAGTACCTTCAGTTCGAGCTTGGAGCGTACGACGATGGACCAATTCGCTTATATGGGTGATTTGGGGATCAATGCTGCGACTGAATACGAAAATGGGACTCCTCTAACCGATGCTCTGTATGGTATCCGCTACTACATGGATATTAAGGATATTGACCAAAAAGAAAAAGATGCTCATCCTGAAAAGATCTACTTCAATCGCTTTGCAAGTCGATATGACATGAATCGTTACTTCACAGAGAAAGTCTATGAAGACGAACGCTATATTGTCTATAAAAATCCTAATTCATTCCCACTAGCATTTGCAATAAATGATTTAACGAGAAATATCAACTTTGGTACCAATAATGCTGTGAGGAATCAAGATATCATACTTAACTCTATGGAAGGTGTCCAAAAGAATCAAGAGAATTATTTAGAGTACTTTAAACCACTTGCCTTTGGAGAAGTCGAGACAGAAAATCTAGTGGAAGAAGAAGTGAATATAGAAACTGGAACAGCTATTTATAACCGCGAGGATTCGAGTAAAGAAGCTATCATTCGTTATCGAATTACTCCTCAGACTGATTTGACCTATTACTTCTTTGTACCGGCTTCACTCAATTCAGATAAAGAATACTCTGTCCTATTAAATGGTAAATGGTTGACTCATTCCAAGAGAAATACCCAGCGACAACTTTGGCAGATTGCAGACAATGCAAGTGGTCAAGAAATTGTCTTAGAGTTTCGATTTAAAACGGATAAGGTAGATATGTCAAATGTTGGTGTCTATCGAGCAGAAACTAGTCAAATTCAAAAAGTATTGGAAAACCGTAAAGCCCAAGGGATGCAAGTCGAGAAGTTTTCAAATACCCATATCGTAGGTTCTATTGATATTACTGATGATAGCAAGTTTATGATGACCTCGATTCCATTCAGTGAGGGTTGGAAAGTGAAAGTAGATGGTAAAGATGTACCGACGTCGAAAGCTTGGAATAGTTTTTTATCCTTCCCAATCACTTCTGGACAACATAAAGTTGAATTTGTATTCTCACAAAAAGGTACTTTGCTTGGATTCATCTTAAGCTTGGTAAGTGTAACAATCTTATACATAGATAGAAAATATTATCATAAAAAAGCTAAGCTTACCACTCAAGATTAAAAAAATGAGGAAGAACGAGTTTCTTCAAACTTAGCTAAGAACATGGTCAGGATCTTACTCCTGACCTTTTTCTTTTGCAAAATGACAAAAATCATAAACTTTTTGACAAATATGCTTGTCAAAAAGAAAAAGATGTGTTACAATATAAGCAAGTTAAGAGAAAAGGAGCAAGGAACGATTATGTGGGCATTAGGATTTGTACCTCTTGTGTTTATGTTTTATCTCTATCATACCCAAAGGGTCAAGAAACTAGAGAATAAAATCAAAAGAATTGAGCAAAAACAGAAAGGAAATAAAGAAATGTCAAGATTATTAAAAGAATTGATTGGGAAAAAACCAACAATCTTTGGACAAGTTTTTGGGACAGACAATTGGGAAGTTGTAGATGTTGATGAGGAGTGGGTCAAGCTACGCCGTGTAAATAAAAAAGGAAAAGAAAAATTCAAACTACAACGCATTGAGGATATCCAAACCGTTGAATTTGACGGAAAGTAGGTGTGTGACATGCAACTAAAAAATCGTCTAAAAGAGCTTCGGGCTCGCGATGGCCTCAATCAAACCGAGCTGGCCAAACTAGCTGGCGTGTCCAGGCAGACCATTAGCTTACTAGAACGGGACGAATACACCCCGTCCATTATCATTGCCCTGAAAATATCTCAGATTTTCAAGGAAACAGTCGAATCGGTATTTCGCTTGGAGGAGGACGAGTGATGAACAAGTATAAAGTGATCTATTATGTAGTTGCCATAGCTCTATTAGTCAGCGTATTTCTACTGATTGGGACAGACTTAGGCTGGTTTAATCTGTATCAAAGTGAGCAATCCTTTTGGATTTACTTTGGCCTCATCCCAGTAGTTGAATGGATTGAAAAGAAATCAAAAAATGTAGAAGTTGTAAGAGGGGAATAATTATGAAAGAGTTTTTAGCAGGTTTTCAAGTAGATACTGAGAACAAAGAACTTGCAGGTGTCTGTGCAGGTATAGGAAATTATTTTAACATCCAGACCAATATCGTTCGTTTGGTGACGCTCTTCTTATTCCTCTCTTCGACGGAGATTGGGATTATAACAGTTGTTCTCTATGCTTATCTAGCAGGCTGGCTTGGGAGAGATCCTTTAGGAGAAGGGGCGAAAAAAGCAAGAAATCAAGCTATTCTCTTGTTTGCTGTTTGTTTGATTTTAGTATCACTTGGGACAGAGGGTTTGGCAGCAATTTATGAATCAGGTAAAGCCTTTGGTCAGTGGTTAGTTGGATTGGTTTAGAAAGAGGTTGAATATGAAAAAGAAACGTGGATTGTTATTTTTAATGTCTATTGTCTTGGGAGGTTTCTTGGGCATGTTTGTAGGGATGTTTAAGGCACGTGCTGAATCCCACGCAATTATGTTAGATGTAAAAATTTTGATACCATGGATATCAGCTATTTGTTTAGTATTAGGTTTCATTAGCATTCTTTTGACTTTCAATTTCCTAAAGAAAAGCAGAAAATTTCACTCCTTGTATCAAGAGGAAATGGAGGATGATCTGAATGAAACCTATTATGTGCAGATGTATCGGAATCTCGAGTTTGGAACTATTGCTTTTAATAGTGCAAGCGTAGCGATTTTATTGGCTCTCTTCATTTCAGGAAGTGAAGTAATTGTACTCGATATAAGCCATATAACCTTATCCCTTTCCTTTTTGGGATTAGTGTTAGTTTTAAATGCTCAAAAATATCTTTTTAAGACCATTGCGATTGTTCGTCAGTTTGATTTAGTATTTTTCTCTACACCAAAGGATATCTTGGACCATTTCGATTCTTATGATGAAGGGGAGCGCAAGGCTAATTTGGAACAGAGTTTTCGGATTTTATTCCAATTAAATAACTATGTCTTGCCAGCTTTGTACTTTCTGATTGCTCTCTTTTCCTTACTGACAGGAGAGATTCAGTTACTAGCCTTCTTGCTTGTAGGAGCTATCCATGTTTATATCAATGTGATGCAGTTACCTATGGTGAAACGTTATTTTAAATAAAGGAGTTTCTATGATTCGTGTTGAAAATGTAAGCAAAAGTTTTGGGAGCAAAAAAGCTCTTCATCAGATTTCTTTTGAGATTAAGGAGGGTGAAATCTTTGGTTTTCTTGGCCCTTCTGGCTCAGGTAAAACAACCATGATCAATGTCTTAACAGGACAGTTGGCTGCAGATCAAGGTAAAACAGTTTTGTTAGGCAAGAATTCTCAAGATTTAACCTCAAATGATTTGGAACAAATTGGTATTGTTAGTGATGGCAGTGGTTTTTATGAAAAGATGAGTCTTTATAAAAATCTTCTCATCTATGCTAAGTTATATGGCCTCAAGGCAGATAGAGTAAATCAGGTGCTCCAACAGGTTGGATTGGCAGATGCTAAAGATATTATCGCAGAAAAACTATCTACTGGAATGAAACAACGAATGTTCTTGGCTCGTGCCCTTCTTAATGCTCCTAAGATTCTCTTTCTAGATGAGCCAACCAGTGGCTTAGATCCTACAACATCTAAGATGATTCATACCCTACTTCAAGAATTAAAGCAGGCGGGGACAACTATCTTTCTGACCACGCATGATATGAATGAAGCAACTCTGCTTTGTGATCGCTTATCTCTTTTGAATAAGGGAAATTTAATAGAGTATGGAAGTCCGCAAGATATTATCCAGAAGTACCATGTGGATAAGAAAGTACGTGTGGTTTATAACGACGGACGAGAACAGATAGTTCCATTTGATGAATTACCACATTTAGACACGACAGATTTGATGGTGGTTCACTCTTGTGAGCCAACTTTAGAAGAAATCTTTATCAGATTGACAGGAGAAAAGTTAGATGTTTAGAAAATTAAATGCCCTACTATGGTTAAGATTACAAGTTCTTATCAGCAATTCAACTTTGTTGGCGACTCTATTGTTGCCTTTTGGACTGGCTGTTCTATATAATGAGTTCTTAAACAAGAGTGGAGAATTGAGTACGTATTTCCTTTCTATGAGTTTGACGATGGTCTTGAGCATGGGAAGTGGTTATATGGTATCGATTATGATGGCAGAAGATAAGGAAAAACGAAATCTCAAATCACTCATTCTAAGTGGTGTGACAGCAACAGAATATACTTTCAGTATGCTCGTTCTCCCGATTTTGATAATGTTGCTTGCTATGATTGTGCTTCCCATCTATCTTAAAGTAAACGTATCTGGTTATTTATTTGCCTATGCTATCTATTTGCTTCTAGCAACTATATGTATTATTTTTCTCAACCTTCTAATCGGTGCAGTATCAGATACTCAGTCTAAAGCGCAAGTCTATAGTATCTTTCCTATGTTAATTGTCTCTTTTTTACCCACGATTGCTTCTCAAAATGATACGGTTCAGAAAGTGTTGGATTACTCTTTTATTGGTCCAATTGTAAATCTTTTAAATAAAAAAGGTGGGGAAATATCTTTTTCTAATATTGGTATGTTACTTGCCTGGGTACTTGTGTTAGGAATAGCAAACCTCTTTGTATTGAAAAATAGCTATAAAGCAAGATAGGAGATTTTTATGAAACTACTTAAAAACCTTGGCTGGTTTTCTCTAGCTTTTCTATCCTTTTTCTTTATCTATGGCTTTATTCAGGGGCTCGCGACTACGTCGCTTGCCTTAGGCGCTTCACCTTATGCTGTTACCTTACTTTATGTGGCCTTGGCTGGAGTTTATGTGTACGGCATTTACAAGTGGTATCAGAAAGTTCCTGTCCATATTGAGAAGAGTGGCTTCAACCGATTTATTTGGCTCCCTATCTTGGTTTGGTTCTTATCTCTTGTTGTTCAATTCTTCCTACCAAATGATCCTTCGGTAAATCAACAAATAGCGACAGACTTGACCTTGTCTCAACCACTTTTCTCATTCTTTGCGATCGTTATTTTTGCTCCTTTGACGGAAGAACTTATCTTTAGAGGGATGCTGGCACGCTATCTCTTTCCTAAGCAGGACAATAGTAAACAAACTCTGATTTTTCTTCTGCTATCTAGTGTTTTGTTTGCCTTGATTCATTTTCCAGGTGATGTGCAACAATTTTTTGTCTATTTTAGCCTCGGTTTTAGTTTGGGATTGGCCTATATTAGCAGAAAAGGTCTCATCTACAGTATTTCTCTCCACGCTTTGAATAATTTAATCGGCTTTTTGATGATACTCATGCTATAATAGAGTCAGGAGGTCACATGAAACGAGTAATTTTATTAGCAGTGATTCAAGCAGTCGTTCTATTTTTCATCATTGGGGCGCTAGCTTATGCCTTTAAAGGTGATTTCTTCTACAGCCATCTCGCAGTAGTCTTTGCCCCTATTGCAGGTATCTGGCGTTTTGGGACAGCTTATACAACGGAAATTGTCTTGCCTCGGAAGGCAGCTGAAATCGCTGAAAAGCGTAAAGCAGGCAAAAATTCAAAATAAAAGAGTCCGGTGAAATTTTCATCGGATTTTTGTATTGGCGCTAGTACTCTTCGAAAATCTCTTCAAACCACGTCAATGTCGCCTTGCTGTATAGATGTTATTGACTTCGTCAGTTCTATCTGCAACCTCAAAACAGTATTTTGAGCTGACTTCGTCAGTTCTATCTGCAACCTCAAAACAGTGTTTTGAGCTGACTTCGTCAGTTCTATCTGCAACCTCAAAGCAGTGCTTTGAGCAACCTGCGGCTAGCTTCCTAGTTTGCTCTTTGATTTTCATTGAGTATAATTTTTAGAGCCTTCACTTGATTTTTAAAGACTGGCAAACTTTTCTGCTGATTTTCATGAAGAGCCTGCGCTTTTATGGTAAAATAGTAACAGAATAAAAGAGGAGAGAAACAATGAAACGTAGTATGTATGTTGGTCGTGTTCGTGAGGAACACATCGGACAAGAAATAACCTTGAAAGGATGGGTAGGCCGTCGTCGTGACCTTGGTGGTTTGATCTTTATCGATCTTCGTGACCGTGAAGGAATCATGCAGTTGGTTATCAACCCTGAAAAAGTATCTGCAGAGGTTATGGCAACAGCTGAAAGCCTTCGTAGTGAATTTGTTATCGAGGTGACTGGCCAGGTCGCTGCGCGTGAACAAGCCAATGATAAGTTGCCAACTGGTGTAGTTGAGTTAAACGTGACAGCTCTGACAGTGCTTAATATAGCTAAAACAACACCATTTGAGATTAAGGATGGGATTGAGGCCAATGACGATACGCGTTTGCGTTACCGTTACCTTGACCTTCGCCGTCCAGAAATGTTGGAAAATCTTAAACTTCGTGCTAAGGTGACCCACTCTATCCGTAATTACTTGGATGAGTTGGAGTTTATCGACGTGGAGACACCATTCCTTTCTAAGTCAACACCTGAAGGGGCGCGTGACTATTTGGTACCGTCTCGTGTTAATAAAGGGCATTTTTATGCTCTTCCTCAAAGTCCACAAATTACTAAGCAATTGTTGATGAATGCTGGTTTTGACCGCTACTACCAAATCGTCAAATGTTTCCGTGACGAGGACTTGCGTGGAGACCGCCAGCCTGAATTTACTCAGGTCGACTTGGAAACGTCTTTCCTTACTGAGCAAGAAATCCAAGATATCACAGAAGGCTTGATTGCGCGCGTGATGAAGGAAACCAAAGGTATCGAAGTGACGCTTCCATTCCCTCGTATGAAGTATGATGACGCTATGGCTCTTTACGGTTCTGACAAGCCAGATACTCGTTTTGACATGTTGCTTCAGGACTTGACAGCAGTGGTCAAAGGTGTAGACTTTAAAGTCTTTTCAGAAGCACCTGCTGTAAAAGCCATTGTGGTCAAAGGAGCTGCGGACAACTACTCACGTAAAGACATCGACAAGATGACTGAAGTAGCCAAACAGTACGGTGCCAAAGGTCTTGCTTGGGTCAAGGTTGTTGATGGAGAATTAAACGGACCAGTTGCTAAGTTCTTGACTAGTATCCAAGCAGAATTGACAGCAGCACTTGCGCTTGAGGATAAGGACTTGGTTCTCTTTGTGGCAGATACGCTTGAGGTAGCCAATGCAACTCTCGGTGCCCTTCGTGGACGTATTGCCAAAGAGCTTGGTTTGATTGATAGCGATAAATTCAACTTCCTTTGGGTGGTTGACTGGCCAATGTTTGAATGGTCTGAAGAAGAAGGTCGCTACATGAGTGCCCACCATCCATTCACGCTTCCACAGGAAGAAACTGCTCACGAATTAGAAGGTGATTTGGCTAAGGTTCGTGCCATTGCTTACGATATCGTCTTGAACGGTTATGAGCTTGGTGGTGGTAGCCTTCGTATCAACCAAAAAGACCTTCAAGAACGTATGTTCAAGGCTCTTGGTTTCTCAGCTGAAGAAGCAAATGACCAGTTTGGTTTCCTTCTTGAAGCCATGGACTATGGTTTCCCACCACATGGTGGCTTGGCTATCGGGCTTGACCGATTTGTCATGCTCTTAGCAGGAGAAGAAAATATCCGTGAAGTCATTGCCTTTCCTAAGAACAACAAGGCAAGTGACCCAATGACACAAGCTCCTTCAACAGTCGCTCTCAAACAACTAGAGGAACTCAGCTTACAAGTAGAAGAAGATGAAACAAGCAAAACGAATTAAGCGGTGGCGCTATTATCTGCGCCGCTTTGCTCATCAGATAAAAATTTTACGTGTCTTACAAAGCATCTCTCGGGAAAAATACGATGAGAAGATTTCGGCCTCTCTAGTCTATGGTTTTTTATCAGCAGTAGCGGTCAATTTCTTTTTCCAACCAGGACATGTGTATTCGAGTGGTGCGACAGGTCTGGCACAGATTATCTCTGCCTTGAGTAATCACTGGTTTGGTTTTCATATTCCAATTTCATTGGCTTTCTACGCTATTAATTTTCCTTTGATGGTTTTAGCTTGGTATCAGATTGGCCATAAGTTCACCGTCTTTACCTTTATCACGGTGTCCATGAGTTCCTTCTTTATCCAGTTTGTCCCTGTGGCGACCTTAACGGAGGATCCCATTATCAATGCCCTTTTTGGGGGTGTTGTCATGGGCTTGGGGATTGGTTTTGCTCTTCGAAACAATATCTCCAGTGGTGGGACGGATATCGTCAGTCTGACCATTCGCAAAAAAACTGGGAAGAATGTCGGTAGTATTTCTTTCTTGGTAAATGGGACTATCATGCTGATAGCTGGTTTGACTTTTGGTTGGAAATACGCTCTCTACTCTATGATTACCATCTTTGTCTCTAGCCGTGTAACAGACGCTGTCTTTACCAAGCAAAAACGGATGCAGGCCATGATTGTGACCAATTATCCAGAGAAGGTAATTGAAAAAATCCATAAAAAGTTGCACCGCGGAGCAACCATGATCCACGATGCAGAAGGAACCTATAATCACGAGAGAAAGGCAGTTTTAATCACTGTCATTACACGTGCAGAGTTTAATGAATTTAAATTCATTATGAAACAGGTGGATCCAAGCGCCTTTGTCTCTGTATCGGAGAATGTTCATATTCTGGGACGATTTGTAGAAACTGATAATTAATAATCTTCGAAAATCTCTTTAAACCACGTTAGCTTTATCTAACCTCAAAGCTGTGCTTTGAGTAACCTGCGGCTAGCTTCCTAGTTTGATCTTTGATTTTCATTGAGTATAATGACCAAAAAAACCAGCGCGAGCTGGTTTTTATTTTTCGATAATTTTGTGGGCAATCAACTGGCGATAACAAATTTGTTTATTGCTTTTAGCATCATTGATGATCTGGAGAATAGTTTCAAAGGAAACACGACCAAGCTCCAAACTATTGATATCGACATAGGCTGCCAAGTTGAGCTTGGGATTGACTGAGTCGAAGCTGAGGACAGGGACATCCAGTTGGTGTTTTGCGATGTAATCACAGACCCCTGCAGCAAGGAGACTATCAATGGTAATAATAGCGTCAATATTTGGATCGTGTTTGAAGAGAAGTCTACTAAAGCGATAACCATTATCTTCAAGAAATTCAGTAGCAAAGTAAGTCAGATTAGTATCGAGAGGAAGTTGGTATTGTTTTAGAGCTAGCTCGTAACCTGTCAGACGGTCTTGTGTTACGAAGAGTCGCTTAGTACCTCCGATAAAGGCAATTCGCTTGCATCCTTTTTTGATGAAATACTCTGTCGCATCAAAACCAGCTTGGACATTGTCATTATCGACAAGTGGAATGAAGGGAGATAGAGATTTACCTAAGATAAGGAAAGGAAATTGCTCGTCTGCTACTAACTTAACCAAAGGGTCCTCTTCTTGGGCATAGAGGAAAATCAAACCATCTACACGCTTACCATAGACCATCTGAGAAATAGCTTTAAGACGCTCTTTGGCATCTTTACCTGTCGCGATCTGAATGGCGTAGTGATTTTCAGAAGCGACTTGGGCAATGCCACGGAGGACAGATGGGAAGAAAGGATTTTGATAGAAGGCATCTGAGTCGTCAGGAAGGACCAAGCCGATAACTTGGGTATAACTGCTTACCAAACTACGAGCGTTGAGGTTGGGGTGGTAATTGAGCTCCTTCATAGCCTTGCGAACACGTTTTTTTGTTTCGTCGCTAATGGTTGATTTATTTTGAATAACACGGGTTACGGTTGAAGGTGAAACACCAGCAGCCTTGGCCACATCTTTAATCGTAACGGGCATAAAAATCTCCTATTTATGGTAATCTGGATCACGGAAATGTGTTTTATAAAAGATAGTGACCAGATATAGAACAAAAAGAATATTTTGTACAGTAATGAGGGTTGTCATATTTTGGCCAAATAATCCCAAAATAAGCGTAATCAGAGTTGGCAATCCTAAACAGTTCAAGATAAAATGGTAGCACTCTTTAAAGGTTCTAAATGAAAAGAGGCGTGATTTCTTAGTGATATAAAGGAGAAGACTAGCCCCTAGAGAGACGATAAAGAAATTCAAACCAAAGAGGAAGCTGGCACCGAGAACTAGGAAGAGACTGATATAGACACGATTCTGCTGGTACCAGTCTTTGGAAATTGCTTGGGTCAAGCTGTCCTTGCTTTTGAAACTCTCAGTCTCAATCGCTCGGTAAGAGATGCGGGTCAGTTCTTTACTCTCCTTGCTGATGACCAGCTCATTCGTATCGAAATGCAGTTGCAAGTCCTTAGGTAATTCCTTGCTTTGATTTGGACCAATCACAATAGAAGTCGCTTGACTAGCTGTTCCTGTATAAGTTAATTTGCCATCAACAATTGCAGCATGTTCAGAGAGATCCTGGACAACCTCATCTGTCAATGGTTCATAGACATTATCGATAAAGGTTTCTAGCGGATAAGTCTCCTGGGAGCTGTTTTGGATGGCAATGGGTACCATAGACAAGCTGATAAGGAAGATACTGGTAAAGAGAAGCTGAAACCAGTTGAGTCCGAAACGTTTGGACAGGGGCTTACGAAATCCCCAAATACTTGAAAAATATGAAAATGGATATGGAAGCATTTGTATCTTTCTAAAAGGTGTTTTCTATATGAGTATTATTATATAGAGAAATGTGCTTTATTTCAAGTCTAGGAGGCAAATTGCTTGTTGTTAGTATATATTTTGTAACAATAAGAAAAAGGGTGGCGGGGATAAATTATCCCTTGTCGCCACCACTTGTAAGTCCTGAAACAAAGTTCTTTTGTAGGAAGAAGAAGAGAATACAGATTGGAAGGGCGATGAGGATAGCACCTGCTGAGAAGTAGGCAATCTTCAAGTTTTTCGCATTGTTAACGAAGGTTTGGAGACCTACGGCAACAGTAAAGTATTCTTTCTCACGAAGCAAGAAACTAGAGAGAATGTAGTCTCCGAAAGGTCCCATGAAGGCCCAGAGAGCTTGTACGGCAACCATTGGGCGAACAAGTGGAAGAACAATTTGCCAGAAGCGGCGGAAGTGTCCTGCACCGTCTAGTTTTGCAGATTCGTCTAGAGACATTGGCACTGTATCGAAGTAACCTTTCATCAACCAAGCATTCATCGGGATACCTCCACCAACATAAAGGAAGATGAGGAACCAGCTGTGGTTGAGGGCGTTCAACATAAGTGCCATAACGAAGAAGGCTGTCAAAGCGGCCATGGTTGGCACCATTTGGATAATCAAGAAGAAGACCAAACTTTGTTTACGAGCCAAGAAATTATAACGGCTGTAAGCATAACCAGCAAGTACGATGATACTTGTTTGAACAACCATGGTAATCAAGGCGATAATCAAGGTATTGAGATACCAAGTACCGTATAAGGTTTCAGTGAAGAGTCCTTTAAAGTTATCAAAATTGAAGTCGATGTTAGTATCTAGTTTAAAGGCTGCGACGTTACCTGCCTTGAAGGCTGACATAATAGTAATTAACAATGGATAGATAATCACGACTGAGAGGCCAATCAAGTAGAGGTAAGTGAGGGTTTGAGTCAGTCTACGTTTGAGTTTAATTGAGTTATTCATCTTAGACGTCCTCCATATCAAATGCGTGTAGTTTCTTGAATGCGATCATAGAAATTGAGATGACAATGATAGAGATGATCAAGGTAACAGCTGCCGCCATCGAGTATTGAGGAGATGTACCTGTTGTCAAACGGTAGATCCATGAAATTAAGATATCAGTTGAACCAGCTCCACCTCCGACACTACCAGGACCTCCACCATTGAAGAGGTACATGATAGAGAAGTTGTTAAAGTTAAAGGTGTATTGGCTAATCAAAGTAGGTGCCGCAACAGCCAAGATCATTGGGAAAGTGATGTTGCGGAATTTTTGCCAAGCATTGGCACCGTCAATATAAGCTGCTTCGTAAAGGTCGTTAGGAATAGATTGCAAGATACCCAAAGTCAAAACGTAGATGTATGGGAATCCAAGCCAACCTTGCATCATAATCAAGGCAATCTTAGTCCAAGTTGGGTCTGTTTTCCAAGGGATAAGAGCACCATCAAGGAAAGGAAGGAATTTAGCCAAGATTGGCAATACTTGAGTGTTGATGGCACCAACACTATCGTTAAACATGTTTGAGAATGTCAAGATAGTGATGAAGGCTGGGACAGCCCAAGGAAGAAGGAAAATAACACCAAAGATACGTTTTCCTTTGATAAATGGTTGGTTAGCAATGATAGCTGTGAAGATACCGATGACGATTTGTAAAGTTGAGGCAGCCAAAGCCCAGATGATAGTCCAAGAAAGAACGGCACCAAAGGCAGAACGGAAGGTACTCAAGCTCCAGATGTTTGTAAAGTTGGTCAAACCAACCCAGTCCAACAATTTGTTTGGTGGCAAGTGCTGGAAGTCGTAGTTGGTAAAGGCGATCATCAAGGTTACGATAACTGGGAAGATAATCGCGAAGGTCATGGCGACATAAGATGGAATAATCAAGAGGTAAGGGAAGCCATTTTCATAAATCCCTTTGATCATGTCTTTGAGGGTACGTGGAACTGGAATTCCATTGTTAATACGTTTTGCGATTGTATGTGCATCTTTAATATTTGAGAAATAGAAGAGTACATAAACGACTACAAAGATTAAATGGAAGGCACCACGAATCAGCATGAAGAGGGAATTATCACGACCTGGTTTGTCACCAAGAGTGATGAGATTGCTTAATTCAGGGGCTGCAAGTGCTAGGAAATAAAGGACAAATACAATGGTTACACCAAGGAAGATAAAACCTTTGGCTTTTTGTTTGTTGTAAATCTGTCCTAACCCAGGAATGATAGACAGCAGGGCTGCTTTACTAGGTTGTTGCTTTTCCATAATAACTCCTTTCATAGGATACTGGTTTTTAATCAAAACCTAAACTATATATGTTTCTTATTGATAAATTCAAAGGGGGATTTGAATTCCACCCCCCTTGAACAAATTTTTTATTCACCAAATTTTTGTTTGATTGTTTCTTTGATCAATGTAACAGCGTCGTTAGCAGCTGTTTTCGCATCTTTCTTACCACTTACAGCATCAAAGAGCATAGTTTTCGCTGGATCCCAAACTGCAGACATTTGAGAGATGTTTGGCATTGGTTGAGCGTTCTTGAACTGTTTGATAACAGCTGTTGTCAACTCATCATTTTTACCTTCAGCGTATGAACGAGCTTCAGTGTTAGCTGGGATTTCGTTAGTTTTATCGTAGAATGCTTTTTGTTGTTCAGTTGAAACTAGGAAGTCTACAAATTTTTGTGCGCCTTCAAGGTTCTTAGTGCTTGATGGGATGATCCAAGCTTTACCACCACCGAATGCAGCGTAATCTTTTCCGTTTGGAAGAGTTGGGATAGTAGCAACACCGTAGTTTACTTTAGCATCTTTGAATGCTTGAGCTTTCCAAGGTCCATCGATAATAGCAGCTGTTTTACCTTCTTGGAATTGAGTTTGGATCAAGTTTCCAGCACCTTCAGTATCTTGCATACCTTTAGGCCATTTTTCGTACCAAGATTTAGCGTAGTTGATACCTGCAATAGCACCGTCGTTTGCAAGACCGATGTCTTTAGGATCTTTACCGTTTTGTCCGAATACGTAACCACCGTTACCAGCAAGGAGTCCGTATGCGTAGTAGAAGTTTGTCCAGTCAGCTAGGAAGGCAGTAGTTTTGCCATCTTCACCAGCGAAAGCGTATTTGCTGTCTTTAGCAAGGTTTTCCAAATCAGCAAATGTTTTAGGAGCTTCTTTCACCAAGTCTTTGTTATAGTACAAAACGAGTGATTCGATAACAGCTGGAGCACCATAGACTTTACCGTCAGCAGCTGTTACAAGAGATTTAGTTTTATCATCTGTTTTAGCGCCGTCGCTCAATTTCACTTCTGAAAGTTGTCCGTCAGTACCAAGGCTACCTACACGGTCGTATGGAGCCATCATAACGTCAGGAGCTTGACCTGATTGGTTGTCAAGAGAAAGTTTGTCAAGACCACCCATTTGGTCACCAGATTTGATGTTAACTGTTGTTCCTGATTGTTCTTTATAAGCTTTAGCAACTGTTTCAGCATAAGCTTTGTATTGGTCTTCAACGTAAAGAGTGATTTCTTTACCTTCAGATGAACCAGCATCAGCAGCTTTTTCAGCAGGTTTGCTTCCGCAAGCTACCAAAAGCAAGCTAGCAAGTGTAGCAGTTCCAAGCACAGCAGCGCTCTTCATGAATTTAGATGACATAGTGTATTCCTCCTAAAGAATAACAAATTTTATAATGAGGAAACGCAAACGTTTTCCTTTATGGGACTAGTATAGCACAATCAGAAAGCGGTTGCAAGTAATTTTTGTAAAAATTTTTAAAAAAATTGTAAAAAAAAGCAAACGCTTTAACGTTATATAATAGTAGAAAACCCCAAAAATCGATTTTATTTTAAATTTAAAAAAAGTTGAGAAAACGATTGCCTAATTTACAAATGGAAATGAGAGGAGTTTGTCTCCTTATTTTCACTTAATAAGATAAGTGAAACCCTGATTCTTATTTTGTTTGTTTTCTGAAAGAATATATATACGAGTAGGAAGAAAAAAATTTTAAAAAATAATCAAAAAAGTTTTTTAAAACCGCTTGCATTTATCGAAAAAATACGCTATACTTATCTTAACGCAAACGTTTGCGTTCGTAAAAATATAATATCTAACTATAAACACATGAGGTGCTTATTATGAAAAAACGTCAAAGTGGTGTGTTGATGCACATTTCTTCTCTTCCAGGAGCATACGGAATCGGTTCATTTGGTAAAAGTGCATACGACTTCGTTGATTTCTTGGTTCGCACAAAACAACGTTACTGGCAAATCCTTCCACTAGGAACAACTAGTTATGGAGATTCTCCCTACCAATCTTTCTCAGCCTTCGCAGGAAACACTCATTTCATCGATTTGGATATCTTGGTAGAGCAAGGCTTGTTGCAAGCAAGTGACCTTGAAGGAGTTGACTTTGGTAGCGATGCGTCTGAAGTTGACTATGCGAAAATCTACTATGCACGTCGTCCTCTTTTAGAAAAAGCGGTCAAACGTTTCTTGGAAGTAGGAGATGTTAAAGGTTTTGAGAAATTTGCTCAAGACAACCAATCATGGCTTGAACTCTTTGCAGAGTATATGGCTATTAAAGAGCATTTTGACAATCTTGCTTGGACTGAATGGCCAGATGCAGATGCTCGTGCTCGTAAAGCTTCAGCACTTGAAAGCTACCGTGAGCAATTGGCAGACAAGTTGGTTTACCACCGTGTGACTCAGTTCTTCTTCTTCCAACAATGGTTGAAATTGAAAGCTTACGCTAACGACAACCACATCGAAATCGTTGGGGACATGCCAATCTATGTAGCGGAAGATTCAAGCGATATGTGGGCAAATCCACATCTCTTCAAGACAGATGTCAACGGTAAGGCGACTTGCATCGCAGGATGCCCACCAGATGAATTTTCTGCAACTGGTCAGCTTTGGGGTAACCCAATCTATGACTGGGAAGCAATGGACAAAGACGGCTACAAATGGTGGATTGAACGCTTGCGTGAAAGCTTTAAGATCTACGACATCGTTCGTATCGACCACTTCCGTGGATTTGAGTCTTATTGGGAAATCCCTGCTGGTTCCGATACAGCAGCACCTGGTGAGTGGGTGAAAGGTCCTGGCTACAAGCTTTTTGCAGCCGTTAAGGAAGAACTTGGTGAGCTAAACATCATCGCCGAAGACCTTGGTTTCATGACAGACGAAGTTATCGAATTGCGTGAACGTACTGGCTTCCCAGGAATGAAGATTCTTCAATTTGCCTTCAACCCAGAAGACGAAAGCATTGATAGCCCACACTTGGCACCTGCTAACTCAGTTATGTACACAGGAACACACGATAACAATACGGTCCTTGGTTGGTACCGTAACGAGATCGATGATGCGACTCGTGAATACATGGCTCGCTACACTAACCGTAAAGAATACGAAACAGTGCCACATGCTATGCTTCGTACAGTCTTTTCATCAGTTAGCTTCATGGCAATTGCAACTATGCAAGATTTGCTAGAATTGGATGAGGCAGCTCGTATGAACTTCCCATCTACCCTTGGTGGAAACTGGTCTTGGCGTATGACTGAAGATCAATTGACACCAGCTGTTGAAGAAACTTTGCTTGACTTGACGACAATTTATCGCCGAATCAACGAAAATTTGGTAGAATTAAAGAAATAATACAATATCAGGAGACACCCTAAACATGTTATCACTACAAGAATTTGTACAAAATCGTTACAATAAAACCATTGCAGAATGTAGCAATGAAGAGCTTTACCTTGCTCTTCTTAACTACAGCAAGCTTGCAAGCAGCAAAAAACCAGTTAACACTGGTAAGAAAAAAGTTTACTACATCTCAGCTGAGTTCTTGATTGGTAAACTTTTGTCAAACAACTTGATTAACCTTGGTCTTTATGACGAAGTTAAAAAAGAACTTGCTGACGCAGGTAAAGAGTTGATCGAAATTGAAGAAGTAGAATTGGAACCATCACTTGGTAACGGTGGTTTGGGACGTTTGGCAGCCTGCTTTATCGACTCAATCGCTACACTTGGTTTGAATGGTGATGGTGTTGGTTTGAACTACCACTTCGGTCTTTTCCAACAAGTTCTTAAAAACAACCAACAAGAAACTATTCCTAACGCTTGGTTGACTGACCAAAACTGGTTGGTTCGTTCAAGCCGTAGCTACCAAGTACCATTTGCACACTTTACATTGACATCTACTCTTTACGATATCGATGTACCTGGTTACAAGACAGCTACTAAAAACCGTTTGCGTTTGTTTGACTTGGATTCAGTTGATTCTTCTATTATCGAAGAGGGAATCGAATTTGACAAGACAGACATCGCTCGCAACTTGACTCTTTTCCTTTACCCAGACGATAGCGATAAACAAGGTGAATTGCTCCGTATCTTCCAACAATACTTCATGGTTTCAAACGGTGCGCAATTGATCATCGATGAAGCAATCGAAAAAGGAAGCAACTTGCACGACCTTGCTGACTACGCAGTTGTACAAATCAACGATACTCACCCATCAATGGTTATTCCTGAATTGATCCGTCTTTTGACTGAACGTGGTATCGAACTTGATGAAGCAATCTCTATCGTTCGTAGCATGACTGCCTACACAAACCACACAATCCTTGCTGAAGCCCTTGAAAAATGGCCTCTTGAATTCTTGGAAGAAGTGGTGCCTCACTTGGTACCAATCATCAAAGAATTGGACCGCCGTGTTAAAGCAGAATACAAAGACCCAGCTGTTCAAATCATCGATGAGAGCGGACGTATTCACATGGCTCACATGGATATCCACTACGGATACAGCGTAAACGGGGTTGCAGCTCTTCACACTGAAATCTTGAAGAACTCAGAGTTGAAAGCTTTCTACGACATCTACCCAGAAAAATTCAACAACAAAACAAACGGTATTACTTTCCGTCGTTGGCTCATGCATGCTAACCCAAGCTTGTCTCACTACTTGGATGAGATTCTTGGAGAAGGTTGGCACCATGAAGCTTCTAAATTGGAAGACCTTCTTTCATACGAAGACAAGGCTGCTGTCAAAGAAAAATTGGAAAGCATCAAAGCTCACAACAAACGTAAATTGGCTCGTCACTTGAAAGAACACCAAGGTGTGGAAATCAATACAAACTCTATCTTTGATATCCAAATCAAACGTCTTCACGAGTACAAACGTCAACAAATGAACGCTTTGTATGTGATCCACAAATATCTTGACATCAAGGCTGGTAACATCCCTGCTCGTCCAATCACAGTATTCTTTGGTGGTAAAGCAGCTCCTGCCTACACAATCGCTCAAGACATCATCCACTTGATCCTTTGCTTGTCAGAAATCATTGCCAATGACCCAGCAGTAGCGCCACACTTGCAAGTGGTTATGGTTGAAAACTACAACGTTACTGCAGCAAGTTTCTTGATCCCAGCATGTGACATCTCAGAACAAATCTCACTTGCTTCTAAAGAAGCTTCAGGTACTGGTAACATGAAATTCATGTTGAACGGAGCTTTGACTCTTGGTACTATGGACGGTGCTAACGTGGAAATCGCTGAGTTGGTTGGAGACGAAAACATCTACATCTTTGGTGAAGATTCAGAAACAGTTATCGACCTTTACGATAAAGCAGCATACAAATCAAGCGAATTCTACGCTCGTGAAGCTATCAAACCATTGGTTGACTTCATCGTTAGCGATGCAGTTCTTGCAGCTGGAAACAAAGAGCGTTTGGAACGTCTTTACAATGAATTGATCAACAAAGACTGGTTCATGACTCTTCTTGACTTAGAAGACTACATCAAAGTCAAAGAGCAAATGCTTGCTGACTACGAAGACCGTGACGCATGGTTGGATAAAGTCATCGTCAACATTGCTAAAGCAGGATTCTTCTCATCTGACCGTACAATCGCTCAGTACAACGAAGATATCTGGCACTTGAACTAAGATATACAATTTAATAGTTAATACACTATCTAGCAAAAAAGCGAATTTCAATTGAAACTCGCTTTTTTTGAATACTTGAGTAGAAATAGACCTCAGATACTATATTAAAATGGGTCACTTATATAGAGTGGTTGCTTAAAACTATTAGTTATCATTATTTTTATCTGAAAATTGTAGGAAAGTATGTTAAAATAGGAACGTATACAAGTGATTATTTGGATATCAAATTAGATTTAAAGAGGTGCATTATGAGTAATTTGGAAATAGGGAAACGGATTCGCACCTTACGGACTGAAAAAGGATTGAGTAGAGAAGCATTTTGTGGAGATGAAAAAGAACTTACTATTCGTCAGTTGGGGCGAATTGAAACGGGAAATAACTTGCCCAGCTTAGCTAAACTAGACTATATAGCAGAAGTGTTAGGGGTTCCGATGTCTCAGTTAATTGATGAACGATTGCTAATCGTTCCCAAAGAGTATCTAAAACTAAAAACAAAATTGATACGTCAATCTATTCATGGAGATGAAGAAAAAATCCACCAACGTGAGGCTATCTTTGAAGAAATTCAGGAACTTTTTTATGACCAGCTTCCTGAGGATGAGCAAGTAGCAGTTGAGGTTCTACAAGCTATTGATGATGTATATGTTTCCGAAAATGTTGAATTTGGAGAGGGCTTGATTGAGGAATATTTCAATCAAACTTTGCTACAAACGGAGTATTCTGTAAATGATTTATTGATCTTATATTTATATTTTTTATCAAATGCTATTAGTTTTAAACGAAATGATGACGTTTTAAAAAAAGTAAGAAATAACATCGTGACCATAATTGACTGTTCAGATAATACTTACATGCATCTGTTACAAAGAGTATTAATTGCAATACTGTTGTATCAAATGAGGAACGAATACTACGAAAATATCTCTGTCATTTTTAGTTTTCTAAGAGAAATTATGATGGAAATTCAAGATTCAACCTTAAAACCAACGGTAGACTACTTTGAGGCTAAATATTACTTATATGGAGAAAAAAATAAAGAAAAAGCCCTGCAATACTATGAAAAAGCTATCAGTGGAGCAGAATTTTTGAATGACATGAATTTTAAAAATCGAGTGATAGAGGAGATGAAAGAAGAGTTTCCAGAGATGTAACAAACTCTTTATTCATTATGAAGAGAGGGCTGATAAGCAATATGAGTAGCTTTTTAGTAAGAAGATAATATATTTGAAATAATGGATATTAACAAATAGCATAAGTACTTTTATTTTTATGTGCAAAAGTCTATTTATAGAGGAATGAGATGAAAAATTTAGAAATAGGAAAACGAATTCGTACCTTACGGACTGAAAAAGGCTTGAGTAGGGAAACCTTTTGTGGAGATGAAAAAGAACTTACTGTTCGTCAGTTGGGTCGAATTGAAACAGGAAATAACTTGCCCAGCTTAGCAAAACTAGACTATATAGCTGGAGTGCTAGGAATTCCGATGTCTCAGTTAATTGATGAAGGCATGATAATTGTTCCCAAAGAGTATTTAAAGCTAAAAACGAAGTTAATTCGTCAATCTATTCATGGAGATGAAGAAAAAATCCACCAACGTGAAGCTATCTTTGAAGACATTCAAGAACGTTTTTATGATCAACTCCCTGAAGATGAGCAAGTAGCAGTTGAGGTTCTACAAGCTATTGATGATGTGTATGTTTCTGAAAACGCTGAATTTGGGGAAGGATTGATTGAGGAGTATTTTGAGCAGTTACTTTTAAAAACAAATTATGATACTAATGATTTATTAATTTTACACTTGTATTTCTTAAAGTGTACTTTGAATACTAAGCCAATTGATAATGTATTTGAAAATATCTATTCTAACATCTTGGAGCAAACTAATTTCTCTGATGCCAACAATATTCATTTGATTCAAAGGGTTATTGTATCAATTGTTTTATATCACTTTAATATTGAATATTATGATTTAATGCCCCAAACGCTAAATGCTGTACGAGAAATAATAGATGAAATACAAGATTTTGCTTTACTACCTACAGTAGATTTTTTTGAAGCCAAATATTATATTCATACCAATCAGAATAAAGATCTTGCTTTGGACTACTATAATAAAGCAATAAGCGGATCGGAATTATTAAATGATAAATCATTTAGGGATAGAGTGATAGAGGAAAAACATAAGGATTTTCCATAATTTCAATTTAAAAACAGGACATAAATGTCAGTGGACATAAATGTCCTGTTTTTTTACTCTCATCAGGTATATACTGTTATTGTAAATAAGTTAAGAGGAGCGCAATGCTAGAAATTGTTCCCATTTAAATGGGATGTAGATTCGCAGGCGGGAGGAAAATATGGTAAAAACAATTGACTATTATATGGATGAAAAGTTTGTCAAGAAGGATTATCTGATTATCAAAAATAGTTTCGATAGCAGACGCCTATGTAAAGTAACACTTGATGAGAAGTTACTAAAATTAGTTCTCTTACTTCCAAATGAAATGAGAGAAATCAAAATGGACTCCAACTTAAAGCCTAGAATTAGAGTTGTTGACATAACCGATGAGAGTGAGTAAAGTTTTCTAAAATACAATTTATCATTAGAAAGAGGTAATACAATGATTAAGGTAGAAAGAGTTACAAAGCGATTTGGAGATAATATTGCTTTAAATCAAATTAGTTTTTCAATAAACGAAGGAGAAATTTTTGGATTCCTAGGTCCATCTGGTTCAGGGAAAACAACAATGATCAATATTCTGACAGGACAGCTACAGGCTAACAGCGGAAAGACAGAATTATTAGGGAAAGATTCTCAAAAATTACTTCCGTCAGATTTTGAAGAGTTAGGTTTAGTAGGTGACACAAGTGGTTATTACGAAAAATTAAGTTTGTACAATAACTTGTTGCTATTTGCAAGACTATACGGAGTTTCAAAATCCCGAATTGAAGAAATTCTAAAACAAGTTGGTCTGTATGATAGTAAAGACACTCCAGCTGAGAAGCTTTCTACAGGAATGCGTCAACGAATGCTTTTAGCTCGTGCTTTAATCAATTATCCTAAAGTTCTATTTTTAGATGAACCTACAAGTGGGTTAGATCCCACCACCTCAAAGAAGATTCACAAATTACTACAGGAGTTAAAGGAAAGAGGAACAACCATTTTCTTAACTACTCATGATATGAATGAGGCGACTTTATTATGTGATAACCTAGCTCTTTTGAATAAAGGTGATCTTATTGAACAAGGAAGCCCAATCGAAATTATCCAAAAATACAACACGGAAAAGAATGTTGCAGTAACCTATAGTGATTCGACTAAAAAAGTAGTGCGATTCGAAGACTTACAGCAAGAAGATTATAAAAAAATAATGACGATTCACTCATGTGAACCAACTTTAGAAGATATTTTTATTAAATTGACAGGAGAAAAATTAGATGTTTAAGAGAATTTTAGCCCTTATCTGGTTGAGGACACAAGTATTATTAACAAACAAAAACACTTTGGTTCAGGTAGTATTCCCATTCTTTATGGTTCTACTCTTCCAAAATTTTATGAATACAGATGGCACTCAAGGGAAAACACTATTGTTTAGTTCTTTAACAATGGCATTCTCATTTTCTTCTGGGTCAATGATTTCAAACTCTATTGCAGAGGAAAAAGAAAAAAGAATTTTTAAAACACTCATTTTAAGCGGAGTTCGCCGTGGAGAATATCTTGTTTCCGTGTTGTTTTATCCTGTAATCTTTGCCTTAGCTTCAGTTATTTCCTTCCCTATTATGGTTGAAGTGGATTTCGCAAAAGATTATCCTGTATACCTTGTAGTAGCTTCTCTGGTAGCATTATGTACAATCCTCTTAAATCTAGTGATTGGAGCTATTTCAGAGACACAAACTCAGGCTCAGGTTTATGGTTTGATTCCAATGCTTGGTCTTTCATTCTTGCCGATGTTTTCTCAAGTTAGCTCAGAGGTCAAGAAATTTATGGATACAACCTTCTTAGGAGTTTATGTAGATTTCTTTAATAAACCAGATTTCAAGTTGAATTTTGACAGTTTAGGGATCACTTTTGCTTGGGTTGTAGCATTACTTGCCCTTAGTTATTGGGGTTTAAAAAATAAAAATAGAGTACAGTTTGGGAAATTAACAATCGCTAAACTTCATAAACTAACTTTTTTTAAAGCTTAGTGTTAGTAAGTTTTGTAAGGAACCTAGTTTTAAAAAATAAACCAGCACTAAAAATGCTGGTTTTTGCTGTCTTTCATCCTTATGTTTCGTTGTAGGTGATCACCTCATATTCCTTGCATCCGCTTATATAAAGTATTATAATATGATTATAGGGAAGAAGGTGTTCTTATGTGGAAAAAATATTTTTCAAAATACAAATGGACTGATTTATTTTGGATTTCATTTATAATTTTGACCTGCCTCTATATAGGTAACCACGATTTGTTTCCTCTCAATCATCAAGAAATCTCTTTTCGTGGTAGTTTATGGGGTTTGGTACTGGCCTTATATCACTTACTGTTCATTGATAAATTTTTCATCTCGAATCGAAAATAAAGATTAGAGCTTAGAAATGTTAAATTTCTTAAATTTTCGGATAGATAGTTTAAAAATTGAAATTTAAAACCGCAGATCTTCTTGAAATGCGGTTTTTGTATATGTCAATTACAGTGCTCTCCCAACCAAAATCTCAGCCTCAATGGTAATCTCTGTCAAATCGCTCCAGTCAATCTTGCTTTTGTCAACGTGAAAGAGAAGGGGTGTCATGCTGAGTAGGGCTTGGAGCTGCTCTGATGTGATAGTCTTAGTCAGAGAGACAGTTTTGCTAGATAGGATGGTAAAGTGTTCTTGGAAATGATTTTTGATATCTTGGTTGGAATAGTCCTTCTTTGTCAGCTGGTCTTGTATCCTCTGACGAATTTCCTTGAGGTGATTTTCAGTTGGGATAACCTTTATCAAGATACCGTCTTTGGATAAAACGCGACGAAATTCTCCATAGTTGGCAGGTGAGAAGATATCAAGCAGGATATCCATGCTAGCATCTTTTATAGGAAGGCGAGCCAAGTCACCAACGAACCAATTGACTGCCCAGTTGGGTTCGCTCTTGGCAGCGATTTGGACCGAATCTTTGGAAATATCAAAGGCGTAAAAGGTCTTGTCAGGATGAACCTCTTGAAGTTTGCGAGAGTAAAAACCTTCACCACAACCGATATCCAAGATTGTTTTGGCATTTTTTGAATTTGAAAGTAAATCAGAGATGGCCTCTAAGATAGCTTGGTAAAATCCAGCTTCTAGAATTTGTTGTCGGTTTTGAAAGTTTTCCTTGTCGTAGTTAGCAGATTGCTTGATTTGAGGTGCCAGATTGACATAGCCAAATTTCGCCAAGTCAAAAGAATGACGATTGCAGCACTTGAGACTAGTCTCTAGAAGAGCCAGATTTTCTTGACAGATGGGGCAGGCAAAGGCAGTTGCAGAAGCAAAACGCTGAAGTTTAGGTTTGAGGTTTGTATTCATAGTTTAAGTGTATCAAAAGAGGCAAATGAAAGCAACTTTAGGAATAAGTAGATGGGAGATTCAGTAGAAATAAAACTAATACTCTTCGAAAATCAAATTCAAACCACGTCAACGTCGCCTTGCCGTACTCAAGTACAGCCTGCGGCTAGTTTCCTAGTTTGCTCTTTGATTTTCATTGAGTATAATTCTCCAATTTATGAAATGACATTGCTTTTATATCTAAATTGCTATATAATAATGATAAGGAGGAAATAAGTATGTTAAAAGAAGTACTAACCGTCGCAAAAGTTGCGAAAAAATCATCACTCTTTTTGGGTGGTGTCGCATTTGGTACCCTTGGCTTGAAAATCTTAGCAAGTAAGGAAGCTAAAAAAGGTTATTCTAAAGCTTTGGCTAAGGCTTACAAGTTGAAAGACGGGCTAGATGCATCTGTTTCTGTTGTGAAACAACATGGAGACGATGTCTTGCAAGATGCCAAATATTTGTACGAGCAAGAGAAAAAAGAAGAGCAATTAGATAGCCTTATAGGGGAATAATATGTCTTTTAAAGTGCTACATAGAGGATACCAACATATCCGACTATCATCTTCTTTTTCACTCACCTTGGATATTCAAGACTATCTTCGTTCCTTGGCGAGAGATGAAAAGGGGATTGAGTCCATCCAGTTTTACATGGATCAACAGCACTTTACTCTACGTATAAAAGAAGGCTTCTCTGTATTAGACAATGCAGAAGCCTTTTTAAAAAGAATTGATAAAGGGAAAGTTTCTGAGTTGATGACTCTTCCCATTCGTAGAGAAGAGAGTGCTTATTCTATTGTTTCAGGTGCAGCGATTAAGCGTATACTTTTTCGTAGTTTTGTGCCGTATCCTATTCGCTATATATGGACTTGTTATCAGGCTTTTGGCTATATTAGAGAAGCCTATCAAACACTAGCGCGTAAGGAACTAACGATGGAGGTCTTGGACTGTTCGGCGATTTTCTTGTCCTTGTTTATGAACCAATCCAAGACAGCTAGCAATATCATGTTTATGCTTGATTTGGGGAATCATTTAGATCAGTGGTCCTTGAAAAAAACGGCAACAGATTTAGAACAAAGCCTTCTTGCAAAAGAGAGCGATGTATTCCTAGTACAGGGCGATACGGTTGTTAGTATCAAGAGTTCCGATGTTCAAATAGGAGATGTCTTGGTCCTATCTCAAGGAAATGAAATTCTGTTTGATGGACAAGTAGTTTCAGGTTTAGGTATGGTCAACGAAAGTTCCTTGACAGGAGAGAGTTTTCCAGTTGAAAAAAGAGAGTCTGATTTGGTTTGTGCAAATACAGTATTAGAAACTGGAGAATTACGCATTCGTGTAACCGATAATCAGATGAACAGCCGGATTTTACAACTGATTGAGTTGATGAAGAAATCTGAAGAAAACAAGAAAACGAAACAACGCTATTTCATCAAGATGGCGGATAAGGTCGTCAAATATAATTTCTTGGGGGCTGGTCTGACTTACCTATTAACAGGTTCTTTTTCTAAGGCTATTTCTTTCCTATTGGTCGATTTCTCCTGCGCTTTGAAAATCTCTACTCCTGTAGCTTATTTGACAGCTATCAAGGAAGGGTTGAATCGTGAAATGGTGATTAAGGATGGGGATGTTCTGGAGAAATATCTGGAAGTTGATACTTTCTTGTTTGATAAGACGGGAACAATCACAACTAGTTATCCTATAGTTGAAAAGGTGTTACCTTTTGGGGACTATAGTGAGGAAGATATTCTCAGAATCAGTGCCTGTCTTGAGGAACACATTTATCATCCTATTGCTAATGCTATCGTCAAGCAAGCTGAGATAGAGGGAATTGAACATGAGGAAATGCATGGGAAACTCCAATATATCGCAAGCAAGGGGATCAAATCTCATATAGATGGGCAACCAGTTCTTATTGGGAATTATGTTTTGATGCAGGATGAGCAAATTCATATCAGTTCAGAACAAAATGCTTTAATTGAAGAGTACAAGAGTCACTATAATCTCTTATTCTTGGCTTATCAGAATGAATTGATTGGAATGTTCTGTATTCATACTCCTTTGAGAAAAGAAGCAAAAGCAGCCTTGGAGAAACTTAAGGCACAAGGGAAAAAATTGATTCTGGCAACAGGGGACACCTTGGTTAGAACAGAGGAATTAGTCAAAGATTTGCCCTTTGATCAGGTCTATACAGACTTGAAACCTGATGGAAAATTTGAGTTAGTAGAGGAACTGCAGAAAGCAGGTCACACTATTTTGATGGTTGGGGATGGGTTGAATGACTCAGCGGCTCTAACCCTATCAGATATCGGTGTGGTGATGAATGAGAGTGCAGACATTTCTAAGCAGATGAGCGATATCTTATTGTTAGATAATCGCTTGGATTTCTTCCAAGAGTTGGATTGGCTATCATCATCTTTGCAAACACTCATCAAGAAGAATATTCAAGATACCGTTGTCGTAAATAGTAGTTTGATTGGCTTTGGCTTGTTTAATTGGCTCAGTCCTTCAAACCTCTCTATCCTACATAATCTAACAACCTTGCGCATAGTCCTACGTAGTCTGTCTATTAAGCCTAGATAGATGTGCTTATCAACAACAAAAAGGAGTTACCTTTCTCGAGGTTAACTCCTTTATTTATAGATCAATGTTGAACAGTTTAGTAAGTCAATACAAAGTATTTTTTCTTCCCACGACGGATAACAGTCAGTTCGTTTTCCAACTTATCTGCGTCACTCAAGACATAGTCAAGGTCTTGGATGCGGTCGCCGTTGACGTAGATAGCTCCATTTTGTACGTCTTCACGGGCTTGGCGTTTTGAGTTAACCACGCCAGAAGATACAAGAAGTTCAACGATGTTGTGATTTTCGTCTGCCTGTACTTGGTAGTTTGGCACGCCACGAAGTCCTTGTTTGAGTTCTTTGACAGAAAGGTTTTTGATATTTCCTGCGAAGAGTTGTTCAGTGATGTTAAGGGCTTCTTTGTAAGCTTCTTCTCCGTGAACAAGAGTCACAACTTCACGAGCGAGGACTTTTTGAGCCAAGCGTTCGTGTGGTGCTGCTTCGAATTGTTTACGGATGTCTTCAATCTCGTCTAATGACAAGAAAGTAAAGATTTTCAAGAAGCGAACAGCATCAGCATCCATGACGTTCATCCAGAATTGGTACATTTCGTATGGAGAAGTCTTTTCAGGATTGAGCCAAACAGCATTTCCTTCTGATTTACCAAATTTCTTACCAGTTGCGTCTGTAATCAGTGGGACAGTAATAACGTGGGCAGTCTTGTCAGCCTTACGACGAAGCAATTCGGTACCAGCTGTCATGTTTCCCCATTGGTCAGATCCACCGATTTGCAGGGTAACATTGTGATCTTGGTTAAGGACAAAGAAGTCGTATCCTTGCATGATTTGGTAGGCAAACTCAGTGTAAGAAATCCCTGTTTCAATCCGTTTTTTCACAGACTCCTTGCTCATCATGTAGTTGACAGTGAAGTATTTTCCGATATCACGGAGGAAGTCAATGAAGCTGATACTGCCAAACCAGTCGTAGTTGTTGACCATGACAGCTTTATTTTCACCATTTTCAAAGTCAAGAAAGCGAGAAAGTTGTCCTTGGATAGACTTGACCCAGCCATCTACTGTGTCTTTTGTTTGGAGACTACGTTCAGCATCTTTGAAGGACGGATCTCCGATGAGACCTGTAGCACCGCCAACGAGCGCATATGGTTTGTGACCTGCTAACTGCAAGCGACGACTTGTCAAGATTGCGACAAGGTGACCTAAGTGAAGGCTGTCAGCAGTTGGATCGTAGCCAGTATAATAAGAAACTTGACCTTCTTCTAGGGCTTTACGCAAAGCTTCTTCATCAGTCGTTTGAAAAATCAAACCACGCTCTTTTAGCTCATCAAAAATGTGCATGTGTCTTTTCTCCTTTATAAAATATTGTTTCTACCTATTGTATCACAAACTTTGGCAATAGCCTAGTAGAATAGGGAAGAAAGTGGCTATTTTATTGAAAGTTTACCTTTTATGGTATAATAGATAGAGTGAGGAAATCCATGCAAAATCAATTAAATGAATTAAAACAAAAAATGCTGGAATTTTTCCAGCTAGTAAAATCAAAAATAAATCATAAAAAATCAGAGAAAGTCTCAGAAGAGAAGAAGTCGGATGTGACAGGTAGGAAAATCCTGTCTATCCTGGGTGGCATTTTAGTTGCTATTAAGGGGATTTTGAATACTCTCTTTATTCTAGGCTTTATCGGCGGGCTTTTTGGTGCTGGTGTAGCTCTTGGTTATGGGGTTGCTTTGTTTGATAAAGCCAAGGTCCCCCAATCGGAGGACTTGGTCAAGCAGGTTAAACATATTTCTTCCATCTCAGAAATTGTTTATGCAGATGGCAGTGTCATTGCTTCTATTGAGAGTGACCTACTGAGAACTTCCGTTTCATCTGAAGAAATATCGGATAATCTCAAAAAGGCTATCGTTGCAACTGAGGACGAACATTTTCTTGAACATAAAGGGGTTGTGCCAAAAGCTGTGATTCGGGCGACTTTGGGGACCTTTGCAGGTTTGGGTTCATCTAGTGGAGGATCTACCTTAACCCAACAGTTAATCAAGCAACAAGTGGTCGGAGATGCTCCGACTTTGGCTCGTAAGGCTACAGAAATTGTCGATGCCCTTGCCTTGGAACGGAGTATGAGCAAGGATGAAATCTTGACGACTTATCTCAATGTTGCTCCCTTTGGTCGAAATCATAAAGGGCAGAATATTGCAGGTGCCCAGCAAGCTGCTGAAGGGATTTTCGGTATCGATGCCAACAAGCTGAGTATTCCTCAAGCTGCCTTCCTAGCAGGTTTGCCCCAGAGTCCGATTACTTATTCCCCTTATGAAAATACTGGAGAGTTAAAGAGTGATGAAGACTTAGAGCTTGGCTTGAAGCGGGCCAAGGATGTTCTCTATAACATGTACCGTACGGGTGCTCTGACTCAGGAAGAATACGACCAGTACAAGGATTATAATCTCAAACAAGACTTCTTGCCATCAGGTACTGTCAATGTTGTTTCGAGGGATTATCTCTACTTTACGGCTATGGCTGAAGCGACAGACCGTATGTATGATTATTTAGTTCAACAGGATAATGTCTCTAGCCAAGAGTTGAAAAACGAGTCGATTCAAAAGGCCTATCATGAGCGAGCTGAGCAAGAACTAAGTAATGGCGGCTACAAAATCACTACAACAATCAATAAAAAAATCCATACAGCCATGCAAAATGCAGTTGCTAACTACGGTCGTTTGGTAGATGATGCGACTGGTCAGCCTGAAGTAGGGAATGTTTTGATGGACAATAAAACAGGGGCTGTTCTAGGTTTCGTTGGTGGTCGTAATTATCAGATAAACCAAAACAATCACGCCTTTGACACTAAGCGTTCTCCTGCCTCTACAACCAAACCTTTACTGGCCTACGGTATTGCCATTGACCAAGGCTTGATGGGTAGCGCTAGTATCTTGTCCAATTATCCGACAAAATTCTCTAATGGAAATCCTATCATGTATGTAAACAGTCCAGGTACAGGCATGATGACCTTGGGGGAAGCCCTGAACTATTCGTGGAATATTCCAGCTTATTGGACCTATCGCATGCTTCGTGAGAAGGGCGTGGATGTCAAGGGTTATATGGAGAAAATGGGTTACGAAATTCCGGAATACGGTATTGAAAGTCTGCCTATGGGTGGTGGTATTGAAGTCACAGTTGCCCAGCATACCAATGGTTATCAAACAATTGCCAATAACGGTGTCTATCATCAGAAACATGTAATTTCTAAGATTGAATCATCTGACGGTAGAGTAATCTATGAATTCCAAGACAAACCAGTTCAAGTGTACTCGAAGGCAACAGCAACGATTATGCAGAGTTTGCTTCGTGAGGTGATTTCATCTCGAATCACTTCAAGTTTTCAAACGGACTTGGCTTCTATCAATTCAAGCTTAGCTCGTGCAGACTGGATTGGTAAGACTGGTACAACCAATGAAGATGAAAATATGTGGCTCATGCTTTCGACACCAAGATTGACTCTAGGTGGTTGGCTAGGTCATGATGATAATCGCCCGATGGCTAAGGGGGCTGGGCATTATCGAAATGCCAAATATATGGCTTACTTGGTCAATGCTATCCAACAGGCTGAACCTGGTGTTTGGGGCAATGAACGCTTTAATCTTGATTCTAGTGTGACTCAGTCTCAGGTCCTCAGATCTACAGGACAGAAGCCGGGAAAAGTATCTGCTAATGGAAAAACAGTTGATCTTTCAGGTTCTACTGTAACGAGTTATTGGGCTAACAAGACGGGAGCCCCTACGACAAGCTATCACTTTGCTATTGGAGGAAGTGAAGCAGATTACCAAAACGCTTGGTCAAGTATTATTGGTAGTTTCTCATCTACACCAAGCTCAAGTAGTAGTTCTAATAATAGTAGCAATTCAAGCGCTACTAGACCTTCTTCTTCAACGACGAGACGATAAGTTCTTTAGATTTTTCTATATGAAGTGGTGAATCAATGGATTGCCACTTTTTTCTTTTTTCCTTTCGTGTTACAATAAAGGTATGAATCAGTATCAGAAAAAGATTGTTAAAGGAACTATTTATTCGCTCCTATCCGGCTTAATCTGGGGAATCTGTGGAATTTTAGGAGAGTATTTCTTTACTCATTATCAGGTATCTTCGGGATGGATTACCTCTATGCGTTTGACACTGGCAGGAAGTCTTGTGCTCATTTGGTCTGCAATACAATTAAAATCGCAAGTGCTAGATATTTGGCGAGATAAGAAAAATTTCCTACCCTTTTTAGCCTATGCTATTTTGGGAATTTTTTCAGTTCAGTATTTTTTCTATCTCTGCGTAGAATACTCAAATGCAGCGACAGCAACTATTTTACAATTCATCAGTCCTGTCTTTATCCTCTTTTACAATCGTTTGGTTTATCAAAAACGAGCCTCAAAAAGCGCTATTTTCTATGTTTTGGTTGCCATGCTAGGTGTTTGTTTGATGGCGACAAAGGGAGATCTCTCTCGCTTATCTATGACTCCATTAGCTCTTATAACAGGTCTGCTGAGTGCCATGGGGGTTATGTTTAATGTTATCTTGCCCCAACCTTTTGCTAAGCGTTATGGTTTTGTTCCCACGGTTGGGTGGGGGATGATTTTGGCAGGTTTGTTTAGCAATGTCCTTTCTCCGGTTTATCAACTTTCCTTTACTCCTGATATTTTGAGTATTTTGATTTGTCTCATTATCGCTTTCTTTGGGACGGCTTTTGCTTTTTTTATTTCCATGAAGGCTGTGTCCTTGGTTTCTCCTTTGGTGGTTTCCGTTATCAGTGCTAGTGAACCTCTCTCTTCTGCCCTTTTGAGTGTTTTATTTTTAGGCTTGGTAGTGGATTGGTCCCTTCTTTTAGCTATGGTCATGATTATTTTGCCTATGATTTTCCTATCGGTAGAAGAAGCGAAAGAAAGTAAATAAAAAGTCTTTTCTTAATTCTAAAAGTGTGCTATACTAGAGTAGTCAATAAAACACGGGGAGATAGTTGTGAAGAGTGTTTTTAGGTTGTATCGGTAGGGGCTTGCTTTTACCGACAGCACGTTTTATCTCACATCCCTAAAAATCATACCTAAAAACAAACAAAAAGGCTTCAAATTTGAGGCCTTTTTTGGTAGAATAGGTATCATTATAATGAACTAGGAGGCGCCTATGACTGCTACGAAAATGAACGCTCAAGAAATTATCCAATTTATCGCCAATGCTGAAAAGAAAACCAGTGTTAAGGTAACCTTTGAGGGACAACTCGCAACTGCTGTACCAAGCTCTGTTGTCAAACTAGGGAATGTCCTATTCGGAGACTGGAAGGATGTGGCTCCGCTTCTAGATGGTTTGGTAGAAAATCAAGACTATGTTGTTGAGCAAGTTGCTCGTAATTCTGCCGTTCCTTTGCTAGATAAACGTACTATCAACGCTCGTATCGAGCCAGGCGCTATTATTCGTGACCAAGTTGAAATTGGTGATAATGCTGTTATCATGATGGGAGCTGTTATCAATATTGGTGCTGAAATTGGTGCAGGAACTATGATTGACATGGGCGCTATCCTTGGTGGCCGTGCTATAGTTGGGAAAAATAGTCACGTTGGTGCAGGTGCAGTTTTGGCAGGTGTGATTGAGCCAGCTAGCGCAGAACCAGTCCGTGTCGGAGACAATGTTCTCATCGGCGCTAATGCAGTGGTCATCGAAGGAGTCCAAATCGGTAGTGGTTCAGTTGTTGCAGCAGGAGCTATTGTTACCCAAGATGTCCCAGAAAACGTGGTGGTAGCAGGTGTTCCAGCTCGTATTATCAAGGAGATTGATGCCCAAACCCAACAAAAAACAGCGTTAGAGGATGCTCTTCGTACCTTGTAATTGTAAAAGAAAAATAGAGGCGGAACCCTTTTCCAGCCTCTTTCTGCTATATAGGAGGACAGATAGATGTTAGATTTAATTCAAACAAGACGAGATTTACACCAAATTCCTGAAATTGGCTTGGAGGAGTTCAAGACTCAGGCTTATTTGCTGGATGTGATTGAGAAATTGACTGCGGGCAAGGCTTTTGTCCAAGTTCGAACTTGGCGGACAGGTATTTTGGTCTACTTACAGGGTAGTCAGCCAGAGCGGACCATTGGCTGGAGAACAGATATTGATGGCCTGCCTATTGTCGAACAAACAGGACTACCTTTTTCTTCCCAACACCAAGGTCGTATGCACGCCTGCGGCCATGATTTCCACATGACCATTGCCTTAGGCTGTCTTGAGCGAGCCCTTGAAGAGCAACCAAAGAACAATCTGCTCTTTCTTTTTCAGCCTGCTGAAGAAAATGAAGCTGGTGGTATGCTCATGTATGAGGACGGGGCTTTTGGAAACTGGTTACCAGATCAATTTTATGGTCTCCATGTTCGGCCGGATTTGAAGGTTGGCCAGATTGCGACCAATACACACACTCTCTTTGCAGGAACCTGTGAGGTGAAGATTCGTTTCAAAGGAAAAGGGGGACACGCAGCCTTTCCGCATGAAGCTAATGATGCCTTGGTGGCTGCTAGTTACTTTGTAACCCAGGTGCAGTCAGTTGTCAGCCGCAATGTTAACCCAATCGAGGGAGCGGTGGTGACCTTTGGCGTTTTTCAGGCTGGAACAACTAACAATGTCATCACAGACACAGCCTTTTTGCATGGGACTATTCGGGCCTTGACACAGGGCATGAGTCTCTTGGTGCAAAAAAGGGTCAAAACAGTTGCAGAAGGCGTTGCAGCTGCCTTCGATATGGAAGTCGAAGTGGAACTCAAACAAGGTGGTTACTTACCTGTTGAGAATAATCCAGCCTTGGCGCGTGAACTGATGGACTTCTTTGAAGAAAAAGACGGAATTGAGTTGATTGATATCGAGCCTGCAATGACAGGTGAGGACTTTGGTTATCTCCTTTCAAAGGTTGATGGGGTTATGTTTTGGCTTGGGATTGATAGTCCCTATGCCCTTCATCACCCTCAGATGAGTCCTAAGGAAGAAGCCTTAGCTATTGGGGTTGATGCGGTCTCTAGTTTCCTGAAAAAGAAGGCAGCAGAGTAGAGGGGGGTGTCTATGAAATCTGAATTACGTAAGCAAGTCTTGCAAGAAATGAAGGTATTACCTCGAGAACAAAAACAGCCTATCGACCAAGCTTTAACAGAACGACTTTTACAACACTCCTTTTACCAAGAAGCCAAGGTCATCGCAACCTATCTCTCTTTTCCTCATGAGTTTCAAACGCAGGGATTGATTGAGCAGGCGCTGAAGGACGGCAAGAAGGTTCTGATACCCAAAACCTATCCCAAGGGGCGTATGGACTTTGTGGTCTATCATCCACAGCAGTTGATAAAAACTTCCTTTGGATTACTGGAGCCAAAGGGAGATCTGGAAGTTGTGGATGCCTCTCAGATTGATTTGATTCATGTTCCTGGCTTGGCTTTTACGACGGATGGCTATCGGATTGGATACGGTGGAGGTTATTATGATCGCTATCTGGAACAGTTTTCCGGTCATACTTTAAGTACGGTTTATTCTTGTCAAGTTCAGGACTTTATTCCTGAAAACCATGATATTCCTGTTGAGGAGGTATTAATTGATGAAGGAAATCTTTGATAGACGTTACCCTATGACGAGTCTTTTCCTATTAGTGACGGCCTTGGTGTTTCTACTAATGCTGGTGACTACAGGCGGAAACTTTGACAGGGCAGACACCCTATTTCGATTTGGAGCCATGTATGGGCCTGCCATTCGCCTCTTTCCTGAGCAGGTTTGGCGTCTCATTTCGGCTATTTTTGTTCATATTGGATGGGAGCATTTTATTGTCAATATGCTTTCGCTCTATTATCTTGGTAGGCAAGTAGAGGAGATTTTCGGATCCAAGAAGTTTTTCTTTCTCTATCTTTTATCAGGAATGATGGGCAATCTCTTCGTTTTTGTATTTAGTCCCCAATCCTTAGCAGCAGGAGCCTCAACTTCTCTCTATGGATTATTTGCTGCGATTATTGTTCTTCGCTATGCAACGCGTAATCCTTATATCCAGCAGTTGGGTCAATCCTATCTGACACTTTTTGTGGTTAACATTATTGGAAGTGTTCTGATTCCAGGAATCAGTCTAGCAGGCCATATCGGAGGTGCAGTCGGTGGAGCATTTCTAGCAGTTATCTTTCCAGTTCGAGGAGAAAGACGGATGTATAGTGCTAGTCAGAGACTGGTAGCGGTGGTGTTATTCGTAGGACTCGCAGTTTTGCTTTTCTACAAGGGAATGGGAATGTGACAACTAATATGTAAACGTGAATAAGAAAAAAGCTACTTAAAAAATGAGTAGCTTTTAATGTGTTTTGGAACCATTCGAAACAACACAGCTCTAAAACATTTTCATCTTCCAACTCCTTTATTCTCTTGTTTTGGAACCATTCGAAACAACACAGCTCTAAAACTTCCAAAAGCAGAAACCATCAAATCAGAAAGTTTTGGAACCATTCGAAACAACACAGCTCTAAAACTTTAAGGTTACTTATGTATTTCATATAGAGGTTTTGGAACCATTCGAAACAACACAGCTCTAAAACGCATAGCTACGATATAGTGTAGTGTCTGTTGTTTTGGAACCATTCGAAACAACACAGCTCTAAAACAAACGACGCTTAATATTTGTATCGTTGTATGTTTTGGAACCATTCGAAACAACACAGCTCTAAAACTCATCCACGGATAAGCCCGGCAACGGCAAGGTTTTGGAACCATTCGAAACAACACAGCTCTAAAACGGCTCTCGCCAAAAGTCCACCACCTCAAAGGTTTTGGAACCATTCGAAACAACACAGCTCTAAAACTTTCAACTATGCGGGCAAGCAATCGAAAAGAGTTTTGGAACCATTCGAAACAACACAGCTCTAAAACATACACGCATGGGTTCCCACTATGAAATCTGTTTTGGAACCATTCGAAACAACACAGCTCTAAAACAGCTTATAACTTATCCGGAATATAATTAGCGTTTTGGAACCATTCGAAACAACACAGCTCTAAAACAGCCAAGCAGTTAGATCATCAGCATACTCAGTTTTGGAACCATTCGAAACAACACAGCTCTAAAACTAAAGGGTAATTCTGGTTCTTTTCTAACTTGTTTTGGAACCATTCGAAACAACACAGCTCTAAAACTCATGGCTATTCTATCAAACTCATCTTCAGGTTTTGGAACCATTCGAAACAACACAGCTCTAAAACGATACCAGAGCCATTGTTTTCCAATCGCAGGTTTTGGAACCATTCGAAACAACACAGCTCTAAAACGCAATTGTTCAAGACGAACATTTAAATAAGTTTTGGAACCATTCGAAACAACACAGCTCTAAAACATTACGACAGCTGTCCGAGAAATGCTTAACGTTTTGGAACCATTCGAAACAACACAGCTCTAAAACTAAAGAAATCATCAAACGGTTTGATTTTAGGTTTTGGAACCATTCGAAACAACACAGCTCTAAAACTAATGTATTTCCAATCTGCGACAATCACATGTTTTGGAACCATTCGAAACAACACAGCTCTAAAACTCATAGCGAAAGGCTGCAAAATCAACTACAGTTTTGGAACCATTCGAAACAACACAGCTCTAAAACTTGTTAGCTGCATACTGTTCTACAAACCAAGTTTTGGAACCATTCGAAACAACACAGCTCTAAAACCTCGTATCAATATCTTTATCATGAAAGATAGTTTTGGAACCATTCGAAACAACACAGCTCTAAAACACAGGGTATCACCACTCACAACCGTATGGCGGTTTTGGAACCATTCGAAACAACACAGCTCTAAAACCAAATACATTGTCTACCATACTAGCCGACCGTTTTGGAACCATTCGAAACAACACAGCTCTAAAACAATGGAAGCCTTGGCAGATAAAAACTTCGAGTTTTGGAACCATTCGAAACAACACAGCTCTAAAACTTTAGCAAGATAAGGATACGGGTCAACGTGGTTTTGGAACCATTCGAAACAACACAGCTCTAAAACAATAATGCTAAACTGTCATCACTGATTTGAGTTTTGGAACCATTCGAAACAACACAGCTCTAAAACGGGCAAAGTGTTTGATTTATCAACTACGGCGTTTTGGAACCATTCGAAACAACACAGCTCTAAAACCTCGCAGAAAAATTTTTCTCACGAAATTTCGTAATCGCGCCATTCGTCCCAGCCAGACTTCAGCTCGTTAGGTTCCAATTGTTACTCTTATTATACCATATTTTCAGGGTTCAAGAAATAGTCTTGATCCAGCACATACTGCGGAAAATCATAGACTTTTCGAGGTTCGATAAATAAAACCCTTAGTTGATTTAGTTGGATATACTCTATCAGATTTACTAACTCATCCTTTGATAGATAGGCGGATGCATTGATGAAGACAAGGAGTTTCTTTTTCGAAAGATATTTAAAAATCTGGACAATTTCTAGCATCTTTTCAAAAGGCGTATCACTCAGGGTTTCGACTTTGACACCAAGTGCATCGATTAACTCTAGAATGGTGATTTCATCATACTCTAGGTCTAACTCGTTTTCCAAACACTCAAATGCCAGCAATTCTGTAATCGTAGCAACCAACTTTTCAATCATGGACTTGACTTCGGGCTTGTCATTGAGTTGATTTTCTAAATCAGCATGTATCAATTTAAGCATGACAGGTGAGTTGAGATTGTATCCTAAGACGTCCGTTATCACTAGTAACTCGGACTCTTTCAGAGCTTTTAGATTTCTATCAAACAACTTCAACTCTCCATCATCAGTATATTGGTAGAACTGCTTGACGATAGTTGAAAAGGTAAACTGGTCTTCCAGCACTAAAAAAGTTGCATTTTCAATAGCTAATGGTTCATCCAGTAGTGGGAAATTAATCTTCATCTCTAGGCTCCTCTCCCAGAAAGACCAAGCGTGCGTCGGAGTTTGCTACACTAGTATTTCGCTCACCATTTAAGTAAATCATACGAGAAAACTGTTTTTCTGTAACGGTTAAGAGAGTAATGTTCCCCTTTTTAGGGTTATGAGTCTTGAGTCGCTCAATCATGGCGTTATTAGCAGAGTTGTTGAGCAAGAGCTTGCTATAGATGGAGAATTGGTGCATGATAAATCCCTCATCTATGAGGAACTTACGAAATTTCCGATAGGCCTTGCGTTCCTCTGCGGTATCAACTGGCATATCAAACATTAAAATCATACGCATATATCGATAACTCATATCCTAAACTCAGGAACTCCTTTCTCGGGTTGGTTGAGAGCTTGGATAACTTTCTTAGTATAGTCACTGATGATATTGGACAGGTACATATCTTTACCATTGTAGTGAAAGGTATCTGAGAAAATAGTAAAAAGTTCTCGTTTGATTTTGACAAAAGAACTGTTTCGATTTTCATAGACAATTCTGTCAATAATTGGACGGAAAGGCTCCATAATATCACTAGCTAGGTTGAATTGATTGAACTGGTTGGCATGTTTCAAGCCAAACTGAGTCATGCAGCCAGACAAAACAATCTCACGCGCAAACATACTCAAAATCAAGGTGTAGCCGTAGTCCAAGGCAGCATTGATATCACTATCTTGCTCACGACTAAAATCATTTCCAAACAAGGTGTTGAAATAAATACGAGCTGCGTGTCCCTCCCGGTTACTAGGATCAAACAAATTCAACCCATGATAGAGATCGATGACGGACTGGCTCTTTTCCAGAAAACCACAACTTCCTAGATAAAAGGCTTGATTGAGAATTTTTTGTGCAATAATGGTAGTCCAAACTTGTGCTTTAGCCTCCTCGCACCATGTGATTTGACGAGAGAGTTGCAAACTGGAATCGTGTCGACCATAGTAAGGCATTAAGTAGGCTGTTGGCAAGCGTTTATCATCACAAAAGATAACCAGAATATTTTCATCTACCAAGCGCTTTATCAGCATAGTGGAGAGAACGATATCTGTTGTCTCCAAAAGCAGGATGTCCACCTCGGACAGGTGAATCAATTCTGTTCGAGAGGCATCTTTAAAAATTAAGTGGTTGTTCTTGTAGGAGAGTTTAGAGTGCGTATTGACAACAACGGTTCTCCATCCCATCAGTCTTCTCCTAGTTTGCTTAAGTCAATCCGAGTCTCGTAGAGGCCAGTGATGGATTGGTGGATAAGGGTGGCGTTGAGGAGTGATGAAGGTGTATAGTCTCTGTAGCGTGGAATTTTTACTCCCAAAAACTCGAAATCAGAAGCACTTCCTTGTGAAGTTAACTCGAATAAACCAGCATTTTTACTATTTCTTGGACCAATGAAACTGAAACATAACTTTTCGATATCAACTGTTTCCCAATCAATAAATGCTTGTCTGATTCTTTCTCCATTTTTTAATGCACCTACATACTTATCGTTAAAATCAAGTACAGATTCTAAAAGTTTAGCAAAATCATTTCGATGTTTCTCAACATACTCTAAGTGTTCTGGTTCAAGTGTTTTATTAATATTCTTAGCATGATATAAAAGAGTCGTATACTTTTCGGGGAGGACCAATTCATTACCTTTATGAATTTCTCCTCGTTTATTGTTTGTTGATAGAATACTTGCTAGTCTTCTTCTCGTGCCATCAGGAAACTCAAACAAACTATATTTAGGTAAAGTAATAGTTGATAGAATTTTTATGTATCCTTTTTCAAGAAGATAGTTTTCCTTGTTCTTTTCAAAATTTATTTTATCTAAAATAGAGATACCTTGAAACTCAAGCACTGTCTTTTGTTGTTTTTTCGCTCCTTTTTCAATAATAGCTCTAACTAGGACAGCGTATGAGTTAGAAATACCAGCGTAACCACCGTATTTTCGTGGGTCAAGCCCTTGCTTAATTGGAACAAGATTTTCTTTACTATCTTCTGAAGGTTTAGGAGATGGATTAGAATTGAACAATCCTTTAGGTTTACCTCTATCTAGACCATGTGTTTGCACCTCTGTCTTCTTCACAATATTTACCTGCGGAAGTGAAAGAACTTTTTTGATTGTAGCGAAATCTTTTTCCTTATTCCAAGCGATTTCTCCAGTATCCTTGGAGTATTCGATATTCTCTCTTTTTACGATGCTTCCGTCTGCGTAATGCACCTCTTCTTTAAAGAAGTTCAACAAGTTTGAGTAGAAGAAATACTTTTCAGTTGCTTTTTCAACTTCTTTAGGATCTTTGGTTCTGGAGATGTATATCTTAAGGTCATACTTTTGGTAGTCACCATAGACGAATTCAGGCTCTAGTTTAGGATATTTCTTAAGGATAGCCTTAGCAACTACTGCATTTAAATAGGCATCATGTGCATGGTGGTAGTCATTGATTTCCCGTATCTTGTATAGTCTAAATTCTTTACGGAAGTTGGAAACTAGATTGGATTTTAAAGTGATGATTTTGACGGTACGATCCTTCTTATACTTCTCAGTCACTTCTGTATTGAAGCGAGCATCCAAAATCTGAGCAACGTGTTTTGTTATTTGCCGTGTTTCAACTAGTTGGCGTCTGATAAAGCCAACTTTATCTCGCTCATCTAATCCACCTCGTTCAGCCTTAGTCAAATTATTAAATTTACGTTCTGAAATCAATTTGGAATCCAATAACTGTTGCCAAAAAGCTTTTCTTTTTTGAACAATCTCTAAACTTGGAACATTATCGGATTTACCACGATTATCTTTTGAACTAGTCAGGACACGGTTATCGAGCGAATCGTCCTTTATAAAGGCCTGAGGGATGATGTGGTCAATGTCACAGCTGCTTAGTTGGTTGATATCAAGAGGTTCCCCAGTGTACATATCCTTCCCATTTTGGAGATAGTAAAGGAAGAGACGGTCATTTTGAAGTTGAATATTATCTGTTGGATGTTCTTTTAATATATTTGAATCAAGCCCATGTGCTAGATTTTTTAGTGCATCCTCAATGCGTTTATATCTTTGTTGAGAATTCTTTTTCCCTCTGGCAGTTGTCTGATTTTCTCGTGCCATCTCAATCACAATGGACTCGGGAGCGTGGCCCATAACTTTGACAAGCTCATCGACAAGCTTGATACTTTGTAAAATTCCCTTTTTAATGGCAGGGCTTCCTGGAAGTTCTTGGACAACTTGCTTCACATCGTCTGTTTTACCAACCACTTGTGATTCTTGGATAATTTCTTTAAAAGAAAGCCCATCATCATTGATTAACTGCATAAAGTTGCGATTGTTCTTACCGTCATCAATCAGATAATCAAGAATCGTTTTGCCAGTTTGTTTATCACGGATTCCCTTAATCAGCTTAGAAGAGAGTTTTCCCCAACCAGTATAATGTCGACGAGTTAGTGCCGTGATTACTTTGTCATCAAAGAGAGAATTATACTGAGCAAGACGTTGCCTGATCATCTCACGATCTTCAAAGATAGTTAGCGTGTGGACGATATTTTCAAGAATCTCTTCATTTTTAGCATCATCCATAAACTCCTTATCCTTGATAATTTTGAGCAAATCATGGTAAGTAGATAGACTGGCGTTAAATTGTTTTTCAATTCCTTTTAGTTCGATTCCATCGTAGCCGTCAACATTGTGTAGAAACTGTATGATGTCTTTTTCTGTTACTTTCCTTTTCTCTTTGAATAATTGAGTGACAATTTGCTTCTTCTGTCCACTATCAAGGAATTGATAGTCTCTCAATCCTTCTGCAATAAATTTTACTTTTGTTAATTCATTATAGACAGCAAATGTTTCATATAACAGACTATGCTTAGGCAAAACTTTTTCTTCTGGAAGATACAAATCATAGTTAGTCATCTTATTGATGAAGTCTTCTGCAGATCTTGCTTTATCAACAACTTCTTCAAAATTCCAGGGGCGAATTGCTTGGCCAGAATTTCGAGTAAGCCAAGCAAAATCACGATTGCTACGAGCCAATGGGCCAACGTAGTAAGGGATACGGAAGGTCAAGATTTTCTCTATCTTTTCTTTATTTTCCTGCAGAAATGGATAATGTTCTCCTTGTCGACGGATAATGGCATTCATTTCTTGAAGATGAATTTGATGAGGAATAGAACCATTATCAAAGGTGCGTTGTTTTCTCAAGAAATCTTCACGTTCAATTTTATCAAGGAAATAGTCTGCTCCTTCGAGTTTAGAGAGAAGATTTTTGATGTATTTGTAAAATGCTTCTTGAGTGGTCTTACCATCGATATATCCAGCATATCCATCTTTAGATTGGTCAGAAAAAACTTCATCATATTTTTCTGGAAGATTTGTTTTGATGAATTGTTTTAAAGCAGTCAAGTCTTTTTGGTGATTTTCATAGCGGTCAATCATAGATGCTGATAATGGAGCCTTGGTTGAAGGATCTGTAATAGTTAAGATTCCTGATAAAAGAATGGCATCATAGAGTTTTTTAGCAACTAGGAAAAGGTCTGCAAAGTCATCTCCAATTTGTCCGAGTAAGTTTTCCAAATCCTCATCATAGGTATCTTTAGAGAATTGTAGTGGGGCTTTTTCTTCTAAGTCAAAATGTTTTTTAAAATCAGCCTGATTTCCTACAATTAACTTGAGAAATTCGGAAAACAAACCAGTGGACTTTTCATCAGAAAAGAATTTTAGAACGCGTTCTCTCTTTGCAGATTTACTGATTTTATCTGTAAAAATTGCTTCTACTTGTGCGTTTTGTCCGCTAAGTGAACTTCCTTCAAAAGTGTTGTCGTAAATGCTTATAAACTCGTTAAATATTTTTTGGATATCATTGTTTCTAATATCGAATGTATCTTCGTATAAAAAATGCCCGCGATATTTAATCATATGAGCTAATGCCAGATAGATCAAGCGCAAGTCAGCTTTTTCTTTTGAGTCCGCAAGGTATTTTCTCAAATGATAGATAGTTGGAAATTTCTTGTGATATTCTTTTTCTTCCTCCAAGGTAGCAAAAATAGGGTATTTACTTCCTCTCTTATCCTCAGGAACTAAAAAGGAGTCATCTAATCGATGAAAGAAACTACTATCCACCTTGCTTATTTCCTGAGAAAAGATTTCTTGAAGATAGCGAAGACGATTTTTTCGACGGGTATAGCGACGGCGCGCGGTTCGTTTCAGACGTCTATCTTCAGCAGTAGTCCCTTCATCAAATAATAAAGCTCCAATCAGATTTTTTTTGATAAAATGTTTATTAGTATTGCCCAGAACTTTCATCTTTTTCGATGGCACCTTATAGTCATCCGTAATGACGGCCCATCCGACACTGTTTGTTCCGATATCAAGTCCGATAGAGTAAGGTTTGTTGCTCATTTAGATTTCTCCTTTGGGTTATACTCTTTAAGTTCTTATTAGTAAACGCTAATATATTAACTTTAGCTAAATTATATATCTTTTGACTATTAAAATCAAGAAATTGTAAAACGTTTTCAATGTGTAAGTTTTTAATCTTATAAAATGAAGTGTTATTCTATTTTAGCTAAATTCCCAAACTAACTTCCATCGCCAATAAAAGTGGAAGTTAGTCTGATAAAAATCGTAAAAACCAGTGGAAATCCGTGTCAGGGTAAGTTCCACTGGTTTTACTAATGCTTGATTTCATCGT
>NZ_JASHHD010000013.1:0-52821 GCF_047459985.1 Streptococcus mitis
CCCATTCAAACGTCTCACACTAACTTCCACCATAGCGGAACTTAATCTGAAACGCTTTCAGATGAGAGGATTTTGTGCGCTCTTTTTTTCGATTCCTTTCGGCTACAAAAGCTATAAAACCAAGCATGATTAAAACCAGTGGAACTTACCTTGACACGGATTGCCACTGGTTTTTAGGGTTTTTATCAGACTAACTTCCACTTGAATTAGCGATGGAACTTAGTTTGGGAATTTAGCTTATTCAAAGAGTTGATAATAATCAGAGATTTTCATCTTAGCTTTTTCTTCATTATTGAGGTCTTGGATTATCCGTCCTTCTTTCATGACAATTAAACGATTACCATATTTGAGAGCATCTTCCATATGGTGGGTAATCATAAGCGCTGTCAGCTGGTCTTTCTTGACAAATTCATCTGTCAATTCCATCAAGGCCACACTGGTCTTTGGATCAAGGGCTGCAGTATGCTCATCTAACAGGAGTAATTCAGGTCGCTTCAAGGTTGCCATTAAGAGACTCAAAGCCTGTCTTTGCCCACCTGATAAGAACTCAATAGGCGTATTCAAGTGTTTCTCAAGACCATTTCCTACTTTCTCAATGGTCGCCTGAAACTCATCCTTATAACTTGTCAAGCGTCGTGGAAAGAGTCCACGCTTTTCACCACGAAACTTTGCAATCAGGAGATTTTCAGCAACCGTCATACGAGGAGCTGTTCCCATCTTTGGATCTTGGAAGACACGAGACAGATACTTTGCTCGCTTCTCTGGTGAAAATTTAGTAACATCTTCACCTAAAATACGGATAGTACCACTGGTTAGTGATAAGGTTCCTGCTATAGTGTTAAAGAGGGTTGATTTACCAGCACCATTTCCACCCAAAATCGTGATAAAGTCCTGTTCAAAAATTTCTAAGGAAACATCATTTAAAATAATCTTTTCTTCATCAAAGCCATTTTTAACGACTTTGGTTGCATTTTTTAATTCTACAATTGCTGTCATTTGCTTAATTTGGCTCCTTTCAAGATTGTTTGCTTAAATGTTGGAATCATGAGGCAGACTGCCAAAATCAAGGCACTGTATAAACGAAGGTAACTTGTATTAAAGCCAAGGGCGATAACTGCCCACACTAAGAATTGATAGGCGATAGAACCCACAACGATTGCAACCAGACGCTCTGCCAAACTCAAACTCTTGAAAATAACTTCCCCAATAATCAAACTTGCAAGACCCACAACGATAACCCCAATTCCTCGAGATACATCGGCATAACCTTCTTGCTGGGCAATAAGAGCTCCCGCAAGGGCAATCACACCATTTGACAAGACCAGACCCATAAGCTCCATACGTCCAGTATGAATTCCAAAACTTCTAGCCATATCAGGATTGTCACCTGTAGCAATATAAGCTTGTCCGAGTTTAGTGTCCAAGAAAAAGAGCATGAGAGCAATAACAATACTGACAAAGATGAGACCTGTAAAAAGTTGATTTAAATCCGAGTCAAAAGGCAAGGCATCCTGAATTTGCTTGGTTCCAAGCAAGCCTAAATTTGCACGTCCCATAATCAAGAGCATGATAGAGTGACAAGAAGTCATCACCAAAATCCCTGAGAGTAAGGTTGGAATCTTCCCTTTTGTATAAAGAAGTCCTGCTGCCATTCCAGCCAAACAACCAGATCCAACAGCAATCAGAGTTGCTAAAAATGGGTTCACACCTTTCGTTATCAAAGTGACAGCAACAGCACCCCCAAGAGGGAAGGAACCTTCTGTCGTCATATCTGGAAAGTTCAAAATCCTAAATGTCATAAAGATTCCCAGACCTAAAATCGCCCAGACAAATCCTTGAGAAATAATAGATAGTATCATCCGTTTCTTAACCTTTTCTATATGATGTTTATTGTAAAAAATTGGAGGAGATGTCCCCAACTCCTCCATTACAGATTATTCGATTACTTGCCCTGCTTCCTTTAGAACAGATTCAGGAATCGTAATACCTAGCTCTTGTGCCAATTTTTTGTTGATAACTGACTTTCCAGTTGAAAATACATTAACTGGGGTATCAGCTGGTTTTGCACCTTTCAAGACTTGCGCAATCATTTTACCAGTTGCCACACCAAGGTCATGTTGGTCAACTACAACTGATGCCAAACCACCTGCTTCTACCATGGCAGTTGCGCTTGGGTAGATTGGTTTTTTAGCTGTTTGGTTACTTGATACAACTGTTGAGAAGGCTGAAGCAATGGTGTTATCGATTGGAACCCAGATAGCATCAACCTTGCTAGTCATAACGTTAACTGTTGAAGCAATTTCATTTGTTGAAGGAACTGCAAATGTTTCGACTGTCAAACCTGCTTTTTCAGCATATGTCTTAAATTCTTCGACCTGTGTTTTGGAATTGTCTTCGCTACTTGAGTAAAGAGCACCGATTGTTTTCACATTTGGTGTCAGAGCCTTGATGAGTTCAACTTGTTGTTGAGCTGGATTGTGGTCAGATACCCCTGTAATGTTGCCACCTGGTTTTTTCAAATCTTTAACCAAGTTGGCACCAATTGGGTCTGTAATCGCAGCCATGATAACTGGTAGGTCTTTTGTGGCACTAGCCAATCCTTGAGCAGCTGGTGTTGCGATACCAACCACAAGGTCATTCCCATTTGCAACCAATTGTTTACTCATTGTCGCAACCTTACTTTGGTCACCTTCTGAGTTCATAAAGTCGATTTTAATTTGATCATCTTTATAGCCTTCTTCTGCAAGTCCATCTTGAATTCCTTTATAAATCAAGTCAAGAGATGGATGGCTCACAAACTGAAGAACACCAACTTTGGCAACTTTTTTCTCATTCTTAGCTTCTGGTTTATTCATTGAAGAGTAAATCAAGCTTCCTGCTACTAAGACTGCTAAGGCAGCGATAATTCCAATTAAACGTTTATTTTTCATTCTATTTCTCCTTTTTTATTCCTTTAAAATACTTCACTTATCTGTACAAGCGACGCCATCGTTTTCTTTCCATACAAACCTCCGATAAAAAAGTCCTCACACAAAAAACTTGTGTGAGGACGTCGATGCGCGGTACCACCTCAATTACAGGGAATTTCCCTATCGCTCAGTCTCGCAATAACGAGATGCACTGTAAGGTGTGCTCACCGAATTTTTATGATTTCAAATTCTAAATAACATTCAGCCCAATTTTCATCATCATTACTTATCTGTTTTCAGCTACCACAGACTCTCTAAAAAGTTTGTATGATTACTTTTCTGAATGGTTAAATTATATCATTTTTCAAGTACTTGTCAAGACTCTTTTAGTATTTTTTTGAACTATTCAAAAACTTCCCCTATAGAACAGAGGAAGTTTGAAAGGGATCAACCCGAATTACGCAATCCTGTCGCAATTCCGTTGATGGTTGTATGGATTAATTTTTCTTGATCGCTTGATAATTCTCCTCGACGTTGACGTTTAATCAGCTCCAACTGGATATAGTTGAGGATATTAAAGTAAGGCATACGGTAATCTAAACTTGCTTTTAGATATGGATTTTCAGCCAAGAGTTCGTCATAACCTTCGATAGCCAAGATAACTTCCTTGGTAACTTGCCACTCATTTAAAATAGTCTCATAGATTGCTTTTACTTGATCATCCTCACACAGTTTAGCATATTCAAAAGCAATGTTCATATTTGATTTTGACAAGACCATATCAACATTTGAAAGAAGAGATTGGAAGAAAGGCCAATTTTGGTACATATCTCGTAAGATAGCAATATTCTCTGGATTCTTATCAATAAATTCTTTGAAGCTTGAACCAACTCCATACCAGCCAGGGAACATGACACGACTTTGCGACCATGAGAATACCCAAGGGATAGCACGTAAACCACCGATTTCAGTAATAGTCTTACGAGCGGCTGGACGAGAACCAATGTTAAAGCTTGAAATAGCCTTGATTGGACTTGACTCGAAGAAATAATCATAGAAATAGTCATTACCAAAAACCAAATCACGGTAGATATCGTAACTACGGTCCACGACTTGATCCATAATAGCTTCATAACGATTTGAGGTATTGGTATCGCTCTTCTTCTGAGTAATCATACGGTTAATGGCTGCAGATACTAGCATTTCAAGGTTATAATAGGCTGCGTCTTTATTACCATATTTATTGCCAATTACTTCACCTTGCTCCGTCAAACGGATACGATCCTTGATAGACTTGAGCGGTTGAGATGTAATGGCTTCATAGGTTGGTCCACCACCACGACCGACAGTACCACCACGCCCATGGAAGAAAGTGACCTTAACGCCAAATTCATCTCCGATAGCAGTCAGTTGTTGTTGAGCCTTGTAGAGGGTCCAACATGATGATAAGTAACCACCATCTTTATTACTGTCAGAGTAACCTAGCATGATTTCTTGGTAGTTATTACGTGAAGCTATCCATTTCTTGGCAAGGGCAAGAGAAAGGTATTCTCTCATGGTTTCTTCTGAGTGGTCCAAGTCCTCAATTGTTTCAAAGAGAGGGACAATTTGGACACGGGCTCTCTCTTTATCAACTAAACCTACTTCTTTTAGCAAGATAGCCAATTCCAGCATGTCTGATACGCTAGTTGCATGTGAAATAATAGTCTGGCGAATGACATCATCACCCAACTTATCTTTCAACTTACGAGCAACTTTAAAGATGGCCAATTCTTTTTCAAGTAACTCTGATTTTTCAACGTGAGTGGCAGAAAGAATACGTGGATCTTCTTCTAATTCTCTCAAAAGAAGCTTGCATTTTTCTTCTTCACTTAGTTCGCTATAATGCGAATGAATGCCTGCTGATTTCAAGAGTTCGGCTACACAGGCCTCATGAACACTAGAATCTTGACGCATATCAATAGATGCCAAATAGAAACCAAAAATTTCAACTGCTTGAATCAACTCAACAAAATCACCAGAAATCAGTGCTTCACCCTTGTTTTCCAAGAGGGAATCGCGAATGGTAATTAAATCCTTATAAAAATCATTAGCTGTGTCATAGCGAGCTCCAACTTCCTTATCCTCAATCAGATAGGTTTTTGTGGCTTGGATTTTTGATTGAATATCAAATAAGGCACGACGATAAAGCTCTTTTTCACGGTAAATAGAATTATCCTTAGATTGACGAGCCATTTCTCTGACTTGCTTGCTCACATTAACAATACTAGTTGAGAGAGAGAATTCACGATAAAGTTGGTAAATCTTTTCATCATAGTAGTTCATGATGACTTCACACTGGGTCATAGCAGATTGTTTCAAGGTATCTGCTGTAACAAAAGGATTACCATCACGGTCTCCACCAATCCACATGCCCATGGTAATTGGTTTTGGATGTTTCAACTCCAAGCCGTGTTTTTTAGCCAGACGCTTGTACTCAGCAGTCAAATGAGGAACTGCCTTCAGGAATGAACTATTGTAGTATTCCATAACATTCGTGATTTCATTGGTTACTTTCAATTTCTTTTCACGAATCATATCTGTCTGCATGATAATCTCAATGTAACGACGGAGATCATTATGCCATTTTTCCTTATTAATCAAGCCTAATTTCACATCACGGTACTTACGTAAGAGGGTATGGATATGGTTAGTCAAATCCAGCATACTCTTACGTTGCACTTGTGTTGGATGGGCTGTCAAAACAGGGACAACATTCAAGTGTTCAAGAATTTCAACCGCATTTTCTTTTTCTGCAACCATTTTGATCGTTGCAGATAATTTTCCTAGATAATCTTGATCGATATTATTTTGGTGGTTGATTTCATAGGCCAAATCCACGTCTTCTGAAATATTAATCAAGAGAGGCAAGATAGAGAAATAGCGTGAAATATAAGCCATTTCATCATTTGTCAGACTAGTAACCAATTGATTCAAACCTTGATAATCTTCTTGAGTTGATAATTCTTTCAACTCCATGATTTTTACAAAAGTCTCTGGGGCAAGCATGTTTTTAGTAATATCTTCTAACAATTCTGTTAAAATCAATACTTCTTCTTGCACGACAGCTTTATTACTATAATTTTCTAATTTTTGAAGAGACATAGGTCATCCTTTCCACTATCAACTCTACATATAGTTTGATGAGTGAGCTTCTAACTCCTCATATAATTGAGCCCGTTTTTCACTTGCATCAATATTTAAGACAAAGGCGATGGCTACAGACAAGACTAGGAGACTATTTCCTCCTTGTGATAGGAAGGGGAAGGTTACTCCTGTCGAAGGAATAATACCAGAAATTCCACCGATATTGACAAAAACCTGTACCAACATCATTCCCCCAACCCCAATCGCCATCATGGAATTAAAGGGATTCTTAGCACGAATACCGACTAGGATAATTCGCAAAATCAGGAAAAAGACAAGTGCCAAAATCAAGCTGGCTCCCACAAATCCAAACTCTTCAATGACAATTGAAAATACAAAGTCTGTATGGGCCTCTGGTAAATAGCCACGTTTTTCAATTGAATTTCCTAAGCCTAGACCAAACCAACCACCATTTACCATGGCAAAGTAGGAATTTGCAAGTTGATGGCCTGCTCCTGCCAAATCAGCAAAGGGATTAAAGTAGGCGCTGAATCGCTTGGCAACGTAACCAAATACTGGAACTTTTGAAAACTTATCAACCCCGATCATAGAGATAGCTGATAAGGATAGGGCTGAAACTCCAAACAATACACCGATAAAGGCTATAAACCAACGATGAGCAATCCCACTAACTGTATACATAATCAAGGCGACCAGAGCTAGGATGGTAGCATTCCCCAAATCTGGGAAAATAGCCAAACTTCCTATCATGACTAGTAGGACAAAGCGCCAATCATTAAACGCACGAGGAATCCATTGGTTTTGGGTCAAGACTTGAAAATCGTAAATAGCGATTTCTTCTTGCTGTTTAGAAAAACGATGAGCCAAGTACCAAATAATAATAATTTTGAGATACTCTGCTGGTTGAATTGTTACAGGTCCTACAGAAATCCAACCGTAGGCACCATTAACTGGCGTACCAATTAAGCGAGCCAGAGCTAAGAGAATCAGCTCCACAAACATAACAATAAATAACAGTCGTTCTTTTCTTAAAAAATTCAGTTTCAGCTTATATATCAAGGCAATCAATATTAAACTAAAGCCCCAAAACATTCCCTGACTTCGAACCAATTGGAGGGCACTTTTACCTTCTTCGATAAGAATGGCACTAGTTGTAGAATAGACTACAATCAAGCCCAAAATAGATAAAAGTAAGTAAGGAACTAGGATAGAATAGTTTAATAGGTGTCTCTTACTAATCTTCATAGTATCACCAATCTAATGAGAACAAAAGAAATTATTCCCAAATTCCGTTTATTTTCTAGTTTTGATTGCTATTATACCATTTTTTCCGAAAGAAAAAAACTCTTACCCTTAAGATAATAGATTTTCTCATAAGAAAAAGAGCACTGGGCTCTTTTCTGTTTTATTCTTTTGAAGAACTGCTTGAGCTTGAATCTCCACCACCGATATATTGGGTAAAGATATTTTGGAAGGCTTGATCTTTAACCTTAATGTTGGCTGCTTGCAATTCTTTTCCGATAATGCTCTGCACAAATGATGCGTCGTTTTGTTTTTGAGTTAAGATAACAGTTTTTAATTTTTCTTTGTAGTCATCAATATTAGATGATTTTTCCGTTTTCTTAGTGAGTTTTACAATATAATATTGACTGCTGTAGGCTTGTGTGCCAGTAGCTGTAATGACATCAGAAATTCCGTTAACATCCAAGGCAAAAGCTGCTTTCTTAACTTGATCTGGTACTTCTGTTGAAGCTGAATCAAAGGTGATTTCTCCACCGTTCGCTTTCGTTTTCTCATCTGTTGAGTTATCTTTGGCTAATTGAGCAAAGTCTGCATCACTAGCTTTAGCTTTTTCAAGAATTTCTTTGGCTTTATCCTCATTATTAAGACGAATGATTTGAGCCGTTACATCTGGAGTGTATTCATCAAAGGCCTTCTTATAAGCATCATCTGTTAATTCAGCTTCTGCTGCCTTCTTAACTGCCAACTCAACCAATTTACTTGTTCGAATCTGAGCCTTACGTGATTCAAGAGTCATTCCTGCTTGTGACAAGACACGTTGGTAGTTCTCACCATATTGTTTTTCTTCTTCGGCAATAGTGTCATTGACTTCTTTGTCATCTACTTCAGAACCGTATTGCTTCTCAAATACTTTTTGGATAGTCATATTTAATAAGACTTGTTGAGCTGAAGGATTACTTTTCACTTGCTCATAAAATTGATGTTCAGTGATGACATCCCCTTTCATGCTGATAAGGTCTGCCCCTTCTGAACCTTTTGAACAAGCTGCTAAAGTTGCTACTGATAATAGTGTAATGGCACCTGCCAATAGTTTTTTCTTCATGTCTACTCCTTTGAGATAAGTGTTACCTTATCTATTTTACTATATTTTCTTAAATTATTCTGAAAATCATTCGCTGTCAGGCAATTGAACATCTGCTACATTTTTACGAAGCATAAGAATGCCGTCCCCTAAAGGTACTAATGTTGCAGTGAGCCCTGGATTGTCTAAGGTTGCATCAAATAGTCTTTGAAGGCCTCTGTATATAGTCCGTTGACCTCGACGGACTTCCATAATATCCTTGGCAACATCACCACCTTGGAAAATATCATCCAAGACAATCACACCACCAACTTCCAAATGTTTGAGGATTTCTGGCAGAAAGATGATGTATTTAGACTTAGCAGAATCCATAAAGACGAAATCATAGGACTCTGTCAGTGTAGATAAGACATCTACAGCATCTCCTTCTAAGAGTGTGATTTGTTTACGACTGTCAAACTGGGCAAAATTTTCCTTGGCAAAACCAATCATTTCTGGATTGCGGTCAATGGTTGTAATCTTAGCATTTGGCGCATGTTCTGCCATCAAGAGAGCTGAAAACCCGATAGCTGTCCCAATTTCTAGAATGTTTTTTGGTTGCATAGTTTCCATGAGAAAACGGAAATAAGCAACCGTTTCATGGGGAATGATGGGAATATTTTCCTTACGAGCAAAGTCTTCCAATTCTTTCAAAGAGCCTGTGACTTGTTTTTGACGCTGACGCATTAAGTCTACAATTTCTTCCTTGACGACAGGACGACGCATGTTATGGTTGGCATTCTTACTATATGATTCAACCATCTTATGCCAATCCTAATTTTTCAACAAGGGCTTCAAACTCATTCAAACGACGTTCAAAGACTGCAAAGGCATCGTTGAGATAGTCTTCCTTCTCCATATCAACACCAGCTTTTCTCATGACATTAAGTGGATAATCAGATTTACCTGCCTTGAGATAGTCGATATAGCGGTCACGATCTTCTTGACTACCGTGGACAATCTTCTCAGCCAAGGCTGAAGCTGCTGCAAAGCCAGTTGAATATTGATATACATAGTAGTTATAGTAGAAGTGTGGAATGCGAGCCCACTCGTATTGGATTTCAGGATTGTCTTCCTTACTCAAACCATAATACTCTTGGTTCAAGTCTGCGTAGAGTTTATTTAGGAAATCGCTTGTCAAAACTTCACCATTTTGGTCCGCTTGGTGGATAGCATGTTCAAACTCGGCAAATTGAGTTTGGCGGAAAACTGTTCCACGGAAACCATCTAGGAAGTTATTAAGAATAGCAAAGCGCGTTGCGTCATCTTCCACTTCTTCCAATAATTTCTCCGTCAAGATATTTTCATTGGTCGTTGAGGCAATCTCAGCCAAGAAGATAGAGTAATCTCCGTAAACATAAGGCTGAGTTTCACGAGTATAGCTTGAATGCATACTGTGACCTGTTTCATGGACGAGGGTAAAGAGATTGTCTAGATTGTCCTGCCAGTTAAGAAGCATAAAGGCATTGGTATCGTAAGAACCACCAGAATAGGCCCCTGAACGCTTACCTTGGTTTTCGTAAACATCAATCCAACGCTCTCTAAAGGCACGTTTAACACGGCTCAAGTAATCCTCACCCAAGACTGCCAAGGCTTCTTCGGCTTTTTTCAAGGCCTCTTGGTATGTAAAGCTATAATCTACCGACGAAAGCGGTGTGTAAATATCATACATCTTGAGGTCTGAAATTCCCAAGATTTTTGAACGAAGCTCAAGGTAACGATGTAAGAGCGGCAAATGCTTGCGAACTGCTGCTACCAGATTGTCATAAACACTTTCTGGAACAAAATTCGCCGCTAGGGCTGCATGACGAGCACTCTTGTAATTGCGAACTTTGGCACGATAGTTTTGGACCTTAACATTGGTTTGCAAGGTTTTGGCATAGGTATGTTGGAATTGTTCATAAGTCGCATAAAGAGCTTGATAAGCACCACGACGCACCTCACGGTTTTTAGACTCCATCAAGCGCATATAAACGCCATGTGATAATTGTACTTCGTTACCATCTTCATCTTTAACAAATGGAAAGACGATATCTGCATTATCTAAAATAGCGAAGGTTTCACTTGCAGAACCAAAGATTTCTCCAGCTCCAGCCAATAATTCTTCTTCACGTTGTGATAGAACGTGTTCCTTGCCTTGCAAAAGCTTGTCAAAATAGTGTTGATAAACCTGCAATTTTGGTTGATCTTCTAAAAAGTCAGCATACTGCTCTTCACTAATCTCCATAAATTCAGGCTCATAGAATGAAAAGGCTTGGTCTAGCTGGCTGTAGAGAGTCATGGCCTTGGCATAGTACTCTTGATACTTGGCTTCACGTGTGTCCTGATCATTCTTCATATGAGCATAAACGTAAAGCTTCTCCATTTGGCGTTCCATTTCAAGAGAAAATTCAGTGATTTCGAGTAGGTTATCCGCACTATCCAAGAGATGGCCTTCATACTGGGCTACTGTCTCCAATTGGTCTGTTAAATCTTTTAAGGCTTCTTCCCAAGCCTGGTCAGTTGGGTAGATCGTTGATAGATCCCATGTATCTTTTTCATTTATTTCATTTCTTTGTAATACCATTAGATTCCTCCATCCTTTCTATTCTACCATATTTTTCAAGAAATATTGCTGATAAAAGGCTGGTGGGTAAAGCTTTTGCCAATCATTTTGAGGATTTTTTTGGTAATAGGTTTGAAAATGCTGATAATAGCTGGTCAAATCTTGCTTTATTTGGCAAAAATCACCTACTAGTGGTCGAATTTGTGGATACCATTCTTTTAACCCATAAGTCAGAATATTTTCTCCCTTTTGATAGGCTTCTGCTTGTTCTTTCATCCAAATAGGATTTTGATAATACAGTTGTTGCCGAATATAGCGACAGATATCCTTGTCTTGAGAAACACTAAAACTAGAAATTTGTTGTTTCTTATAGGGGAAACGCAATATTTCCAATAAACTAGCTTGACCATAGGGAAATTCCTTGATTTGATAATGGAGTTTACCTCGGAGATCCTGGTGAATCAGGTATTTGAGTCTTAAAAGCTTTTTTTCCTTATCTACTTCCCAAACATAAAAGCCCATGTTTTGACTGAAATAAAGGAAACCTTGTTGCAAACGGGTCAACCGCTCCTTGAGCCAAAGCTTTTCGCCCAGCAACCACAGCACTTGGTAACCTTGACTACGATAGCCCTCGCTACGCTCTTTAAGAACTGTTTGAGGCATTGGACTACACTGAACTTCTAGAGCTAGATTCCCATTTACAAATACATCCGCAATCTGTTTAAGCTCTGGAAGCGGGTATTCTAATTTCACTTCTGAATCTTTTTTCAACCAGTGATAGAGGGATTCTTTATTTGCCAGGTGTTCCGGACTTTCATTTTCAGAGGAATAATCACAGTCTTTTAGGGATTTATGGGCAAAATGTCTCCGGACACTTAGACCTTGACGCAAACGGAGCTGACCTCCGCAAGCTGGGCAGGTGTAGGCTTGCTTCTCAAGCCTATCCTCTAACACATTTACCAACTGTCCGCTAGCATCTCTCGCAACAAACATGCTTTCCCTCCTTTTCTATATTATTCGTAAAAAAGAAAAAAGATCAGGAAATTTCCAGATCTTTATCATTCTATAATTTTAGAGTTGCAAGCGACTTTCAAGAGCTTGTGTCAACACTTCAGAATAGTTCACTTTCTCACGATCTGCAAGTCTGACTAACCACTCTGGAACTGTAACATTTTTTCGAATCGCCTTATTATTCTTTACGAAAGGTAAGGGATTGACCTGAATCAAAGTCACAAATCCATCAGGAGCTTTCAACTTAGCTATGTCACTAGGAGTAGGCAAAACTAGTCCTTCATCAATATAAGAAGCTAAAACACTCTCAAGCATTTCCCGAGCATTTTTCATTGCAAGTTCAATCGTTGCTCCTTCAGTCCCACCTCCAAACTCCGGAAATTCAATCCAGTATCCAGTACCTTCTTTATGAAAAATAGCAGGATAAGATTTTAGCATAATACACCTCCACAATTTCCAAACCAACTACAATCCCAAATCTTTTAATATTTTCCTCTCTAGACCTTTTCCTAGATCCTCATTACCGTGAACTGGAATCGTGACAAGATAGGGGACTCCTTCTTTTTTTAAATGATGATGACTTCCTCTCTTACGTACTTCAATCCATCCATTTGCAAGAGCTAATTTTACCATTTCCTTACCTGTTATTGGCATTTATGGTCACCTTTCTAGCTTAAATTATACTTATAATGCGTATTTTTGTCAATTCTTCTATCTTATCTATTCGTAAAAAAGAAAAAAGATCAGGAAATTTCCAGATCTTTATTCTTATTTACTTTATTTTCTTAGCTAACATGGTCGCAAAGCGCAGTTGAATACGATTGCCATTCTCATCGCGACGGTGGAGATGCCCTGGATTCTCATTGTACTTAACCAATTCCCAATCCTTGTAATAGTCTGCCAATTCTCCTTCTTTAAATGTGAATGGGAAGTTCACTGAACAAGGATAATCCTCCGTGTCCATGGCGCAGACGATAAGATTGTAGCCACCAACAGTGGTTTTCTCCTGCATATTTCGAATAATAGCAGGAATGTGGTCTGCTTGTAAAAACATGAGAACAACAGTCGATAGGATAAAATCGTAAGTTTGTCCGATGCTAGCTGAATTGATGTCGTAAAGACCAAGAGGTATTTCTAAATCTTCTTGCTCTACAATACTTTGTAAGATCTCAAGAGAAAGTTCATTTTGATCCACGGCTGTCACATCAAAACCTTGCTGGGCTAAGAAGAGAGAGTTACGGCCTTGACCACAACCTAAATCCAAGGCTTTCCCAGGTTTTACCGTCTGCATAGCTTCTAAAACTTCCGAATGAACTGGATTAGTATTGTATTTTTTAGGGAAATAATCCTCAGGTTTACAATAAAATTCCAAGTACCATTCCACATCATCTGTAGCAGCCTCTACTCGGTGCCAGGCTTGTGGTTGCGCCATGGGATTGTCAGCTCCTGCTTCAAAGAGGTGTTCAGCTATAACCTCACCATCCTCTGTCAATTCAATAAACTTGAGAGTTCCTTTTAAAATAGTAATCTTGCCCCAGGTTCCAACCTTAGTATTGTGTTTTCTTTGAACAGCTTCTGGCATGGTGTCTTTATTCCAGACCGGCATGCGTTTATAGGCAACTAGTTTTTCCATTTTATAACATCCTTCTATCGATGGTTAACAGCTTTCATGACACGCGCAATATCGCGATTCTGCTCACGTCGCTTGATTGACTCCCGTTTGTCATAGTCATGTTTCCCTTTGGCAAGTCCTAAAAGAAGCTTGGCATAGCCATCTTTGATATAGACTTTAAGGGGAACCAGGGTCATACCTGTTCCTTTGGTTTCTTGCTCTAATTTTTGAATTTGTTTCTTATGGAGCAGGAGTTTGCGCCGACGTTCTGGTTCTTGATTCCAGATATTGCCCTCTTCGTAAGGAGCGATATGAACATTGCTCAACCAAACCTCCCCATTTTTTACTTGGGCAAAGCCATCCTTGAGATTGATTCGAGCAGCTCGTACACTCTTGATTTCAGTTCCAGTCAGGACCATCCCTGCCTCTAGCGTATCTACGATTGTATAGTCGTGGCGCGCCTTTTTATTTTGTGCGACGACCTTTCCCTCGCCCTTTGCCATGCTTGGCTCCTTTCTTAGCTACTTCCTTATAAAAAGGTTTCTTTCCTTTTTTCTTCTTGTCTTTTTGTGAATGCTTGCGCTTATCATTTGAACGTCCTGATTTTCTCTTATCTTCCTTCTTATCTGAACGACGACTTGAACCACGCCCTCTGTCACTGCTATTAGACTGTTTTAAACCTTTTTCAATCACATCAAACTCACTTGGGATGTAAGAGAAGTCAATTTCACCCGTCATCTTGTCGGCTCTTTCAACTCGGATACGAATCTGTTGACCTACACGGAATGTTGTTCCTGATTTCTCCCCACGCAGAGTCAAATCACGTTCGTTGAAATGATAAAATTCAGGTAGATTTGTGATGTGAATCAAGCCTTCAACCGTGTTTGGCAATTCAACAAAGAGACCGAATTTAACGATGCTTGAAACAACTGCATCGTACTCTTCTCCGACATATTCTTCCATGTACTCAGCCTTTTTCATAGCTTCAACTTCACGTTCAGCCTCAATAGCACGGCGTTCACGGTTGGAAGACTGGGTCGCAATCTCTGGAATTACTTGCTCAAAATGCTCGGCTATTTCCTTAGAACGGCCGTAATCACGAATCATACGGTGAACAAGAAGGTCTGGATAACGTCGAATCGGACTGGTAAAGTGAGTATAATAGTCAGCCGCTAATCCATAGTGGCCGTGATTATGCTCCGAATAGCGAGCCTGCTGCATGGAGCGGAGAAGCATCATGGACAATACATCCGCATAAGGCTCTCCCTCAACAGCACGCATGATGTCTTGAAGAGCTTCCTGACTAATCTCACTAGCAGTCCCATAAATTCTCAAGCCAAAACTTGAAGCATAATCAATAAACTTTTGAACTTTCTCAGCTTTAGGTTCCTCATGAATACGATAGATAAAAGGTAGGTCCAGCTTGCTAAAGTGCTCGGCAACCGTTTCGTTAGCAATCAACATAAAGGACTCAATCATACGTTCAGCGACACCACGATGACGAAGAACAATATCAACTGGCTTGCCTTTTTTATCGACTAAAATCTTAGCTTCATTGGTATCAAAATTTAAAGCACCACGCTTGATTCGCATACTTTCCAAAGTCTCATGGAGCTTAGCCATTAACTCGATACTAGGAACAATTTTCTTATACTCTAGTCTCTTTTCCTCGTCACCTGCTAGGATGTCATTGACATCACTATAGGTCATACGGAAACTAGTCTTGATAACAGTCTGAGTAATAGTGTAATTACGAACACGACCATGTTTATCAATCTCCATAATAGCAGACTGCGTCAAGCGGTCAACTTGAGGATTGAGAGAGCAAATGCCGTTTGAAAGGCGTTCTGGAAGCATTGGGACCACACGGTCTGTCACATAAACAGAAGTCGCACGGTTAAGAGCTTCCTTGTCAAGGGCAGACCCCTCAGTTACATAGTAAGAAACATCTGCTATATGAACTCCGAGTTCCAGATTGCCATTTTTCAAGACCTTGATATGCACCGCATCGTCCAAGTCCTTGGCATCAGCACCGTCAATGGTAAAGGTAATCTCATCTCTCAAGTCCAAACGGCCTTCCATATCCTGTTGAGACGGAGCATCAGGCACACTTTCCGCTTCCTTGACGACAGCCTCTGGAAACTCTGAGACAATGTCCATAGACTCCAAAACCTCAAGAACATCAATTCCGACATCCGTTGAATGCCCCACCACATCGAGGACACTAGCGACAAAGAAATCATGTTTCTTGCTTGGATATTTATCGATAAAGACCTTAAGCACCTCTGTTCCCTCGAGTTTTAGGGCAGGTTTCTTAACATAAATCGGTTGACTGATTTTCTGATTTTTCGAACGGATGTAGCCGGCATACTTGGGCTTTTCCTGATCTAGAACGATTTGACCGACAACGGTTGTCAAACTGTGTTCTAGAATATCGATAATTTTGGCTTCTGCTGCTGTTCCCTTATTGCGGTCAGCGACTTTCTTGATCACGACCTCAACGGTATCACCATCAATAGCATAATTGACATCATTTTTCCCTACAAAAAGGTCGTCCTCCTCGCCTTCCAGACTGACAAAGCCAAAACCATTTTTATGAGCATGAAAAATCCCCTTGAGAGTAATCTCATGTTTTTTCTTGACTTCCAGGGTCAAACTGCCATCTTCTTCAAAGCGAATCTGGTGCTTTCTTTCCATTAGGGACAAGGTTTTAATCAACTCACGAAAATCCTTGGATCCATCTTTTCCCAAAGCCTGAGCCAAATCATTGACAGTCACCTTTCCCTTGTCTTGCAAATATTCTTTTATTCTATCTTTCATATTTTCTTTCTAGATTTTTTTAATTTTCTCTTACTGTAAAACCTTCTCAAACATCATTTAAAAATAAAAAGAGGCAAAGACCTAGTCCTGCCCATTATTTTCTTATCTACTTGATAATACCGTCAATGCTAAGGCAATGGCTAGCCAGAAAAAGACTAAAATCCCTGTCAAACGCTGCATTACAGCTTCAAAACCGCGTGCTTTACTGCGTTCAAACAAATCACCTGAGCTGGCATCAAATACATTGCTGGATTGGTTTTTAGTTGGTTGCATGAAAATCGCAATCACAATCACAACAGATAATACTAATAAAATGGTTAATAATAGGTTATACATATCAAACTCCTTAAAATCCCTATTATTTTACCATAAAATCTACTTAGATTCAAGATGTAGGGTTACTTTTCTTTCCTTGGGACAATACTTTAAAACCTCAATCTTGTCTGGATGGGTTTTAGAATTTTTACTGGTTAGGTAATTGATACTGCCACAAGAGGAGCATTTGAGATTAATTTTTACTCGCACTAGATTTCCTTTACTTTTAATAATGTTCGAAATTGAAGCAGGTTAAAGAGACAACTAAAGGCAACACAAAGACTTGTCGCATAGAAGACTGCATGGTAGCCCAAATATCCTGCAACTGCGGATCCCGCCATGGGGCCAATCACTCCACCGAGGTAAAAAAAGACTTGGTTGAAGGCAAAAATCCTTGAAATTCCGGATTTTGGAGTCATTTTGCTAAGAAGGGCATTAACCCCTGGTATCAAGGCACCGGTTCCCAAGCCAAAGAGGAATCGATATAGTCCTAGTTGAAGGGGACTAGAGGCATTGGCACAGAGGAGATAGATGATGACTGAATAAAGCTGGGCTACAACCAAGAGGCGATGATTGCCTACCTTGTCACCTAGCTTTCCCATAACTCCTGCACTCATCATACTGGAAAAGCCCATACTGGATACAATCAAACCAGAGACAAAAAGAAGATTCTCTGTTTGGCCTAAGTCGCGTACATACAGAGCTAGGATAGGGCCGATTGATTGGGCTGAAAATTGGATGACAAAACTGGTCAGAAAGAGGTTGACCAAAAGATAGGGATATTTAACTGATGTAAATAATTCCTTTGTTGGGATGGCCTTTTCCTTGGCTACTGGTTGAAAATCTTCCTTGATAAAGCAAATAGACAAAATAGCAGCTAAAAACAGAAAACTACCAACCATTAAGAAAACTGTACGAATACCAAATAATTCTGCGATAAGCCACCAATAAAAGGACCAGTTAGAGTACCTGCAACTACGCCTGTAGACAAAGTACCTAAGGCAGAGCCTGATTTCTCCTTGGGAACCTGACTGGCTATCAAGGCCGTTGCATTGGGAACAAAACCCGCAAATACACCATTCAGTAAACGAAGAAAGATTAACCAATAGATATTTGGCACAAAGGCCAAGCCTCCCATAGTGATAGTCATGGCCAGACCAGCACGAATCATCATGGGTTTTCGACCGTATTTATCAGCAAAAATACCCCAGATAGGAGAAAAGAGCGCCGCAGAAATAGCAGAGACAGAAATAGCTAAGCCTGCATAAAAAGCGACTTGCTCACTCCCTACACCTAGATTTTCCACAAAGATAGGCATAAAAGGCACAACCAAAGAAATACTGGCTCCTGTCAGAAAATTACCAAACCAGGCAATGCGCAGATTATCCTTCCAGTTAATCTCTGTCATCTTGCTTACCTCCCTCAAGCAGGGAGAACACCTGAGTAAGAAGCTGATCACGACTGCCATTGTTATCTAGAACATGGCTGGCCAAATCTTTCTTTTTCTCTAAAGGCCACTGGGCTGCCAGACGAAATTCAGCTTCATCTTTGGACAAGTGGTCCCTTTTCATTAAGCGTTCTACTTGGACATCTCGGTCCACATAGACCAACCAAGTCTCATCAAACCAAGAGACGTAGTCCTGCTCAAAAAGTAGGGGAATATCCATGAAGAAAATCTCTTCTGTCTGAGCCAATTGGTCTCTTAATGTAGCTAGTTCCTCACGGATAATCTCTCCTTGGATTTGCTTAGACCATTCTCGTTCTTCAGGATTTGAAAAGATAAGACTAGCTAGGAGAGGGCGATTGAGTTCTCCATTTTCACGGATGATTTCTTTCCCAAAGTGCTGTACTAGAGCTTCAAACAGACGACCACCAGGTTTCTGTAGTTGGTGGACGACTGCGTCGGCATCCACTACTTGAAAGCCTTGCTTTCTTAGAAAATTTGTCACGGTTGACTTACCAGAGGCAATTCCCCCAGTGATTCCAATGATTTTTCCCATCAATTCCTCCTTTGGCACTGAGGACAAAAATGGGTGCCTCGTCCACCTAGTTGGATTTTCTCAATGATGGTGCCACAACGTGAACATTCTTGACCAGCCTTGTCATAGACTTGGTGAAAATCCTGCATGGTTCCATCTTCTCCAAAGGCATTGGTATAAGTTCGGATGGTGGAACCACCTTTTTCAACAGCCTGTCCCAATACAGCAATGGTCTGGTCATGAATAGCTGTCGCTTCTACTGCTGTCAAAGTCTGGGAAGGTCTAGCCGGATGAACCTGAGCTCGCCAGAGAACCTCATCCACATAGATATTGCCAAGTCCAGCTACCAAGGTTTGGTCTAGGAGATGGGATTTGATAGGCTTTTTAGACTTAGCTAGAGCAACTTGAAAGACCGGCAAATCAAAGTCTTGTTCGCTTGGTTCAGGCCCTAGTTTTTTAGAAATAAAGTAGGCTTCCAAAAGGTCAGGAACCAAGAGTTCCATAGTACCAAACTTGCGAACATCCTCATAAACAAGCGTGCCACCATCTTCAAACTGAGAGAAAACATGGGCATGCTTGCGTTCAGGTACTTGGTCTGGATAGTAAAAATACTTTCCCTCCATCCGCAAATGGGAAATCAAGATCTTATCTGTCAGGTAGAAAAGTAAATATTTGCCACGACGTCCCATTGACTCAACAATCTGACCAGGCACCTCCTTTTGAAACTCGTCCAAATCTGTCTTAATCATCTTGGGATAGCGAATTTCTACACTCGAAATCTTCTTTCCCAAAATCAATTTTTCCAAGCCACGTCGAACGGTTTCAACCTCAGGTAATTCCGGCATAAGTCCTCCTTCTGTAAAAACAAGAAGCAGGCATGAGCCCACCTCTACTTAGTATTCTTTTTCATTATAGCCAAAGTCAGCCAAATCTAGCTTTTTATCGCGCCAGTTTTTCTTGACCTTGACCCAGGTTTCTAGGAAGACCTTATCTCCTAGCATAAGTTCAATATCACGACGGGCCATGCTACCAATTTTCTTAAGCATAGCGCCACCTTTACCGATGATAATCCCTTTTTGGCTGTCACGTTCGACCATAATAGTTGCTCGGATATGAACCTTGTCTGTATCCTCGTCTCTTTTCATAGAGTCCACCACTACTGCAACTGAGTGTGGAATTTCTTCACGAGTTAAGTGTAGGACCTTTTCACGAATCATCTCAGAAACCAAGAAACGCTCTGGATGGTCTGTGATTTGATCGGCTGGGAAATATTGGAAACCTTCTTCCAAATTTTCACTGAGAATATCGATTAGACGAGAAACATTATTTCCCTGAAGGGCTGAAATCGGAACAATTTCCTTGAAATCCATCTGATTACGGAAATCATCAATTTGAGCCAAGAGCTGGTCTGGATGAACCTTGTCAATCTTATTGACCACCAAAATTACAGGAACTTTAGCAGCTTTAAGACGCTCGATAATCATATCATCACCCTTACCTCGAGCCTCATCTGCTGGCACCATGAAAAGTACGGTGTCCACTTCACGAAGGGTGCTATAGGCAGACTCTACCATAAAATCTCCGAGCGCTGTCTTAGGCTTGTGAATCCCTGGAGTGTCGATAAAGACAATCTGCTCCTTATCGGTTGTATAAATTCCCATGATTTTATTGCGCGTTGTCTGCGCCTTATCACTCATAATGGCAATCTTTTGTCCCATTACGTGATTCAAAAAAGTTGACTTCCCAACATTGGGACGTCCTAAAATGGCTACAAAGCCTGATTTAAATGTCATAATTTCCTCTTATCTGTTTAAAATAGTAGATCCCAGATTCGTGGGAGAAAAATCAATGCGCCTGTTAAGGCCGCGAAAAGAGAGACCACTAATACCGCGCCAGCTGCCATATCCTTGGCATTTTTAGCCAGCATAGAAAAGTGATAGTGACTGGCCAAATCCACCACATTTTCGATAGCAGAGTTAATAATTTCAAAGGCTACTACCAAGAAAATGCTCAATAGGAGAAAGAGCCATTCGATTCGTGACACTTGAAAAACAAAACCTGCAAGGATGACTACTAGAGCCGTCACTGCATGTTTTCGCATATTGCGTTCTTCCTTGATGGCAGTAAAAATTCCTGTGAGAGCAAATTCTAAACTAGATATCAGGTCACGATTTTTCCATTTTCGTTTATTGTCTTGTGAGTCCATAGGCTGTCAAAATTTCTTCTTGTAAACCGAACATCTCCGCTTCTTCTTCTGGAGTGTAGTGATCATAGCCATTGATATGTAAAAAGCCGTGTACTGCCAAGAAGCCCATCTCACGCTCAAAGCTGTGGCCATATTCCTCGGCCTGCTCATGAGCCTTATCAATAGAAATGAACAGTTCCCCAATATAGGCATCAAACTCAGACATCATCTCTGCCAATTCTGGATTTTCAAGTAAATCTTCCTCGTCAAAGGCAATTTCCAACTCTGGCTTATATTCAAGGCTGATGACATCTGTCGGGCGGTCTGTATCACGGTACTCCAGATTGAGTTCATGGCTACGCTCATTGGTCACAAAGGTAACTGCCATCTCCTTGTCTTCTTTGCCTAATTTTTGGGCTGCAAATTCCAAAATTTCTTGGGTTTGTTGCAACATTTCTTTTGAAACTTGGCCAGTTTCATCTACCATTTCAATATACATGTGCTTCTCGTTTCTCTTTACTTGGCTTTATTATACCACATTTCCATGATTTTATTCTACCTTTTTGATATAATACTATGGAATACAATCACAAGGAGAGAACGATGTCATTTGACGGATTTTTTTTACACCACATGGTTGAGGAATTGCGAAGAGAGTTAGTGAATGGGCGCATTCAGAAAATCAATCAACCTTTTGAACAAGAATTGGTCTTGCAAATTCGCAGCAATCGCCAAAGCCATCGCCTGCTCCTTTCTGCCCATCCAGTTTTTGGACGCATTCAGCTGACCCAAACAACTTTTGAAAACCCAGCCCAGCCTTCTACCTTTATCATGGTTTTGAGAAAGTATTTGCAGGGGGCCCTGATTGAATCGATCGAGCAGATTGAAAATGACCGTATTGTGGAAATCACAGTTTCCAATAAAAACGAGATTGGGGATCATATTCAGGCTACCTTGATTATCGAAATCATGGGTAAACACAGCAATATTCTACTAGTCGATAAAAGTAGCCATAAAATCCTCGAAGTCATTAAACACGTCGGTTTTTCACAAAATAGTTACCGCACCTTGCTTCCTGGATCGACCTACATCGCTCCACCAAGTACGGAATCTCTCAATCCTTTTACTATCAAGGATGAAAAACTCTTTGAAATCCTACAAACACAAGAAACCACAGCTAAAAACCTTCAAAACCTTTTTCAAGGTCTGGGACGTGATACGGCAAATGAATTGGAAAACATTCTGGTTAGTGATAAACTATCCACTTTCCGTACCTTTTTCAATCAAGAAACCAATCCTTGCTTGACTGAGACTTCCTTCAGTCCAGTTCCTTTTGCAAATCAAGTGGGAGAGCCATTTGCCAGTCTTTCTGATTTGTTGGACACCTACTATAATGATAAGGCTGAACGTGACCGCGTCAAACAGCAAGCCAGTGAACTCATTCGCCGTGTTGAAAATGAACTTCAGAAAAACCGACATAAGCTGAAAAAACAAGAAAAAGAGTTACTAGCGACAGACAATGCTGAAGAATTTCGCCAAAAAGGAGAATTGCTGACAACCTTCCTCCATCAAGTGCCTAACGACCAAGACCAGGTTATCCTAGACAACTACTACACCAACCAACCTATCACCATTGCGCTTGATAAGGCCTTGACTCCCAACCAGAATGCCCAACGCTATTTTAAACGTTATCAGAAACTAAAAGAAGCTGTCAAATACTTGACTGATCTGATTGAAGAAACCAAGGCAACCATTCTCTATCTGGAAAGTGTGGAGACCGTCCTCAACCAAGCTGGACTAGAAGAAATCGCTGAAATCCGTGAAGAATTGATCCAAACAGGTTTTATCCGCAGAAGACAGCGAGAAAAAATCCAGAAACGTAAAAAACCAGAACAGTATCTAGCTAGTGATGGCAAAACCATCATCTATGTCGGACGCAATAACCTGCAAAATGAAGAACTAACCTTTAAAATGGCTCGCAAGGAAGAACTTTGGTTCCATGCCAAGGACATTCCTGGAAGCCATGTTGTCATCTCAGGCAATCTTGACCCATCTGATGAAGTCAAGACAGACGCAGCAGAGTTGGCCGCCTACTTCTCTCAAGGTCGCCTGTCAAATCTGGTTCAAGTAGATATGATTGAAGTCAAAAAACTCAACAAACCAACTGGTGGAAAGCCGGGTTTTGTGACCTATACAGGACAAAAGACCCTCCGTGTCACACCAGATCCAGAAAAAATCGCATCCATGAAAAAATCCTGATTTACTTGAAATCAGGATTTTTATAGTAGATTGCAATAAGATATAAACAAATCAATTAGGAAAGTCAAATTAATTTCTAGAAATGTTTTAGCAGTCACAGCGTACTATTCTAGATTCAATCAACTATAACTTACTTCCTTGACAACTTTGTTCATCAAGCACAGATTAATTGCAGTTTATCTCAGAGACTCTTTTACTTCCTTGCGTAGATTTTCTAGACTGCTGATGCCATATTTATCCATAACCTTTAGTAGATTTTCGATGATATCAGGACAGGCATATGGATTGGTAAAGTTGGCTGTTCCAACTCCAATAGCCGATGCTCCAGCCAGATACATTTCTAGGGCAGCTTCAGCCGAATCCACTCCTCCCATTCCAATGATAGGCAGATCTGTTGTTTGAGCTACTTGGCGGATGAGTTTGAGGGCTACTGGAAAGACTGCTGGACCAGACATTCCACCTGTTCCATTGGCCAAGATTGGTTTTCTAGTTTTGAGGTCAAAGCGCATTCCAACTAGAGTATTAATCATAGTCAAACCACTTGCTCCTGCATCCTCTGCTGCCTTTGCGACAGTAACGATATCGGTCACACTAGGAGTTAGTTTGACATAAACTGGTACATCAGAGGCTTCCACAGCTGCTTTCACCACATCATAAGCCAGATCAGGGTCTTGACCAATCAAGAGTCCATGATTACAGTGATCTACGTTAGGGCAAGAAATATTGAGCTCGATAGCCTTCACATTAGCTGCCTTGGAAATACCACTAGAAACAACTGCATACTCTTGTTTTGAAAAACCAGCTACATTGGCGATAATAGGAAGATTTGGATACTCTCTTTCCAACCAAGGTAGCTTTTCGGCCAAAACAACTTCCAAACCAGGATTTTGCAAACCGATTGCATTGAGCATGCCAGCAGGTGTTTCTGCCACCCTTGGAGTTGGATTGCCAAAGCGTGGTTCAAGGGTTGTCGCTTTGATCATAATAGAACCTAAAAGGTCTAAATCATAGTACTTGGCATACTCTTGACCAAAACCAAAACAGCCTGATGCTGGAATAATCGGATTTTTCAAATCCAAGCCAGGTATAGAAACTTGTAAACGATTTGTAGTCATGATTTTCTCCTTATAATACAACTGTTCCTGTGAGGAAAACAGGGCCATCTTCACAGACGCGTTGGCTGACCGTCTCGCTTTCTGGTACTTTTAGGACACAGGCATAGCAAGCCCCCATCCCACAAGCCATACGAGATTCCAGAGATAAATAGGCTCTTGGGTGGTCATAAAAGGTTTGATTGATATACTTCATCATTCCAGGCGCCCCACATGAGTAAACAGCATCAAATTGATTGTCTAAATCCTTGATAACAACGGAAACATTTCCCTTTATACCATAAGAACCATCATCTGTCGTTACAAAGACTTGACCATATTGAGCTAATTCCGTCTCTAAAATAACAGCATCCTTAGTCGCAAAACCGAGAACTATCACTACTTTCACACCACGCGCATGCAATTCCTTGGCTACTTCAAGCAAGGGCGGAACACCAATCCCCCCACCAACAAGGAGAACCTGGCTCTGCTCATCTAGGGCAGACAAGTCAAAACCATTTCCCTGAGGTCCCATCACATCAAGAGTATCTCCCTGACTTAATGTTGAAAAAATAGCGGTCCCAGCTCCCTCAATCCGATAAATGAGATGACACTGCTTGTTAACTTTATCAATCGATGAAATTGAAATAGGACGACGCAAAAGATGGGCGTCATCAGGCACACGCAAATGGAGAAATTGGCCTGCTCGCATAGCTTCAACCATTTCTCCTTCTAGGACTAATTCAAAAATTGCTGGTGCGATTTCCTCCTGTGCTACCACCTTCATGGTTTCCAATCGAATTGCACCCAAACGTTTCTTACATGTGGGATTCATGACTTTTCCTCCTTAAATTTTAAGGGGACCAGACAAAGAAAAGACCTTGCTAGTGCAAGGCCTCAGTTAAAATCGTACAACACAAGAGAGCACACTCAAAAAGTCTCCTCTAGAAAATTGCACTATTCTTTTATCTGACACCTTGTGAGTCTCTCTGGACTCCCCTTAAAGGTTAAATTTTTATTAGTATACTCTTTCAGCTAAAAAAAGTCAAGTAGAAAACGAACATTCTACTTGACTTCACGAGATTATTTTTCACGAATGACTTCGACCTTGTAGCCATCAGGGTCTTTGACAAAGTAATAGTTAGGTGCAGTTCCTGGTAGACCATTTGGCTCAGTCACTTCATAGCCTTTTGCACTGTGCTCTTGATGAAGCGCCTCAAGATCAGGTGTACTGAGGGCGATATGGGCAAACCCATCTCCAACCACATAAGGACCGTGATCGTAGTTATAAGTCAACTCCAACTCATAATCGTCACCTTCAAGTCCTAAATAGACAATCGTGAAGGCATGGTCTGGAAAATCTCTGCGACGCAATTCTTTAAATCCAAAAGCATCTTGATAAAATGCGATTGATTTTTCAAGATTTTCTACTCGCAAGCAAGTGTGTAGCATTTTTGAAGCCATTTTTTTCTCCTTTATTTTTAAAAAGACTGGGACAATCCTGTTCCAGTCTTATCTGTTATTATTTACCAAGTTTTGCTTTAGCTGCATCTGCAAGAGCTGTGAAAGCTGCTGCATCGTTAACAGCCAAGTCAGCAAGCATTTTACGGTTAACTTCGATCTCAGCCAATTTCAAACCATGCATCAATTGTGAGTATGAAAGTCCGTTCATACGAGCTGCCGCGTTGATACGAGTGATCCACAATTTGCGGAAGTCACGTTTTTTCTGACGACGGTCACGGTATGCATAGTAGTAAGAGTTCATTACTTGTTCTTTTGCAGTACGGAACAAGATGTGTTTAGCTCCATAGTAACCTTTTGCTAATTTAAGAATACGTTTACGACGTTTGCGTGATACAACGCCACCTTTAACACGTGCCATGTTTTATTTCCTCCAAATATTTCCTAGAATTGTTTACTTACAGTCAAGCTATTATTTTAAGCGAGTAAGCATTGCTTTGATACGTTTGTAATCTCCTGCATGCACCATAGATGCTTTACGAAGATGACGACGTTGTTTCTTAGTTTTTCCGTGGAAACGGTGAGAAGTGTAAGCACGGAAACGTTTAAGTCCACCAGAACCTGTACGTTTGAAACGTTTAGCTGATGCGCGGTGTGTTTTTTGTTTTGGCATGATTTTTTCTCCTTTATTTAACTTTCTGACAATTATTTTTTGTCAGTCGCTGGCGCCAATTGCATGAACATTTGACGTCCATCCATTTTAGCACGTTGTTCGATGATTGCAATATCTTGAGTTGCTTCAGCAAACTCGGCTAAAACTTTTGCACCAATCTCTTTATGGGTAATCATACGACCCTTAAAGCGAATAGATACCTTAACTTTATTTCCTTTTTCAAGGAATTTGCGTGCATTGCGAAGTTTTGTATCAAAGTCACCCTTGTCAATCGTTGGACTTAGACGAACTTCTTTCACAGTAACAACACTTTGTTTTTTTCGTTGTTCTTTTTGCTTCTTCTGGTACTCAAATTTGAACTTACCGTAGTCCATAATTTTTGCAACAGGCGGTTTGGCTTGGGGTTGAATCAATACTAGGTCAACATTAGCGTTATCAGCCAAAGCTTGCGCTTCACTGAGTGGCTTGATGCCTAGCTGTTCTCCTTCAAGACCAATCAAGCGAACTTCACGTACACGAATCTCATCATTGATGAATAAGTCTTGCTTTGCTATGGTTTTCACCTCTTTTGTTTTATTAGAGAAAAACAATAGCGGACTCGTAAATATACAAGCCCGCACGTTATGATAGCGTTTCTTAGAAACTTTTCATCCGTAGGGCCAGGCAACTTAATGTCACAAGGCGAGAAGCTCTCACTTCTGCTTTTCTCAACTTTTATATAATACCAAGTTTTCTAGCCCTTGTCAAGATAAAAAGTTATTTTTTGAAAAGTTTGTGTTTGTATTTTGTCTTGGTTTCCGCATCAAAAAGAGAGAACCAAGGTGATTCCCTCTCTATGTTAGTTTTTACTTATTTTCCCTATAGGAAAGCTAGGATCTATTAAAAACTTCTTTTTTCTGTGAACTTCCCCATCTTTCGATAAATAGAATCCCCACTAACAAAAGGATAATCAGGCAAGGAAGTAAGACCATTCCCATGCTCCAATTCAGATTGACATTATCAATCTGTTTAGGTAATCTTCCAGATAAAATCTCTACTGAACGCAAGTAAGTAAAGGGAATCAGATGTGCAATCCTTTGAAGAGGCTGAATCGTTTGGATACCAAACAACAAGCCAACAATTCCAATGAGTGAAAGAAAGAGGACAGGCATTTTTTGCTTGAAAAAGTAAGCAATCAAGTAGACGACTTCCACAATGACGATAAAGGATAAGAAAGCTAATAACAAGCCAGGAAATAATACATCTTGTATCTTTCCAATAGTTACCTCTTGATTCGTTAAGCTATATATCGGGTAGGGATAATCTAACTGTCCAAAACCACTTATCAGGCTTCCCACTAGGAAAGAAAAACCACAGATTCCAATAAACAGCACCGTTACATAGCTCACCCCAACTCCAAGAGAGGACATGGCAAATGTCACTTTTGAAAAAGGATATAACTGAGCTGTGTCCAGATGATTTTGATATCTTTCTGCAAAAAGTTGTGTTAGCATAAAAATAATAGCAACTACAAACAAGGTTGGGATGATAGCCTCTAAAATCCAGACAATCTGATCAATTCCGTGGGTCGGAAACTCCAAAGTATGTGCTTTTATGTTCAAGGGATACAGGGCTTGGTAAATCTTCCGTTCGCGGTCAACCCCCATTTTTAATTCAGAGTTAGAGTTCGGGTCATTTGATACAAATTCATAATTCTTCTCTTCATCTTGCCACTGCAAATAGTAGGCTTCTTTCCAGCGCCCTTCTTTTAACAAAGCCAGAATTTCTTTCTTTTGCGTCAAAAGATTTTTTTGCAATTCTAAATCATTTTTAGCAATCTGGTATTCCTCCGAGCTGGTGTCAGACATTTGGGAGAGCTTCTCTTCATTTTCATTGATAGCTCTCTCGTTGGCTGTAATAGGACTTTCCAACCTGCTCTCCAAGCTGTGTGAGTTTGCAGTCTGACTATTTAAATAAAAGGTGACACCGAGTACAGATACAAATAAAGCTAAGATAATCCAGTTTAAACGACTTTTGAAAACTTTCTTTAATAAAAATAGGCTAATATCTTTCATAACGGAACCTCATCTATCTGACCTTGATGAATGGTTACGATGCTATCGCAAATCTCCACTAACTCCTCTTTGTAGTGGGAACTCAAAAGAACCAGCTGTTCTTTTCTATCGATTTGTGCCAGCCTATCAAAAAACTTCTGTCGATAATACTCATCTAAGCCATTTGTTATCTCATCCATGAGCCAACATTTCGCCTGACTGAGAAAATACATGGCAATCACCAAGCGTTGCTTCATGCCTAAGGAATACTTGCGAATGGGAAGGCTGATATAATCAGACATTTCCCAGTAAGCTATTTCATCCCTTAGGTTCAGGTCTGATTTCCAGATGTTCTTTATGAGACGAAGGTAGTCCATCCCACTTAAGTTTCCATCCAGCCATTCAACACTTTCATAATAAAATAAAGAAGGAGGGGCTGCGATATGTCCACTACTTATGGGAATTAAGTTGCTAATAGCTCGGAACAGGGTCGTCTTTCCAGATCCATTGATAGCAAGAACTCCATAAATCCTGCCTTTTTTAAAGGTGAAATCTACATCTTGTAAGATGACTTGTCGCGTTTTTAAGGTAACATGAGTAAGCCTTAACATATCAAACTCTCCTTCTTCTAAATGTTTAACTATTAATATCCTCCAGTATAGTAGTTTATGACCTCATAACGATCGTAATTCCAGCCAGAACCAACTTTATATTCACTGTAGCTGTCATAACGAGACCATGACGGAATCCAAGCATATTGATGGTCGTGATAGTTGGTACTATATTCCCAAACAGTGTTCCAATCATACCGATAACTCTTAGTGACTGTCACAGCAGATACACTGGACTGAAAAAGACCAATAGATCATAAACTAACTAATTAAACGGTTTTTGCTAATTTTTAATGGTTTTATATTATCAATATCGAATACGCTTTCATTATATCGTTTTTATCATTATTATGCAACAGATTTTTAGTTTTTCTCACTAATATATGACACTTTTCTTCCTAACGAACACTTTCGATTTTCCAACTTTTCCAACCTTTAAATCGTATAGCTCCTTGCTGGTCAGTTCGATAAACTTTACTATTGATACTTTCCAGTCGTGTCAAGGTTTCCTGATGGGGGAGTTTCGTTCGATTGCTCTTTCCAACTGAGATGAGAGTGATCTCTGGTTTGAGCTGTTCTAGAAAGGATGAACTTGTTGAATTTTTAGAACCATGTTGGCCAGCTTTCAAAACATCCACCTCTAGATCTGGGTACCGCTTCAGCAAATCCTTCTCTCCTTTGTCCTCCATATTTCCTGTAAAAAGAAAGTTCTTATCCAGTAGTTTTCCATACAGAACTAGGGAGTCTTCATGATCTCCATCTCCAATTTTCCTTGGAAATAGGACTTCTAACTGACTTCCGAAAATTGGCAAGTTCTCTCCTACTGTCACACTACGCACCTTGGTTTGAGTCGCCTGTAGTTCTGCCACAAATTCCTTCTGTTTCAAACTGCCTTTTGATACTAAAATCTCTCCGACATGAAAAGCCTTGGTCACCTCCAACAAATCTCCAACATGTTCCTTGTCCGTATTGGTTAAAATCAGCTGATCAATCTTAGCTATTCCACGACTTTTTAGATAGGGGACCAAGGTTCGCTGGGCATTGCTGGTCGTCGACTTTTTTTGCCATTTTTCTATTTTCTTATCAGATTCTGCCTTGCCACCGACATCTATGAGAATGGTTTTACCAGTTACATCCCTTAGGAAAATACTTTCGCCTTGCCCCACATCCAGCATGGTAATTTCATTTTCCAGTGGATGCTTAGTCAGGAAAAAGAGACCTGTAATCAATAAGCTCAATACCATTAGCTTTTTAATGTTTTTCCTCAAATCATAGACTAAAGCCAAGGAAATTAACAATAAAATTAAAAACCACGCATTAGGTTGTCCAAAGACCAGAGGTCTACTTGCCAGCTGTGATACTAAGCGAATAATCCCTTCCAACCACTCAAAGAGAAAATTAAGCTGAATAACTGGATAGAGAAAGGAAAGGGCAAATAGGATAGACAAGAGCGGTAAGAAAACCAAGTCAAATAGAAAGGAAAAGACAAAGGTCAAAAGGATGGACCAAGGTTGAAATTCCGCAAAATAGAAGGATAGAATGGGCAATATTCCCAAGGAGATGACTAGACTTTCTCTGGCAACAGACTTGAGCCCCTCCCCTTCTTTGCTGGTCATGGTCAAGATAAAAGCATAAGCGCAGGACAAGACTCCTCCTGCAGTCAGGAAAAAGTTGGGCATGATGATAAAGAGTACAAGCACCGTCAAGGCAAAATTATCCAAGCCCTTAACCCCATGTTGAGTCAGTAACTTTTGCAAGAGACTGCGAATAACCGATGCTGAAAAACCTGTCAGACCTGCATAGATAAGGGAAAAGAGATAAGCTAGCCATTTCCACTTTTCTTGGGTCAAACCCAATCGTAAGAGAAGTTTCTTAAAGCCTTCCATGAAAAAGCCTACCTGCATACCCGACAAGGCAAAAAGGTGGATAATTCCTAGACTAGAATAAAGCTCATTCATCTCCTCAAAGTCAGTGTCCAGATGTCCTAGCAAGAGCCCTGTCATGTAATTGCGCATAGGGTCTGGAAAATGCGTCTTAATCCAAACCACAGCCTTTCGACGTAAACTGGACAGATTTTCTCCTATATCCCAACTGCTAACCTGTTTAAGTGACTGTATTCTTTTTATATTGAGAGTCTGGTAAATCCCCTGAGTCTTCAGATAAGCTTGATAGTCAAATCCACCAAAATTCCTCTGCCCTTCTGGCTCCGAAAGCTTCCCTTCTAGTTCCAAGTCATGAAGGTCTGTTAAGGCTTGAAAGGATTCTTTTTCCTCCTCGGACTGGAGTTTATAATAGACTTGAAAAATACGTCCATCAGACTTGCCACGAAAGGATAGACTATCACCATTGATCTTAATAGTGTCAGGCAAAATCCGTACCCTTTCGACAGAATCCACCAGATTTTGACTAGCTTGACTCTGTTGCAAATTTTGAAACAGAAACCAAAATCCAAAGATTCCACAAACTGCTAGAACTTTTCCAACAGATTTCCACGGAAATTGGATAAAGAGACAGACTAACAGAAAAACGAAGCCCAACAAAGCAAGATAAGATGCTGAGAAAATGGCGTAGTAAAGCCAGAGCAATAGAAAACTCAGATAGATTAGGGGAAAAGGGAACTTCTTAATCCACTGTAACATAGTCTTTTAACTTTTCTATTGTTTTGGCACCAATACCAGAGACCTTCTTGAGCTCGTCTACTGACTTGAACTTGCCATTTGTTTCACGATGGTCGATAATATCCTGAGCTCGTTTACCACCCAGTCCCTTGACTTGCTTGAGTTCTTCCAGACTAGCCTTGTTGAGATTGACCTTCTTTTCCTTGCTTGTTGAAGAAGCTGTTCCCGAACCAGTCTGTTGACTAGCTGACTCTTCTCCCTTAGTTGGAACGTAAACCAGAGCCTCATCACTGACTTTCTGAGCTAGATTGAGCGACTTGCTGTCTGCTTGCTCTGTCAAGCCACCAGCCTTCTGAACGGCATCATTGACCCGACTACCTACAGGCAAATCATAAATCCCTGGCGATTTAACTGCACCCTTCACATCTACTGTGATTAGGTCTTGTTCAAGGGGCTCTGCCTTTTCTTCCTTCTTCACTTCCTTTTCGGTTAATGAATCCTTGGAAACAGCTGCGACTTCTGCCTGCAAATTCGTTTCCTTGACAGGTGTTGATGGAGCTGGCTTTAGCAGGAAAAATCCGCCTAAGGCCAGACCCAAACTCGCACAGATGACAATGATTTTATACTCTTTGATTTTCTCGATAATTGCTTCCATATTTTCTCCTCTCTTATGTTATTCGTAAGAGGAAGAAAAAAACAGTCGAAAATTTCTTTTCAACTGCTTATTTATTTGCAAAATAGACTTCCTTAGTCAAGACATAATGAACTCTTGTCACGATTCGGCCTTCTTCATGCTGGTCCATACAAGCATATGGTTCTTCGTGGGAAAAACGCATTCCTGATTTCTCCATGACCTTTCCTGACGCGGGATTAGCCTTATCGTATAAAGCAACTAACTTATTCATTCCTATCTTCTCAAAAGCTAGCTCAATCACAGCACGATTGGCTTCTGTCGTCAAACCTTGATTCCAATATTTTTTATTGATAATGTAACCAATAGCTGCCTTCTTAAGAGCAGGAACAATCTTGTGCAAATCAATGGTTCCGATAAATTTGCCATTGCTTTTTAATTCTATTCCCCAGCGTCCCAAGGGATTGGCCAAGTAGAACTGGGCAATGTTATTCTTGGTTTCTTCCAAGCTTTGATTGGTTGGAAAAGTGTAGCGCGTATTTTCTCTGTCCGAGGCATACTCAAACATTGCTTCTGCATCATCAAGTGTTACTGGTCTAAGAACTAATCGTTCTGTTTCAATAATTGGATGTTTAGCTAGTTTGATAAATAGTGATTCCATCTTTTTACCTCCCAAAATAAGTTGCTAAAAGAATAACATAAAAGAAATAGGTTTACAAGTTTTTCTTGCAATTTAAAACGGTTTCATATACAATAAAATCATCACAAAAAAACACTAAAGAATTATGTGATACAACAATTGAAACAGCTTAATAGAAAGTGAGTCATCCTATGTTAATTGGAATTCCAAAAGAAATTAAGAATAATGAAAACCGTGTCGCCGTCACACCTGCTGGTGTCCACAGCTTAGTCGGTCGTGGTCATCGCGTCCTTATCGAAACAAATGCTGGTCTCGGTTCTGGCTTTACTGATGCTGACTATCAAAAGCAAGGAGCTGAGATTGTCGCTACTGCTAGTGAAGCTTGGGCTGCAGAGTTAGTCGTGAAAGTAAAAGAACCATTAGCTTCTGAATATGGGTACTTGCGTGACGACCTGCTTCTCTTTACCTACTTACACATGGCCGCTGCTCCTGAATTAGCAGATGCTATGCTAGCAGCAAAAACAACAGGGATTGCCTATGAAACTGTTCATGATTCCCAAGGTCAGTTACCACTCCTCGTACCTATGAGTGAGGTTGCAGGCCGTATGGCAGTCCAAATCGGTGCTCATTTCCTAACTAAGCAAGCAGGAGGTTCTGGCGTTCTACTGGCTGGTGTACCGGGTGTACCTAAAGGGAAAGTAACCATCATCGGTGGCGGTGTCGTAGGGACCCATGCTGCCCGCATCGCTCTTGGTTTAGGAGCTCAAGTCACTATTCTTGATATCAGCGCTAAGCGCCTCTCTGTACTTGAAGATGTCTTTGGTCACCAAATCCAAACACTCATGTCTAACCCATTTAATATCGAAGCAAGTGTGAGAGATGCAGATGTGGTGATTGGAGCGGTTCTCATCCCTGGTGCCAAAGCACCGAAATTGGTGACAGATGAGATGGTCAAACAAATGCGTCCAGGTTCTGTCATCGTTGACGTTGCTGTTGACCAAGGCGGCGTTATCGAAACAGCTGACCGTGTGACAACGCACGATGAGCCAGTTTATGAAAAACACGGTGTTCTCCACTATGCCGTTGCCAATATCCCAGGTGCGGTTGCTCGTACCTCTACCATTGCCCTAACAAACGTTACACTTCCTTATATCGAAGCTTTGGCTGGCAAAGGATTCGCACAAGCAATCTCTGAAGATGAGGGCTTGCGTCAAGGTGTGACAACTTATCAAGGTTGTCTAACTAGCCTCCCAGTTGCAGAAGGCCTCGATATAAAACATACTCCAATTGATGAACTAGTCTAAGAAATCTAATTATCAGATAAAAGAAAGAGCAAGTCCACCTGACCTGCTCTTTTTTGCTATTCTGTTTCTTCTTGGTTTTCTTCACTCTCTTCTTTTTTAACTGGTGCTGGTTCATAAGCTCGAATAATCTGAGCGACAACTGGATGGCGAACCACATCCTTAGCTGAAAAGTGAACAAAGTCAATCTGATGAATATTCTTGAGCTTTTCTTGGGCATCAATCAAGCCTGACTTGACATTACTTGGCAGATCAATCTGACTGATATCTCCATTAACAATCATCTTAGAATTAAAACCTAAACGCGTTAAGAACATCTTCATCTGCATGATGGTCGTATTTTGCGCCTCATCGAGAATGACAAAGGCATCATCCAAAGTCCGTCCACGCATGTAGGCAAGGGGCGCAATCTCGATAATTTCACGCTCCATGAGACGAGTTGTTTGGTCTTTCCCCAGAATCTGATACAAGGCATCGTAAACAGGTCGAAGGTAAGGATCCACCTTCTCTTTAAGATCACCCGGAAGAAATCCAAGACTCTCTCCTGCCTCAACTGCTGGACGAGTTAGAATAATCCGCTTGACCTGACCACGTTTAAGAGCCGTCACAGCTAAGGTCACAGCGAGAAATGTCTTCCCTGTCCCTGCAGGTCCAATCCCAAAAGTCACATCATGCTGTTTGACACTATCCACATAAAGCTTTTGACCCAAGGTTTTAACACGGATGGGCTTACCAGTATTATCCTTGATAATCTCTTCTTCATAGAGGGCGACAAACTTATCGATTTCATTATTCTTAACCATGGTAATGGCTGTCACCACATCCGGAGTTCCAACAGTCATTCCACGATTAACCAAGACCATTAAGGCTTGGATAACTTGGCGGGCTTCCTCACAGGCAGTCTCTTCGCCCAAAACCTGTACAATCTCCGTACGGGCATGAATCACCACATCAAGCTCTTCTTCCATCAAACGAAGATGGCGTTCATTGGAACCAAAAAGATGAAACAGGTCATCTGGATGACTCAGTTGAATGTCAATTGAATGTTCCTTCAAATAAAGAACCTCTCTAATCCTTTTATTTCTTTTTATTATAGCAAAGGGATGGAGAAATTACTAGCCCAAACCCAGTGAATAAATGCTAGTGTTCTAAGTATTCTTGCCAGATAGCGTCAAAGTCTCCTAGGTTGAAAGAGAAACTGGCATGTTCCTCCAAAAAGCGACTCACCTCATCAAAATCATCTGTGTGTTTTGGAAAGGCTGATTCTTCAAAAGCGAGGTCTGCCAAGATGGCCTTGGGACTGTTACTTTTAGGATTGCGCTCAGTCATGAGCCAAGTGTAAAATGATTTTCTCATATGCCACCCTATATCAACTCTGTCCCAAACTGGTCTTGCTTGATTTTACCAGCCTTCATCAAACCACCGAGGGCTTTCTTGAACTGACCTTTAGAAATGCCAAAAGTTGCCTTGATATCGTCTGGGGATGACTTATCATTTAAGGCCATGAAACCACCATTGCTTTCCAAGTAGGTCAAAATCATCTGAGCATCATTTTCCAACATCTCAAAAGAACGTGGTTTGAGGGATAGGTTCAACGTACGGTCCACTTCGCGGAAACCAATGACACGCGCATCCAACACTTGCCCCAAACGTGGCTCTGCATAGCGCTCACTAGGATGGATAAAGCCAAGCATGTTATTTTCTGGCAGGTAAACAAAAGTTCCTGACAGCTTGAGACGGTATACAATGGCTGGCCAGTTTTGGTTCTGCATGTTGTTATATGCAGGTCGAGCCAGACGTTGGAAGTCTTCCTGATAAGCCAAGAGGCCCCAGATACGATCTTTCTTGTCTACTTCAAGACGGATGTAGAGTTGGTCACCCTTCTTAGGCCAGAGTTCCTTAAGTTCAGGGAGAATATCGAGTGACACAACGATTTCCTTGTCAGGAAGACCTGTATCCACAAAGACACCCAAGTCCTTACGAACCTCTGTGACACGGCCCCAACCAAACTGGTCCTGAGTGGCAGTCACTTCTAGAGTGGTCAAGCGAAGTTTTTGCTTCATATCTGTATAGGCAAAACCTTTGACCGTATCACCTACCGTATGCTGACCTTCTTCCTTAGCAAGAGCATAGGTTTGGCCATCCTTTTGCACAAAGTAGAAACGGTCATTTTCATCGATGATGAGTCCAACGATAAAACTTGCAAGATTTGTATTCATATTTCCTTCTTTCGAATAAAACTCAGCCAGCAATGCCAACTGAGTTTTTCTGTTTATTTTTAGACTTCCAAAAGTTCTTTCTCTTTGTTGGCAGTCATGTCGTCGATGTGTTTGACAGCATCGTCTGTTACTTTTTGAATGTCTTTTTCAAGAGTCTTCAATTCGTCTTCAGTGATTTCTTTTGCTTTTTCTTGTTTCTTGGCTTCATCCATAGCATCACGACGGATATTACGAACAGCCACTTTCGCATTCTCACCGACCTTCTTCACTTCTTTAGCAAGATCACGACGAGTTTCTTCTGTTAGAGCTGGGATAACCAAACGAATAACAGAACCGTCGTTAGCTGGTGTGATACCAAGATCAGAAGCGTTCAAGGCGCGTTCGATGTCTTTCAATGAAGACTTGTCAAATGGTGTGACCAACAAAACACGCGCTTCTGGAATCGTAATTGAAGCGATTTGGTTAAGAGGAGTTTCAACTCCATAGTATTCTACATATACACGGTCAAGCAAGCTTGCATTGGCACGACCAGCACGGATACCACCAAATTCACGAGCAAGTGATTGATGAGACTGGGTCATTCTCTCTTTAGCTTTTTCAATAATTGCGTTAGCCATAATCTTTCTTATTCCTTTTCTTCGATATTATTTGAAACAGTTGTTCCGATATTTTCACCAAATACGACACGTTTGATGTTGCCTGGTTGGTTCATGTTGAAGACAACCAAGTCAATGTCGTTATCCATTGAGAGGGTTGAAGCTGTTGAGTCCATGATACGAAGACCTTTGTTAATCACATCACGGTGGGTCAATTCTTCAAACTTAACGGCTGTCTTGTCTTTCTTAGGATCGGCATTGTAAACACCATCTACACCATTTTTAGCCATAAGGATAGCATCTGCTTCGATTTCAGCTGCACGAAGGGCTGCTGTTGTATCTGTTGAGAAGTAAGGTGAACCAATTCCAGCACCAAAGATAACGATACGGCCTTTTTCAAGATGACGAAGAGCACGTCCACGGACATAAGGCTCTGCCACTTGTTGCATGGCAATAGCTGTTTGCACACGTGTATCAACCCCTACTTGTTGCAATGAATCTGCCATCACAAGAGCATTCATGACTGTCCCAAGCATTCCAGTGTAATCTGCCTGAACGCGGTCCATTCCTGCTTCTGCAGCAGGTTCTCCACGCCAGAGATTTCCTCCACCAATAACAAGGGCAATTTCGATACCTAAGCTATGAACTTCTTGAATCTCTTTTGCGATTGTTTGAACTGTTTGGATATCAATCCCTACGCCACGTTCACCGGCAAGGGCTTCACCTGATAACTTGATTAAAATACGTTTATACTTGGGATTCGCCATTTTCACTCTCCTTCTTTTATCCTACCTATTTTATCACAATTTCTAAGATTTTTATAGTATCATGAGCAATTCTTTCAAAAAAAATAGACAGTTAAAAATTCTTCTAAGTCGGCAAGGGCACGCTCTGCAATTTTTTCATAACGAGCCTTCTTATCACGAATGCGTTCACCTTCCAACTCCTTGATAATGCCGAAATTGACATTCATTGGTTGGAAATGCTTGCTATCAGCATGGGTGATGTAATGTGCTAAGCTTCCAATCGCTGTTGTTTCTGGGAAGATAGCCTCACTTTCTCCCTTGAAAAGACGAGCCGCGTTAATTCCCGCAACTAATCCTGACGCTGCTGATTCAACATAACCTTCAACACCCGTCATCTGACCAGCAAAGAAAAGATTAGGTTGTTTCTTAGAACGGTAAGTCTGCTCAAGAAGATTTGGCGAATCCATATACGAATTACGATGCATGACACCATAACGGACAAACTCAGCATTTTCTAGTCCTGGAATCATCTGAAAGACACGTTTTTGTTCTCCCCATTTGAGATGAGTTTGGAAACCAACGATGTTATAGAGACTACCTGCAGCATTATCCTGACGAAGCTGCACAACCGCATAAGGTGTTTTAAATTCTCCATCACGAGGGCCTGTGTAGTCGTCTGGATACTCAAGTCCAACTGGCTTCATAGGACCGTAAAGCATGGTTTTAATGCCACGTTTTGCCATGACTTCGATCGGCATACAACCTTCAAAGTACTTTTCTTTTTCAAAAGAATTGAGCGGTGCTTCTTCTGCATTGACCAAAGCTTCATGGAAATCCATAAACTCTTGTTTTGTCATAGGGGCATTGAGGTAGGCCGCTTCTCCCTTATCATAACGTGATTTGAGATAGACCTTGTTCATATCAATGGTATTGACATCGATAATAGGAGCAGCCGCATCGTAGAAATAAAAGCCATCACCGTCATTGAGGGCATGAATCTTTTCAGCAAGGGCATCACTGGTCAAAGGACCAGTCGCCACAACTGTAATAACATCTGTTGGCAATTCTGTAATTTCATCACGTACTACTTCGACTAAGGGATGATTTGCTACTTTTTCGGTCACCATTTGGGAGAAACCATCGCGGTCCACCGCAAGCGCCCCACCTGCAGGAACACGTGTAGCCTCAGCAGATTCCAAAATAACAGAACCCAAGCGACGCATTTCTTCCTTGAGGAGCCCAACAGCATTAGTCAGGGCGTCTCCACGCAAGGAATTAGAACAAACTAATTCAGCAAAATTGTCTGTTTTGTGCTGGGGTGTTGACTTGACACCACGCATTTCATAAAGTTTAACTGGAATACCACGCTCAGCGATTTGGTAGGCTGCTTCTGACCCTGCCAAACCAGCACCGATAACATTGATATAAGATTGAGACATGACACTAATACCTCTTTGGGTGTAACCTAGGTCCATATCAAAAAACACTGAACATTTTGACACCCACAAATCTTTCTATTTTTTTCTTCCTCTAGTATAACAAAAAAAGGGAAGAAGGCAAACTTCCCTGTTTAGTCATTTTCTTCCCAGTCGTGGTAGGCAGCATAGAGCTGGCTTTTATTCCACTGGTAAATCTTAGCCACTTCCTTGATAGCTTGATTTTTCTTCATTCCTTGCTGAATTCGGGCTTGAATTTCCAAGAACAAGTCTTCCTCGTCTTTTTCTTCAATATCCTGACTAGCACCTTCAACAATGAGTAGGCATTCTCCCTTGAGAGGAGTTTCAGCGATGCTTTCCAGCAATTCAGAGATGTTCCCTCTTTGGTATTCTTCATAGATTTTGGTCAATTCCCTGACCAAGACGACCGAGCGGTCACCATAGACTTCTAGCATATTTTCCAACGTATCTGCCACACGGTGAGGCGATTCGTAGAAAATCTGGGTTTCTGGATAGTCTTTTTTCGAGTCGAAAAATTGCTTTTGTTGGCCTGATTTTCTGGGTAAAAAGCCATAAAAGATATGTGGCTGTGGCGCTAAACCACTGGCAATCAAGGCAGAAATCCCTGCAGAGGCTCCTGGAACTGTAACAACAGCAATATCTTCCTCAATGGCTGCCTTAACCAAATCATGACCAGGGTCCGAGATACTGGGCAGACCCGCATCGGATACCTGAGCAATACTTTGCCCTGCTTTCAGAAAGCCAATCAAATCAGGAATTTTTTCCTTGGCATTGTGCTCATGAAAACTGATCTGCTTGGTGGAAATATCAAAATGCTTGAGCAGAAGCCCTGTATTGCGCGTGTCCTCAGCCGCAATCCAGTCCACTTCTTTCAAAGTCTGGATAGCTCGAAAGGTCATATCATCTAAATTACCAATCGGTGTTGCCACTAGATAAAGCTTGCCATAGGGAGACTGCCCCTTAAAACTTTTTTGAATCTGCATGCCTACTCCCTATACAACAACTCGTCACAGAACATACATTCCTCATCCTGCTCTCGACGTTGTCCATAAAAATCATTACAAACGTGAAATCCATCACGGTAAATCCGACGGACACTTTCTCGTACATGCTTAGCCTTGACGGGAGCATCTGCTTCTACCTCACCCAAGCGTTCGCGTAACTTACTATTTTCCAAGCGAAGAGCTGTATTTTCTTCTACTAGGCTCTTGAGATTTTTCTTGATGGCTTCCACATCGGCCAAGGTTACCAATAACTGTTGGGAAAAATCATCCAGCGCGTCAAATAATTCTTTTTTGTCCATAAAACAGCCCTTTCCTTTCTTTATCGTTCATTTTTAATACTCAATGAAAATCAAAGAGCAAACTAGGAAACTAGCCGCAGGTTGCTCAAAGCACTGCTTTGAGGTTGTAGATAAGACTGACGAAGTCAGTTACATATATCTACGGCAAGGCGACGTTGACGTGGTTTGAATTTGATTTTCGAAGAGTATGAGTTCATATTTCTTTCAAGACCATATATTCCATGGCATTTTGAAAGCTGACATTAGCCTGCCACATTTTTCTAGCTTCTAGCAAATCTTGTAAAATCACCCGTACTCTTGCTTGTAGGATATCTTGTCCACAAAGAACTTCAAGAATCCGTAAAACCTGATCTTGTTTTTCCTTGTCATCTGCCAAGCTAACTAGTTTGGCAACTTGCAAATAACTTTCTTTTTTCTTAGCCACTAACCAAGCCAGCAGGCGTTCACTTTCATCGACCAAGATCCAAAAACTTGCCTGATTTGCCAACTTTTCTGCTTCAGCTCGCGATTGACTAAACTGAGCTAAAAGAATCGACTTTTTCTTAACCAGTCCCATTTGTTCTAAGAGCAAGATGAGTTTTTCTTCTTGCTTTTTAAAGTGGAAAATCTGGGTTCGACTGCGTATTGTCGGTAAAATTTTTTCTTCATCGCTGGTCAAGAAGAAAATATAAACCTCACTCTGGGGTTCTTCGATGACCTTGAGCAGAGAATTAGCTGCATTGGGATGCATTTTCTCAGCTTGCTCAATAATAAAGACCTGTTGCTGGCTTTCAATCCCTGCTTGGGAAAACTGACCCACCAATTCTCGAATGCGCTCTGTCTTGATGACCTGATTGACTGGTTTAATCAAAGTGACATCGGGAAATTCTCCCTGTTCAATCAATTTACAATTTCGGCATTTCTCACATGGCAACACGCCTACCTTATCCGTACAAAAGAGGCTCTTTGCTAAAAATTGCGCCATTTCCAAACTTCCAAAGAAACCTGAAAAGAGATAGGCGTGATTGAGTTGATCTTGTTCTAGGATACGGACAAAGCGGTCAAACTGGGCTGGTTGCCAAGCCTTTAGTTGATCTTGTTTCATTTGGCCAAGCCCATTCTGTCAAACAAGACAGCCTTGGTAGTTTCCACAACCTGCTCCAAAGGGAGACTAGCATCAATCTTGACAATGCGATTTCCTTCTTTATCCAGAAGAGAAAGATAGCCTTGACGAACTTTTTTGTGCAAGTCCAAACCTTCCAAGTCCAAACGATTGACCTCGCGATTGCTATTTGCAGCAATGCGAGCCAGTCCTTCTTCCACCTCGATGTCAAAATAGAGTGTCAAATCGGGTTTAAGGCCATCTGTCGCAAACTGATTAAGCCAGTCAATGGCATCAATATCTAAGCCACGACCAAATCCCTGATATGCAACAGAACTATCGATGAAGCGGTCCATCATGACCAACTTACCAGCTTCAAGGGCTGGAAGAACTTTTTCCACCAAGTGCTGCCTGCGACTGGCAATATAGAGAAGGAGCTCTGTTTTAGAATCCATCTGAGTATGACTTGGATCCAAAATCACTTGACGAATCTTCTCCCCAATCAAGACACCGCCAGGTTCACGGGTCGTCAGCACCTCTACCCCTTTTTCCTCTAAAATTGGGAGCAGAGCCTCTAAAACACTGGTCTTTCCTGCTCCCTCTGGTCCCTCAAGAGAGACTAAAAATCCTTTTGACATGTCTAACTCATTTCTTTTTTACTACTTCTATTCTATCAAAAAAATAGGGGTTTGTGACAATCTTTTTGTGTCTTCTCATTTCATACTCAATGAAAATCAAAGAGCAAACTAGGAAACTAGCCGCAGGTTGTTCAAAGAACTGCTTTGAGGTTGTAGATAAGACTGACGAAGTCAGCTCAAAACACTGTTTTGAGGTTGCAGATAGAACTGACGAAGTCAGTATCATATATCTACGGCAAGGCGACGTTGACGTGGTTTGAAGAGATTTTCGAAGAGTATCAGCCACCATAAAAGAGGCAGTCAAAGCCACCTCTTATTTACCTAGTTCTTGTGTTCGCTTGTAGGCTTGATGAACTGCATCCATGACCGTTCCTCGAAAAGCATGCGCTTCTAGGCTTGCTACACCAGCGATGGTAGAACCTCCTGGGCTACAAACTTGGTCTTTCAAGACTCCAGGATGTTGCTGACTTTCAATAACCATTTGTCCAGCTCCTACCACAGTTTGAGCTGCCATTTTCAATGCTGTTTCTCGTGGCAATCCCGTCTGAACACCTGCATCTGCCAAGGCCTCAATAAAGAGATAGACAAAGGCCGGCCCACAACCTGCAAGACCTGTCGCTGCATCTATTAAGCTTTCCCCAAGTTCAACCAAGAGACCAGCCTTGGCTAAAAGCTGACAAAAGAGCTCACTGTCCTCAACACGACAGTTTGCTGATAGGGCATAACTAATTACTCCTTGACCGATAGAAGCTGGAGTGTTGGGCATGATGCGAATAATCCTGTGGTGACTTGGAAGAAGACTAGCAAGTTTTTCCAAGGTCAATCCAGCTGCCATCGAAATCAAAAGAAGACTTTCTCTTTTTTCAATGATAGTCTGGTATTGAAAAAGCAAGTCTGAAAACTGTGCTGGCTTAACTCCTAGAAAAATCACATCTGCTTCTGCGAATATTTCTTCATTACTAGAAGCCTGACCGCCGAAGTTGGCAATGAAAGCATCTACCTTGGCTTGACTACGATTGGCAAGGAGAAGGTCATCACCCGTCTTAGTCTTCAAAACAGCCTTGGCCAAACTAGCACCCATATTCCCCAAACCAATAAATCCAATCTTCATCTCTTACTCCCTTATTTGACCATCACCAGTAACTACGTACTTATAGCTGGTCAATTCCTTCAAGCCCATGGGACCACGCGCATGCAATTTCTGAGTAGAAATCCCCATTTCGCATCCAAGCCCAAATTGACCACCATCGGTGAAACGAGTCGAAGCATTGACATAAACCGCTGCCGAATCCACTTGATCTGTAAAGTAAGCTGCAGCCTCAGCATTTTCAGTCACAATAGCATCCGAATGATGGGTACTATGAGTTTCAATATGCGCAACTGCTTCTTCTAAACTGCTCACAACCTTAACAGCTAGGACATAATCTAAAAATTCGGTGTCAAAGTCTTGATCCTCAGCTGCTTGACCTGAAACAAACTGACTTGCTTTGCTATCTAAGCGGAATTGAATCGGTTCCAACCCAGCTTCTTTTCTATTTTCAACCAGAACTTGCTCCAAGCGAGGAAGGAAATCCGCTGCCTTGTCTTCATGAACCAGCAAAACCTCCATGGCATTGCAGACAGAAGGACGACTGGTCTTAGCATTGTTGATGATAGACAATGCCTTGTCTTCATCGGCATCCTTGTCCACATAGACATGGACAATCCCAGTTCCTGTCTCGATAACTGGCACAATAGCATTTTCAACCACGGCATTAATCAAACCAGCCCCTCCACGAGGAATGAGAAGGTCTAGATAGCCCTTGGCCTTCATCATAGCATAGCTACTTTCACGGCTGGTATCTTCCACCAGTTGAATCACATCCGGGTGAATAGTAGTCGTCTCCAAACCCTTCTTCAAGGCTGTGACAATGGCATGGGCTGTTTGATAGGCGTCCTTACCACTACGAAGAACAACCGCATTTCCACTCTTGAGAGCCAGAGCAGCCGCATCAGACGTCACATTTGGACGGCTTTCGTAGATAATACCAATAACCCCCATAGCTACACGTTTTTTGGTGATAACCAAGCCATTTCCAAGATGAGTGGTTTCTAAAACTTCACCGATTGGATCTGGTAAAGCAACCACTTCACGAATACCAGTTGCCATTGCTTCTATACGACCTGCATCCAAATAAAGACGATCCAGCATGACATCTGAGATTTTATCCTTTGCTGCCTCCATATCGAGGGAATTTGCCGCTAAAATCACCTCAGTAGCTGCTAATAAGTGATCAGCCATGGCTAACAAGGCTTGGTTTTTTACCTCTTCACTAGCTGTATTGATCGATTTTTTAACAGCTTGTACCTGTTCAAACTGTTCTTGTGTACTTACCATAGTTTACCTCTAAAATTCTGTAAAGAGTAGTTGGATTTCAGGAGTAATGGAAATCCAATCGTCACGATGAATCAAAACACCCTTGGCTTTTTGAGAACGCAACATGTCCTCCAAAGCAGAGGCACCAAATTGAACGCGTCCCTTTCCGAGTGATTTTCCACTTTCCTTGTCAAATACTGTCACGATATCTCCGTAAGAAAAGGCTCCTTCTGCGTCAACAACACCTGATAAAAGTAGACTTTTACCATGTTGAGAGAGAGCTTCTGCAGCACCTTTATCAACCCAAATAGCCCCCTGACTTTTTGCATAAAAAGCCAACCATTGTTTCTGGGTACGAAGTCCCTTCTCTTGAGCAACAAAGTAGGAACCATCCTTGGTCTCCTCAGCCGCCTCAATCATGGCATCCGCCTTCAAGGATGAGCAGATATAAACCGGCACTCCTGACTCCGTTGCAATTGTGGCTGCTTTGATTTTTGTCAGCATACCACCAGTTCCGTTTGAAGATCCTGCTCCACCTGCCATATCGATAATTTCACGATTGATGTTCTCAATTCTCTCCAGACGTTTAGCACTTGGATCCGAGTTAGGATTTCCAGTATAAAGACCGTCTACATCCGTTAAGAGGACCAAAAGATCTGCCTGTACCATTGCTGCAACCTGGGCACTGAGTGTATCATTATCTCCGACCTTAAGTTCGTCAATTACGACACTGTCATTCTCATTGATGATAGGAATTGCACCACGATTGAGAAGAACTGACAAAGCTTGATGGGCATTTTTATAGCGTCTCTTATCCACAAAATCATCCTGAGTTAACAAGATTTGCGCTGAAACAATCTGTCTTAAGAGCAAATTGGTTGTGTATTCTTCTAAGAGTAAACCTTGCCCAACCGCCGCTGAAGCCTGCTTATCTGCAATTTTTGTCGGTCGTTTCTTAAATCCCAATGCTCCAAAACCTGCTGCAACAGCCCCCGAAGATACTAAAATTAGCTCATGACCAGCTTCATGTAGCATTGCAAGCTGCTGTGTGATTGCTTTTACTTTACTGCGAGACAAACTCCCATCCTCATTCGTCAGAGAAGAAGTCCCCACCTTAAAGACAATCCGTTTGTATTTCATAGTCTCACTCCGATTCTTCATATTTATCCATTATAACATGAATAACAGGAAATAGAAAAGAGTTGATAGGAAAAAGAAGGCTCTAAACCTTCTTTTTTACTACTATTCTGATTCCGATTTATTTGCACTCGTTTCAGAGCTTGGTGAAGTTGATGAAGTCAAATCTTGACTAGTTGAAGAATTTGTAACACTTTCATGTTGACTCGTTTCTTTATTTTCAAGATCCTTTTTCACTACTTCTTTGGATTCTTTTATTTCTGAATTACTTGTAGCTCTAGTTGTAGCAGATTTCTCGATCGGAACATCCACTAACCAGGCACCACTTGAATCAACAGTATAACCTTCTGGTGTCTTACTATTCACAAGTAATTGACCATTTTCTTTCAAGAAGTACCATTTATCCTTGTCTTTGATCCAACCCACAGCTCGTGAACCGTCTGCCTTGTAGAAGTACCAATCATTTGCCTTTTTATGCCAACCTTGCTTCATAGCTCCTGATTCTTCTAAATAGTAATGATGACCAGCAATTTCTATCTCACCTGTCTTCATGATACCAGTAGAATCCATATAGTACCAGGTTTCTTTATCTTTTACCCAACCCGTTTTCATTTCCCCTGATTGAGCAAAGTAATACCATTGACCATCAATCTTACGCCATCCTGTTACCATATTCCCATCATTTGATAGATAATAGGTCTGTCCTCCAGTACTAAGCCAACCAATCTCCATCTGATTTTCTTTGTTGAAATAATACCAGATTCCAGCGATTTTCTTCCAATTTTTAGCAGAAGCACCAGAGTCTGTTAAATAGAACCAACGATTGTTCCATTTTTTCCATTGATTCTGTAACAAGATACCCGTTTGGTTAAAGTAATACCAGTCACCCTTAATTTCATTCCAACCGACAGCATACTCTCCTGTAGAATCAGGCGCTTGATACCACCAATTCCCATATGAACTCTTATGCCAACCAGCTTGAAAACTTGGAATCGGCTTGTAGGAAGTTGAAATGTTTACTAAACCGTCTTGTCGAATATCAAAAACTGTCGCATCATAGTCTTTGCTGGCTGCGTTGATTCTCTCAATTCCTCGTTCTTTGAGCCAATTGACATACTCACTATCAACACCATTTTTCCAAGGTAAACTATCCGAAGTTTGAACAATCAAACTCGGACTCAAATTCCTGATAAAATCCTTGGTATTTGATTTGTTGGTATCATGGTGATGATTAAACTTCATCAAATCAACTTTTCCAATGAGAGGACCATACTTGTCTTCTGCTCCATGAACATTATCTAAGTCGCCCCCAAGGTAAATTTTCTTGCCATTGACTTTCACTACACTAATCAAAGAATTGGAATTATCATCCCAAATTTTCTTTAATTCACCCGATGAGTCTGTTTCATTTTCATAATTATAGAGCTGAATATCCATGTCTCCAAACTGAAAATGAGCATCTCCTTGTGTGATGTTTTGAATAACTGAAACACCTTTTTCGGCGGCAGTCTGTAAAACCTTATCATAGCCATACAGATTATCCCATAAACGTTCAGAATTAGTAATACGATTATCACTATATTTTTTAAGATAGACTCGGTCAACTGGATAGGTGGACAGTATTTCATCAACATTTCCAATATGATCACTGTGGGTATGGGTCACTAAAATAAAATCAAGTTTTTGGACACCCAATTCCTTCAAATGACGCAAAACACGGTCTGTCAGAATATGCTTATAAGACGTTTCAGTTCCTTCTCTCCATGGATAACGAGAATCACTTCCATCTGGGAAATCATAATCTTCTCCTGTATCCACCATAGCAAAATGTCCATTACTTTCAAGAATAATCGCATCACTGCCACCTTCTTGAACATTTATAAAGTGGATTTTATTTCCTGAACTTTCTTGAGCTTGAACATTCCCATACCATGACAAACCGAAAAAAACGCCTGCAAGTGCTAAACTAATCAATTTCTTTTTCATTATTGCTTTCTCAATCTCTCTAAGGTTTCCTTAAAAATATCTGGGATATCTGCTGTGAATTCCAAGGTCTCACCTGTTCTCGGATGGGTAAAACCTAGCGTCTTGGCATGGAGAAATTGTCCATGTCCTTTCAGAGTCTTACGTGGACCATAGACTTCATCACCAGCAACTGGATGGCCGATATAAGCCATGTGAACACGAATCTGATGGGTACGCCCTGTCTCCAGTTGCAGCTCCACTAAGCTATAATCACCAAAGCGTTCCAAAACGTGAAAACGGGTCACCGCAGGCTTACCTTTAGCAGTCACCGCCTGTTTCTTACGGTCTTTTTCACTACGGCCAATAGGTGCTTCAATCACACCCCGATCATTGGGAAGATTTCCATGAACAATCGCCCAATATTTGCGGAGAGACTTTTTATCCTTGAGTTCTTGGGCAAGTGCTAGATGAGCCTCATCATTTTTAGCAATCATGAGAAGACCTGATGTATCCTTATCAATACGGTGAACAATTCCTGGACGCAGAACCCCATTGATACCCGACAAATCCTTGATATGGTACATAAGGGCATTGACTAGGGTTCCACTGGTATGACCAGCACTTGGGTGGACAACCATTCCCTGAGGCTTGTTAACGACGGCCACATCCTCATCTTGATAGATAATTTCAAGAGGAATTTCCTCTGCTACATACTCCAAAACCTCTGGCTCTGGTACATGGTAGGTGACGATGTCACCTTCTTGGACAGTGTATTTAGCTTTCTTGACTTGGCCATTGACCAAGACCTGCCCTGATTTGATTTGTTCATTCGCGAGACTGCGTGATAATTCTGTCAAATCTGACAAAGCCTTATCTAAACGCAGGCCACCAGTTTCAATTTTAATTTCCATTTGTTTCCTCTTTTAACATTGCAATCAATAAAATAATCACTCCAACCGTCAGATAGCTATCTGCCACATTGAAAATTGCAAAATTGATAAAGTCAAGGTGGAACATATCCACAACAAAGCCCTGACTGATCCTGTCAATAAAGTTTCCAAGACCACCTGCAATAATCAAGGTCAAACCCATGACCATCCAAAGTGAGTCCTCCATGTGTTTATGTAGATACCAAATGGCACCCACCATAACGACCAGTGTAATGATAGCAAATAACCACTGCTGGTCTTGTAGCATCGAAAAGGCAGCCCCTCTATTTTGCAGGTAGGTCAAGCTAACAAAATTGGGAATCCAAGAGCGAACTTCACCCAGTGGAATCTGCTGGACGATATAGGATTTGACTAACTGGTCCAGCGCAATCAAAAGCAGTACAATGACTACCACTATTCCTCTTTTTTTCATGATTTCCTCTTCTGATCAAAATATTCTTGCATGACTTCTACGAAAAGAGTCCCAGCTTGACTAAGCTCCACTTCCTCACGTTTGACATAAACCATGCGGTTATCTAAATTATCCTTGAGACGAATAACGGTAATGCCATTAACACTGTCACTATCTAAAAATCCAGAACCTGTCGCATAGGCGTCCGTCCGCTCCAAAATACCATTCAAGGTAGCACGGTCTGTCACATTAAACATCTGTGAGCTCGCACTGGTATCGACAAAATTCTCCGAATAATAAAGGTACTCGTCTTTCTCTTGAGTGAAACGAACCGTTGGTAGATCCGCTAAATCCTCCATGACCAGTTCCTCTTTCTGAGCCAAAGGATGCCCTTCACGGAGATAAATGTGGGTATGGAAGGGAATTAATTCAATGACCTCTAGCCCTAGCTTTTCAACCCGCTGCATGATACCTTTTTTATTTTGATTATTGAGGTAGATAATCCCAATCTCACTATGCCCTTGGGCCACTTCGTCTAAAATTTGAACAGTAGTTGATTCAAAAATACGAAAGTTCTTATAATCAGGATAGCGCTCTGAAAAGGCCGTAATAGTTGGTGGCAAGAAGTCATAGTGCTGACTAGCAATGGAAAATTCATCCTTTTCTTCCTCAGGATTGGCATACTGATTTTGAAAAATATCAAATCCTTTAACCAATTCTTGCGCTTTTTCATAGAATTCCATACCACGACGAGTCAAGAAAGTCCCTGAGCTGGTCCGACGGAAAATCTTAAAGCCCAACTCTTTTTCCAAATCACGAACAGAAATGGACAAACTCGGCTGACTGACATACATCTTTTCAGCAGCTTCACGGAAAGTACCACTATTGGCAATGGCAACAACATAGCGTAATTGTTGAATGTTCATCTTCTACCCCCAACTTCTTTATCTTTTCATTATACCATATTTTGGAAGTTTTCCAAAAAGGAAAAAAGTCAGGAAACTTTCAAATCTAAACGCGTAACTTCTCAAAGTAACTTCCATCTCTCTCCCAAAACTGGAAGTTTGTCTCAGACGAATTTCCACTGATTTCACGCGTTTTTCTCATACTAAAAGCTAGGTTCTGAGAAACTGGAAGTTAGTTTTAGAAGTTACCCAAGGAAATCGCTATATCAAACAGGCTTTGACCATGTCGGGATTAATTGCAGCACATTCTAAGGATCCAGCTTTTTCTTCTTTTTACAATCGAATTTCCCAAAGAGGAAGCAAGATGAAGGCGGTTATTGCTTGTGCTCATAAGATTCTCAGAATCATTTACAAACTACTCTCCACCAAGCAGACTTATCAAAAAGAAAAGGCGCTAGGACTGAGGAAACAGTTCTAACGCCAAAACTAAAAAAATTTCAATTGCAGTATAGCACAGGAAGCGATTTTTTGCGATTTTTTACTGTTTTTTCAAATATAGTCATTTAGTTTTAAAAAAGCACTCTAAACATTCAAAAATATTTGGAACTTCCCTTAATAAATCCATCACTTTCTTTTTCAAAACAGCCCAAGCTTTCTCAATAGGATTCAAATCTGGTGAATAAGGTGGTAGAGGTAAGAAAAAGTGCTTATCTTGAATGCAAAGTTCATCTAAAACGTTCTTGGGATGAAAACTAGCATTGTCCATGATAATAACATGAGGTGTCTTCAAAGCAGGAAGGAGTTGCGTTTTGAACCACTCCACAAAGAAGTTACTCGTCATGCTTTCCTTGTAAATCATGGGAGCTATAAACTCTCCATCTACTTGTCCTGCAACAATTGAAGTCCTCTCAAAACGCCGTCCGCTAATCTTTTCATAGACTTTCTCACCTATATGAGCCCGTGCATAAGGACGATAGAGGTAGCGGTCTATTCCCGAGTTTCCTCACTACTATGGGCTCGGCTGACTTCTCATGATTCGTTGTTACTACGCTTTCAGCGCTCATGAGACCTCACGGGATAAGCCGTACATCTTTCCTCTTTTATACAAGATATGAGGACGTTAAAAGGTTACAGTGAAAAAGATAAATCTTAGTCCCAATTCAATTACTCTCGTGATTTACGCATATAGGTTACGACTACCTTTTTGGACTTTAGAGTTTCAGGCCCCTTTATCCGCTATATACGCCTTAGTATCACGTTTCTGTTCGTAGAGTCACGATTTCGCTATTCCTTCCTCTGCCGATTCTTATTTCCAGCGTCAGACTTAAAACGGTCTATCCCCAGATCGTTTTAATCCGCTACCTCACGATAGTCGGGCTTGGGAATCGCTATTGAGTTCACCTGTAGCAGGTGCCCACGGAGGACTTATACTCAATGAAAATCAAAGAGCAAACTAGGAAGCTAGTCGAAGGCTGTACTTGAGTACGGTAAGGCGACGCTGACATGGTTTGAATTTGTTTTTCGAAGAGTATTACACCTCAGATGCACGACATGCCTGTCGTACCTAAAAAGAAAGGACGAAATTTGTCCTTTCTAGATCTTAGCTTTTTTTCAACCCACTACAGTTGACAAAGAGACCAAAAAGAGAGGTCTAAACCTCTCTTTTGGGGATTTCACTTATTTCTAAATGTACTACCTTTTTGGAATATCCATAGGTTAGATATCCTTAAGATAAACCATTATTCTATTAAGATTCATCTTCTTTTTTACGTTTTGCAACCAAACCTAGACCTACTAGACCGAGTACAGCACCAAGAGCAGCAACTCCAGATTTAGAATGTTCACCAGTATTTGGCAACTCACGACCTTTAGGTTTTTCTAGTGTTGATGTTGGCGGTGTTGACGGTGCTGGTGGTGTTGACGGTGCTGGTGGTGTCGGTGGTGTCGGTGGTGTCGGTGGTGTCGGTGGTGTCGGTGGTGTCGGTGGTGTCGGTGGTGTCGGTGGTGTCGGTGGTGTCGGTGGTGTCGGTGGTGTCGGTGGTGTCGGTGGTGTCGGTGGTGTCGGTGGTGTTGGTGGTGTTGGTGGTGTTGGCGGTGTCGGTGGTGTTGGCGGTGTCGGTGGTGTTGGTGGTGTTGGTGGTGTTGGTGGTGTCGGTGGTGTTGGTGGTGTTGGCGGAATAACAGTGTTATTAAACTCTGTATCTTCTGGCAACTGAGTAGTAGCCACTAATACCTTACCATCTTTCTTCACCACGATACCAACGGTCGCAACCATCTTATCGTAAACAACGCTAGAATCTGTACCACGAATTTCTTCTACATGGTAGATGTGAGTTCCTTCTTCACCACGTTTGAATTCAAGTGTAGAGAATTGGATCTTACCAGTCGCATCATTGGTTACGGTTTCGATCACATTTCCTTTTTCGTCCTTAAGAACGAAGCTGAATTCGTTAGCTTTAAGCTCACGACCTTCCAAGCGTTTAGTGAAGTTGAACTCTACTTGTACTGGTACGCTGTTGACACGTTTTTCAGTTGGTTTGCTTGGTTTTTCAACTTTCTTAGTAGTTGGGTTGTAGTAGTTAACTACTTGAGCCGCAGTATTTTCGATATCTACTCCGCCAGGTACATCAGCTTTCACTGTTGTTGGGATGTCGAACTTGTAGTAACGTCCGAAGGCGAACTTAGTTGTATCGATCACTTGAGTGTTTTCTGCATCGCCAAGTGACTTCGTGAAGCCATCTTTAAGGGTTGCAGTAATCACACCGTTGTTCACAGCGATATCGAATTTAGCTGTTACATCATCACCTGTTACTGAATCGTAAGCTTTGATCTTAGTAGAATCAAGGTCCAACTTAGTTTCATCGTAGTCATCTG
>NZ_JASHHD010000014.1:0-51533 GCF_047459985.1 Streptococcus mitis
TCTTTTGGTTGATGATACGAGGGATTTGATGATTTTTCTTGACGAGGGAAGTCTCAGCGACAGCCTTTTTTGAGCACTGATAGCACTTAAAACGGCGTTTTTTAAGGAGAATTCTGGTAGGCATACCAGTTGTTTCGAGGTAAGGGATCTTAGACGGTTTTTGAAAGTCATATTTCTTCATTTGACTTCCGCAATCAGGGCAAGATGGGGCATCGTATTCCAGTCTAGTGATGATTTCTTTGTGGGTATTCTTATTGATGATATCTATAATTTGGATATTGGGGTCTTTGATATCGAGCAGTTTTGTGATAAAATGTAATTGTTCCATATGAATCCTTCTAATGATGGTTTAGTTGCTTTTCATTATAGATCTTATGGGACTTTTTTCTACACTAAAAAAGGCTCCATAATATCCATAGGGGATTTACCTACTACAAATATTATAGAGCCAAATAAGATAGGAATCCTTCAGAGTAGAATCTGGGGGATTTTTTATTTGACAGGAAGTTTCTATTTTGTTAATATGATTAACAAAGAAAAGAGAGATTATGGATAAAAAAGAATTTATTACATTTAATAATCGTTTCAATAGCTTTATTTTAGCGTTTGAACAGTTAAAAAAAAATCAACATAAAAGTGGTGTTGACAGATCCATTACGTTGAATGAGGTACATTTGATTGTTGTGATTGGGGAAAATCAGCCTTTAAATCTAGTAAAATTATCTGAACTATTAGAAGTTTCAAGAAGTGCAATAACTCAAAGTGTTAGGAGATTGATTCAAAAAAATTTAGTTGTTTTTGATTTTGATCCGAATAATGGGAAAAATAAATATTTGAGATTATCTGAAAAAGGCATCGAAATTTTTAAAATCCATAAGGAGCAACAAGCATATATTGAAAAATCAATCTTTTCAGTTTTGAACAACTATAGCGAGGTGGAACTTCAAACAGTTGTGAAATTGATGGATGATATTGAAAAGGTGTGGGGAGAATTACCGTGGTAAAAGTCGCGGTAAATTTTAAACATAATTGTTAAGTAAATTAACAAAAAGGAGAAGATATGACTGTAAACATAGAACTGATTTCACAAACAGATTTAGCGGATGAATCTTTTTATATTGCTATTAATGGTTTAGAACCAAGGGCAATGTATTGTGTAGAAATGTACCTGTCTGATTATTACTGTATAAATGCTCCCTTGCTTTTAGATCATGATGTTATATGGAAATCAACCGCAATTTTTTTATCTGATCAGGACGGTATGATTGACACCTTTCAAACAGCATCTATTTCGGGCTCTTATAAAGGAATTTCAGAAATGGGCTTGTTCTTTAATGCGAAACCGTTGAAGAATAGGAAAAGGAGATTACCCAATTCTCTTGATAGAATTCCATTACGAGATTGTTTTGGTGTTAAAATTAAAATCAGGCTGGGGAAAGATGTTGTCGCGGAGCAAAGTTTCGTAAGGCGTTATATGAATCTGGGAGTAAGATATCAAGATATCTATGACAAGCATTTTCAAGGTCGATTGTTTTATGATGAAAAGTTAAGAAAGGCGCCAGCCGTGATTATTGTTAGCGGTAGTGAGGGAAGAATTGAAAAAGCTCAGAATATTGCCCAGCTTTTATCTTCTAGAGGATATATTTGTCTTGCGATAGCTTATTTTGGTTTAGAGGGATTGCCCCAAAACTTAGAACGAATTCCAATAGAATGTCTGGAGGAGGCGAAAGATTTTCTATATCATCATCCTCAAGTTGATAATACAAAAATAGGAATATATGGTCGCTCTAAAGGAGCAGAGCTTGTTCTGGCTGGACAAAGTATTTTGGAAGATGTGCAATGTTTAGTACTCAATTCTCCTTCAAATATAATATTTGAGGGAATAAAGGGAAAACTCAATTCTCATTCATCTTCTTGGACATATTTACAAAAGGAACTTCCTTATCAAAAATTTCAGTTAGGAAATTATTTGTTAAACAAGTTTTTTGGAAAATATATTCCTGAAGATAGTAGGGCTCAGATTGATGTGAGTAAAATTGCCTCTCCTTTATTATTACTAGGAAGCGATGTTGATGAAATATGGAATGCATCATCCGCGATAGATGATATTATTTCACACTATAAAGGGGAATCCATTTTGTTTAAAAAATACCATGAAACAGGGCATATGTTGACGGTTGCTTATCAACCGAATCATCGTTATCGAAAAGATTGGCGCTTATTAATGAAAGAAAGTGTAGACTCTTGGTTTGCTATGATAAATTTTTTTGATACACATCTGAAGAATTTGTAGATAGTGCTGAACCGTACTATAATAGTCCCAACTAAGATAAAAACACAGTTCTGGTTGGTAGTCCAGTCTACAAAAGCAAACACTAATACTCTTCGAAAATCAAATTAAAACCACGTCAGCTTCGCCTTGCCGTACTCAAGTACAGCCTACGGCTAGCTTCCTAGTTTGCTCTTTGATTTTCATTGAGTATAAAACAAGAGAAATTTGAATACAAACAGTAAAAACGTAGAGAGAAGTACAAGAGTTACTAGTGACTTTCTCTTTCATAAAATAGAACAGCTCTTCTCGGATAAAAAGAGCTGTTTTTTGCCTGTATTGAAAATTCTTTTCATCTATTATTTCCTAATAAATCAACTTGGTGTCAAAAATTTGGCTATAAGAGATTGTGTGTCATGATTTCTAGTTAATTTTTTATTGTTTGATTTGGCGAGAATAATACTACCGATTCTTGAATTTTTCGGCCAGATGCGGTAAAACATCTCTTTTATAGCGCATATTTAAAAATATAATGTGTTGTTGTAAGTATTTTTAAGCTTCATTTAGCAATTCGGTAGGAGAAAAATAGCTGTAGCCTTCTCTACTTTAACTTAACCCTAATCATCTCACCACTTAACCTCTCATTTTAACCACTTATCTCAAAAGTCGATTTTTCTTTCATACTTTTTGTTAAACTGGTGAGGTAAAGAGGAGGAACTAAATATGATTTTACAAGCTAAACATTTGACTAAACGGTACGGCGATTATATGGCTGTTGACGATATTCAGTTAGAGTTTGAAAAAGGGAGTTTTAATGCTATTTTGGGTCCCAATGGTGCAGGAAAATCAACCACCATTTCCATGTTAATCGGGTTGAAAAAGCCGACAAAAGGTCAGATTCGATATGCTCCAAATACGAAAATAGGAGTTGTTTTTCAAGCTAGTGTACTGGATGAGATGTTGACGGTTAGAGAAAATCTTACGATTCGTGCTCAACAGTATAAGGAGATTGCAGCAAGTCGTGTGGATGATTTGATACATCAACTGGGTTTGACTGCTTTCCAGAAGCAACTATATGGAACTTTGTCAGGTGGGCAAAAACGTAGGGTTGATATTGCGCGTGCTCTTCTTTCACAGCCAGATATTCTTTTCTTAGATGAACCAACGACAGGTCTAGATATTCAGACTCGCAAAGCCATTTGGGATTTACTGTCTCGACTACAAAAGGATGAAGGGATGACTATTGTCTTAACGACTCATTATCTGGATGAAGCGGATGAAGCGGATCAGATTTATATCGTTGATCATGGGAAAGTGATTGCGCAAGGTTCTGCGACGGCTATTAAAAGTCAGTATGCATCTAATATTCTAAAAATTCGTTTTAAAGAAATGAAGGATTTAGAAAAGTTGCTACAGACTGGAATGACAGTAAAGAAAGAAAATGAGTTGGAATATCTTTTTTATCCAAGGACATCGCTGGAAGCTATTGAATATTTGGCAAAAGTACGAGAAGAAATTGATTCTTTTGAGTTTCGTCCAGGTACCATGGATGATGCCTTTATTGCACTTACAGGAAGAGAGGTTCGCTAATGTTAGCTTTATTGAAACGGAATTTTATCTTATATTTTCGTAATCGTTCAGGAGTATTTTTCTCATTATTGGGGGCATTGATTTCCTTCCTCCTTTATATCATTTTTTTGCAGAAGAACTTGACGGATGCTTGGTCCCAACTCCCTGATAATACGAACATTTTAAATAACTGGCTGATGGGTGGGACCTTGGCTGTGACTGGGATTACAACCAGTTTTACGGCTCTTACACAGATGGTACAGGATCGTGAAAATCAAGTGGATCAAGATCTCTTCTTGACAGATTTAGGTAGCTGGGGTTTACAGGTGTCCTATCTAATCAGTAGTATTGCCATCTCTTTTGTCATGCAGGTGTTTATGTTTGCTGTTATGGGACTTTATTTTAAAGAAAGTCCAGTTATCAGTCATTTACCGGAAATTGCTTTGATTATGTTGTTAAGTAGTTTGCTTTCAAGTTTGATAAATATTCTCTTGATTTATCGTTTTCAATCTGTAGATAGTCTTGGCAAACTGGCAACTATAGTGGGAACTGCTTCTGGATTTTTAGTAGGAACTTATGTCCCTATTGGAGTTTTACCTGATTTTGCACAGATTATCATGAAGTGTACCCCTGCAACTTATATTGCTTCTCTTTATCGACAAATTTTAATGAAAGAACCATTAGAGACCGCATTTACAGGAAATAGCAGATTGTTAAAGGAATTTCAAGAAAAAATGGGAATCCAAATCAACTGGCAAGAACTATTGACAAAGGAAGAGACATACTTTATAGTGGTTATTATCAGTCTCGTCGCTATTCTTCTTTGGCTTTTATTTGTTAAAGTATTTAGCAAGAGAAAATAAAAGTACATTGGAGAGAAAATGAAGATTCGTTTTGAAATGAAGGCAGAGTTTTCAGAAAAGGACCCACATATTGTAATTCAGGCAGCTCAGTTAACCGACCAAGCAAGGGAAGTCATGGAGTATTTAGAACAATTTTCAACGACCAATCAGGTGGTCATTCCTATTCGAACGGATGATCATCTGGTTATGGTAAAGATTGAGGATATTATTCTAGCTGATATTGACAAGAATTTATTAACCATTTATACGGTAGATGGGATTTATAAAACTAGGGAAACATTGATAAACTTTCAGAATCGGATTAATCGGCGTAACTTTATACAGATATCACGCCATTCAATTATAAACATTGACCACTTAGAATCGTTATCAGATAGTTTTTCAGGGAACATGATGGCTAAAATGACTCGGGGCATCAAATCTAGTGTGAGTCGGAAATACGTTAAGTCCTTAATGAATTATCTAGGTTTATAGGAGAAAATCATGAAACGATTAATTGATTATTTTGTATCGGGAATGCGTACGGCTTCCTTCTTTTATTTGAGTATGATGTTATTGACTCAGTTTTATCCAGGTATTACCTATCCTGAACCAATGACAAAAAATATTCTAGCTCTGTTTTTAATGGGTGGAATTATGGGGGTATTGACTTTAATACTTGAAAAGCTAGAGTTTCTTGCTTTTAGTATACGTGTAGGAGTTCATTTATTAGTGACAGCTACTATTTTAGTATTGACCTCTCTATTTTTTGGTTGGGGTTCAGCCTTGTGGAGTCCCTTGCTTTGGTTCTTTTTCTTGTTAATTTATGGATTGATATGGTTGTATCTAATCTGGCAAACTCACAAACTCACCCAACGAATTAATCAAGCCTTAGAGGATAAAAGACAAAAAACGGGTTACTAATGTAGTGTTGAGGATGAAGTTTTAAGACAGTGCCAGTTTCCAAAGAGAACAATTTGTGATATAGTATTTTCAGCGTAAAACAAGGAGAAGAAAAATGCCAGTAAATGAATATGGTCAGATGATTGGGGAGCCAATGGAAGGTTATACACCAGGTAAATTGCCTGCTATTGATTTCTTAGAAGGGCGTTATGCTAAGATAGAGGCTCTCTCGGTAGAAAAGCATGCGGATGATTTGCTAGCTGTTTATGGCCCTGATACGCCTCGAGAGATGTGGACCTACCTCTTTCAGGAGCCAGTGGCAGATATGGAGGAGCTGGTTACCCTTTTAAATCAGATGTTGGCTCGTAAGGATCGTTTTTACTATGCCATTATAGACAAGGAGACTGGTAAGGCTTTGGGAACTTTTTCTCTCATGCGCATTGATCAGAATAACCGAGTAATAGAAGTGGGAGCTGTCACTTTTTCTCCAGAGCTCAGGGGGACACGGATAGGAACAGAAGCCCAGTATCTCTTGGCTTGCTATGTCTTTGAGGAGCTCAACTATCGTCGCTATGAGTGGAAATGCGATACTTTTAACCTGCTATCCAGACGAGCAGCAGAACGTTTAGGCTTTATTTATGAAGGAACCTTCCGTCAGGCAGTCATTTATAAGGGGCGTACGAGGGATACGGATTGGTTGTCTATGATTGATAAGGACTGGCCAAAAGTCAAAACGCGTTTGGAAACGTGGTTGTCTCCTGAAAATTTTGACCAAAATGGACGACAGTACAAGAGTTTGAGAGAACTCTAAGAGGTGGTGACATGATAATCATTAGAAAACAAGAAATTGTAAAGCTCGAGGATGTTTTTCATCTCTATCAGGCAGTTGGTTGGACAAACTATACCAATCAACCACAGATGTTGGAACAATCTTTAGCTCACTCATTGGCTATTGATGTTGCTCGTGATGGCGAGGAAATCGTTGGTTTAGTGCGTCTGGTTGGAGATGGTTTTTCATCGGTTTTTGTCCAGGATTTAATCGTTTTACCTAGCTATCAGCGCCGAGGAATTGGCAGCGACTTGATGAAAGAGGCTTTAGAGGATTACAAAGATGCTTATCAAGTTCAACTGGTGACAGACCAAACAGAGAAAAACTTGGGATTCTACCGTTCACTGGGTTTTGAAACCTTATCTACCTATGATTGTACAGGAATGACTTGGGTAAACAGAGAAAAATAATAAAACTTGTTTGTTCTTAAGCAAAGTTTAAGGATGGTCTAGTATTATATAGTCATTAAATAAAGACCTCCTAACTTTATTTAATGAAATCCTAAAACTTTTTTCATCATAATCTCCTAATGAAGCCACCCAATCAGGTGGCTTTTTTCGTAGGTAGGTGATGGTGATAGAAATTTTTTGCAAAATAGTAAAATTTGAGAAAAATTAAGCTAATTTTAAGTTTCGTCTTGTATCATATAGTTATTAAATAAAGACCTCCTAACTTTATTTAATGAAATCCTAAACTTTTCTTTTTCATAATAATCTCCCTTAACTCCACCGAAACTGGTGGAGTTTTTTGCCTCTATTTCAGGCTTTTGGGGACTATTCTAAAAATCATTTTCCGATATGTTCAGGTATTTTTCGGATTTTGGTTGGGGAATTGGCGGGGACTTTTTTAGCGAATATGACTAAGAAATAGTTTTGTTGTCGCTTCAGCAAGTTCATTGAAGTTGATATCAGTTAAAACTTTCGCTTAATCTTGTAAACTTTATTGAACAGACTCTAATGCTTGATAAGTTGCGGGGATGATGATGTAAACCTTTGACAAAATTTGTGAACTGTGGGATAATGAAAGGGAATTGAGTACTAGTTCTATATCATGGGCTAGAAAAGACCCCAAGCTCACGACCAAATAAGCTTGGGGTCTTTTTTGACACTATTTGTCCTTGTTTAGCCATTTATCGACTAAGCGAAGAACGACACCGACCACAATTGGTCCGATGATAGTTTTGAGTACTAATTCTATCATGGGCTATCTCACCTCCTTTCGTAGGCGGTGTAGAAGTGCCGTAGAATATGATACCACATAAGTGCTAAACTCGGGAGGCACCTAATCAGGTGGCTTTTTTGTTTGTGAGCTGGATTTTTGATATAATAGAGCCATGAGTAGAATTTTAGATAATGAAATCATGGGTGATGAGGAGTTAGTAGAACGCACGCTTCGTCCTCAGTATTTACGTGAATACATTGGACAGGACAAGGTCAAGGACCAGCTCCAAATCTTTATCGAAGCTGCCAAAATGCGAGATGAAGCGCTGGATCATGTCCTCTTATTTGGGCCTCCAGGTTTGGGAAAAACAACCATGGCTTTTGTTATAGCCAATGAACTAGGTGTAAATCTTAAGCAAACGTCTGGTCCTGTCATTGAAAAAGCTGGTGACTTGGTAGCGATTTTGAATGACTTAGAGCCTGGGGATGTCCTTTTTATTGATGAGATTCATCGTTTGCCCATGTCAGTGGAAGAGGTGCTTTACAGTGCCATGGAGGACTTCTACATTGATATCATGATTGGGGCTGGTGAAGGCAGTCGCAGTGTTCATTTGGAGTTGCCACCTTTTACCTTGATTGGTGCGACGACACGAGCTGGTATGCTTTCCAATCCTCTACGGGCACGTTTTGGGATTACAGGTCATATGGAGTATTATGCCCATGCTGATTTGACGGAAATTGTCGAGCGGACGGCAGATATTTTTGAGATGGAAATCACTCATGAGGCAGCATCTGAGTTGGCCTTGCGTAGTCGTGGAACTCCTCGTATTGCCAATCGTCTCCTCAAGCGTGTGCGCGATTTTGCCCAGATTATGGGGAATGGGACTATCGATGATCTTATTACCGATAAGGCTTTGACCATGCTGGATGTTGACCATGAAGGTTTGGACTATGTGGACCAAAAAATCCTTCGGACCATGATTGAGATGTACGGTGGTGGTCCTGTTGGTTTGGGAACTCTTTCTGTTAACATAGCAGAAGAGCGTGAGACAGTCGAAGACATGTATGAGCCTTACTTGATTCAAAAAGGTTTTATTATGCGGACACGTTCTGGACGGGTGGCGACTGCTAAGGCGTATGAGCACTTAGGTTATGAATACAATGAAAAATGAGCAAGAAATTCTAGAGGCTTTTAGAGAAAATCCTGATATGATGGCTATTCTGACCATCATCCGAAACCTTGCTCTGAAAGACTCGTGGTTGGCAGCAGGTTCTGTCAGAAATTTTATCTGGAATCTCTTGTCAGACAAATCGCCTTTTGACCGTGAAACAGATGTGGATGTGATTTTCTTTGATCCAGATTTTTCTTATGAAGAAACGTTGGGTATAGAGCGCAAGCTGAAAGAGAATTTCCCCCAGTATCAGTGGGAGTTGAAAAATCAAGTCTATATGTATCTGCACAGTCCCCACACTGTACCCTACACGAGTTCCCGTGATGCGATGAGTAAGTACCCAGAAAGATGTACGGCTGTTGGACTATGCTTGAATGAAGAATCCGCTTTTGAACTCTTTACTCCATACGGTCTTGAGGATATTTTGAATTTTCAAGTTCGTCCAACTCCTCATTTCTTAGAAAATGAAGACCGAATGAAGCTCTATCAAAAGCGTTTATCCAAGAAGAATTGGCAAAAAAAATGGAAAAATCTCACATTTAAACTAACTTAAGGAAACTTTAAGTTAGGAGTTGTATACTTATCTCATAAGTTAAGAAGACCTTAACTTAAACTCCTAAAACTTTTTCATAATAATCTCCCTATAAAAATTAAGTCGCCCAATCAGGCGGCTTATTTTTTTGAAAAATGGGCTTTGTACCTGAGAATAAATAGCTTAGTGATAGAAGAAAATAGGGAAATATGGTATAATGAAACGATAGATTTTTGAATAGGAATAAGATCATGTTTGGATTTTTTAAGAAAGATAAGGCTGTGGAAGTAGAGGTTCCGACACAGGTTCCTGCTCATATCGGCATCATCATGGATGGGAATGGCCGTTGGGCTAAAAAACGTATGCAACCGCGGGTTTTTGGACACAAGGCGGGCATGGAAGCATTGCAAACTGTGACCAAGGCGGCTAACAAACTGGGCGTAAAGGTGATTACGGTCTATGCTTTTTCTACGGAAAACTGGACCCGTCCAGATCAGGAAGTCAAGTTTATCATGAACTTGCCGGTAGAGTTTTATGACAATTATGTCCCGGAATTGCATGCGAATAATGTTAAGATTCAAATGATTGGGGAGACAGACCGCCTGCCTAAGCAAACTTTTGAAGCTTTAACCAAGGCTGAGGAATTGACTAAGAACAATACAGGTTTGATTCTTAATTTTGCCCTCAACTATGGGGGACGTGCTGAAATTACACAGGCTCTTAAGTTGATTTCTCAAGACGTTTTAGATGCCAAAATCAACCCAGGCGACATCACAGAGGAACTGATTAGCAACTATCTCTTTACCCAGCATTTGCCTAAGGACTTACGAGATCCAGACTTGATTATCCGTACTAGTGGAGAATTGCGTTTGAGTAATTTCCTTCCATGGCAGGGGGCCTATAGTGAGCTCTATTTTACGGATACCTTGTGGCCTGATTTTGACGAGGCAGCTTTGCAGGAAGCCATTCTTGCTTACAATCGTCGTCATCGCCGATTTGGAGGAGTTTAGGAGGAAATATGACACAGGATTTACAAAAAAGAACCTTGTTTGCAGGGATTGCCCTAGCTATTTTCCTACCAATTTTAATGATTGGGGGCCTCTTGCTTCAGATAGCAATTGGAATCATAGCCATGCTAGCAATGCATGAACTTTTGAAGATGAGAGGTTTAGAAACCATGACCATGGAGGGCCTCTTGACCCTCTTTGCAACCTTTGCCTTGACCATTCCCTTGGAGAATTATCTGACTTTTTTACCAGTTGATGGGAATGTGGTTGCATATAGTGTGTTGATTTCAATCATGTTAGGAACGACTGTATTTAGCAAGTCTTATACGATTGAGGATGCTGTTTTCCCGCTTGCTATGAGCTTCTACGTTGGCTTTGGATTCAATGCTTTACTAGATGCTCGTGTTGCCGGTTTAGATAAGGCACTCTTGGCCTTGTGCACCGTCTGGGCGACCGACAGTGGTGCCTATCTTGTAGGGATGAGATACGGTAAACGGAAATTAGCACCAAGGGTATCGCCTAATAAAACCCTTGAGGGTGCCTTGGGTGGTATTTTAGGTGCTATTTTAGTAACTATCATCTTTATGATGTTTGATAGTACAGTTGCTCTTCCGTATGGAATTTACAAGATGTCTGTCTTTGCTATTTTCTTTAGTGTGGCTGGACAATTTGGTGATTTGCTTGAAAGTTCGATTAAGCGTCACTTTGGTGTCAAGGATTCTGGGAAATTTATTCCTGGACATGGTGGTGTTTTGGATCGTTTCGATAGTATGTTGCTTGTATTTCCAATCATGCACTTATTTGGACTCTTTTAATCAAAAGACGGAGGAAATACTATGCTCGGAATTTTAACCTTTATTCTGGTTTTCGGGATTATTGTGGTGGTGCATGAGTTCGGACACTTCTACTTTGCCAAAAAATCAGGAATTCTAGTGCGTGAATTTGCCATCGGTATGGGACCCAAAATCTTTGCTCACATTGGCAAGGATGGAACGGCCTATACCATTCGAATCTTGCCTCTGGGTGGCTACGTTCGTATGGCCGGTTGGGGTGATGATACAACTGAAATCAAGACAGGAACTCCTGTCAGTTTGACTCTTGCTGAGGATGGTAAGGTCAAACGTATCAACCTCTCTGGTAAAAAATTGGATCAAACAGCTCTTCCTATGCAGGTGACCCAGTTTGACTTTGAAGATAAGCTCTTTATCAGGGGCTTGGTTCTGGAAGAAGAAAAAACATTTGCAGTGGATCACGATGCAACGGTTGTGGAAGCAGACGGAACTGAGGTTCGGATTGCTCCTCTAGATGTTCAATATCAAAATGCAACTATCTGGGGGAAACTGATTACCAATTTTGCAGGACCCATGAACAACTTTATCTTAGGTGTCGTTGTTTTTTGGATTTTAATCTTTATGCAGGGTGGTGTCAGAGATGTCGCTACCAACCAGTTCCATGTCATGCCCCAAGGGGCCTTGGCTAAGGTAGGAGTGCCAGAAAATGCACAGATTACTAAGATTGGCTCACATGAGATCAGCAACTGGGAAAGTTTGATTCAGGCTGTGGAGACAGAGACCAAAGATAAGACAGCCCCAAGTTTGGATGTGACTATTTCTGAAAATGGTAGTGATAAACAAGTTACGGTTACCCCAGAAGAAAATCAAGGTCGCTATCTTCTAGGTGTTCAACCGGGGATTAAGTCAGACTTTCTATCCATGTTTGTTGGTGGTTTTACAACTGCTGCTGACTCAGCTCTCCGAATTCTCTCGGCATTGAAAAATCTGATTTTCCAACCAGATTTGAACAAGCTAGGTGGACCTGTTGCTATCTTTAAGGCAAGTAGTGATGCTGCTAAAAATGGTCTTGAGAATGTTTTGTTCTTCTTGGCTATGATTTCCATCAATATCGGGATTTTTAACTTGATTCCTATCCCCGCACTAGACGGTGGAAAAATCGTGCTCAACATCATCGAAGCTATTCGTCGCAAACCATTGAAACAAGAAATTGAAACCTATGTTACTCTAGTTGGAGTTGTGATTATGGTTGTCTTGATGATCGCCGTAACTTGGAACGACATCATGCGTACCTTCTTTTAAGAATTAGAGGAAAAATATGAAACAAAGTAAAATGCTAATCCCAACGCTTCGCGAAATGCCAAGCGATGCTCAAGTTATCAGTCACGCCCTTATGTTGCGTGCTGGTTATGTCCGTCAAGTATCTGCAGGTGTTTATTCTTACCTGCCACTTGCTAATCGTGTGATTGAAAAAGCCAAAAACATCATGCGCCAAGAATTCGACAAGATTGGTGCGGTTGAGATGTTGGCTCCTGCCCTTCTCAGTGCAGAGTTGTGGCGTGAATCAGGTCGTTACGAAACTTACGGTGAAGACCTTTACAAACTAAAAAATCGTGAAAAGTCAGACTTTATCCTAGGTCCAACTCACGAAGAAACCTTTACAGCTATTGTTCGTGATTCTGTTAAGTCTTACAAGCAATTGCCACTTAATCTTTATCAAATCCAGCCTAAGTATCGTGATGAAAAACGCCCACGTAATGGACTTCTTCGTACACGTGAGTTTATCATGAAGGATGCTTACAGTTTTCATGCTAACTATGATAGCTTGGACAGTGTTTATGATGAGTACAAGGCTGCTTATGAGCGTATTTTCACTCGTAGCGGCTTAGACTTCAAGGCTATCATCGGTGACGGTGGAGCCATGGGTGGTAAGGACAGCCAAGAATTTATGGCCATTACACCTGCTCGTACAGACCTTGACCGCTGGGTTGTTTTGGACAAGTCAGTTGCCTCATTTGACGAAATTCCTGCAGAAGTGCAAGAAGAAATCAAGGCAGAATTGCTCAAATGGATGGTCTCTGGTGAAGATACCATTGCTTACTCAAGTGAGTCTAGCTACGCGGCTAACTTGGAAATGGCAACAAACGAGTACAAACCAAGCAACCGTGTTGTCGCTGAAGAAGAAGTTACTCGCGTTGCAACACCAGATGTTAAATCAATCGATGAAGTTGCAGCCTTCCTCAAGGTCCCAGAAGAACAAACGATTAAAACCCTCTTCTACATGGCAGATGGTGAGCTTGTTGCAGCCCTTCTAGTTGGAAATGACCAACTCAACGAAGTTAAGTTGAAAAATCACTTGGGAGCAGATTTCTTTGACGTTGCTAGCGAAGAAGAAGTAGCAAATGTTGTTCAAGCGGGATTTGGTTCACTTGGTCCAGTTGGTTTGCCAGAGAATGTTAAACTCATTGCAGACCGTAAGGTGCAAGATGTTCGCAATGCAGTTGTGGGTGCTAACGAAGATGGCTACCACTTGACTGGTGTGAATCCAGGTCGTGATTTTACTGCAGAATATGTGGATATCCGTGAAGTTCGTGAGGGTGAAATTTCTCCAGACGGACAAGGAGTTCTTAACTTTGCGCGTGGTATCGAAATTGGTCACATCTTCAAACTCGGCACTCGCTATTCAGCAAGCATGGGAGCAGATGTTTTGGATGAAAATGGCCGCGCTGTGCCAATCATCATGGGATGTTACGGTATCGGTGTTAGCCGTCTCCTCTCAGCTGTTATGGAGCAACATGCTCGCCTCTTTGTTAACAAAACGCCAAAAGGTGAATACCGTTACGCTTGGGGAATCAACTTCCCTAAAGAATTGGCACCATTTGATGTGCACTTGATCACTGTCAATGTCAAGGATGAAGAAGCGCAAGCCTTGACAGAAAAGCTTGAAGCAAGCTTGATGGGCGCTGGTTACGAAGTCTTGACAGATGACCGTAATGAGCGTGTCGGTGTTAAATTTAGCGATAGTGACTTGATTGGTCTTCCAATCCGTATCACTGTAGGTAAAAAAGCAGCTGATGGCATCGTAGAAGTCAAGATTAAAGCGACAGGTGATACGATCGAAGTTCACGCGGATAACTTGCTTGAAACTCTTGAAATATTAACAAATAAATAAAATCTATAATCAGAAGAAAAACAAGACAAAAATGTAACTAGTTTTTGCCTTGTTTTTTCTATATAATGGGAAAAATGATACTCAATGAAAATCAAAGCGCAAACTAGGAAGCTAGCCGCAGGCTGCTCAAAACAGTGTTTTGAGGTTGTGGATAGAACTGACGAAGTCAGCTCAAAGCACTGCTTTGAGGTTGTAGATAAGACTGACGAAGTCAGTTACCTATACTTACGGCAAGGCGACGCTGACGTGGTTTGAAGAGATTTTCGAAGAGTCTGAGTAGATAAAGAGGTAAATATATGCTAAGATTTCCAAAGGATTTTGTCTGGGGATCCTCTACTTCTGGACCGCAGACAGAAGGACGTGTAGCTGGTGACGGTAAGGGAGATAATCTCTGGGATTATTGGTACCAAGTGGAATCAAATCGTTACTATAATGGGATTGGTCCAGATAAGACATCGACCTTTTATGAAAACTGGGAAAAGGATATCGAACTCTTGTTGGAAACTGGTCACACGGCCTTTCGGACTTCTATCCAGTGGTCACGGATTTTTCCACAAGGCTGTGGGAAAGTCAATCCTCAGGGTGTGGATTTCTATCGTAAGGTCTTTGAGGCTATTAAGGCTAAGGGGATTCGTCTTTTAGTCAATCTCTATCACTTTGATCTGCCTTTTGCCCTTCAAGAAGATGGTGATGGTTGGGAAAATAAGGCGACGGTCTCAGCCTATGAAGACTATGCTCGTTTTTGTTTTGAGACTTATGGAGATTTAGTGGATCAATGGATTACCTTTAACGAGCCCATCGTTCCTGTAGAATTTGGCTATTTTTACGATGCCCATTATCCACATAAGGTGGATGCTGAGGCAGCAGTTAAAGTAGCCTATCATACACAATTGGCTAGCAGTCGGGCAGTCAAGGCCTGTCATGAACTTTTGCCTGATTCCAAGATTGGGATTGTTTTAAACTTGACACCGGCTTATCCACGTAGCCAGCATCCTGCTGATGTCAAAGCTGCTCGTATTGCGGACCTTTTTCAGGCCCAATCTTTCTTAGATCCGTCTGTTTTGGGGACTTATCCACAGGAGTTGGTAGAAATCTTGCATGAACATGGTCTCTTGCCAGATGCTACAGAGGAGGAGTTGGAGTTCATTCGTGACAATACAGTGGACTTTCTCGGTGTCAACTACTATCAACCTTTGCGTGTTATGGCGCCTCGATTTGCTAAGCATCCAGAGAGTCCACTCTTACCAGAACATTTTTATGAGCCTTATGTGATGCCCGGACGTAAAATCAATCCTCACCGTGGCTGGGAGATTTATGAGCAAGGGATTTATGACATTGCCCAAAATATCAAGGAAAATTATGGCAATATTGAGTGGATCTTGACTGAGAATGGCATGGGTGTTGAAGGAGAGGAAAAATTCCGTCAAGATGGGATGATTCAAGATGATTATCGTATTGACTTTGTAAAAGGTCATCTTCGTGAACTGCACCGTGCTATTGAAGACGGAGCCAATTGTAAGGGTTACTTGATTTGGACCTTTATTGATTGCTGGTCATGGCTCAACAGCTATAAAAATCGCTACGGTTTGGTTGAACTAGACTTGGAAACGCAAGAACGTCGTCTGAAGAAATCAGGCCACTGGTTCAAGGAATTAAGTGATCATAATGGATTTTAAAAAGGGCTCTGACTGATTATTATAATTAGTCAGAGTTTTTTGGTTACAAAAAGTTGATATTAACTATACCAATTTTTACTATTGACAAGTGAAAGAAACAAGTATATACTGTTTTTGCTGATTCTATAAAAGAGGAATTAGACTATACCAATTTTAAGGAGAAAGCACAGCTTGTCTGTGTCGTATATACTATGTGTGGAATTGTTGGTGTTGTTGGAAACACAAATGCAACTGATATTTTGATTCAAGGGCTTGAAAAGCTCGAATACCGTGGTTATGATTCGGCTGGAATTTTTGTTCTAGGTGGTGCTGAAAGCCATTTGGTGAAAGCAGTTGGTCGTATCGCAGAATTGTCTGCCAAGACAGCTGAGGTTGAGGGAACAACTGGTATCGGACATACTCGTTGGGCCACTCATGGGAAACCAACAGAAGATAACGCTCACCCACATCGCTCTGAGACAGGACGTTTTGTATTAGTCCACAATGGGGTGATCGAAAACTATCTTGAAATTAAGGAAGAATACCTTGCAGGTCACCACTTCAAGGGACAAACAGATACAGAAATCGCTGTTCACTTGATTGGAAAATTTGCAGAAGAAGACGGCTTGTCAGTGCTTGAAGCTTTCAAAAAAGCTCTTCACATCATCCGTGGTTCATATGCCTTTGCCTTAATCGACTCTGAAAATCCAGATGTCATCTACGTGGCCAAGAACAAATCACCACTTTTGATTGGTCTTGGGGAAGGCTATAACATGGTCTGCTCAGATGCTATGGCTATGATTCGTGAAACCAACCAATACATGGAAATCCATGACCAAGAGTTGGTCATCGTTAAGGCTGATAGCGTGGAAGTTCAAGACTATGATGGCAACAGTTGTGAGCGTGCTAGCTACACTGCGGAGCTTGACTTGTCTGATATCGGTAAGGGAACTTACCCTTACTACATGCTCAAGGAAATCGATGAGCAACCAACGGTTATGCGTAAGCTCATTCAAGCCTACACAGATGAGGCTGGTCAAGTTGTCGTAGACCCAGCTATCATCAAGGCTGTTCAAGATGCAGATCGCATCTACATCCTTGCAGCTGGAACATCTTACCACGCAGGATTTGCTTCTAAGAAGATGTTGGAAGAATTGACAGATACGCCAGTTGAACTTGGAATCTCATCTGAATGGGGCTACGGTATGCCACTTCTCAGCAAGAAACCACTCTTCATCTTTATCAGTCAGTCTGGTGAAACAGCGGATAGCCGTCAGGTTTTGGTCAAGGCTAATGAAATGGGAATCCCAAGCTTGACAGTGACAAACGTCCCAGGTTCAACTCTTTCTCGTGAAGCCAACCATACCATGCTCCTTCATGCAGGCCCTGAAATTGCCGTGGCATCAACCAAGGCTTATACAGCGCAAATCGCAGTCCTTGCCTTTCTTGCAAAAGCAGTCGGTGAAGCAAATGGAAATGCTAAAGCACAAGCCTTTGATTTGGTTCATGAGTTGTCAATCGTAGCTCAGTCTATCGAATCAACTCTTTCAGAGAAAGAACTAATTGATGCTAAAGTCCGTGAGCTTCTTGAAACAACACGCAACGCCTTTTATATCGGACGTGGTCAAGATTACTATGTAGCCATGGAAGCAAGTCTCAAACTTAAAGAGATTTCTTATATCCAGTGTGAAGGCTTTGCGGCAGGAGAACTCAAACACGGAACTATTGCCTTGATTGAAGAAGGAACGCCTGTCTTAGCGCTCTTGTCAGATCCAGTTCTTGCTAATCACACTCGTGGCAATATTCAAGAGGTGGCAGCCCGTGGTGCCAAAGTCCTCACTATTGCAGAAGAGAATGTAGCTAAAGAGACAGATGATATCGTCCTTACGACTGTACATCCATACCTCTCACCAATTTCAATGGTCGTACCAACGCAATTGGTCGCTTACTTCGCAACACTCCACCGTGGACTTGATGTGGACAAACCACGTAACCTCGCTAAATCAGTAACGGTAGAATAAGCTAAAAAAGTCTAGTTATCTAGGCTTTTTCTTGTGAGCAAATCGGTTGCTTGTAGTCAAGATTCGTGTTAGAATAATTTTTCAAATTGAAGGGCAGAAATAGACAGGGGGAATCATAGTGGTAGAATTGGGAATTTCAACATTTGGGGAAACAACGTAGCTAGAAGGGACTGGGCGGGCTTACAGTCATGCTGAACGTATTCGCCAGTTGATGACAGAGATTGAACTAGCTGACAAGGTTGGTTTGGACGTGTATGGGATTGGCGAGCACCATCGGGAAGACTTTGCGGTATCTGCGCCAGAAATTATCCTGGCAGCTGGGGCAGTCAATACCAAGAAAATCCGTTTGACCAGTGCAGTCAGCATTCTCTCAAGTATGGACCCTATTCGTTTGTTCCAACAATATGCTACTATCGATGCTTTGTCAAATGGACGAGCGGAGATTATGGCTGGGAGGGGTTCTTTCACGGAATCTTTTCCCTTGTTTGGATATGATTTGAAAGACTACGAAGCCCTCTTTGATGAGAAATTAGACTTGCTCCAGTTAGTCAATGAAAAGACAAAACTAGACTGGCAAGGTCGATTGACCCAAACGATTTCTGGCAAAGAAGTCTATCCCCGTCCAGTTCAGGACAAATTACCCTTGTGGATAGCGACAGGTGGTCATGTCGAATCAACAGTGAAGATTGCTCAGGCAGGTCTACCGATTGTATATGCCATTATTGGTGGTAATCCACGTTATTTTAAAAAGTTGATTCAGGCTTATCGTGAGATTGGGAGCGAAGCGGGTCATGCCAGCCATGAGCTAAAGGTTGGGGCTCATTCTTGGGGTTGGATTGCTGAAGATGGCGAGCAGGCGGTGAAAGATTATTTCCATCCTACTAAGCAAGTGGTGGATGCTATTTCCAAAGACCGCCCGCATTGGCAGGAATTGCGTTATGAGCAATATTTGGAGCAGGTAGGACCAAATGGCGCCATGTTTGTGGGCAATCCAGATCAGGTGGCAGAAAAATTAATTCGCATGATTGAGGATTTAGGTTTGGATCGCTTCATGCTCTACCTACCGCTTGGCTCCATGCCTCATGATCAAGTTCTGAGAGCTATTGAACTCTTCGGCACGCAAGTGGCTCCAAAAGTACGGGCTTACTTTGCCATGAAAGAGGCTTAATAAAAAATACTAATCAAACTGATAAAAAATCTATATAACAACTATTTTAAAAATCAATAAATAGAAAAGAATCTCTGAAAAGCTAGTAAAATCAAGCTTTTCAGAGATTCTTTTCGTTATTGATATAAATAATCTCAATCAAGTCGATAGTCAATATATATTGGGAAAAGGCGAAAAGGAGTGGTAAGATGGTTTCAATCCAAATGGAAGGAGAAAAGTATGACAAGTAAAAGAGAACTAGTTTTTAGAGCCATCCGAGGAGAAGAGGTGGAACGGGTTCCTGTTGGCTTTTGGTTTCATTTTGTAACACTGGAGGAAAAAGGACAAGGTCTAAATAATCCACGTATCTTTCAAAAAAGTGTAGAGGGACATCGGAAATACATTGAAAGAATTCATCCTGATTTTGTCAAAATGATGAGTGACGGCTTTTTCATTTATCCAAGTAATGTCTATAGTCCGTTGGTCTCAAGTGTTCAGGAGTTGGCTTCTATTGAGTCAATTGGTGAAAACCATCCTTGGATTCAGCAACAAGTAGAAGTGGTACAAGCCATTCGCGCAACCTTCACTGAGGAGATTGCTTCATTCTACAATATCTTTTCTCCGATTTCCTACCTGAAACGTTGGTTTCGTACAGAAACTTCTAGAGGTGATAAGGAGGTTGCAGATCTTTTTCTTGAAAATCCAGAGCTATTCAGGGAGATTTTAGGTGTGATAGCTGAGGATATCGCTATCCTAACCAAGGCAATCATTCAGGGTGGTGGAGCAGATGGGATTTACCTCAGTACACAAGAAATTCAGGATGAGCGCATCACAGCAGAATTGTATCAGACCTATATTGAGCCAAGCGACATAAAAGTTTTAGAAGCTGCTAATCAGGTAGGCGGGGTAAATATCCTGCATATCTGCGTTTTCCAAGGCGCCAGTAACGATGTGACTATTTTCAAAGATTATCCAGCCCAGGTTTTCAACTGGGCAACCCACCATGAAGCAGTCAGTTTGCCTCAAGGTCAGGAGCTATTTCATGGCAAAGCGGTCTTGGGTGGTTTTGAAAATGGGAAGCAGAGCCTGCTTTATGGAGGTAGCAAGGCTGAACTACAAGAGGAAACTAAACGATTGTTAGCTGAGGCTGGGACTAGAGGAGTCCTTCTTGGAGCGGATTGCACAGTTCCAGATGACTTTGAATTAGAAAGATTGGACTGGATTCGTCAGGCTGCTGTTCTATAATAGGAGGGCCTTATGAAAAGAAAAAAGTGGCTATTGGCGGGGATGGTCCTCGGCTTTGTAATCTTACTTGTGATCAGTCTTAGCAAGGGATTGACTTGTAAGGAAGGGCCGAGATGTCATGGAATTCAGGATTTTCAGAAAGGAAGTCTTCCTTTTATTCAAACCAATGATATTGCCAGTGTTTTATTAGTTGAAAAAGAAAGAAACGGAGAATAGAGATGTCAGAAAAAAGAGAATGGGTTTTAAAAGCATTTAGAGGAGAAGTAGTTGATCGTGTGCCAGTTGGTTTTTGGCACCACTTTACATCAGAAGAGGAATGGTTAAAGGGGTTTTCAAATCCTGTGATTATTGAAAAGAACATACAAGGTCACAAACGTTTTATCCGTGAACTAAATCCAGACTTTATCAAGTTGATGAGTGATGGCTATTTTGCTTATCCAAATCCAGTTATCGGTAAAGGGAAGTCACTCCAAGAGTTGGCAGAGATTCAACCTCTGGGTGAAGATCATCCGTGGATTAGAGAGCAAGTAGAATTGGTGAAGAAGATTAAGCAGGAGTTTACGGAAGATATTGTTGCTATTTACAATATATTTGCTCCTGTGACCTACCTCAAATGGTTGCTTGGAGAAGTGTCTGGTGGAGATGATCTCATTGCAGATTTCTTAGTTCAAGATCCTCAGAAATTAAAAAAAGTCCTCGATGTGATTGCGCAAGATATCGCGAGCTTGAGTCAAGCTATTATTAGAGATGCAGGGGCAGACGGTATCTATCTCAGTGTGCAAAGCATTCAGGATGCGCGTGTTTCTGTTGAAGATTATCAGGAGATTATTGCGCCTAGTGAACTGACCGTTTTAAATGCAGCTAAATCGGTTGGCGGGCTCAATATCCTTCACGTCTGTGGCTATGAAGGAGCTCGAAACGATATCCATATCTTCGCTGACTATCCAGCTCATGTTTTTAACTGGGCAGTTGGTCCAGAAGGGATTAGTCTAAAAGAAGGTCGTGAGATTTTCAAGGGGCGTACTGTTTTGGGAGGATTTGAAAACGGAAAAGATGGCCTTCTATATCGAGGCAGTAAGGAAGAAATTCAAGCTGAAACCAAACGCTTGATAGAAGAAACAGGAAAAGATGGCCTCATACTTGGAGCAGATTGTACCATTCCGAGCGATATTGCAGTGGAGCGTATCCAGTGGGTGAGAGAAGCATTAGCTAAATAAAGGAGAAAAATATGAGTAAGAAAACATGGATTATTGGTGGGGTTGCGGTTGTGGCAGTGCTTGGAGCAACAATTATTGGTAGAACTTTGGCAGGAGCCTCTGCTAAAGGTGCAGATGCAGCTTCATCTGGACAAGTGACAACTTTGAAGGTTGCCCATACCCAAAACTATGTCCCTTATGATTTTATTGACGAAAAAGGGGAATCAGATGGTTATGAAGTCGCTGTTTTAAAGGCGGTTGATGAGAAATTAGCAGATTATAAATTTGAGTATACAGGAACTAGTGATGATGATCTCTTGATCGGACTTGAGTCTGGCAAGTACGATATTGGGACAAAAGGTGCTTGGTACACAGATGAACGGGCTAAAAAATTCATCATTCCATCTGAACCAGTAGGTGCCAGCATTATTGGTTTTACTGTCAGAAAAGAAGATGAAGCCAAATATAAGAATATTGATGATTTTGCCAAAAATAAAGGAAAATTAGTACCAATCTCTCCTCAAAATGCCCAGTGGAATGTCATCAATAGTTATAATGAGAAGCACAAGGATACACCGATTGAGTTGACAGCTGCTGAATCTTTCAAAGTGGCAGATGCTTATGCTTGGGTTTTAGAAGGACGTTACGATGCCTTCTTTGATATCAAGCTTTCTTTTGAAAAAGCAGTGACAGCTGAGGATGGTTCTTACCACCAATATGTGGACAAACTTAGCTGGTTCCCTTATAAAGGAATTCCAACCTATCCATTGATTCACCGTGATGAAAAGGGCGAGAAGTTTGCTAAAGAATATGAAAAAGCTATTAAAGAATTAAAAGAAGACGGTACTTTAGCTAAACTTTCTCAAAAATACTTTGACGAAGATGTCTTTAGTTACGTTGATAAAGATTAGATAAGCAATCAGGCATGTTAGAAAGAGGTTTACATGGTTTCATATGATTTTTCAAGAGTGTTCCAATTTTTACCCACCTTATGGCAGGCTCTTCCTATGACCTTGTCCATTCTCTTTTTTACTACAATCCTTGGTTCCATTTTCGGTGGTCTATTGGCTTGGACTCAAGTGGGAGAAGATAAGACTTTTGCAGGTCTTTCTAAGAGCTATATTTTCACTCTTCGCTGTACTCCCCCCATTGTCTTACTGTTTTTAGTTTTTTATGGTTTACCTGAATTTTTAAAATGGTGGTTGAATTTAGATATCAATAACTGGTCTAAAACGATCTTCGTATTATTTACCATGGTCTTGCTGTTTGCGGCTACCATTGCAGAAGTGTTTAAGGCGTCTTATCAGGCAATTCCAAAAGGTCAGATGGAAGCTGGAGTCAGTATTGGTCTGACACCTAGTCAGACATTCTGGAGAATCATTTTTCCACAGGCATTTCAAGTGGCTCTTCCAAATATGACGACCGCTATTCTAAATTTGATGCGAGACGCTGCCCTAGCTTATACGATTGGTTTTGTAGATGTCATGGGGGCTGGCAATCTCTTAATCAGTCGCAATTTGGGGAATTACTCTCTTGAAACCTATACAGCGGTTGCCATTCTTTATTGGAGTGTAGCCTTGGCTGTTTCCTTCTTGAGTCGCTTGTTAGAAAAATCTTTGGAAACGAAAGGGAGATAGGATATGGATTTAGACTATATTGCAAAAACCTTTTTAGAGACCTTAAAAGGGGTACCGACCACCTTGATTATTATGATTGTAGCCATGGTCTTAAGTTTTGTACCAGCCTTGTTTTTAGCGCTGGGGCAAATATATAAAGTAAAAGGTGTTCGAACATTCTCCCTCGTGTATCTAGCTTTTATAAGAGCGACACCTCCGATTTTACTGATTCTTTTCTTCTATAGTTTGTTTCCCAGCTTGCTCAATCAATTTCTCAAAAGCATAGGAAGTGATGTTGACATCTTTAAACTCAATCCCATCTATTATGCTTTTATTATCTATAGCTTGATGACAACAGGTAGTTTATCAGAAATCTTACGTTCGGCTATTTTGACTGTGGATAAGGGACAATTAGAAGCTGCACAAGCGATTGGATTGAGCAATAGGCAGGCCTATGTGAGGATTGTTTTTCCACAGGCCTTGCGGTCGGCGCTGCCCAATCTGGCTAATCTAGTCATCAATATTGTAAAAGGAACCTCTTTGGTCTTTGTGATGACCATTAAGGATATTACAGCCATTGCCCGTGTTGAAGCCTCTTATGGTTATCAGTATTTTGAATCTTATTTTGTGATCTTTTTACAGTACATTCTTATTTGCGGATTGATTCAGTGGGGATTTTCAATCTTAGAGAAACGCTATATTCGAAGAGAAAAGGGACAAGTAGCGTCCAGTACAGGTTTAGCATAGGAGGAGACAATGTTACAAGTAGAACATGTTGCAAAAAAATTTGGAGACAGACAAGTCCTAGAAGATGTTAATCTCAAGGTCAACCAAGGGGATGTGGTTGTAATCTTGGGGCCATCTGGATCAGGAAAAACGACTTTTCTCAGATGTCTCAATCATTTAGAAAAGGCTGATAGTGGTTCTTTGAAACTTGCTGACAAAGACTACGACCTTGGCAAATTGACTAAAAAAGATATCTTGGAAATTCGCCAAAAGACCGCTTTTGTTTTTCAACATTATAATTTATTTGCCAATAAAACAGCCTTGGAGAATATTTTAGAGGGCTTGATTATTGCTCGGAAAATTCCTAAGGAAGAGGCAATCAAACGTGCGGAAGCAGCCTTAGAAAAAGTTGGTTTACTGGCTTATAAGGATTACTATCCATCTCAACTTTCTGGAGGCCAGCAACAACGAATCGGTATAGCTCGTGCAATTGCTGTGAAACCAGAGGTCATTTTATTAGATGAGCCAACGTCAGCCTTGGATCCAGAGTTGGTAGGGGATGTTTTGGATGTTTTAAAACAGTTAGCAAAAGAAGGGGTTACTATGGTAGTAGTGACTCATGAGATGGGCTTTGCCAGAGATGTAGCCAATCATGTCATTTTTATGGATGGTGGGAAGATTGTTGAAGAAAATAATGCTCATGAATTCTTTAGTCGTCCAAAAGAAGAACGAACCAAGCAATTTTTGGCACGAATCCTTTCGGATGCGACCTATAGTGTGGAATATATGATTTGATAGATAGGATTATCAGGGGAAAATCAATCCCCCGTGCGTTGAGGCTCGGGGGATTTTTCTATAGGAGGGCTAGTTTATACTCTTCGAAAATCTCTTTAAACCACGTCAACGTCGCCTTGTCGTACTCAAGTACAGTCTGCAGCTAGTTTCCTAGTTTGTTCTTTGATTTTCATTGAGTATTAGTTCTCTTTTTTGTTTTTTAGTAAGAAACCAAGACCTAGAAGGGCAAGGATACTGATTCCTGAAAGCAGGAGTTTGTTATCGTTTTTGGTTCCTGTATTTGGAAGTTCAGCTTGTTTAGCTAGGGGAGCAGCTATATTTTCCTTGATAGAGTTGTCTACCGATTCGTTTTGAACAGCTTCACTTACAGATGATGGTTGTGCTGTTTGAGCTGGTTGTGTTGCTTGTGAATCAGTTGTAGCTTGGTTAGGTGTATCTTTTGCATCAGCTACTTTTGCATTTGGTTTAGTAGAGTTAGGTTTAGCTTGTGGAGCTGGATCTTGATGTTCAGGTTTGTCTACTCGGTCTGAAATATTGTCTTGGACATTATTTTGATTTTGTTCTTGTTTTAAGCTGGAAAGGTCAAATTCTGGTTTTTCTTCTACAGCTGGGGCAACAATGGCGCCGCCTTGAGCAATTCGAAGGACAGTAGCTGTAAGGGCGTTTAATTTCAAGCCTTTTTCAGTCCATTCAAGTCCTTTCGGGTTGGCAATCCCTACTGGTCCTGCTTGGTTTTCATCTGCCAGGACTTCAGCCTTTCTCAAGTGAGCAAATGCTGTTCCTAGAGTAAATTCGCGAGCTTTTTCATCCGCATTGACAAAGACTGCATATATATCTCCATTTGGAGCAGTGATTTGGTAGCCAATGACCAAGTCCTCTGCTTCAATTCCATCTTTTTCAGGAACAGTAATGAGGCGGACACGGTCTTTGATATCTTGTAGACTCTTGAGTCGGAAGGCGTCTGTAGATTGACGAAGGGCGATCAATCCTTTCATGTAGTCACGGCTCTTGACATTTTCAGGATATGCTTTGCCATCTGTAGCCTTGATCCAATCAAACTTGTTGACAGCATCACTAGAGTCGTAAGAGTCATGGATAAAGTAAGGATAGACAAATGGCTTGCCGTCCTTGTCACGCAATAAGTGAGACTTGTTTGGAACCTTATCCTCTGGAACAGGAGTCTTGTAGGCTGGGTCTAGGAATTGTTTGGTGCGTCCGTATTCCTGACCAGAGTGGATAAACGGAGTTCCTTGGGCAGTCAAGACCATGAGATTTCCAAGTCGCAAACGACGATGGATTTCAGCGTAGTTTTCCGCCTTGCTTGGGTCTTTTTTGATAGACTGGGCAATGATGTCAAAGAGGGTCAAGTTATCATGGGCTGCGATATACTGGATTACATCTCCAGGACTGTCTGCTTCAAAGTTAGTAGGTTGAGCAATGAGATTTTTAAAGATGGTATTGATATCGCGTTTTCCACCTGTGATAAAGGCAGGTTGGCCTTCGTTTGGATAACCAGATTTGAGATTGTTACGGATGTCATCTGAAAAGACAGCGACAGTATCAGTTTTCTTCATCCAAGACTGGTCAGCAGGTTGTACAGGCGTATTTTCATCACCAGTATAGGTTCTCCAGCCTTCACCTAGCATGATAAGATTTGGATTGAGGGCGCGTGCAGCCTTGTAAGCTTCTTCGACAGAAGCTGCATCATGATCTCCCATCATATCGAAACGGAAACCATCTACTTTGTAGGTATTAACCAGATACTTGATAGAGTCAACCAAGACACGTTTGGACATGTAGTGGGTTGTTCCTAGACGACCACCACCAAAGCTAGTACGAGGTGTTCCGTCTGCGTCCATGAAGTGGTAGTAGTTTGGCTCAAGGTCTTCAAAGATATCGATATTGGCAGTATGGTTGTAAACTACGTCTAAGATAGCACCCATACCACGTTTATGGATCTCGTTGATGAGTTTTTTAAATTCTGCGATACGTTTTTCTGGATCCTTAGGATCACTTGAGTACATACCAGTCAAGGAGAAGTAGTTTTGAGGGTCATATCCCCAGTTGTAGTTACTGTTACTTGAAGCATAGTCGGACAAGCGTTCATGGTTCTTCAATTCATTGACAAAGTAGTAAGACAAGACTGGAAGGAGCTGGATATGGGTTACCCCTAAGTCTTTGAGGTAGTCTAGTTTTTCAATAAAGGCTTCAAAGGTACCAAATGGTTTGGTCAAGTCTTTTGCAATGGCAGGATCTGAAGTGAAGTCACGCACATGAGCTTCGTATATAACGGCGTCTTCTCGACTCTTGAAGTTGTGAATCTTACCATAAGTCAAGTCTTGTGGGCATAGTTTAGCTGGATCTACAAAGGCAGCTTTAGCCACTTTATGGGCATCGTCAATCTTGGCATCGTCACTATTCCAAGCGGCGAGGGACTTAGCGTAAGGATCGAGTGCAAGAACAGTTTTACCTTGACGCTCGATTTGGTATTGATAATAGTATCCAGTGAAATCTGTGATGCCTAGTTTGTTTGTGCTATCTAGAGTTTGTTTCCAAGTTCCTCTTTCCCCTTTTTCAAGAGCGACAGTTCCAACCACTTTTTCAGGGTCATTCTTGTCGTAGACAACGACAGAAACCTTATCAGCACTTGGAGACCAGAGGGTCAAATCAACTTGTTTTCCTTCTTCTTTTAGGTCAGCTCCAAGTTTGCCATCATAACTGTAAGTCTCATCTTTCAGGCGCCAGCTTGTTTTGGTAGTGAATTGGTCGGAATTGTAGCTAACGGTATAAGGGTGTTTTGTATCAGAGAAGTCTCCGCTGTAGGTCACTTTCTTACCAGCTTCATCGATTGCGACATCAGTAATAGCTACTTTGTTTCCTAGGTGATTAGTGATGTTAGAGTGCTTGAGGATATCCTCTTTTTTAGCACCGACAAGTGTTGAAAAACTACTTTCAATGCTAGAAGTTCCTACGTGTTGAGCACCAGTCATGCGGATATCGTGCACATAGTATGGGTTTGTGTAAATCGATTCATCATCGTCTTTTAGGAAAATTTGGCTATGATTTTTCAAATCTGTGAATTTATAATCTTCTTTACGGATTTTCACGTCGTCTCCTTGTTTGCTCTCATCAAGTAATAAAAAGCCGAATTCTTTGGCGGCGTCCTTAAGAGGAATGTCGATATAGCGACCGTATTTACCTGTAGCCGTAAAGTCTGTTCCGTCAGGCCATTGAGCGCTACTTGGATTTTTCACATCTCCCCAGTACCAGAGAGATTTCTTGTCATAGTTGCCATCCGTGCGGTAGTAGTTGACGCGAACAGTCCCTGCAGGTTGTGGTTCGTAAGAGAAAACCTTGTAATCTTGATCCAACCAAGCCTCATTCATCTTTGGTGCCAGTTTTTCGGCCGATTTATCGCCAGTTAGATTTTTCCCAGCTGTATTATTGATGAGGAAGCTAATTTTTTTGGCTTGTTCTCCCTTTAATTTGACATCTAGGTAATAACCGTAGTCATCTTTTTTGGCATCCTTGAAGGACAAGGCTCCGTTTGGCCAATTTTCAGATGGTTTTTCAACATCGTCCCAAGTCCATAGTCCTTGAGCATCCTTGTTTTCCTCAGGAAGTTTTTTAACATGGATACGGAAGTAGTTGTCTTCGATTGGCTCTTCTGCCTTAGTTTCAGTTGTTACTGGATTCGTAGAAGTAGTTGGCTCATTTGAACGATCTTGCCCGGTTTATGGGGCTGAATCGGCTGGAGTTGCAGCAGGAGTTGGTGTTTCTGTTGTAGGTTTTTCTTCTGTTTTCTCTAGGGAAGCGTTTGTATTTTTAGGTGAAGAAATATCACTTTCCTTCTTACCAGGGTTAACTGCTGTATCAGTAGTTGGTTGAACAATAGTGTTCGGCGCTTCTGTACTAGCTGTTGTGTTTTCGTTGGCTGAGATAGTTGGTGTAGCCATAGCAAGTAGGACAAGGCTTGCTCCAATAAGGACAGAACCAGTTCCATTCTTGAGGGAACGGATGCTGTAGATCATTTTTTTCTCAGTGTGAGACGGTGTTTTTCTCATAATCATTATCCTATCAAATGAAATTCTTTATCAGTATAGCACTTAGTAAAACAATATGCAAGCGTTTTCCTAAAATTGAAATAAAAGAAAAAAACGCAACAGATTTTGCTACGATTTAGCCAGTCTTTTTCATAGGAAAAGATTTTGTTAAAAAATCGTCAATCCCCTTGAAAAATCTAGCTGAATAGGGTATAATATAAAAAATCATTTGTCGTAGGTTTTGTCTGAAATATTGTCCAGACAAGGCTCACAGCAGTTAAATCTTCTTACAAAAGTCAGATTTAGCTGCTCTTTTTGTGCTTTTTTTCAGGTTTTTTAGTGTTTGTAACAAAGATTTAAAAATTCTGAAAATTAGTTAAGGGGGATAAGGTGATAGAAGGTTTACAACCTTTTGACGATAATCAAAGGCCTAGACGACTAGGCTTGAAACTTTATTTTAAAGGAGAATCATCTTGGCAGGACATGACGTTCAATACGGGAAACATCGTACCCGTCGTAGTTTTTCAAGAATCAAAGAAGTTCTTGACTTACCAAATTTGATTGAAATTCAAACAGATTCATTCAAAGATTTCCTAGATCACGGTCTTAAGGAAGTATTTGAAGATGTATTGCCAATTTCAAACTTCACAGACACAATGGAGTTGGAGTTTGTAGGCTATGAGATCAAAGAACCAAAATACACGCTAGAGGAAGCACGTATCCACGATGCAAGCTACTCAGCACCTATCTTTGTAACCTTCCGCTTGATTAACAAAGAAACTGGTGAAATCAAGACTCAGGAAGTCTTCTTTGGGGACTTCCCAATCATGACTGAGATGGGGACCTTCATCATCAATGGTGGTGAGCGTATCATCGTATCACAGTTGGTGCGTTCTCCAGGTGTTTACTTTAATGATAAAGTAGACAAAAACGGTAAAGTGGGCTACGGTTCGACTGTTATCCCTAACCGTGGAGCTTGGTTAGAGCTTGAAAGCGACTCAAAAGACATCGCCTATACTCGTATCGACCGTACTCGTAAGATTCCATTTACAACCTTGGTTCGTGCTCTTGGTTTCTCAGGTGATGATGAAATCTTTGATATCTTTGGTGATAGCGAATTGGTTCGTAATACTGTTGAAAAAGATATTCACAAGAACCCAATGGACTCTCGTACAGACGAAGCTTTGAAAGAAATTTACGAACGCCTTCGTCCGGGTGAGCCTAAGACTGCTGAAAGCTCACGTAGCTTGCTTGTGGCACGTTTCTTTGATCCACGTCGCTATGATTTGGCAGCTGTTGGTCGTTACAAAATCAATAAAAAACTCAATGTTAAAACACGTTTGCTCAACCAAACCATTGCAGAGCCATTGGTAGATCCTGAAACTGGTGAAATCTTGGTGGAAGCTGGGACAGTTATGACTCGTAGCGTTATTGAAAGTATCGAAAGTCATTTGGATGGCGACTTGAACAAGATTGTCTACATTCCAAATGATGCTGCTGTAGTAACAGAACCAGTTGTTCTTCAAAAATTCAAGGTTGTTGCACCAACTGATCCAGACCGTGTTGTAACTATTATCGGTAATGCTAATCCAGATGACAAGGTTCGCATCGTAACTCCTGCGGATATCTTGGCTGAGATGAGCTACTTCCTCAACTTGGCTGAAGGTATTGGTCGTGTGGATGATATCGACCACCTTGGGAACCGTCGTATCCGTGCTGTTGGTGAATTACTTGCTAACCAAGTACGTCTAGGACTTTCTCGTATGGAACGTAATGTCCGTGAACGTATGTCTGTTCAGGACAATGAAGTCTTAACACCACAACAAATTATCAACATCCGTCCTGTAACAGCTGCGGTTAAAGAATTCTTTGGTTCATCACAGTTGTCACAGTTCATGGACCAGCACAACCCTCTTTCTGAGTTGTCTCACAAACGTCGTTTGTCAGCCTTAGGACCTGGTGGTTTGACACGTGACCGTGCAGGATATGAAGTACGTGACGTGCACTACACTCACTATGGTCGTATGTGTCCAATCGAGACACCTGAAGGACCGAACATCGGTTTGATCAACAACTTGTCTTCATACGGACACTTGAACAAATATGGTTTTGTTCAAACACCATATCGTAAGGTTGACCGTGAAACAGGCAAAGTAACTAACGAAATCGTTTGGTTGACTGCCGATGAAGAGGATGAATTTACTGTAGCGCAGGCTAACTCACGCCTTAACGAAGATGGCACATTTGCTGAGAAAACAGTTATGGGACGTCATCAAGGGGTCAACCAAGAGTACCCAGCTAGCGTTGTAGATTATATGGATGTATCACCTAAGCAGGTAGTTGCCGTTGCGACAGCATGTATTCCTTTCTTGGAAAACGACGACTCCAACCGTGCCCTCATGGGTGCCAACATGCAACGTCAGGCTGTTCCTTTGATCAATCCCAAAGCACCTTACGTTGGTACTGGTATGGAATATCAAGCAGCCCATGACTCAGGAGCTGCAGTGATTGCACAACATGGTGGTAAGGTTACCTATGCGGATGCGGACAAGGTAGAAGTTCGTCGTGAAGATGGTTCATTGGATGTTTACCATATCCAAAAATTCCGTCGTTCAAACTCAGGTACTGCCTACAACCAACGTACCCTTGTTCGAGTTGGTGATCTTGTAGAAAAAGGCGACTTTATCGCAGATGGACCTTCTATGGAAAATGGAGAAATGGCGCTTGGACAAAACCCAATCGTTGCCTACATGACATGGGAAGGTTACAACTTCGAGGATGCCGTTATCATGAGCGAACGCTTGGTGAAAGACGATGTTTATACATCTGTCCACCTTGAAGAATATGAATCAGAGACTCGCGATACAAAGCTTGGGCCTGAAGAAATCACTCGTGAAATTCCAAACGTTGGTGAAGATGCCCTTAAAGACCTTGACGAAATGGGTATTATCCGTATCGGTGCTGAGGTTAAAGAAGGGGATATCCTTGTAGGTAAAGTCACACCTAAGGGTGAAAAAGATCTTTCAGCTGAAGAGCGTCTCTTGCACGCTATCTTCGGAGACAAATCTCGTGAAGTTCGTGACACTTCCCTTCGTGTACCACACGGTGCCGATGGAGTTGTTCGTGATGTTAAGATCTTTACACGTGCAAATGGAGATGAATTGCAATCAGGTGTTAACATGCTGGTTCGAGTTTACATCGCTCAAAAACGTAAGATCAAGGTCGGAGATAAGATGGCCGGACGTCACGGAAACAAAGGGGTTGTATCTCGTATCGTTCCTGTAGAAGACATGCCTTACCTTCCAGACGGAACTCCAGTCGACATCATGTTGAACCCACTTGGGGTGCCATCACGTATGAATATCGGTCAGGTTATGGAGCTCCACCTTGGTATGGCAGCTCGTACCCTTGGTATTCACATCGCAACACCAGTCTTTGACGGAGCAAGTTCTGAAGATCTTTGGTCAACTGTTAAGGAAGCAGGTATGGATAGCGATGCTAAGACGATCCTATACGATGGACGTACTGGTGAACCATTTGATAACCGTGTGTCAGTTGGTGTCATGTACATGATCAAACTTCACCACATGGTTGATGATAAATTGCACGCACGTTCAGTCGGACCATACTCAACCGTTACGCAACAACCACTCGGAGGTAAAGCTCAGTTTGGTGGACAACGTTTCGGTGAGATGGAGGTTTGGGCGCTTGAAGCCTATGGTGCATCAAATGTCCTTCAAGAAATCTTGACTTACAAGTCTGACGATATCAACGGACGTTTGAAAGCTTATGAAGCTATTACAAAAGGAAAACCAATTCCAAAACCAGGTGTTCCAGAATCCTTCCGAGTTCTTGTTAAAGAATTGCAATCACTTGGTCTTGACATGCGTGTCCTTGACGAAGATGACCAAGAAGTGGAACTTCGCGACTTGGATGAAGGAATGGACGAAGATGTCATCCACGTAGATGACCTTGAAAAAGCCCGCGAAAAAGCAGCCCAAGAGGCTAAAGCAGCCTTTGAAGCTGAAGAAGCTGAAAAAGAAACAAAAGCGGAAGCAACAGAAGAAGCTACTGAACAAGAATAAGTAGCTCACTTAGAATAGAAAGGGAAGAAATAGTGGTTGACGTAAATCGTTTTAAAAGTATGCAAATCACACTAGCTTCTCCAAGTAAAGTCCGTTCATGGTCTTATGGAGAAGTCAAAAAACCTGAAACAATCAATTACCGTACGTTGAAACCAGAACGTGAAGGACTATTTGACGAAGTCATCTTTGGTCCTACAAAAGACTGGGAATGTGCTTGTGGTAAGTACAAACGCATTCGTTACAGAGGGATTGTTTGTGACCGTTGTGGTGTTGAAGTAACGCGTACAAAAGTTCGTCGTGAACGTATGGGACACATCGAGTTGAAAGCTCCTGTATCTCATATCTGGTATTTCAAGGGGATTCCAAGCCGTATGGGCTTGACCCTTGATATGAGTCCTCGTGCACTTGAGGAAGTTATCTACTTTGCAGCTTATGTGGTGATCGATCCGAAGGATACACCACTTGAGCACAAATCAATCATGACAGAGCGTGAATACCGTGAGCGCTTGCGTGAATATGGCTACGGATCATTCGTTGCTAAAATGGGTGCCGAAGCTATCCAAGACCTCTTGAAACAAGTAGATCTTGAAAAAGAAATTGCTGAACTCAAAGAAGAGTTAAAAACAGCTACTGGACAAAAACGTGTCAAAGCTATCCGTCGTTTGGATGTTTTAGACGCTTTTCACAAGTCTGGCAACAAGCCTGAATGGATGATTCTCAACATCCTTCCAGTTATTCCACCAGATCTTCGTCCAATGTTGCAGTTGGATGGTGGCCGTTTTGCCTCATCTGATTTGAACGACCTATACCGCCGTGTTATCAACCGTAACAACCGTTTGGCTCGTTTGCTTGAGTTGAACGCGCCAGGTATCATCGTTCAAAATGAGAAGCGTATGCTTCAAGAAGCGGTTGACGCTTTGATTGACAATGGTCGTCGTGGTCGTCCGATCACAGGGCCAGGTAGCCGTCCACTGAAATCATTGAGCCACATGCTCAAGGGGAAACAAGGACGCTTCCGTCAAAACTTGCTCGGTAAACGTGTTGACTTCTCAGGACGTTCTGTTATTGCCGTTGGTCCAACTCTTAAGATGTACCAATGTGGTGTGCCACGTGAAATGGCAATCGAGCTCTTTAAACCATTCGTTATGCGCGAAATCGTTGCTCGCGATATCGTTCAAAACGTTAAAGCGGCTAAACGCTTGGTAGAACGTGGAGATGAACGTATCTGGGATATCCTCGAAGAAGTTATCAAAGAACACCCAGTACTTCTTAACCGCGCACCTACCCTTCACCGTTTGGGTATCCAAGCCTTTGAACCTGTCTTGATTGACGGTAAAGCCCTTCGCTTGCACCCGCTTGTCTGTGAAGCCTACAATGCCGACTTTGACGGTGACCAAATGGCCATCCACGTACCACTTTCAGAAGAAGCCCAAGCAGAAGCTCGTATCTTGATGCTTGCTGCTGAGCATATCTTGAACCCTAAAGATGGTAAACCAGTTGTTACTCCATCTCAGGACATGGTTTTGGGTAACTACTACTTGACTATGGAAGAAGCTGGTCGTGAAGGCGAAGGTATGGTCTTCAAGGACCGTGACGAAGCTGTCATGGCTTACCGTAATGGTTATGTTCACCTCCACTCACGTGTTGGTATCGCAACAGATAGCTTGAACAAACCATGGACAGAAGAGCAAAAACACAAAATCTTGCTTACAACTGTAGGTAAGATCCTCTTCAACGATATCATGCCAGAAGGACTACCTTACTTGCAAGAGCCAACTAACGCTAACTTGACAGAAGGTGTTCCGGCTAAGTACTTCTTGCCACTAGGTGGAAATATCAAGGAAGCTATCGATGGACTTGAACTCAATCCACCATTCAAGAAGAAAAACCTTGGAAATATCATCGCTGAAATCTTCAAACGTTTCCGTACGACAGAAACATCTGCCCTACTTGACCGTATGAAGAACCTCGGTTACCACCATTCAACTCTTGCAGGTTTGACAGTAGGTATTGCTGATATTCCAGTCGTTGAAGACAAGGCTGAAATTATCGAAGAATCACACAAACGTGTAGAACAAATCACAAAACAATTCCGTCGTGGTATGATCACAGATGACGAACGCTACAATGCTGTTACAGCTGAATGGCGTGCTGCCCGTGAAAAACTCGAGAAACGTTTGGTTGCCAACCAAGATCCTAAGAACCCTATCGTTATGATGATGGACTCTGGAGCCCGTGGTAACATCTCAAACTTCTCACAGCTTGCCGGTATGCGTGGTCTGATGGCTGCTCCGAACGGACGTATCATGGAATTGCCAATCCTTTCAAACTTCCGCGAAGGTTTGTCAGTACTCGAAATGTTCTTCTCAACTCACGGTGCCCGTAAAGGTATGACTGATACGGCCCTTAAGACAGCCGACTCAGGTTACTTGACTCGTCGTTTGGTTGACGTTGCCCAAGACGTTATCATTCGTGAGGATGACTGTGGAACTGACCGTGGTCTCTTGATCCGCTCTATCACAGAAGGTAAAGAGATGATTGAGTCTCTCGAAGAACGTCTCAATGGTCGTTACACTAAGAAAACTGTTAAACACCCAGAAACTGGTGCAGTTATCATCGGTCCAAATGAATTGATTACAGAAGACAAGGCGCGTGAAATCGTCAATGCTGGTGTTGAAGAAGTGACTATCCGCTCTGTATTTACATGTAACACTCGTCATGGTGTCTGCCGTCACTGTTACGGTATCAACTTGGCGACTGGTGATGCGGTTGAAGTTGGTGAAGCAGTTGGTACAATCGCTGCCCAATCTATCGGGGAACCTGGTACACAGCTTACAATGCGTACCTTCCACACGGGTGGGGTTGCCTCAAATACCGATATCACTCAGGGTCTTCCTCGTGTCCAAGAGATCTTTGAAGCCCGCAATCCTAAAGGGGAAGCAGTCATCACAGAAGTCAAAGGGGAAGTTACAGCAATCGAAGAAGATGCTTCAACTCGTACTAAGAAAGTCTTCGTTAAAGGTGAAACTGGCGAAGGCGAATATGTGGTACCATTCACAGCACGTATGCGTGTAGAAGTTGGCGATCAAATCTCTCGTGGTGCAGCATTGACAGAAGGTTCTATCCAACCAAAACGTCTCCTTGCTGTACGTGATGTCTTGTCAGTTGAAACTTACCTCCTCGGTGAAGTACAAAAAGTTTACCGTAGCCAAGGGGTAGAAATCGGTGACAAACACATCGAGGTAATGGTTCGTCAAATGATCCGTAAAGTCCGTGTCATGGATCCAGGGGATACAGACCTTCTCATGGGTACTCTCATGGATATCAACGACTTTACAGATGCCAACAAAGATGTTCTTATCGCAGGTGGTGTTCCAGCGACTGGTCGCCCAGTCCTTATGGGAATTACCAAAGCCTCACTTGAAACAAATAGTTTCTTGTCAGCTGCTTCCTTCCAGGAAACAACTCGTGTCCTTACAGATGCGGCTATCCGTGGTAAGAAAGACCATCTCCTTGGTCTCAAGGAAAATGTTATCATCGGTAAGATCATCCCAGCTGGTACTGGTATGGCTCGCTACCGTAACCTTGAACCACAAGCAGTCAACGAAGAAGAATACCTTAATCCTCCAGTAGAGGAAGAAGGAAATGAAGAAACAACAGAAGTAGTTGTGGATACTGTCGTTGAAACTGTGGAAGAAACAGTAGAATAAAAGAGAATTGAGAGAGCCTTCGGGTTCTCTTTCTCTTTTCTGAAAACTTTCTCCGTTTTTCCATGAAATGTGGTAAAATAAAAGAAAGAAGCTGACAAAGGAGACGGGTATGGAACAAACATTTTTTATCATTAAACCAGATGGTGTAAAAAGAGGACTAGTGGGTGAAGTGTTGAAACGCATCGAACAACGTGGCTTTACAATCGAAAAATTGGAGTTGCGTTCACAGATTTCAGAAGAGCTGATTGACCAGCACTATAAGGACTTGGTTGGACAAAGTTTTTACCCACCGATTCGTGAATTTATGACTTCAGGACCGGTTCTGGTGGGTATCATTTCTGGACCTAAAGTAATCGAAACTTGGCGGACCATGATGGGTGCGACTCGTCCAGAAGAAGCTTTACCAGGAACTATTCGAGGTGATTTTGCAAAAGCTGCTGGAGAGAACCAAGCTATTCAAAATGTTGTACATGGTTCAGATTCAGAAGAGTCAGCTAAGCGAGAAATTGCACTTTGGTTTGAAGAGAAATAGTAAAAGTTTGATGTAAGGGTTACTTGCATCAAATTTTTTTGCATTTTAGACTAGAAAACTGACAGTTGAGAAATATTCTAGCAACGGTGAGAATTTCTATCCTATAATAAGAGCAAGTAATACTCTTCGAAAATCTCTTAAAACCACGTCAGCTTCGCCTTGGATTATATAGGTGACTGACTTCGTCAGTTCTATCTGCAACCTCAAAACAGTGTTTTGAGCTGACTTCGTCAGTCTTATCTACAACCTCAAAGCGGTGCTTTGAGCAACCTGCGGCTAGTTTCCTAGTTTGCTCTTTGATTTTCATTGAGTATAAGGGAGGAAGAATGATGGAAAAAATGAAAAAGCAAATTCGTGTTTTGTTATTGCTGACAGTTTTTGGTCTTAGTAGCTGTTCTAGTTTAAGTTTATCGACTTGGTCCTTGTTGTTAAATCAAAACTGTTTCTATTATTTAGTTGGCATGTTGCTTCTTGCCAGTATTGGTGCAGGGCTAAACTACTATAGTGGACAGCGAAATCAATCTTATTCAGTTTTTAAGGAAGATAAGCAACAATTCTTGTATAGTCTCTTGCTCTTAGTAAACATTTTGGGTTTAGCTTTAATTGTCATAGAACATATCATTGTAGGAAACACATACGTAGAAGGGATTGTGGAAGCCTTTCTACCAAGTTTCTTTTTCTTATTTGGTATTGATTTGTTAGTTTTTCTGCCGATTCAGAAGTATGTACATGGATTGAAAAAGATTTTGGGTAAGAAGGAAATGTGTTTTATTAGTGGAATAGCTATTCTAATCTTTCTCAGAAATCCTTGGATGCTATTATCCATGACCTTTTATATTACCTTGGGAATGCTATTTCTAGGACTATTGGTGCCCAAAGTCATTCGCTGGGAAGTTTCATTTTACAGCCATTTGATGAGAGATATCTTATTAGTTGTCTTCTTGCTGTTTCTATTTTAAGAACAAAAGAAGAGATGGTCCAAGTTTTGCAATTTATAATATGGAATTCACAGATAATATCTCGACAAAGAACAACTTTTTGGTATAATAGAAATATGTACACTAAAAACGAAGAAGAGTTACAGTCCTTAGGTGAGCGTTTGGGCTGTTTATTAGAAAAGAATGATGTTTTAATTCTAACTGGCGAACTTGGAGCAGGTAAAACGACCTTTACAAAAGGCCTTGCTAAGGGATTACAGATTTTTCAGATGATTAAGAGTCCAACCTACACTATCGTGAGAGAATATGAGGGCCGTCTTCCTCTTTATCATTTAGATGTTTACCGTATTGAGGGAGATGCGGATTCTATTGATTTGGATGAATTTCTCTTTGGTGGCGGCGTGACTGTCATCGAGTGGGGCCATCTTTTAGGTGAAGCCTTACCCGATGCTTATTTAGAATTGGAAATTCTAAAAGAAGAAGACGGTCGCAGGCTGAATTTTCAAGCAAAGGGTTTGCGTGCAGAAAAACTCTTAGAGGAGCTTCAACATGGAGTATGAATTGCTCATTAGAGAAGCAGAACCTGGTGATGCTGCTGAGTTAGTGACATTTTTAAATCGTGTGAGTTTGGATACAGATTTTACTAGCCTAGATGGGGATGGTATTCTCTTGACCAGTGAGGAGATGGAAATATTTCTCGACAAGCAAGCTAGTTCGGATAATCAGATAACCTTACTTGCATTTTTAAATGATAAAATTGCTGGCCTTGTAAATATCACAGCTGATCAGCGCAAGAGAGTTCGTCATATTGGAGATCTTTTTATTGTGATTGGTAAGAAATATTGGAATAATGGACTTGGAAGTTTGTTACTTGAAGAAGTTGTAGAGTGGGCACAGGTTAGTGGCATTCTTCGTAGACTTCAACTCACTGTCCAAACTCGTAATCAAGCTGCAGTTCATCTTTATCAAAAGCATGGCTTTATAATTGAAGGTCGCCAAGAGCGTGGAGCATATATAGAAGAAGGGAAATTTATCGATGTTTACTTAATGGGTAAACTGATAGATTAGTAGAAATATGGTTAAAAAAATTATTGGGATGGTGCTAGCTTTTCTAGCTGTGACAGTTTTGGGTGTAGGTGTTTTTGCTTACACTATTTATCAGCAAGGTACAGAGACTTTGGCAAAAACCTATAAAAAAATAGGGGAAGAAACCAAGGTTATTGAAGCAACAGAACCTTTGACCATTCTGTTAATGGGGGTTGATACTGGGAATGTAGAGCGTACAGATCAATGGGCTGGAAATAGTGACAGTATGATTTTGCTGACCGTCAATCCGCACACAAAGAAAACGACGATGTTGAGTTTGGAACGTGATATTCTGACTAAAATCCAGCATAAAGATGGTAGTATTGAAGAAGCGAAGCTAAACGCTGCCTATGCTGGTGGTGGAGCAGAATTAGCTATTTCAACTATTCAAAAGATGATGAACCTCCATATTGATCGCTATATTATGGTCAATATGCAAGGATTGCAACAATTAGTAGATGCAGTGGGTGGTATTACGGTTAATAATACACTAGGTTTCCCAATCTCTATCAGTGACCAAGAAGAATTTAATACTATTTCTATTGGTGTTGGAGAACAGACAATAAATGGAGAAGAAGCGCTTGTGTATTCACGCATGCGTTATCAAGACCCAGAAGGAGACTACGGGCGTCAGAAGCGTCAGCGTGAAGTCATTCAAAAAGTTGTTGAAAAAGTTCTTAGTTTGGATAGTATCAGTCACTATCAGTCTATTTTAAAAGCCCTAAGTACTAATATGCAGACTAATATTGATTTATCTGCGAAAAGCATTCCAAGCTTGTTGGGCTATAAAGATTCATTTAAAACGATTGAAACCCAACAATTACGAGGCGAAGATGCTGAATTGCAAGGAACATCTTATCAAATCGTAACTGCTAACCATTTGTTAGAAATCCAAAATCTCTTGAGAACTTCACTTGATAAACCGAAGGTGACAGAGTTAGAGACAAATGCAGTCTTATATGAAGAGCTTTTCGGAAATCAAAATGGTATCGGTTTGGGGACAGGTACGATTAATAGTACAAGAAATCAAGAGGATGTAGAATAATCTAATTTATAGTTGGAATCGTGGGAAATTTCCTGCGATTTTTTCAAAAAAATACGAATAGATAGGTAGGAGGAAACATGAAAGCAGAAATCATTGCTGTTGGAACAGAGATTTTGACAGGACAGATTGTCAATACCAATGCCCAGTTTTTATCGGAAAAACTAGCTGAGATTGGGGTAGATGTTTATTTTCAGACAGCTGTAGGAGACAATGAAGCTCGTCTATTGTCTTTGCTTGAGATTGCCAGTCAACGTAGCAGTCTGGTGATTTTGACAGGTGGTTTGGGACCGACGGAGGACGATTTGACCAAACAAACCCTAGCTAAATTTTTAGGAAAAGAATTAGTCTTTGATCCTCGGGCGCAGGAGAAGCTGGATGTCTTTTTTGCCCAGAGACCAGACTATGCCCGAACACCGAATAACGAAAGACAAGCTCAAATTGTAGAAGGGGCGACTCCACTGCCAAACGAAACAGGGTTGGCTGTGGGAGGCATTTTGGAAGCCAATGGAGTGACCTACGTCGTCCTTCCAGGTCCGCCAAGTGAAATGAAACCTATGGTCTTAAACCAACTTCTACCCAAGTTGATGACAGGGAGCAAGCTGTATTCCCGAGTTCTTCGTTTCTTTGGAATTGGTGAGAGCCAGCTGGTTACGATTTTGGCTGATTTGATTGATAATCAAACCGATCCGACCTTGGCACCTTATGCTAAGACAGGAGAGGTAACCTTACGTTTGTCAACAAAAGCTAGTAGCCAAGAAGAGGCGAATCAAGTGCTGGATATCTTGGAAAATCAAATCTTAGGTCACCAAACTTTTGAAGGCCTTTCTTTACGAGACCTTTGTTATGGTTATGGGGAGGAGTCCAGCTTGGCCAGCATTGTGGTAGAGGAACTGAAAAAACAGGGGAAAACCATCACGGCTGCCGAAAGCTTGACGGCAGGTCTTTTTCAAGCTAGTGTGGCTGATTTTTCGGGTGCTTCAAGTATATTTAAGGGTGGTTTTGTGACTTATAGCTTGGAAGAAAAATCAAAGATGTTGGATATTCCTGTCAAGGATTTGGAAGAACATGGTGTGGTGTCTGAATTTACAGCTCAGAAGATGGCTGAGCAGGCACGAATCAAGACTCAGTCTGATTTTGGAATTAGTTTGACTGGAGTGGCAGGACCAGATAGCCTAGAAGGACATCCAGCTGGGACAGTCTTTATAGGTTTGGCACAAGAGCAAGGAACTGAGGTCATCAAGGTTAATATTGGAGGCAGAAGTCGAGCAGATGTACGTCACATTGCGGTTATGCATGCCTTTAACCTCGTTCGCAAGACTTTATTAAGTGACTAACTTTTGATATAATAGTAGATAGGTCTGAAGACTATTAGAATGTAGGAGAATAGAATGGCGAAAAAACCAAAAAAATTAGATGAAATTTCAAAAAAATTCGGGGCTGAACGTGAAAAAGCCTTGAATGACGCTCTTAAATTGATTGAGAAAGATTTTGGTAAGGGATCAATCATGCGTTTGGGTGAACGTGCCGAACAAAAGGTGCAAGTGATGAGCTCAGGTTCTTTGGCTCTCGATATTGCCCTTGGTTCAGGTGGTTATCCTAAGGGACGTATCATCGAAATCTATGGACCAGAGTCATCTGGTAAGACAACGGTTGCTCTTCATGCAGTTGCACAAGCGCAAAAAGAAGGTGGTATTGCAGCCTTTATCGATGCGGAACATGCCCTTGATCCAGCTTATGCTGCGGCCCTTGGTGTCAACATTGACGAATTGCTCTTGTCACAACCAGACTCAGGGGAGCAAGGTCTTGAGATTGCAGGGAAGTTGATTGACTCAGGTGCAGTAGATCTTGTCGTGGTCGACTCAGTTGCTGCCCTTGTACCTCGTGCAGAAATTGATGGAGATATCGGAGATAGCCACGTTGGTTTGCAGGCTCGTATGATGAGCCAGGCCATGCGCAAACTCGGTGCTTCTATCAATAAGACCAAAACAATTGCCATCTTTATCAACCAATTGCGTGAAAAAGTTGGGGTAATGTTTGGAAATCCAGAAACAACTCCTGGTGGACGCGCTCTGAAATTCTACGCATCAGTGCGTTTGGATGTTCGTGGAAGCACACAAATCAAGGGAACTGGTGACCAAAAAGATACCAATGTCGGTAAAGAAACTAAAATTAAAGTCGTGAAAAACAAGGTGGCTCCACCATTTAAGGAAGCCTTCGTTGAAATCATGTACGGAGAAGGGATTTCTAAGACTGGTGAACTCTTGAAGATCGCAAGCGATTTGGATATCATCAAAAAAGCAGGAGCTTGGTACTCTTACAAGGATGAGAAAATCGGGCAAGGTTCTGAAAATGCTAAGAAATACTTGGCAGATCACCCAGAAGTCTTTGATGAGATTGATCATCAAGTCCGTGTTCAATTTGGTTTGATTGATGGAGAAGAAGCTTCTGTAGAAGCTGCTGAAAGCAAAAAAGATGAAGCGGTTCAAGCAGATTCTGTGAATGAAGAAGTAACGCTTGACCTAGGCGATGAGCTTGAAATCGAAATTGAAGAATAAGTTATTAAAGTAGTGGAGAGAATCCGCTACTTTTTTGTTGCCTTGTTCTGGTGTTCAGATTAATACTCAATGAAAATCAAAAAGCAAACTAGGAAGCTAGCCGCAGATTGCTCAAAGCATTGCTTTGAGGTTTTAGATAAGACTGACGAAGTCAGTTACATATATCTAAGGTAAGGCGACGCTGACGTAGTTTGAAGAGATTTTCGAATAGTATTAACTATAGTTTGCTGTTTCTTGTCGCTCCTCTAGAAAGCTGATATAATAGCCTTATGAATAAAAAACGAACAGTGGACCTGATTCATGGTCCGATTCTTCCCGCGCTCTTAAGCTTTGCCTTTCCAATCTTGTTGTCCAATATTTTTCAACAGCTCTATAACACTGCTGATGTCTTGATTGTTGGACGATTTCTTGGTCAAGAATCCTTGGCTGCAGTAGGAGCGACGACAGCGATTTTTGACCTGATTGTAGGTTTTACTCTTGGTGTTGGTAATGGCATGGGGATTGTCATTGCCCGCTATTACGGGGCTCGGAATTTCACTAAAATAAAGGAAGCAGTAGCAGCCACCTGGATTTTAGGTGCTCTGTTGAGTATTGTGCTTATGTTGCTGGGCTTTCTTGGTTTGTATCCTCTCTTACAGTACCTAGATACCCCTGCTGAAATCCTCCCTCAATCCTATCAATATATTTCTATGATTGTGACCTGTGTCGGTGTCAGCTTTGCCTATAATCTCTTTGCAGGTTTGTTGAGATCCATTGGTGATAGTCTAGCTGCGCTTGGCTTTCTGGTTTTCTCTGCCTTAGTTAATGTGGTTCTGGATCTCTATTTTATTACGCAATTGCATCTTGGAGTTCAATCTGCGGGAATTGCTACCATCATTTCGCAAGGCTTATCAGCGGTTCTCTGCTTTTACTATATTCGTAAGAGTGTTCCAGAACTTTTGCCTCAGTTCAAGCATTTCAAATGGGATAAGGCCTTGTATGCGGATCTCTTGGAGCAAGGTCTGGCTATGGGCTTGATGAGTTCAATTGTGTCTATTGGTAGTGTGATTTTACAGTCTTCTGTTAATACCTTTGGTGCCGTGATTATTAGCGCCCAGACGGCAGCTCGACGTATTATGGCTTTCGCCCTTCTTCCTATGACCGCTATTTCTGCTTCGATGACGACCTTTGCTTCTCAGAATTTAGGTGCTAAGCGCCCGGACCGCATTGTCCAAGGTCTTCGAATCGGTAGTCGTTTAAGTATATCCTGGGCAGGCTTTATCTGTATCTTCCTCTTTTTTGCCAGTCCAGCCTTGGTTTCTTTTTTGGCTAGTTCGTCGGATAGCTACTTGATAGAAAATGGCAGTCTCTACCTGCAAATCAGTTCAGCCTTTTATCCTATTTTGAGTCTTTTGCTGATTTATCGCAATTGTTTGCAGGGTTTGGGGCAAAAAGTCCTTCCTCTGGTTTCTAGCTTTATAGAACTAATCGGGAAAATCGCTTTTGTGGTCCTGATTATCCCTTGGGCAGGATATAAGGGAGTTATCCTTTGCGAACCCCTTATCTGGGTTGCCATGACCATCCAACTATATTTTTCGCTTTTCCGTCACCCCTTGATAAAAGAAGGCAAGGAAATCTTGGCAACCGAAGTGCTCTCCTAGCTGTATTTGCTAATAAAATCTATTTCCTCTAGTGAAAATCGAAAAAACTTGTGATATAATAAGAAAGATTAAAATGTGAAAAAAGGAGATTCCTAATGGGACGTAAATGGGCCAATATCGTAGCCAAGAAAACGGCTAAAGATGGAGCTAACTCTAAAGTATATGCAAAATTTGGTGTAGAAATCTATGTAGCAGCTAAAAAAGGTGATCCAGATCCAGAATCAAACTCAGCTTTGAAATTCGTTATCGACCGTGCCAAACAAGCTCAAGTGCCAAAACACGTTATCGATAAGGCTTTGGACAAGGCAAAAGGAAACACAGACGAAACCTTTACAGAAGGACGTTACGAAGGCTTTGGACCAAATGGTTCTATGCTGATCGTTGATACTTTGACTTCAAACGTTAACCGTACAGCGGCTAATGTCCGTGCAGCTTTTGGTAAAAATGGCGGAAACATGGGAGCTTCAGGTTCAGTATCTTACCTCTTTGACAACAAAGGTGTTATCGTATTTGCTGGCGAAGATGCAGACGCAGTCTTTGAGCAATTGCTAGAAGCAGATGTTGATGTGGACGATGTAGAAGCAGAAGAAGGAACAGTCACGGTTTATACAGCATCAACTGACCTTCACAAGGCTATCGTTGCTTTACGTGAATCAGGTATCGAAGAATTCCAAGTAACAGAATTAGAAATGATTCCTCAGTCAGAAGTGGAATTGTCAGGCGATGACCTTGAAACCTTTGAAAAACTTTACAGCGTCCTTGAGGATGACGAAGACGTACAAAAAATCTACACAAACGTAGACGGGTTCTAATTTAACCTAGAAAACATGATCCTAAGTGAGAAAATCACTTGGGATTTTTTAAATCAAGAAAATAGTTCTTATGAAAACTTTTATCTTGACATCTCTTTTCAAAGTGGTAAAATAGTTCTCATGAAAACTTATTTAGTTCCTAGGAGAACTAAATGCGATGGTTAGAAAGGAGTTAGTATGGATAAACCGATGTTGGTCTTTAAGCGTTTTGGTCACCAGATTCATTTGATGGTGCAAAAGGAAGCCAAACGTTGTGGTATTGAATTTATGGGTGGACCGCAAGGTCAGGTGGTGCGTTTTTTGGATATCCGTGAGGAAAGCCAAGACTTGGTCTTGATTAAAGATATCGAGCAGGAACTCAATATTAGCAAGTCTGTTGCTAGCAACTTGGTCAAACGTATGGTGCAAAATGGTTTGGTGGAATTGGAGGCGAGTCCTGTCGATAAGCGGGCTAAGTTTGTTCGTTTGACGGACAAATCGCGTTCTCAAATGCAGCAGGTTAAGGCTTTTTTTGAACGAATTGATCAGAGTCTGCTAGATGGTGTTTCAAAGTCAGACTTGGCAATCTTTGAAAAGGTCCTCGGTCAGTTGCAAGAAAATGTTGAAAAGATAGGAGGAGAGAATGAAGAAATTAGCAAAACGAATTAGTGGAAAAGAATGGGGAATGATTCTACTAGCCATTCTCTTTACCTGCTTTTCGGTTTATCTGGAGTTGGAAGTACCGACCTATATCTCGAAAATTACGGATTTGCTGGGAACTCAAGGAACCAACTTGGATGAGTTATGGCAACCAGCAAGCATGATGGTGGGAATGTCCTTTCTTGCCTTCTTGTCCGCAGTTGCAGTTGGATTTTTTGCATCCAGAGTGGCGGCTTCTTATACTAGTAAGTTGAGAAGTGATATTTTTAACCGAGTTTTAGACTATTCACAGACAGAGATTAAGAAATTCTCTATTCCTAGTCTCTTAACTCGTACGACCAATGATATTACTCAAGTTCAGATGTTGATTACCATGGGCCTACAAGTGGTTACACGTGGTCCGATTATGGCTATCTGGGCCATCGGGAAGATTTTAGGCCATTCAGAATACTGGCTCTGGGCCGTTCTTGTGGCAGTGATTGTCAATGTTTTGATGACGACCGTTTTGATGACGCTAGCCTTTCCAAAACAGTCTTTGATTCAGGGGCTGACAGATAAACTGAACAGTATTACTCGTGAAAGTTTAACAGGTATTCGGGTTGTTCGTGCTTATAATGCTGAGGATTACCAAAATGAAAAATTTGCTGTAGCAAATGATGAATTGACACGCTTGAATTTGTTTGTCAACCGTCTTATGGCTATTTTGAATCCTATTATGATGGGGATTTCAAGTGGTTTGAGTGTTGCGATTTACTGGATTGGGGCCTATGTAATCAACGATGCTGCTCCGACGGCGCGCCTGCCTCTCTTTAGTGATATGGTTGTTTTCATGTCTTATGCCATGCAGGTTGTCATGGGCTTCCTTCTCATGGGGGCGCTCTTCATCGTTCTTCCTCGTACCTTGGTTTCTGCCGGGCGTATCAATCAAGTGCTGGACCTTTATTCCTCTATTGAAAATCCTAGTCACCCACAGACGGCAAGCTCTTCTGTGAAAGGTCAAGTGGAATACCGCAATGTAACCTTCCGCTATGCGGCAAATTCGGAGGCGGTTGTTGAACATGTTAGCTTTAAAGCAGAAACTGGTCAAACAGTGGCCTTTATTGGTTCAACAGGTTCTGGTAAATCAACTCTGGTCAATCTAATTCCACGTTTCTACGACGTATCAGCAGGAGAAATCCTAGTGGATGGTGTCAATGTTCAAGACTATGACTTGGAAGATTTGCGAAATAAGGTCGGCTATATTCCACAAAAAGCTGTTCTCTTTTCAGGTGATGTCAAGAGCAATCTAGACTTTGGACACAGTCAAGAAACACCGCTTAGTGAACAAGCTATGTGGCAAGCCTTAGACTTGGCCCAGTCTAAGAACTTTATCGAAGACAAGGAAGCGGGCTTAGAGTCAGAAGTAGCCCAAGGAGGAACCAACTTCTCAGGTGGCCAAAGACAGCGTCTGGCCATTGCGCGTGCCTTAGCTAGGAAGCCAGAAATCCTCATCTTTGATGACTCCTTCTCAGCCTTGGACTACAAGACAGACCGAGTTTTACGTCAAGATTTAGCAGAGAAAACAAAATCTATGACCAAGCTTATCGTCGCACAACGTATTTCAACGATTATGGATGCTGATTTGATTTTGGTCTTGGATCAAGGTAAAGTCGTGGGACAAGGTACCCACAAGGAACTTCTAGCTACCAACGAAGTTTACCAAGAAATTGCCTATTCACAACTATCGAAGGAGGAATTGGAACATGGAAAATAAAAAAATGTCTCTCTGGAAACAGAGTAAACCCTATCTTGCAGGTCTCCAGTTTGCCCTTTTGATTGCCTTTTTAGCAACAATCCTATCTAATATCATTACTGTATATGGTCCAACCCGTATCAAGGAAATGACCAATATCATTGCAAGTGGTCTGGGAACAAGTGTGGATGTCGTGGCGGTTGCAGCCATTGGTGGTTTTTTGGCCGTGATTTATGTGATTGGGCTTTTATCAAATTATTTGCAGGCCTTTCTGTTTACAACAGCCATTCAACGTTTTTCAGAGCGTTTGAGAACAGCCATCGCAGAGAAAATCAATCGCCTACCATTGAGATATTTTGATGGACACTCTCAGGGGGACACCTTGTCTCGTGTAACCAATGACGTTGACACTGCAGCTCAGTCTCTCAATCAAAGTCTGGGAACAGTTCTTTCATCTAGTTTACTAGTTTTAGCGGTCTTAGTAACCATGTTTGGGATGAACTGGATTTTAGCCTTAGTGACGGTTGTTTCAACGCTTGTTGGTTTTGCTTTCGTGTCTGTCTTTATGGGCAAATCGCAGGGCTTCTTTAAGAGTCAGCAACAGGATTTGGCAGCTGTCAATGGCTATGTGGAAGAAATGTACTCTGGCCATAATGTGGTGACCAGCTACAATGCTATCGAGAGCACGAAAGAAGAATTTGCGAAATTAAACCATCGTCTGTATAACAGTATCTGGAAATCTCAGTTTATTTCAGGGATTATGATGCCGATTATGATGTTTATTGGGAACTTTAGCTATGCCTTGGTGATTATCGTTGGTGCAGCCTTGGCTCTGAATGGGCAGATTAGTATCGGGATTATCGTTGCCTTTATGGCCTATGTTCGTATCTTTTCTCAGCCCCTTTCCCAAATCGCTCAAGGAATTACCAGTTTGCAGCAGGCTAGTGCAGCCATGGGACGTGTCTTCGAATTCTTAGGTGAAGAGGAAATGGAAGATGAATCTCACAAAGAAAGACAATTGAGCGATATGAAAGGTCAAGTGGTCTTTGATCGAGTTTCCTTTGGTTACACACCAGAGCGAACCATTATCCATGACTTTTCTGCGACGGCTCATGCAGGTCAAAAGGTTGCCATTGTAGGACCTACTGGAGCTGGTAAGACAACCATTGTCAATCTTTTGATGAAGTTCTATGAGATTGATAAGGGAAGCATCCGTATCGATGGTGTCGATACCAAGGAGATGAAGCGTTCGGAAGTACACGATGCCTTTTCAATGGTCTTGCAGGACACTTGGCTCTTTGAAGGCACTATCCGAGACAATCTCATTTATAACCAAAAGGGTATTAGTGATGAGCGCGTGATTGAAGCCAGCAAGGCTGTAGGGATTCACCACTTTATTATGACCCTACCAGATGCCTACGATACTGTCTTGGACGATACAGTGACCTTGTCTGTCGGACAAAAACAACTCTTGACCATTGCTCGTGCTTTGCTGAAAGATGCGCCACTCTTGATTTTGGATGAGGCGACCTCTTCGGTTGATACACGGACGGAGGAATTGATTCAGAAAGCCATGGATCGTTTGATGGAAGGCAGAACTTCCTTCGTTATCGCCCACCGCTTGTCTACTATCCGAAATGCTGACCTGATTCTTGTCATGAAAGATGGAAATATCATCGAGCAAGGAAATCATGATGAGCTAATGGGGCAAGCTGGTTTCTATGCTGACCTCTACAACAGTCAATTTACTGAAGACGAAGCAGAAGAATAAATCTAAGAAGGCTTGACGGCCTTCTTTTTCTTCTTTATACTGGTATAATAGAAAGATGGAAGTATGAGTCAAAAATTATACAATATGAAATTTTCTGCGGTCTATCAAGCTTTGATCGCAAAGGTTGAGCGAAAGGGTGGAAGGGCAGAATCCGTTCACCAAGTGACCAGTTGGTTGACAGGTTATGAAGTGAGTGGCATCCTCACTTGTCTGAATAAAGACCTTACTTATGGAGATTTTTTTCGACAGGCACCGTCTTATGCTCCTGAACGGATTACAATAACAGGAAAGATTTGTGGTGTTCGTATTGAGGAAATTGATGATCCTATGATGCAGGAAATCCGTCGTCTGGATAAATTAGTGGACTGGCTTGCCAAGGGGAAAACAGCCCAGCAGGTCCTAGAAAAGTATGAGAAATAGAAATGAAAAACTATCAAGAGTGGTACGATAAGAGGAAATTAAGTCTCCTTGGACATCCACAACTATTGCAACTGATGCGAATTTTTAATCGCCTGATGACAGTGCTGATGCCCTTAACTTACATGACCTTATTGGGAACAAGCTTTGTAAGTAAAGGGGTCGGGAAAGACCTTGCTGCTTATATTTTGGTGCCAGCTTTGGGGTTTGTCCTATTGACGCTCGTTCGTAAGTGGATCAATCAACCGCGTCCTTATGAAACTTGGGGAATTGTCCCGCTACTAGATAAAGACAGTTCTGGCAATTCAATGCCCAGCCGCCACGTCTTTTCAGCGACTATCATTTCCATGGCTTGTGTGCATGCAAATCTGTCTGTGGGCTTGATTTTATTGGTCTTGTCAGCTCTTCTCGGTCTTGTGCGGGTCTTGGGTGGTGTACATTATCCCAAGGATGTTCTAGTTGGCTATGCCTGTGGCCTTCTCTGGGGAATTCTTTTCTTTATTTTCTAAAAAGTAAGTGGGTCTGGACTCGTAACCACTTACGGGTCTAAAGTGACCACTTGCTTTTTTGCTCTTGTAAAGTCTTCTGGCCTTTGGTATAGTAGAGTCAGAAAGGAGATGGAATGAAGTTACGAATCGAAATTGACAGCAATTTAGAGGAAACTGAAATTGTCATCAAGGCAGCGGCTTTGACAGATGAGATTGCGGATTTGCAGCGTCTCTTGCAAGAGTCCAAGTCTCCTAGGTTGATTTTTTACAAGGGAACAGGTGAATATTATCTGGACTTGTCGGAAATTCTTTTCTTTGAGACGGGAGGTAGCAAGATTTATGCACATACCCAGAAAGATGCCTACGAGGTTCGGCTTAAACTCTATGAGTTAGAGGCTATCCTTCCTCGTTATTTTAGTCGGGTATCCAAGTCAACAATCGCTAATATTCGGCAAGTCTATTCGGTGGACAAATCCTTTTCAGGAACGGGCACCATTTCCTTTTATCAAACCCACAAGGAGGTTCATGTCTCACGGCATTACCAATCTCTCCTAAAAGAAAATCTAAGAAATATGAGGTAACAAGATGAAAAAGAAAGCATTTGGTATTGTGTTGCTAGTATTGGCGGCTTTAATATTATTACAAGGAAATTTTGGAATCCCTTCATTCGGTGGGCAAATTTGGCCCTTGCTCGGTATTGCATTTTTTGCTTATCAATCGGTTGGAGCATTGTTGCGTCACCACTTAACTTCAGCCTCTTTTACAGCCCTAGTGGCCTTAATGATTACTAACCACTTTTATAGCATTTTACCGATTCCAAATCAGACACTGTTCTGGGCTAGTATTCTAATTGTTCTTGGAGTTAGTGCTTTGACTCACTCTAACAGAACTTGGAATGGGAAAAAATGGTGGCATGATGGGGAAAAGACCATTTTTATAGACAAGGAAGTCGCTTTTGGGACAGGTACTTTTTACAAGCAAGAGCAAGAATTGGTAGAAGACCAAGTAGAAGTTGGTTTTGGAAATGCCAAGATATATTATGACAATGCAGAGATGTTAGGTGATTTTGCTACTCTGAATATCGAAGTCGGATTTGGGAATGCAGTTATCTACGTGCCTCAACACTGGAGAGTAGATCTAAAGGTAGAGACTTTTTGTGGAGCAGCCAAGGCAGATGCCCCTCTAGGACCAACCAGCAAAACTTTGATTATCCGTGGAGATGTAGCTTTTGGGAAACTAGGAGTTGTTTACGTTAAATAAAAAAATGCTAAATTCCTAAACTAAGTTCCATCGCTAATTCAAGTGGAAGTTAGTCTGATAAAAACCCTAAAAACCAGTGGCAATCCGTGTCAAGGTAAGTTCTACTGGTTTTAATAATGCTTGGTTTTATAGC
>NZ_JASHHD010000015.1:0-48507 GCF_047459985.1 Streptococcus mitis
TGAGAACGAGTAAAGCATGATATAGCACTAGATAAATTAAGTGTAAAAGAATATGAGGATCCCTTTAGGGATAGTGGTAAGTAATACCAAAGCCTCTTTGAGAGGCAAGTGACGAGTCAAGAGCAATGAGGCTTGAACAACGTGAAAGCCAGCGTCTTTAGGCGCTGGCTGGTAATTTGGGCTTATAGCCCTGGTTCAAACTACCCGTTAGACGGGTGGTTATGATTGGCTTTGTTGAGCTGTTTGTAGAGGGTTAGGTGAGGGTGTTCTTCCTGAAGGTCATTTATTTGGATTGTACTGACCCCAAAAAGTTAGACAAATAATTATTGAAAGGATTTAGTTCTGTACTGCACAGGACTAAGTCCTTTTCTACCATTTGTCAAGTATATCAAGGTATTTGATGAAAAATAGTTTGATTTCCATAGTCAAACTAAGGAAATTGTCTTTTTCTGAACTAAAGTTTAGTGAAAAAGTGTACACTAAACCAACACCTTATCTGGTGATTTTTTTGATAAAGCGTTACAATAATATGGCATAAACAATTTTACCGATTTTGGGTAGAAGTATAATCGTAAAGTTTGTTATGCGTTATAAGGTAATACATTGTTCTAATGAGACGATGTATAGAGGCAATCGTGTGTGGTTTGGTTGAAGTCACTTGCGATTGTCTTTTCCGTTTCTCATAGAAGTCTGCGATATGACAAGGATTGGTGTGGCTAGCTGAAGCTATGTTATGAATGCACTTAAAGAGAATCTTTCTGGCATAGGGATTCCCACGTTTAGTGATATGTTCCTTGGCTAGAAAGTTTCCAGATTCATAGTGTCTGAGGTCAATGCCGATAAAAGCATTGATTTGATTGGCAGAGTGAAATCGACGAATGTCACCAAGTTCGCCAATAATACTTGTCGCTGTGGTTTCAGCTATTCCAGAAATAGAGAGAAGAATCTCGTATTCTGGCAAAGATTGAGCCAATGCTACCATCTCCTCTAAAACACCTTGTCTGTGTTCAGAAAGCCTAAGTAACTCCCCTGCATAGTATTTGACCTCTTCTATCACTGGAGAGGTTTTTTTGACCGCACAATAAGACTGATTAGCTAGTTTTGTAAGCTTATCTACTAAGTAAGTCACACGTTTTTCAGAGATGCGTTTCGCCGTAGACTGACGGATGATAGCTGTTAATGTGGCGTCATCTGACTCCAGTACAAAACTATTACATGGAAAAGTCATGACCAAGTTCCAATATTGTTCCCCAGTTGGTGCCGACAAGATGTTTTCCAATTCAGGAAAAGTGACCTGTAAAACCTTGTGCAGACGGTTTTTAGTGCAGACGATATCCTCAGTAAGATTCTGATAGAAACGGCTGAGATCGCGTAATTCTTGATAAAGCGCTTCTTGGACATAGCTTGGTTTACGATTGAGGATGAACTGAGACGCAGCTAGTTTTTCAGCGTCAATCCTATCGGTTTTACGTACTCTTAAGCTATCTAGTTGTTTTTTGGATTCTAAGGGATTGAGCCGTGTATAAGCGTAACTATTATCCTCAAAGAAGGCCTGAAGACGACGAGAATAGACACCAGTCGCCTCGAAGACAATCTCTGGCTCGTGAACAGTCTTCAAGTCCCCAAGTAGTCGATTAAATCCGATGGCATCATTGGGTATGGTATAGCCATGTACTTTTTCTCCATTGACCAAGATGGCCACTTCTGAATTTGCTTTACTCACGTCAATTCCAAAAACTACTCGCATGATATTACCTCTTTGTCTTGAATGATTCCTTGCTTTAGTGATGTCATTTTCAATACTCGACGTTTTTCGTCCCACATACTTTGATAACATTCTTCCTAAAACAGGTGTCTTGTCAGTTTTAGTTACGACGTCTAGCGCCAAAGGACTTATCGACTTAACAAGACACCACTACTTTAACATAACGAAAAAGTAGTGAGTACTTTCTCCCGTCGGAGATTTCCTCACTACTAATCTTAGTATGTTTTAGTTTTACCTTAATTCGTTTGTTGTTGTAATAATCAATATAGTCTACAATAGCCTGTTCCAATTGGTTAAGTGATTGGAAGGTCTTCTCATAGCCATAAAACATTTCGGATTTCAAAATGCCAAAGAAAGATTCCATCATGCCATTGTCTGTGCTGTTACCCTTACGTGACATGGATGGCTGAATCCCCCTACTCTCTAAGAACTGATGATAAGAATTGTGTTGGTATTGAAAGCCTTGGTCACTATGGAGAATAGTATTCTCGTAGTATTCCTCTGAGAAGGCTTGTTCTAACATCGTCTTTACTTGTGCTAAGTTCGGTGACCTAGAAAGATTATAGGCGATAATTTCGCTATTAAAGTCATCTAAAACTGGCGATAAATAGAGCTTTTGACTGCTTGATGGAATGGCAAACTCTGTCACATCTGTGTAGCACTTTTCCATTGGTTTAGAGCCTTCAAATTGACGTTGAATGAGGTTATCTGCTTTCTTGCCAACGTCTCCTTTATGAGAAGAATACTTGCGTTTCTGTCGCATTTTAGCTTGTAAATTGAGTACTTTCATCAAGCGTTGAACTCTTTTATGATTGACCAGATAACCACGATTTCTTAGTTCTAAATGAATCCGACGATAACCATAATTTCCCTTGTGTTCGGTAAAAATGGATTGAATTTCATCTTTAAGCTCTTGGTCCTTATCTGGTTTGTTTAGCTGTTTCAAGTGATAGTAGTAGGTAGAACGAGCGAGTTTAATGGCTTTTAGAAGAATATCTAACGAAAAATCAGCGATTAATTCTCGAACAATTTCCGTCTTTCTTCTTTCTCTTTTTCCTCCTTCAATCGGAGTTCTCTCAACTTTTTTAGAATGGCATTCTCCGCTCTTAGGTATTGCAGCTCTTCTTGTAGACGCTCTAACTCTGTCAATTCCTCAGGCTTTTTCTTCGGTTTACGTCCCATTTTAGATGGTCTCCCTCTTGTTTTCTCAACAATAGTATACCCATTTTTCTTATATTGTGCCAGCCAATTTGAAAGTATTCCTTGGTTTGGGAGAGCATAATCAAGGCTGACACTTCTACGTGAACGACCTTCAAGTAAGACTTTATCAATCATTTCTTGTTTTAGTTCTGGAGAATAATAACAATTCTTACCTTTCTTGACAATCTCTATTCCATAACGGTCAATTAATTTCACCATGTACTTTAGCCCAGAAAAATCTACATCAAATCTTTTTGAAAGCTCCTTGAAGCTATGACCTTGATTCCTAAGTGAATAGATCTGAACTTTATCCTCATAAGTTAATTTCATAATAAAATACCCCCAAAGTTAGATTTTTTCTGTCTAACTTTGGGGGTGCAGTTCAGATGTGGAGGATTTTTTAATGCCAGCACTTTCATAAGACCCTGGGCAGAGTCCAGCCCATGATGCTAAGTGTGCATCGGACGGAAAGGATGTAACAGTTGGTCCAATCTCAGCTAGAATAGTGGCAGCACAGTTTTCATTCACACTGGGAATGGTTTGAAGTATCCTATTTTCCTCAGGGGAACTCCTTTTCGATGTAGTGTTGAATCTCATCGGTCAGTTTTTCAATGAGTTCCTGATACATCTGACATTCCTCTAAACTCTGGTCTAAGAGAAAGAGGTCTTCTAATGACAACTTTCCTTCCATCGCTTCAACGAGTTCTTCTGGACTTGCTTTCACTCGCTTTTGGATACAAGGGATAACAGATTCTACATTAATTGTTTCTCCGTTAATGAAATAATTTTAAAAGTCCTTGCCCCGTCTTAGAAAAAATATCAGAAAGATAACTGGTTAGCTTGATATTGGCCCGTTGTAAGAGATTGTGAATTTCATTTTTAACTTGAGTTTGACGTTGTTTATAAGAACGTAGTCTACGAATCAGTAAACGAAGCTGTACCACTTCAGGGGCAGGAATATAGGAAGGTTCAATTAGTCGGCAACGGCCGAGTTGAGCAATCCATTCAGCGTCCTTCATGTCTGTTTTTCGACCAGGCACATTCTTGATATGTTGAGGATTGGCAAGTACTAAGACGAGATTAGAATCTGAAAAGATATTAAAGAGAGGGAGCCAATATTGCCCAGTACTTTCAAAAAAGACATGTGTGACGTGATTTTCTACCATCCAAGCTAAGGCATTTTGAAGAGCTAGAGTAGTTGTCCCAAATTTCTTCTGAATTTTCTTTGGCTTATTGGTATCTAGTGGACCATCTAGAATACAACAAACGATAGACTTTTGGTGGACATCAATTCCACAATATGTTTCAATCATGACTTCCATTATAAAAACCTCCTGTTAACTATTTGAACAATAGAACAAGAGGCTAATTGTAAGATATTTTCATGCTCAAGGCATATTCGAGTTTTCTCATGAATCTTGTTCATCCAGTTTTTTATACAGGCTAAGAAAAGCCCTATTAAACACCACGGATTTGTATTGTTCACCTTCATTATAAGCTAAGCTTCTTTTTCTGCCTGCTTAGAGTTTTTGTAGCTGAGATACTTTTTGTCTCAGACTCTTTTAGATACTATTTTTCTGAGCCAATAGTTGGTTGATGTGGGCCACTTTCTTGGCATCTCTCTTGTAGAGGATAAACCAGATGATCAGGTAGAGGATGACAAATTCGGGGATGAGTTGAAGGATGAAAGTCCAGCTAAGTGGAAACCAACCTGCCAGAATTGCTAGAGGAACAAAACCTAATAGCATGAGGAAGAAGTGAGTGACAGTCGCACGAAGAAGGCTCCAGTCTTTGGCAAAGAGACGGCTACCAAAACTAAAGAGGACTCCGATAGCTGCCCAGATAATCGTAGAGTAGAGCAAGACCAGAGAACCATGGGCTTGATGCTCTCTCATGAATTGACCAACGGGAGATTCAGGGCTGAGAGGTGCGTAGTTGCTTGGTGAATAGATAAAAGAAAAGATGATAGATAGGATGAGGCCGATGAGGATACCAGTTGAGGCATCGTGAAATACTTGTTTTTTCATAGTTCTAATTTCTCCTTAATAGTTTTGAGGTAACGGCGAGATGAGTAGGTGAAACTTTCGTTTTTAAGATAAATTTCAATCAAGCCGTTAGAGGTTAGTTTTAGATGACTAATAGCATCGATATTGACAATTTCCGATTGGGAAATTTGGATAAAGGAAGCAGGTAGAATTTCACTTGCTTGGTAAAGACGAATGTCAAGCGCATAGGTTTGGCTATCCGTTTCAGCTAAAACTTTGCGATTTTCAATAATATATACGTTGAATCTTACTAATCTGAATTAAGTAATCCTGATCTTGAAACTTCCCTTTGATGGTTCCTTTTTGATCCAGGGATTGGACAAAGTCTTGGACTTTTTGAACTCGGGTGGAAAAGGTTGGCGCTCCGATTATGATTTGTTCTTCAGTATGTTGTGCATCAATGTCAAGTCTGACTTTCATATTTTCTCCTTTGTAAAGTTGTAGTAGAGATCTCTTACTTACAAATCTATTAAACACCATTTTTTAGACAATTACAAGAAGCTTTGTCTATGTGGTCGGTTGAAGAGTCTATCTGGTAGGAGAGCGTTTTCAACTAAATTTAAGAGCAAAGAAGTCAAAAAATAAGTAGAAATATATTGACAAAAATAGAAAAAACGTAGTACAATAATAGACGGTACTTTTTACTTTTGGTCTCTCAAGAGTGTACAGGGACGTGCTGACAAATGTTGCAAAAGTACACACAGATGATAGCTGTCACCAAGTGTATCATCACCAAAAATAAAAAAACACAGGAGAATGTAGATGCCTACAATTAACCAATTGGTTCGCAAACCGCGTAAATCAAAAGTAGAAAAATCTAAATCACCAGCTTTGAACGTTGGTTACAACAGTCATAAAAAAGTTCAAACAAACGTTTCTTCACCACAAAAACGTGGTGTTGCAACTCGTGTTGGAACAATGACACCTAAAAAACCTAACTCTGCCCTTCGTAAATTTGCTCGTGTACGTTTGAGCAACCTTATCGAAGTTACTGCCTACATCCCAGGTATCGGACACAACTTGCAAGAGCACAGCGTGGTTCTTCTTCGTGGTGGACGTGTAAAAGACCTTCCAGGGGTACGTTACCATATCGTCCGTGGTGCACTTGATACTGCAGGTGTTAACGATCGTAAACAAGGCCGTTCTAAATACGGTACTAAACGTCCAAAAGCATAAGGAAAGGGGATAAAGAGAAATGAGTCGTAAAAATAGAGCTCCAAAACGTGACGTATTGCCAGATCCGCTTTACAATTCACAACTAGTTACTCGTCTTATCAACCGCGTTATGCTTGATGGTAAACGTGGTACAGCTGCTTCAATCGTTTACGGTGCTTTTGAGCAAATCAAAGAAGCTACTGGAAACGATGCACTTGAAGTATTTGAAACAGCTATGGAAAACATCATGCCTGTACTTGAAGTACGTGCACGTCGTGTTGGTGGTTCTAACTACCAAGTCCCAGTTGAAGTTCGTCCAGAACGTCGTACAACACTTGGACTTCGTTGGTTGGTAACAATCGCTCGTCTTCGTGGTGAACACACAATGCAAGACCGTCTTGCAAAAGAAATCTTGGATGCTGCTAACAACACTGGTGCAGCTGTTAAGAAACGTGAAGACACTCACCGTATGGCTGAAGCTAACCGTGCATTCGCACACTTCCGTTGGTAAAATTATGATGCTAGGAACGGTAAGGATGCAAGGTGAAAATAGGAAACTGACGCAGTATTCGATGAATACAAGGAAGTTTATCTTTTTCACCAGGCATCCCGTTCCAGCTCAAATAGGCTAACTAACATTAGTCTAGGTTCAATTCAACTTCCCATCTCACAAGTTGAAACCAACTAAACAAGATAAGTAATGAGAACGGGTGGGTCCTGCCTATCCGTTTTTATTGAAATCGTGTTATAATAGAATAGAAATAAAAAATATAGGAGAAACAAACCTCATGGCACGCGAATTTTCACTTGAAAAAACTCGTAATATCGGTATCATGGCTCACGTCGATGCTGGTAAAACAACTACAACTGAGCGTATTCTTTACTACACTGGTAAAATCCACAAAATCGGTGAAACTCACGAAGGTGCGTCACAAATGGACTGGATGGAGCAAGAGCAAGAGCGTGGTATCACTATCACATCTGCTGCGACAACAGCTCAATGGAACAACCACCGCGTAAACATCATCGACACACCAGGACACGTGGACTTCACTATTGAAGTACAACGTTCTCTTCGTGTATTGGACGGTGCTGTTACAGTTCTTGACTCACAATCAGGTGTTGAGCCTCAAACTGAAACAGTTTGGCGTCAAGCAACTGAGTACGGAGTTCCACGTATCGTATTTGCCAACAAAATGGACAAAATTGGTGCTGACTTCCTTTACTCAGTAAGCACACTTCACGATCGTCTTCAAGCAAACGCACACCCAATTCAATTGCCAATCGGTTCTGAAGATGACTTCCGTGGGATCATCGACTTGATCAAGATGAAAGCTGAAATCTATACTAACGACCTTGGTACAGATATCCTTGAAGAAGACATTCCAGCTGAATACCTTGAGCAAGCTCAAGAATACCGTGAAAAATTGATCGAAGCAGTTGCTGAAACTGACGAAGAATTGATGATGAAATACCTTGAAGGTGAAGAAATCACTAACGAAGAATTGAAAGCTGGTATCCGTAAAGCGACTATCAACGTTGAATTCTTCCCAGTATTGTGTGGTTCTGCCTTCAAGAACAAAGGTGTTCAATTGATGCTTGATGCGGTTATCGACTACCTTCCAAGCCCACTTGATATCCCAGCAATCAAAGGTATCAACCCAGATACAGAAGAAGAAGAAACTCGTCCAGCATCTGACGAAGAGCCATTTGCAGCTCTTGCCTTCAAGATCATGACTGACCCATTCGTAGGTCGTTTGACATTCTTCCGTGTTTACTCAGGTGTTCTTCAATCAGGTTCTTACGTATTGAACACTTCTAAAGGTAAACGTGAACGTATCGGACGTATCCTTCAAATGCACGCTAACAGCCGTCAAGAAATCGACACTGTTTACTCAGGTGATATCGCTGCTGCCGTTGGTTTGAAAGACACTACAACTGGTGACTCATTGACAGATGAAAAAGCGAAAATCATCCTTGAGTCAATCAACGTTCCAGAACCAGTTATCCAATTGATGGTTGAGCCTAAATCTAAAGCAGACCAAGACAAGATGGGTATCGCCCTTCAAAAATTGGCTGAAGAAGATCCAACATTCCGCGTTGAAACTAACGTTGAAACTGGTGAAACAGTTATCTCTGGTATGGGTGAGCTTCACCTTGACGTCCTTGTTGACCGTATGCGTCGTGAGTTCAAAGTTGAAGCGAACGTAGGTGCTCCTCAAGTATCTTACCGTGAAACATTCCGCGCTTCTACTCAAGCACGTGGATTCTTCAAACGTCAGTCTGGTGGTAAAGGTCAGTTCGGTGATGTATGGATTGAATTTACTCCAAACGAAGAAGGAAAAGGATTCGAATTCGAAAACGCAATCGTCGGTGGTGTGGTTCCTCGTGAATTTATCCCAGCGGTTGAAAAAGGTTTGGTAGAATCTATGGCTAACGGTGTTCTTGCAGGTTACCCAATGGTTGACGTCAAAGCTAAGCTTTACGATGGTTCATACCACGATGTCGACTCATCTGAAACTGCCTTCAAGATCGCGGCTTCACTTGCCCTTAAAGAAGCTGCTAAATCAGCACAACCAGCTATCCTCGAGCCAATGATGCTTGTAACAATCACTGTTCCAGAAGAAAACCTTGGTGATGTTATGGGTCACGTAACTGCTCGTCGTGGACGTGTAGATGGTATGGAAGCACACGGTAACAGCCAAATCGTTCGTGCTTACGTTCCACTTGCTGAAATGTTCGGTTACGCAACAGTTCTTCGTTCTGCATCTCAAGGACGTGGTACATTCATGATGGTATTTGACCACTACGAAGATGTACCTAAGTCAGTACAAGAAGAAATCATTAAGAAAAACAAAGGTGAAGACTAATCAGTCCTAACTCTAGAAGGAAGTCACTTAGTGGCTTCCTTTTTTGTATAGTTCCGATAAATTTTATAGATTCTGAAAATATCTACTCATAAAAATTTCATATAAAAATGAGTTAAAGAAATTTGCGAAAGAAATATATAATATAAATAGAAATAAGTTGAAAAAGAATATAAATTACCTTTTAAAAACTTATAAAAAAAGGAGAATATTCATAAATAAACGTTAAAATAGAAAATTCAGAAAATTTCTTCTTTTCTCTTGAAAAATTTTGAAAAAATGGTATGATAGTAACAAGTTATTTTTAAGAGAAGAGAAAGGGGAACAATGGAGAAAATCAGTTTAGAATCTCCTAAAACGGGTTCGGACCTAGTTTTGGAAACACTTCGTGATTTAGGAATTGATACCATCTTTGGTTATCCTGGTGGTGCAGTCTTGCCTTTTTATGATGCGATATATAATTTTAAAGGCATTCGCCACATTCTAGGGCGCCATGAGCAAGGTTGTTTGCATGAAGCTGAAGGTTATGCCAAATCAACTGGAAAGTTGGGTGTTGCCGTCGTCACTAGCGGACCAGGAGCAACAAATGCCATTACAGGGATTGCGGATGCCATGAGCGACAGTGTTCCCCTTTTGGTCTTTACAGGTCAGGTGGCGCGAGCAGGGATTGGGAAGGATGCCTTTCAGGAGGCAGACATCGTGGGAATCACCATGCCAATCACTAAGTACAATTATCAAGTTCGTGAGACAGCTGATATTCCGCGGATCATTACGGAAGCTGTCCATATCGCAACCACAGGACGTCCAGGACCAGTCGTCATTGACCTACCTAAAGACGTATCTGCTTTGGAAACAGACTTCATCTATTCACCAGAGGTGAACCTACCAAGTTATCAACCAACTCTTGAGCCAAATGATATGCAAATCAAGAAAATCTTGAAGCAATTGTCCAAGGCTAAAAAGCCAGTCCTGCTAGCTGGTGGTGGAATTAGTTATTCCGAGGCTGCGGCAGAACTAAATGAATTTGCAGAACGCTATCAAATTCCAGTGGTAACCAGCCTTTTGGGGCAAGGAACGATTGCAACGAGTCATCCACTTTTCCTTGGAATGGGAGGAATGCACGGGTCATTCGCAGCTAATATTGCCATGACGGAAGCTGACTTTATGATTAGTATTGGTTGCCGTTTCGATGACCGCTTGACTGGGAATCCTAAGACTTTCGCTAAGAATGCTAAGGTTGCCCATATTGATATTGATCCGGCCGAGATTGGCAAGATTATCAGTGCAGATATTCCAGTAGTTGGAGATGCTAAGAAAGCCTTGCAAATGTTGCTGGCAGAACCAACAGTTCATAACAATACTGAAAAATGGATTGAAAAAGTCACTAAAGATAAGAACCGCGTTCGTTCTTATGATAAGAAAGAGCGTGTAGTTCAGCCGCAAGCTGTCATTGAACGAATTGGTGAATTGACGAACGGAGATGCCGTTGTGGTAACAGACGTAGGTCAACACCAAATGTGGACAGCCCAGTATTATCCTTACCAAAATGAACGTCAGTTAGTGACTTCAGGTGGTTTGGGAACGATGGGATTCGGAATTCCAGCAGCAATCGGTGCTAAAATAGCTAACCCAGATAAGGAAGTAGTCTTGTTTGTTGGAGATGGTGGTTTCCAAATGACCAATCAGGAATTGGCTATTTTGAACATTTACAAGGTGCCAATCAAGGTGGTGATGCTGAACAACCACTCGCTTGGAATGGTTCGCCAGTGGCAGGAATCCTTCTATGAAGGTAGAACATCTGAGTCGGTCTTTGATACCCTTCCTGATTTCCAATTGATGGCACAGGCTTATGGCATTAAAAACTATAAGTTTGATAATCCTGAGACCTTGGCTCAAGACCTTGAAGTGATCACTGAGGATGTTCCTATGCTAATCGAGGTAGATATTTCTCGTAAGGAACAGGTGTTACCGATGGTACCAGCTGGTAAGAGTAATCATGAGATGTTGGGGGTGAAGTTCCATGCGTAGAATGTTAACAGCAAAACTACAAAATCGTTCAGGAGTCCTCAATCGATTTACAGGTGTCTTATCTCGTCGTCAGGTTAATATCGAAAGCATCTCTGTTGGAGCAACAGAAGATCCTAATGTGTCGCGTATCACCATTATTATCGATGTGGCTTCACATGATGAAGTGGAGCAAATTATCAAACAACTCAATCGTCAGATTGATGTGATTCGCATTCGTGATATTACAGACAAGCCTCATTTGGAGCGCGAGGTGATTTTGGTTAAGATGTCAGCGCCAGCTGAGAAGCGCGCTGAGATTCTAGCGATTATTCAACCTTTCCGTGCAACGGTGGTGGATGTAGCGCCAAGCTCGATTACCATTCAGATGACAGGGAATGCAGAAAAGAGCGAAGCTCTATTGCGAGTCATTAGACCATACGGTATTCGCAATATTGCTCGAACGGGTGCCACTGGATTTACCCGCGACTAAAAATCCAACTTAAATTTGTTAAACCAGCCAAAAAGGCAATAAATAATAGAAAAGAGAGAAAAACTATGGCAGTTCAAATGGAATACGAAAAAGATGTTAAAGTAGCAGCACTTGACGGTAAAAAAATCGCCGTTATCGGTTATGGTTCGCAAGGACATGCGCATGCTCAAAACTTGCGTGATTCAGGTCGTGATGTCATTATCGGTGTACGTCCAGGTAAATCTTTTGACAAAGCCAAAGAAGATGGATTTGACACTTACACAGTAGCAGAAGCAACTAAATTGGCTGACGTTATCATGATTTTGGCACCAGACGAAATCCAACAAGAATTGTACGAAGCAGAAATCGCTCCAAACTTGGAAGCTGGAAACGCAGTTGGATTTGCTCATGGTTTCAACATTCACTTTGAATTTATCAAAGTACCTGCGGATGTAGATGTTTTCATGTGTGCTCCTAAAGGACCAGGACACTTGGTACGCCGTACTTACGAAGAAGGATTTGGTGTTCCAGCTCTTTACGCAGTATACCAAGATGCAACAGGAAATGCGAAAAACATTGCTATGGACTGGTGTAAAGGTGTCGGAGCAGCCCGTGTAGGTCTTCTTGAAACAACTTACAAAGAAGAAACTGAAGAAGATTTGTTTGGTGAACAAGCTGTACTTTGTGGTGGTTTGACTGCCCTTATCGAAGCAGGTTTCGAAGTCTTGACAGAAGCAGGATATGCTCCAGAATTGGCTTACTTTGAAGTTCTTCACGAAATGAAATTGATTGTTGACTTGATCTATGAAGGTGGATTCAAGAAAATGCGTCAATCAATTTCAAATACTGCTGAGTACGGTGATTATGTATCAGGTCCTCGTGTGATTACTGAGCAAGTTAAAGAAAACATGAAAGCTGTCTTGGCAGACATCCAAAATGGTAAATTTGCAAATGACTTTGTAAATGACTATAAAGCTGGACGTCCAAAATTGACTGCTTACCGTGAACAAGCAGCGAACCTTGAAATTGAAAAAGTTGGTGCAGAATTGCGTAAAGCAATGCCATTCGTTGGTAAAAACGACGATGATGCATTCAAAATCTATAACTAATTGATAGAAATTAAGGTGAAGGCGAGTTGGGGGACTAACTCGCTTTTATAATCAATTCATCTCTTTTTAAAAGATGGATTACGATAAGTATGAAATAGTCTAGGAGAAAAAGATGTTAAGTTCAAAAGATATAATCAAGGCTCATAAGGTCTTGAACGGTGTGGTTGTTAATACACCGCTTGATTATGACCATTATTTATCGGAGAAGTATGGTGCTAAGATTTATTTGAAAAAGGAAAATGCTCAACGTGTTCGCTCTTTTAAAATTCGTGGTGCCTATTATGCCATTTCCCAGCTCAGCAAGGAAGAGCGTGAGCGTGGGGTAGTCTGTGCTTCTGCAGGGAATCATGCGCAGGGAGTAGCCTATACTTGTAATGAAATGAAAATCCCTGCAACTATTTTCATGCCCATTACTACTCCGCAACAAAAGATTGGACAAGTTCGCTTTTTTGGTGGGGATTTCGTAACCATTAAATTAGTTGGAGATACTTTTGATGCCTCAGCCAAAGCAGCTCAAGAATTTACAATCTCTGAAAACCGTACCTTTATTGATCCTTTTGATGATGCCCATGTTCAAGCAGGTCAAGGAACTGTCGCTTATGAGATTTTAGAAGAAGCTCGAAAAGAATCGATTGATTTTGATGCGGTTTTGGTTCCTGTTGGTGGCGGCGGTCTCATTGCTGGGGTTTCTACTTATATCAAGGAAACAAGTCCAGAGATTGAAGTCATTGGGGTGGAGGCTAATGGAGCGCGTTCCATGAAGGCTGCTTTTGAAGCTGGTGGTCCAGTCAAACTCAAGGAAATTGACAAATTTGCGGATGGGATTGCTGTGCAAAAGGTAGGTCAGTTGACCTATGAAGCAACTCGTCAACATGTTCAAACTTTGGTAGGTGTTGATGAGGGATTGATTTCTGAAACCTTGATTGACCTTTATTCTAAGCAAGGGATTGTCGCAGAACCTGCTGGAGCGGCTAGTATCGCCTCTTTAGAGGTTTTGGCTGAATATATCAAAGGGAAAACCATTTGTTGTATCATTTCTGGGGGAAATAATGATATAAACCGTATGCCAGAAATGGAAGAGCGTGCCTTGATTTATGATGGCATCAAGCATTACTTTGTGGTCAATTTTCCACAGCGTCCAGGAGCTTTGCGTGAATTTGTAAATGATATCCTGGGACCAAATGATGATATCACACGTTTTGAGTATATCAAACGAGCTAGCAAGGGAACAGGGCCAGTATTGATTGGGATTGCTTTGGCAGATAAGCATGATTATGCAGGTTTAATTCGTCGAATGGAATGTTTTGATCCATCTTATATTAACTTAAATGGTAATGAAACGCTCTATAATATGCTTGTCTGAGGACTAATAAAAAAATATCATATTATTTGCACAACTGATGTATAGGTGCTATAATGAGGGTGAAGAAAGGGGGCGATTCCTATGGACTTAGGAAATCGATTACGCTATTTCTATCACAAGTCATTATAGTACCTATTATTTTTTGATTCAGTTTATAGTAAGGGAGTAAAATTACTTGTTATATAGAAGGAGTTTTTTGGAATCTACTATTTTATATATAGCTAATCTGAGATTTGGCTAAATATAATAGGAATTAGAAAAAATAATCAATACTAATGGGATGCCTATACTGAGGTTGCTGAGAAGAGTGATGGGATACTGAGAAGATAAAAACAGTGGAAACTGTTGGAAGGTAGGATACTATTGTTTCCTAACTACTCATCTTTTTATAGGTTTGAAGAAATAAAAAATCTTGATAAAGTAAATAAATAGTACCAGTTGAGCAAGTGAAAAGTTCTTATGCAGACAGGAAGAAAATCAAAGAAGGAGAAAGAATAGATAGTAATAGTGTGGAGAGAAAGTCGTCCGCTATTAGAAATATCATTTTAAAGTTAGATAAATAGAATAAAGTTGAAGATAAAACCTGTCTAATCTATCAAGGGTTGCTATTTGTAAGGTATGAATATTTTTACAAACAAAAGAGTTAATAATGCAATTATTTTAAAGGTATTTACTAATGGTTTATAGTAAGTAAAAACCTATATATTATAAGCTTTAATAAGATAGTAACAGAAAAATAAATCATTAATTTTATTGAATATATGTTTTTTTATTGACAAAAAGCATAAAAACGTATACAATTAAATATCGTAAAGAAGAAAATAGGAGAAGGACATGGCTAAGTCAAACTTTGAAAAAGTAGAATCAGTTGTTGGCTGGGTTCGTGATAAGAAGATCACAGGCTACCGTATCTCTAAAGAAACGAATGCGCGTGAAATGTCTATCATTGCTCTAGCGCAGGGTCGTGCAAAAGTAAAAAATATTTCATTTGAAACAGCTCTAGGTTTAATTGATTTCTATGAAAAAAATCATGAAAAATTTGAAGATTAATCTTTGGATAATGGCGGATTCTTGAATTGGGTCTGCCTTTTCATTTTTAGGACAGCAAAAAGACTGCACAAAGTTGATGCAGCCTTTTCTTTTTATTTGATACTCTTCGAAAATCAAATTCAAACCACGTCAACGTCGCCTTGCCGTACTCGAGTACAGCCTGCAGCTAGTTTCCTAGTTTGCTCTTTGATTTTCATTGAGTATGAGATAACGTTGAAGGAATTCTTTTGTTCGGTCTTCTTTAGGATTGGTGAAGAGGTCTTCTGGTTTGCCTTCTTCAGCAATCACACCTTTATCCATAAAGATAACACGGTGAGAGACATCACGGGCGAATTCCATTTCGTGGGTCACGACAATCATAGTCAAGCCTTCCTGAGCCAGATCCTGCATGATTTTGAGGACTTCTCCAACCATTTCTGGATCGAGAGCTGATGTTGGCTCATCAAAGAGAATAGCGTCAGGATTCATGGAGAGGGCACGAGCGATGGCCACACGCTGTTTTTGACCACCTGAGAGTTGTTTAGGTTTGGCTTGCCAGTAGCGTTCTCCCATGCCGACTTTTTCCAAGTTTTCTTTGGCAACCTTTTCAGCTTCTGTACGTTCGCGTTTAAGGACAGTTGTCTGAGCGACGATTGTGTTTTCAAGCACGTTGAGATTTTCAAAGAGGTTAAAGGATTGGAACACCATTCCTAACTTTTCACGGTATTGCGTGAGATCATAGCCTTTTTCGAGGACATTTTGTCCATGATAAAGGATTTGTCCATCAGTTGGTGTTTCGAGTAGGTTAATGGAGCGTAGGAAGGTCGATTTTCCACTTCCAGAGCTTCCGATGATAGAGATTACCTCTCCCTTGTGAACAGTCAGAGAAATGTCTTTTAGCACTTCGTTTTGTCCATAGGATTTTTTGAGGTGTTTAATTTCAAGGATTGCTTGTGTCATTATTTCAAATCCTCCGTTTGCATTTGGTTAGCACCTGTAGTATAGGTATCCATATCCATGCGGCGTTCGATGAAGCGTAGGATACGTGTTACGGTGAAGGTGAGGACAAAGTAAATCACGGCGATGATTGTAAATGTCTGGAAGTATTGATAGGTTTGAGTTGCTACGGTATTTCCTGAGAAATAAAGTTCGACAACAGAGATAACGTTCAATACAGATGTATCTTTGATATTGATGACAAATTCATTACCAGTTGCTGGTAGGATATTACGGACTACCTGAGGGAGGACAATCTTACGCATGGTTTGGTTATGAGTCATACCAAGAGCAGTCGCAGCTTCAAATTGTCCCTTATCAACCGCTAGGATACCACCACGGACGATTTCAGTCATGTAGGCACCAGTGTTGATTGAAACGATGAAGATAGCAGCCAGTGTGCGGTCAAGGTTGATACCGAAAGCTTGGGCAGTTCCGTAGTAGATAACCATCGATTGAACGATCATTGGGGTACCACGGAAAATTTCGATATAGACATTGAGAATCCAGCCGACTAGTTTTTGTAGGCCATAAATGGCTTTGTTTTCAGAGAGAGGAGCAGTACGGAAAACACCAATGGCAAGTCCAATAATGAGACCTGTGATAGTTCCGACAATAGAGATTAAAAGAGTGATACCAGCACCACGCAAGAGTTGTTGCCAGTTTTCAGAAAGAATTTTAGCGACTTGGCTAAAGAAACTACTACTAGTCTCTTCAGTTGTTGTAGCTTCGGCAGGTTGTTCCTTGATCATACGATCCATTAAGGCAACTTGGTCGTCTTTTGAAATGGTTTCAATGCTGGCATTGATTTGGCTAATACGATTGTCATCTTTACGAAGTCCAATAGCGATAGCTGTATCTTCTTCTCCAGTTTTGAAACCTGGTTCTACTTGAACCATCTTGAACTTAGAGTTGGCAGCTTCGGCAGTCAGTGCTTCAGGGCGTTCAGAAACATAGGCATCAATGACACCAGCCTCAAGAGCTTGGCGCATTTGAGCGAAGTCTCCCATGGCAGTTTCTTTTTTAGCGCCTGAGATTTGTGCAATCAAGTCGTAGAGGTAAACACCTTGTTGAGAAGTGATTTTCGCACCATTAAAGTCATCTAAAGATTTGGCATTTGCGTAGGTAGAATCTTTTTTGACAAGTAGAACGGGTTCGCTAGTGTAGTAACTGCTTGAAAAGGCAATTTCTTGTTTGCGTTCTGCAGTTGGACTCATACCTGCGATAATCATGTCAATCTTACCAGAAGTAAGGGCAGGGACTAGGCCTTCCCACTTTGTTTTAACAACCAAAGGTTCTTTACCTAAGTCCTTAGCGATTTTCTTGGCGATTTGGACATCGTATCCATTGGCATACTGGTTAGTCCCATCGATTTTGACAGCTCCATTGCTATCATCATCCTGAGTCCAGTTAAAGGGAGCATATGCTGCTTCCATCCCGATGCGTAAATATTCATCAGCTTGAGCAACATTGACAAGTCCCAGCATCAGCAAGAGACTTGTGAAAATAGATAAGTATATTTTTCTCATGATTTCTCCTATTTCTAATCTATTAAAAAATAACTGTCTCCTATTTTATCGAAAAAAACTCTATTTTTCAATATAGGTAAACCCTTACTTACGAAAAAATGATATAATGATAGCAAAGATAAAAAGGGGGCTTAGTTGATGAAAAAAACTTTTTTCTTACTAGTGTTAGGCTTATTTTTCCTTCTACCACTCTCTGTTTTTGCCATTGATTTCAAGATAAACTCCTATCAAGGGGATTTGTATATTCATGCAGATAATACAGCAGAATTTAGACAGAAGATAGTTTATCAGTTTGAGGAGGACTTTAAGGGCCAAATCGTGGGACTTGGACGTGCTGGCAAGATGCCTAGCGGATTTGACATTGATTCTCATCCAAAAGTTCAGGCATCGAAAAATGGTGCTGAACTAGCAGACGTTACTAGCGAAGTGATAGAAGAAGCGAATGGTTATACTGTGAAAGTTTATAATCCAGGTCAGGAAGGCGACACAGTTGAAGTTGATGTCACTTGGAACTTAAAAAATTTGCTTTTCCTATATGATGATATCGCTGAATTAAATTGGCAACCTTTAACAGATAGTTCAGGGGCTATTGGAAAGTTTGAATTTCATGTAAGGGGAGACAAGGGGGCTGAAAAACTCTTTTTCCATACAGGGAAACTTTTTAGAGAGGGAGCGATTGAAAAGAGTAACCTTGATTATACGATTCGTTTAGACAATCTTCCGGCTAAGCGTGGAGTTGAATTGCATGCCTATTGGCCTAGGGCCGATTTTGCTAGCGCTAGGGATCAGGGCTTGAAAGGAAATCGTTTAGAGGAGTTTAATAAGATAGAAGACTCGATTGTTAAAGAAAAAGAGCAAAGTAAACAACTTGTTACTTGGATTTTCCCTTCCCTACTTTCTATCTCCTTGTTATTGAGTGCCTGTTTCTATTTTATCTATAGAAGAAAGACCACTCCTTCAATTAAATATGCCAAAAATCATCGTCTCTATGAACCACCAATGGAATTAGAGCCTATGGTTTTATCAGAGGCTGTCTACTCGACCTCCTTGGAGGAAGTGAGTCCTCTAACAAAAGGAGCTGGCAAATTCACCTTTGACCAACTTATTCAAGCTACCTTGCTAGATGTGATAGACCGTGGGAATGTCTCTATTATTTCAGAAGGAGATGCAGTTGGGTTAAGGCTGGTAAAAGAAGATGGTTTGTCAAGTTTTGAGAAAGACTGCTTAAATCTGGCCTTTTCAGGAAAAAAAGAAGCAACTCTTTCCGATTTGTTTGCGGATTACAAGGTATCTGATAGTCTTTATCGTAGAGCAAAAGTCTCTGATGAAAAACGCATTCGAGCAAGAGGGCTTCAGCTCAAATCTTCTTTTGAAGAAGTATTAAAAGAGATGCAAGAAGGAGTGAGAAAGCGAGTTTCCTTCTGGGGACTCCCAGATTACTATCGTCCTTTAACTGGTGGGGAAAAGGCCTTGCAAGTGGGTATGGGTGTCTTGACTATCTTGCCTCTATTTATCGGATTTGGTTTGTTCTTGTACAGTTTGGACGTTTATGGCTATCTTTACCTCCCCTTGCCAATACTTGGTTTTCTAGGTTTGGTTTTGGCTGTTTTCTATTATTGGAAGCTTCGACTAGATAATCGTGATGGTGTCCTAAATGAATCAGGAGCAGAAGTCTACTATCTCTGGACTAGTTTTGAAAATATGTTGCGTGAGATTGCGAGATTGGATCAGGCTGAACTGGAAAGTATTGTAGTCTGGAATCGCCTCTTGGTCTATGCGACCTTATTTGGCTATGCGGACAAGGTCAGTCATTTGATGAAGGTTCATCATATTCAAGTGGAAAATCCAGATATTAATCTCTATGTAGCTTATGGCTGGCACAGTATGTTTTATCATTCAAGTGCGCAAATGAGCCATTATGCTAGTGTCGCAAATACAGCAAGTACCTACTCCGTATCTTCTGGAAGTGGAAGTTCGGGCGGTGGCTTCTCTGGAGGCGGAGGTGGCGGCAGTATCGGTGCCTTTTAAAGAGAGCTATCACAGGCTGAAAAAATATGCTATAATGGAAGATAGAAAAAGGAGTAATCTATGTATCTTATTGAAATTTTAAAATCTATCTTCTTCGGGATTGTTGAAGGAATTACGGAATGGCTACCGATTTCCAGTACAGGTCACTTGATTTTAGCAGAGGAATTTATCCAATACCAAAACCAAAATGAAGCCTTTATGTCCATGTTTAATGTCGTGATTCAGCTGGGTGCGATTTTAGCGGTTATGGTCATTTACTTTAATAAGCTCAATCCCTTTAAACTGACTAAGGACAAGCAGGAAGTTCGTAAGACTTGGAGACTATGGTTGAAGGTCTTGATTGCTACTTTACCTTTGCTTGCTGTCTTTAAATTTGACGATTGGTTTGATACCCACTTCCATAACATGGTTTCAGTTGCTCTCATGTTGATTATCTATGGAATTGCATTTATCTATTTGGAAAAGCGCAATAAAGCGCGTGCTATCGAGCCAAGTGTGACAGAATTGGATAAGCTTCCTTATACGACAGCCTTCTATATCGGACTCTTCCAAGTTCTTGCTCTTTTACCAGGAACCAGTCGTTCTGGAGCAACGATTGTTGGTGGTTTGTTAAATGGAACCAGTCGTTCTGTTGTAACAGAATTTACCTTCTATCTTGGAATTCCAGTTATGTTTGGAGCTAGTGCCTTAAAGATTTTCAAATTTGTAAAAGCAGGACAGCTCTTGAGCTTTGGGCAATTGTTCTTGCTCTTGGTTGCCATGGGAGTTGCCTTTGCAGTTAGCATGGTGGCTATTCGTTTCTTGACCAGCTATGTTAAAAAACACGACTTCACTCTTTTCGGTAAATACCGTATCGTGCTTGGTAGTATCTTGTTGCTTTACAGTTTTGTCCGTTTATTTGTATAATAAAAGCCTTGAAGAGCCAGCTCTTCAAGGTTTTATACTCAATGAAAATCAAAGAGCAAACTAGGAAGCTAGCTGCAGGCTGCTCAAAACACTGTTTTGAGATTGCAGATGGAAGCTGACGTGGTTTGAAGAGATTTTCGAAGAGTATTAAAAACCAGTCACGGTAATCCCCAACAGGCGGACACCTCTTTCTTTCTCGCTTAATTCTTCATAGAGTTGCAGGGCTATTTGGCTTATCTGACTAGCATCCTGTGTTTTTTGAGCAAGACTTTTTCGTTTAGTAAGAGTTGAAAAGTCCTCATAGCGAATCTTCAAAATGACAATCTTTCCAGCTTTTTCTTGTTGATGTAGATTGAGAGCGACTCTTTCTGATAGGAGAGTCAGCTCTTTTTTGATGTCTTCCTCGGCACGAAGAATCTTTCCATAGGTTTTCTCCTTCCCGATTGATTTACGGATACGATTGGATTTAACTGGAGAATTGTGAATGCCACGAGCCTTTCGATAAAGGTCATAGCCTAGTCTTCCAAAACGGTCTATTAGGGTCACTTCGGGAACTTCAAGTAGGTCAGCGCCAGTAAAAATACCCATTTGATGAAGACGTTCCACTGTCTTTTTTCCTACTCCATGAAACTTGGAAATATCCATTTGTTTGAGAAAATCCTCAGCTTGGTCAGGTAGAATCACTGTCAGACCATGTGGTTTTTGATAATCGCTGGCCATTTTAGCTAAGAACTTGTTGTAAGAAACACCGGCAGAAGCAGTTAGATGAAGTTCTTGCCAGATATCCTCTTGAATGAGACGAGCGATTTTGACTGCCGACTTAATCCCGAGTTTATTTTCTGTTACATCCAAATAGGCTTCGTCGATGCTCATGGGTTCAATCAAATCTGTATAGCGCTTAAAAATAGCTCGAATCTGGAGGCCCACAGCTTTATATTTTTCATAATTCCCTGAGATAAAGACAGCCTGGGGACATCGTTCATAGGCTTCCTTGGAACTCATAGCAGAATGAACACCAAAAGCTCGTGCCTCATAGCTGCAGGTCGAAACGACTCCCCGTCCACCTGTTTGTCGAGGGTCGCTTCCTATAATGACGGGTTTTCCTCTGAGTTTAGGATTATCCCTGATTTCCACCGCAGCAAAAAAGGCATCCATGTCAATATGGATGATTTTTCTTGACAAGTCATTTAATAAGGGGAAAATCAACATGCCTAGCACCTTTTTACTGCTTATTTTCTTTTATTATACCCTTTTTTCTGAAAAAAAGAAAAAAGGACTTTATTTTTTCAAAAATATAATACAGTTCAGGACAAAATATAGACTGTTTTAGAAAAGAAAGTGTAAAAATAGGGGTTTTCCACTTGTTGAAATCGTTTACTGTGTGGTATACTGAATACATGAATGTAACAGATGACTGTTACTAGAAAGATAAAAGAGGACATTAACATGGTTGTTAAGACAGTTGTTGAAGCACAGGACATTTTTGACAAAGCCTGGGAAGGCTTTAAAGGTGTTGACTGGAAAGAAAAAGCAAGTGTATCACGCTTTGTACAAGCTAACTACACACCTTATGATGGAGATGAAAGCTTCCTTGCAGGACCAACAGAGCGTTCACTTCACATTAAAAAAATCGTAGAAGAAACTAAAGCACACTACGAAGAAACTCGTTTCCCAATGGACACTCGTCCAACATCTATCGCTGATATCCCTGCAGGATTCATCGACAAAGAAAACGAAGTTATTTATGGTATCCAAAATGATGAACTCTTCAAATTGAACTTCATGCCAAAAGGTGGTATCCGTATGGCTGAAACTACTTTGAAGGAAAATGGATATGAACCAGACCCAGCTGTTCACGAAATTTTCACTAAATACGTAACAACTGTTAATGATGGTATCTTCCGTGCTTACACTTCAAACATCCGTCGTGCTCGCCACGCTCACACTGTAACTGGTCTTCCAGATGCATACTCACGTGGACGTATCATCGGTGTTTATGCACGTCTTGCGCTTTACGGTGCAGACTACTTGATGCAAGAAAAAGTTAACGACTGGAACTCAATCGAAGAAATCGATGAAGAAACAATCCGTCTTCGTGAAGAAATCAACCTTCAATATCAAGCATTGCAACAAGTTGTTCGCTTGGGTGATCTTTACGGAGTTGATGTTCGCAAACCAGCGATGAACGTTAAAGAAGCTATCCAATGGGTAAACATTGCCTTTATGGCTGTCTGCCGTGTTATCAACGGTGCAGCTACATCTCTAGGACGTGTGCCAATCGTGTTAGATATCTACGCAGAACGTGACCTTGCTCGTGGAACATTTACTGAATCAGAAATTCAAGAATTTGTTGATGATTTCGTTATGAAACTTCGTACAGTTAAATTTGCTCGTACAAAAGCTTACGACCAATTGTACTCAGGTGACCCAACCTTCATCACAACTTCTATGGCTGGTATGGGTAACGACGGTCGTCACCGCGTTACTAAGATGGACTACCGTTTCTTGAACACTCTTGATAACATCGGTAACTCACCAGAACCAAACTTGACAGTTCTTTGGACTGACAAATTGCCATACAACTTCCGTCGCTACTGTATGCACATGAGCCACAAACACTCTTCTATCCAATACGAAGGTGTAACAACAATGGCTAAAGATGGATATGGTGAAATGAGCTGTATTTCATGCTGTGTGTCTCCACTTGACCCAGAAAATGAAGAACAACGCCACAACATCCAATACTTCGGTGCTCGTGTAAACGTGTTGAAAGCCCTTCTTACTGGTTTGAACGGTGGTTACGACGATGTTCACAAAGACTACAAAGTATTTGATATCGAACCAATCCGTGACGAAGTTCTTGAATTTGAATCAGTTAAAGCTAACTTTGAAAAATCTCTTGACTGGTTGACTGACACTTACGTAGATGCTTTGAACATCATCCACTACATGACAGATAAGTACAACTACGAAGCTGTTCAAATGGCCTTCTTGCCAACTAAACAACGTGCTAACATGGGATTCGGTATCTGTGGATTTGCCAATACTGTTGACACATTGTCAGCTATCAAATACGCTACAGTTAAACCAATCCGTGATGAAAATGGCTACATCTACGATTACGAAACAATCGGTGAATACCCACGTTGGGGTGAAGATGACCCACGTTCAAATGAATTGGCAGAATGGTTGATTGAAGCTTACACAACTCGTCTACGTAGCCATAAACTTTACAAAGACGCTGAAGCTACAGTATCACTTTTGACAATCACATCTAACGTTGCTTACTCTAAACAAACTGGTAACTCACCAGTTCACAAAGGTGTATACCTCAACGAAGATGGTTCTGTGAACTTGTCTAAACTTGAATTCTTCTCACCAGGTGCTAACCCATCTAACAAAGCTAAAGGTGGATGGTTGCAAAACTTGAACTCACTTGCTAGCCTTGACTTTGGTTATGCAGCTGATGGTATCTCATTGACAACTCAAGTTTCACCACGTGCTCTTGGTAAAACTCGTGACGAACAAGTTGATAACTTGGTAACAATCCTTGATGGTTACTTCGAAAACGGTGGACAACACGTTAACTTAAACGTTATGGACTTGAACGATGTTTACGAAAAGATCATGTCAGGTGAAGACGTAATCGTACGTATCTCTGGATACTGTGTAAACACTAAATACCTTACTCCAGAACAAAAAACTGAATTGACACAACGTGTCTTCCACGAAGTTCTTTCAATGGATGATGCCTTGGACGCATTGAGCTAATCAAGTTCTTGAATAATGAAATAAGTAACCCTCGGTCAGTCGACTGAGGGTTGTTTTTGGTGTTGAAATTCCATAAGTCAAGCACTGAAATGTCTGACCAGGATTCAAAGATACTTCTTGAGTTAGGGGAGTATTTAATACTCTTCGAAAATCTCTTCAAAGCATGCTAGTTTTATCTGCTGACTTAAAGCAGGTGTTTTGAGAACTCTGTGGCTTGCTTCCTAGTTTGCTCTTTGATTTTCATTGAGTATTAAAAAGAGTTCGTTTCATTCTGGAAGGTGGTCTGAAATAAAAACACCACACTTTGTGAGGAAACAAGGTGTGGTTGTATTTTATCTCTTAGACCAAGTTCTCTTCATAAAGAGAAGGAGGATTGGGTAAATCTCCAAGCGGCCTGCAATCATTGCAAAGGAGAGGAGAATTTTTGAGATAGGACTAAAGATTGAGAAGCTAGAAGTGGTTCCTAGAATAGGTCCGATATTATTGAAACAGCTAAAGACAGCACTGGTCACAATCAGGAAATCATTGCTATCTAGGCTGACAATAAAGATAAGTGCTAGCAAAATCATAGCATAGATGACAAAGTACTTGAGAATCTTATGCTGGGTATCCTTGTCAATCACCGTTTTATTCACATGGAGGGTCAAAACACGGTGGGGAGATAAGATTGATAAAATTTGATTTTTAGCAATTTTTGAAAGGATGAGGCCTCGAATAACCTTGAGTCCACCTGCTGTTGATCCAGCAGAACCACCGATTGCCATGAGGAAGAGGAGGATAAACTGGGAGAAGAGGGGCCAGTTGGTAATATCTCCATATCCAAAACCAGTTGTTGTAATGATGTTAGAAACTTGGAAAAATGCCATTTCAAAACTCTTTGAAAATCCCGGGTAGAGGTAGAGGGTGTTGAGGCTGATCAATCCTGTAGAAATTAGAACGATGACCAAGTAAGCCCTAAGCTCTTCATCTCCAAAAAAGGCCTTGACGCGACGGAGCATGAGGTAGTAGTAGAGGTTGAAATTTACCCCAAAAACCAGAACCCCGATACTAACTAGATAGGTAATCAGTGAGCTACCATATTGGGCAATTCCGTCGTTATAGACGGTAAATCCTCCTGTACCTGCTGTACCCATAGCGATAACAAAACTATCGTAGAGAGGCATACCTGCTAGATAGTAGATAATCACAAAAAGAGAAAAGAGAGCTAGATAAAGGAGATAGAGAATCTGGGCAGTGTTTTTTAGTTTGGATACAACCTTACCAAAGACAGGGCCAGGAACCTCAGCCTTCATCACCTCTAGGTGGCTATTCTTGGCATTGTCCATAATAGCAAGTGCAAAAACAAGCACTCCCATCCCTCCAATCAAGTGGGTAAAACTTCGCCAGAAGAGGAGAGAACGACTAAGAACCGAAACGTCGTTCAGAATAGTTGCTCCAGTAGTTGTAAAGCCAGAACTGATTTCAAAAAAGGCATCGATAACGCTGGGAATTTGGCCAGCGAAGACAAAGGGGAGACCCCCAAAGAAAGACCAAAGGATCCAACAAAGGGCAACAATCAAGATTCCCTCCTTGGCATAAATCCGTTGATTTTTTGGCTTTTGTAAAATACCTGAACCACCTAGTAATACGAGAATTCCAATCGTTGTAAAGAGGGCTGTAAATACTTGACTCGATTCATGGTAATAGACAGCGATAGCCACAGGAACCAAGAGGAGAACGGCTTCAATCAAAAGTAATTTTGAAAGGAGGTAACGAATCATACTTTTATTCATCTCTTACCTCGCAATCAAGTCATAAATCTTGGTGATGTTTGGCAACAAGGTTGTTACTAGGAGCTTATCTCCAACTTCCAGCATATCCTCTCCAGTAGGGAAAATAGTCTTGCCTTTTCGAATGATAGCTGCAATCAGGACCCCTTTTTTCAATTTCAGTTGAGAAAGAGGTTTGGCAGTCATTTTATTGGCTTCCTTGATATGGAATTGCAGGGTTTCAATTTGACCGTTGGCTAGATGGTGCATGGCTTGAAGGTCTGAATATTGGGCATTAACACGACCACGAATAAAGTGCATAATCGTATCTACAGCAATGCTTTTAGGTGTGATGATACTTGAAAAATCAGGCGCATTGATAATCTCGAGGAGACTGGTACGATTGACCTTAGTGATGTTTTTCTGTACACCTACGCTGTCAAGGAACATAGAAGTAATCAGATTTTCCTCATCGACTCCTGTTAGAGTCGCAACGGCATCATAGTTTTGAGCACTTTCTTCCAGCAGGATATCTTTTGCGGTACCATCTCCTTGAACGATGTAGAGATTTGGGAATTTCTCGCTAAAGAAGCTGGCGATTTCAGGATTGATTTCAATAACCTTGGTATCGATACGACTGTCTTTGAGAATACCCAGTAGATAATAGGCAATTCTACCTGCTCCAACAATGAGAAGGCTCTTCACAGCACGAGATTTGAAATAATTATGGAAAAGCATCATATCAACACGGTTACCAGTGACAAAGATTCTATCTTTATCCTGTATGGTCATGTCACCACTTGGGATGATAATTTGATGATCCCTCTCTATCGCACAGACAATGATGTTGCCAAATTTTTTCCGAAAATCAGAAATGGGCATTTGACAAAGACCGCTAGTGGACTTGACGACAAATTCCATCAGGCTAACGCGCCCACCAGCAAAGCGTTCGACAGATAGGGCGTTGGGGAAGTCAATGATATTGGCGATAGCACGAGCAGCCAAAAGTTCAGGGTTGACGATAAGAGAAAAACCAAGAATATTCTTTTCTTTGAAATAAGAGTTAGAGTATTCAGGATTTCGTACCCGAACGATGGTTTCTTTAGCCCCCATTTTCTTAGCTAGAACAGCTGCAATCATGTTTACTTCATCGTACTCAGTCAAGGCGATAAAGATATCACAATCCTGGACACTGGCTTGCTCAAGGATGGCAAAATCAGCTCCGTTACCAAGGATACCCATGATATCAAAACGACTGACGATATGATTGAGGACGGCTTCGTCTTGTTCAATCAGCAAAACATCGTGCTTTTCTGCAACCAAGGAGCGACAGAGGGCAAAACCAACTTTTCCCCCTCCGACAAGGATAATTTTCATATTAAAACCTACTTTTTCATGATGTAACTATCATACCCTTTTTCAAGAAAAAATGCACCTACTAGCTAATAAGCAGAGCTTTTAGTAGAAATTTGCTATAAGGTAAAACTATACCCTAAGCAATTAAAATAGCTATTAGCACCTTTCTCTGAAATATGGTATGATAAAGAATATGTACTACTCAATAAAAATCAAAGAGCAAACTAGAAAGCTAGCCGCAGGCTGCTCAAAACACTGTTTTGAGGTTGCAGATAGAACTGACGAAGTCAGTAACATCTATACGGCAAGGCGAAGCTGACGTGGTTTGAATTTGATTTTCGAAGAGTATAAGGAGATAAAATGAATAATAATTTACTAGTATTACAATCAGACTTTGGTCTGGTTGATGGTGCGGTATCGGCTATGATTGGAGTGGCTTTAGAAGAGTCTCCAACCTTAAAAATTCATCATTTGACGCACGATATCACGCCTTATAATATTTTTGAGGGGAGCTACCGTCTCTTTCAGACGGTGGCTTACTGGCCTGAGGGAACTACTTTTGTATCGGTTGTCGATCCAGGTGTCGGCTCGAAACGTAAGAGTGTGGTTGCCAAGACTGCAAAAAATCAATACATTGTCACGCCAGACAATGGGACGCTTTCTTTTATCAAGAAACACGTTGGTATTGTAGCCATTCGTGAGATTTCTGAAGTGGCCAATAGACGTCAAAATACAGAGCATTCTTATACCTTCCACGGTCGTGATGTTTATGCCTATACTGGTGCTAAATTAGCCAGTGGTCACATTACTTTTGAGGAAGTGGGACCAGAGCTCAGTGTGGAGCAGATTGTGGAGCTTCCAGTCGTAGAGACCATCATAGAAGATCATCTGGTGAAGGGAGCCATTGATATTCTGGATGTGCGTTTTGGTTCACTTTGGACCTCTATCACGCGAGAAGAATTTTACAAGCTGGAACCAGCATTCGGTGACCGTTTTGAGGTGACTATCTATCATGCAGATATGCTGGTCTATCAAAATCAGGTTGTCTATGGCAAATCATTTGCAGATGTGAGAATTGGGCAGCCAATCCTTTACATTAACTCTCTCTATCGTTTGGGTCTGGCTATCAACCAAGGTTCCTTTGCCAAGGCCTATAATGTGGGTGTCGGTTCATCTTGGACCATTGAAATAAAGAAAATAGAATCATAAAATAGGAGAATATAGATGAAAAATCAATCAATTAAACAAGTTGTTGCTATCGGTGTTGGAGCTGCGCTCTTTGTTGTCATCGGGATGATCAGCATTCCGACCCCTGTTCCAAATACAAGCATCCAGCTTCAGTATGCGGTACAGAGCCTCTTATCTATCATTTTTGGCCCTCTAGTGGGATTACTTGTTGGTTTAATTGGGCATGCAGTGAAGGACTCTCTTGCTGGCTACGGTCTTTGGTGGACGTGGATTATTGCTAGTGGGCTCTTTGGTCTAGCTGTAGGACTCTTTAGAAAATACATTCGAGTAACACAGGGTGTTTTTGAGTTGAAGGATATTGTCTTCTTTAACCTCATTCAGATTGTCGCAAATGCTCTGGTTTGGGGTGTTTTGGCACCACTTGGAGATGTTGTGATTTATCAAGAAGCGGCAGAAAAAGTATTTGCTCAAGGGATTGTTGCGGGAATTGCTAACGCTGTAACTATAGCTATCGCAGGTACCCTTCTCTTGCTAGCTTATTCACGTACGCAGACTCGTTCAGGAAGTTTGAAAAAGGACTAACATAAAGGAAAAGGCTGGTGAACCGGTCTTTTTCGATGTTTATAGACTAGTTAGGCAAGCAAGCTAGGATTGGAAGCTTGTTGGCGCTACGATTTTATACTCAATGAAAATCAAAAAGCAAACTAGGAAGCTAGCTGCAAGCTGCTCAAAACACTGTTTTGAGGTTGCAGATAGAACTGACGAAGTCAGCTCAAAACACCGTTTTGAGGTTGTAGATAAGACTGACGAAGTCAGCTCAAAACACCGTTTTGAGGTTGTAGATAAGACTGACGAAGTCAGTAACCATACCTACGACAAGGCGACGCTGACGAGGTTTGAAGAGATTTTCGAAGAGTATTAAGAGAAGTGTCTGCAAGAAGGGGTTAATTTATGATAAAATAGAAGTCTAAGAAGCGAATGAAGAGAGTAAGATGAAAGAAGCTATAATTGAGTGGAAGGATTTCTCTTTCCAGTATGAAACACAACAAGAACCTACCTTGCAAGGGGTGGACTTAACCATTTACAAGGGAGAGAAAGTCTTAATTGTTGGGCCATCTGGGTCAGGTAAGTCTACCTTGGGTCAGTGTTTGAATGGAATTATTCCCAATATCTATAAAGGTCAGACATCTGGAGAATTTTTGATAAAGGGGCAAGCTACCTTTGATATGAGCATTTATGACAAATCTCATTTAGTTAGTACAGTCTTGCAAGATACAGATGGACAATTTATTGGTTTATCCGTGGCAGAAGATTTGGCTTTTGCTCTGGAAAATGATGTGACAGATCTAGAAGAGATGAAAAGTCGTGTTCATAGGTGGGCAGAAAAGTTGGACCTTATTTCTTTACTGAATCAGCGTCCTCAGGATTTGTCAGGTGGACAAAAGCAGCGGGTCAGTCTGGCTGGTGTCTTGATTGATGAAAGTCCGATTCTCTTGTTTGATGAGCCACTCGCCAATCTGGATCCCAAGTCAGGTCAGGACATTATCGAGTTGATTGACCAGATTCATAAGGAAGAGGGGACGACGACCCTTATTATTGAGCACCGTTTGGAGGATGTTCTGCATCGGTCTGTGGATCGGATTGTCTTGATAAACGATGGTCGTATCCTCTTTAATGGGAGTCCTGACCAGTTACTAGCGACTGATTTATTGACTCAAAATGGAATTCGAGAACCCCTTTATCTGACCACTCTCCGTCAATTGGGTGTGGATTTAGTCAAGGAAGAACAATTAGCAGATCTGGATAACTTGTCTATCTCAAAAGGTCAGGTTCAGTTGCAGACTGAACTTTCAAAAGAGAGACCAGAATTGAAGTCACTCTTTCGACTTGAAGATGTATCTTTCGCTTACGATGATAGACCGATTTTAAAATCCATTGATTTGGATATTAAAAAGGGTGAAAAGATTGCCATTGTCGGAAAAAATGGAGCAGGGAAGTCAACTCTAGCCAAGGCCTTAAGTAGCTTTATCCAGACTGAAGGCCGCTATCTTTGGGAAGGACAGGATATAAAAGAAGATTCTGTTGCAGAGCGGGCGGAACGAGTAGGCTATGTACTGCAAAATCCCAATCAAATGATTTCAACCAATATGATTTTTGATGAGGTGGCTCTAGGACTTCGTTTGCGAGGTGTGAACGATCAGGAAATTGAAACGAGAGTCTATGAAACCTTGAAAATCTGTGGTCTCTATGAATTCCGTAATTGGCCCATTTCTGCTCTGTCATTTGGTCAGAAAAAACGTGTGACTATTGCCTCGATTTTGGTCTTGGGAGCTGAAATTATCCTCTTAGATGAACCGACAGCAGGTCAAGACCAGAAGAACTACACTGAAATTATGGAGTTTCTAGAAGAACTGCATCAAAAAGGTCATACCATTGTCATGATTACCCATGATATGCAATTGATGCTGGATTATTCAGACCGAGCTCTTGTCATGGTGGATGGGGAACTGATTGCCGATACTGATCCAGCTAGTCTGTTGAGCAATCCTGAGCTGTTAGTAAAAGCCAATCTAAAAGAAACCTCTATCTTTAACTTGGCCAAGAAACTGGGTGTAGATCCACTTGCTTTAACGGCATTTTACAAAGAAAGGAGAGAAGGATGCAAGCTAAATTAATCGGTTACCAGCATAGAAATACTGTGATTCATCGCTTGTCAGGAGCTGGAAAACTTCTCTTTTTCATTCTGGTCTCATTGGCGGCCATGATTAGCTATGATACCAGACTGCTTGTTCTGATTGCCATCTTTTCGGTCTTTCTCCTCTATTTTTCAGAGATCCGCTTTAAAGATGTTTCCTTTGTGGCCGTTTTTGCGACGGTATTTGCCGTTTTAAACGTCTTGATGGTCTATCTCTTTTCTCCCGAGTATGGGGTTGGACTTTACGGAGAGAGAAGCGTGATTTGGCAGGGAATCGGTGCCTACACTTTGACCAGCCAGGAGCTCTTTTATCTGCTAAATCTGGCCATTAAGTACCTCTGCACCATTCCTCTGGCTATTATCTTTTTGATGACAACTCATCCTAGTCAGTTTGCTTCCAGTTTAAATCAAATTGGTGTGCCCTACAAGATTGCCTATTCTGTCAGCCTGACCTTGCGTTATATTCCAGATTTGCAGGAAGAATTCTTTACTATCAAGATGTCTCAGGAAGCGCGTGGGATGGAATTATCCAAGAAAGCTTCTCTCATGCAACGAATCAAAGGCAATCTCCGCATTATTACGCCCTTGATTTTTAGCTCGCTAGAACGCATTGATACCATCGCGACAGCCATGGAGCTTCGTCGCTTTGGGAAAGAGAAAAAGCGGACTTGGTATAGTTATCAGGCTTTGAAAAAAGGAGATTATCTTACCTTGCTCTTGGCAGCTGTGTTTTTAGTAGCTAGTTTACTACTTATCTTGCAGAATCACGGACGATTTTACAACCCTTGGAAATAGCTTGAAAAAATTGAAAAAATCAAGTCGTTTCTATTGACAATGATTCTGAAAGTGTTATACTAAGAAAGTAGTTTCGCTGATTTACTTCAAACCTGTTGTGAGGTAAGTTAACGATGCCTTAACCACGCTGTTTGCTGAGCTTGACTCCGGGCAGTGTGGCTATTTTTTTGCAATGGTGAAAGGAAGCAAGTCATGACAAATCACATTGTATTATTTGAACCTCAGATTCCACAAAATACAGGCAATATTGCGCGTACTTGCGCTGCGACCAATTCTCCCCTCCACATCATCAAGCCAATGGGCTTTCCTATTGATGACCGCAAGATGAAGAGAGCTGGATTGGATTATTGGGATAAACTAGAGATTTATTTTTACGACAGTTTAGAAGACTTCATGTCTCAGATGAAGGGCAAACTCTATCTGATTTCGAAATTTGCTGAAAAAGTATATTCTGAAGTGGATTTATCGACTGACGAAGACCATTATTTTCTCTTTGGACGTGAAGACAAGGGCTTGCCTGAAGACTTTATGCGAGAACATCCTGAAAAGGCTCTCCGTATTCCCATGAATGATGAACATGTCCGCAGTCTCAATGTGTCAAATACCGTCTGCATGATTGTCTATGAAGCGCTCCGTCAGCAGAACTTTGCAGGTCTTGAGCTTGTTCATACCTATGAAGTGGATAAATTGAAATAAAAAATGAAAACGAACAAAATGCTTGCGCTTGCAAGCGTTTTTTGTTATGATAAAAGAGTCTTCAGGGCAGGGTGAAATTCCCGACCGGCGGTAAATTTGACTATCTATTTTAGCCAAATAAGTCCGCGAGCGCAAGCTGATGTGGTGAGATTCCACAACCGACAGTATAGTCTGGATGGGAGAAGACGAAAGAATAGCTTTGTCTGTTCTGATGGATTTATAGCCAAACTGTAACCGCTTGCTCTGGTAGAGTGAGAGGGAACTTTTGCGATATAAAAAGTGAGAATAGATAGAGGAATCCTTTCCAACTTCTTCTGATTTTATAGAAAATTGGAGGAACCTGTTATGACAAACACACGTCGACTTTCGACCATTGCAATTCTATCAGCCATTTCATTTGTGCTGATGTACTTTGATTTTCCGCTCTTGCCAGCGGCGTCCTTCCTCAAGATCGAATTTAGTATCTTGCCAGTCCTTGTGGGCTTGGTGATCATGGATTTGCCTGCTGCTCTAGGAGTTCTCTTGCTTCGCTCACTCTTGAAACTGCTTCTTAATAGTCAGGGAGTGAATACTTACATTGGCTTGCCAATGAATATCGTAGCTTTGGGAGTTTTTGTCATCGTCTTTGCTTTGATTTGGAAAAAGGAACGGACAACCCTTCGTTTCCTACTAGGCTCTCTAGCTGGGACTATTGGTTTAACCGTGGCTATGTTGGTTCTCAACTATGTTTACGCTGTTCCTTTGTACGCTAAGTTTGCTAACTTTGATATTGGAAAAATTTTGGGACTTTCCAACTACCTAATGACCATGGTATTACCTTTTAACTTGATTGAGGGTGTAATCTTTTCCGTTTCATTCTGGTTGTTGTACGTTCTCTTGAAACCAACCTTAAAACATTATGAAAGATAAACAAACATTTTTAATGAAGGGCAGTTTTGCCCTTTTACTTTTCGTCCTTCTTGGCTATATGGTCAAGTTTTATCCCGAAACGCTGGTCGGTTTTGACCAACCGATTCAGACAGCTATTCGTGGGGATTTGCCAGATTATTTGACTGTTCTTTTCCGAGCCATCACACGCCTGATTGATATTCCAGTGATTATCACTTGGGTTGCCATCGCAGCCTTTATCTTTTATCGTAAGCAGTGGAAGATAGAAAGCTACTTCATGGCGGGTAATCTAGCCTTAGCCGGTCTTTTGATTGTGACCTTTAAAAATATTTACCAGCGCCCACGACCAGTTATCTTACACCTAGTCGAGGAGAAGGGATTTTCCTTCCCAAGCGGGCATTCTCTGGCTGTAACCTTGATGGTAGGTACTTTGATTGTCATTCTCAGTCAACGAATTAAAGATCCAGTATGGAAAAAAATCGTACAAATCGTGCTAGGTCTATACCTAGTCAGTGTGCTGGTATCAAGGATCTATCTAGGAGTTCACTACCCATCAGATGTTCTTGCCAGTCTCTGTGTGGGTTTGGGAGTCTTGTTTATCGAATTTCCTTTCTATGACAAACTTCGCTTCCAATGGCGATTTAAAGGCAAGCAGAAGTGAGATAGGTCTTGCAAGAATGGTAAAAATCTGATAAACTAAGTAGTAATTGAATAGGAATCCGCAAGACTAGTAACTCAAGGGAAGTATATCAGGGAGGAGAGCCGTGACTGCAAGCTCTCTATATGAAAGCTGGGTGAATTCACTTGCGCATGGATTTAGAAATGAAGGTCTGGCTTGTCAGATGAAAACGGATGGTACCGCGTGTCAACGCTCCGAGTGGAGTTTTTGATATGTGGTTTTCTTTTTATCTACGAGAGACTGATGGAGGAATTATGTCAACTATTGAAGAACAATTAAAAGCGCTTCGCGAAGAAACGCTGGCTAGCTTGAAGCAGATTTCTGCTGAAAATGAAAAAGAGATGCAAGATTTGCGTGTCTCTGTCCTTGGTAAAAAGGGTTCGCTTACTGAAATCCTCAAAGGGATGAAAGATGTCTCTGCTGAGATGCGTCCAATTATAGGAAAACACGTCAATGAAGCTCGTGATGTCTTGACAGCTGCTTTTGAAGAAACAGCTAAGCTCTTGGAAGAAAAGAAAGTCGCAGCTCAACTTGCTAGCGAGAGTATCGATGTGACACTTCCAGGTCGTCCAGTTGCGACGGGGCACCGTCACGTTTTGACACAAACCAGTGAAGAAATCGAAGATATTTTCATCGGTATGGGTTACCAAGTCGTGGATGGTTTTGAAGTGGAGCAAGACTACTATAACTTTGAACGTATGAACCTTCCAAAAGACCACCCAGCCCGTGATATGCAGGACACTTTCTACATCACAGAAGAAATCTTGCTCCGTACCCACACGTCTCCAGTTCAGGCGCGTGCTATGGATGCCCATGATTTTTCTAAAGGTCCTTTGAAGATGATCTCGCCAGGGCGTGTCTTCCGTCGTGATACGGATGATGCGACTCACAGTCACCAGTTCCACCAAATCGAAGGCTTGGTTGTTGGGAAAAATATCTCTATGGCTGACCTTCAAGGAACGCTTCAGTTGATTGTGCAGAAAATGTTTGGTGAAGAGCGTCAGATTCGTCTGCGTCCATCTTACTTCCCATTCACAGAGCCATCTGTTGAGGTGGATGTTTCCTGCTTCAAGTGTGGTGGAGATGGCTGTAATGTATGTAAGAAAACAGGTTGGATCGAAATTATGGGTGCCGGTATGGTTCACCCACGAGTCCTTGAGATGAGTGGTATCGATGCGACTGTTTACTCTGGATTTGCCTTTGGTCTTGGACAAGAACGTGTAGCTATGCTCCGTTATGGAATCAACGATATTCGTGGATTCTACCAAGGAGATGTACGCTTCTCAGAACAGTTTAAATAAGATTGAAATCTGAAACACAATCCTAAACAGTCGTTCTCGTCTTCACATTGTCTAGAAATTGAAACGACTGACTCGAAGAAAAAGAAAGGAATTGAAAAGGTCTCACTTATTGAGATCTTATGCTCAGAATTATGTTAGTATCATACAAATGGTTAAAAGAATTGGTGGACATTGATGTGCCATCACAAGAGTTGGCTGAAAAAATGTCAACTACAGGGATTGAGGTAGAAGGTGTGGAATCACCTGCTGCTGGTCTCTCAAAAATTGTCGTCGGTGAGGTCTTGTCTTGCGAAGATGTGCCAGAAACTCACCTCCATGTTTGTCAAGTTAACGTTGGCGAAGAAGAAGCACGTCAAATTGTTTGTGGTGCACCGAATGTGCGTGCTGGTATCAAGGTTATGGTGGCACTTCCGGGAGCTCGCATCGCTGACAACTACAAAATCAAAAAGGGAAAAATCCGTGGTTTAGAGTCACTTGGGATGATCTGTTCACTTGGTGAATTGGGCATTTCTGACTCAGTTGTGCCTAAGGAATTCGCAGATGGCATCCAAATTTTGCCTGAAGACGCCGTTCCAGGTGAGGAAGTCTTCTCATATCTAGACTTGGATGATGAAATCATCGAACTTTCAATCACCCCTAACCGTGCGGACGCCCTTTCTATGCGTGGGGTGGCTCACGAAGTGGCAGCCATCTATGACAAGGCGGTCAACTTTAAAGAATTTACTCTAACAGAAACAAATGAAGCTACGGCAGATGTTCTTTCTGTCAGCATTGAAACAAACAAGGCATCTTACTATGCAGCTCGTATCTTGGACAATGTGACCATCGCACCAAGTCCACAATGGTTGCAAAACCTCCTCATGAACGAAGGAATCCGTCCTATCAATAACGTTGTGGACGTGACAAACTACATCTTGCTTTACTTTGGTCAACCTATGCATGCATTTGACTTGGACACTTTTGAAGGAACTGACATCCGTGTGCGTGAAGCGCGTGCTGGTGAGAAATTGGTGACCTTGGATGGTGAAGAGCGTGAGTTGGACGTGAATGACTTAGTCATTACTGTCGCAGACAAGCCAGTAGCCCTTGCAGGTGTCATGGGCGGACAAGCGACAGAAATCTCTGAAAAATCTAGTCGTGTCGTTCTTGAAGCTGCTGTCTTCAATGGTAAATTTATCCGTAAGACAAGCGGTCGCCTGAATCTTCGTTCAGAATCATCTTCTCGTTTTGAAAAAGGCATTAATGTGGCAACAGTCAATGAGGCTCTTGATGCAGCAGCTAGTATGATTGCTGAACTTGCAAGTGCGACGGTCCGTAAAGGTATTGTTTCAGCGGGGGAACTTGATACTTCTGATGTGGAAGTTTCTTCAACCCTTGCAGACGTTAACCGTGTCCTTGGAACTGAGCTTTCTTATGCTGATGTAGAAGACGTCTTCCGTCGTCTTGGATTTGGTCTTTCTGGCAATGCAGAGAGCTTTACCGTCAGCGTTCCTCGTCGTCGTTGGGATATCACTATCGAGGCAGACCTCTTTGAAGAAATCGCTCGTATCTATGGATATGATCGCTTGCCAACTAGTCTTCCAAAAGACGATGGTACAGCTGGTGAATTGACAGCCACACAAAAACTTCGCCGTCAAGTTCGTACGATCGCTGAAGGAGCAGGTTTGACAGAAATCATCACCTACGCTCTGACAACTCCTGAAAAAGCAGTTGAGTTTACGGCTCAACCAAGTAACCTTACTGAACTTATGTGGCCAATGACAGTGGACCGTTCTGTCCTCCGTCAAAATATGATCTCAGGTATCCTAGATACAGTTGCTTACAACGTGGCTCGTAAGAATAAAAACTTGGCTCTTTACGAGATTGGAAAAGTTTTCGAGCAAACAGGAAATCCAAAAGAAGAATTGCCAAATGAAATCAATAGCTTTGCCTTTGCCTTGACAGGCTTGGTTGCTGAAAAAGATTTCCAAACAGCAGCAGTTCCAGTTGACTTCTTCTATGCTAAAGGAATCCTTGAAGCCCTCTTTGCTCGTTTGGGACTAGAAGTGACCTATACAGCTACAGCTGAAATTGCAAGCCTACACCCAGGCCGTACAGCTGTGATTTCACTGGATGACAAAGTTCTTGGTTTCCTTGGACAAGTGCATCCAGTCACTGCTAAGGCTTATGATATTCCAGAAACTTATGTAGCTGAACTTAACCTCTCAGCCATCGAAGCTGCGCTCCAACCTGCTGCTCCATTTGTGGAAATCACGAAATTCCCAGCAGTTAGCCGTGATGTTGCCCTTCTCCTCAATGCAGAAGTGACTCATCAAGGAGTTGTAGATGCTATCCAAGCTGCCGGCGTGAAACGTTTGACAGATATCAAACTCTTCGACGTCTTCTCAGGTGAGAAATTGGGACTTGGTATGAAGTCAATGGCTTATAGCTTGACTTTCCAAAATCCAGAAGACAGCTTAACGGATGAAGAAGTCGCACGCTATATGGAAAAAATCCAAGCATCACTTGAGGAAAAAGTGAACGCAGAAGTGCGTTAAAGTATCAATCCATCCTTCGGGGTGGATTTTTTTTCATTGAGTATCAAGTAACAATTCAGGATCAAAAATAGACAGTTGAGGAGCAGAGGAGATAAATTGGAGTTTACCACTGTATAATGGATTTATCACTAAAAGTGCTCCAGATCATATTTTACATAGCAATAGTCTTCTAAAAATGGACAGAAGTCATTGTAAAGGCTATCAAAAAGGTGTATAATGGGTGAAAGAAATTTCGGAGGTGAAAGATGCTAGAAGTAAGAAGTCTAGAGAAAAGTTTTGGATCCAAGCAAGTTTTGTTTGGTATTGACTTTCAAGCGCGACCAGGTCGTATTTTGGGACTAGTCGGAAAAAACGGTGCTGGGAAGACAACGATTTTCCATAGTATTTTGAAATTTTTAGAATACCAAGGAGAAATCAGTCTGGATGGTCAGGATATTCGCCAGGAGACCTATGCTCGGATTGGTTATCTGCCTGAAGAACGCAGTCTGATGCCTAAATTGACTGTACTTGAACAAGTTCGCTACTTGGCGACTCTAAAAGGTATGGATGCTAAGGAAATCAAGGAAAAACTCCCTCAATGGATGAAGAGGTTGGAAGTAAAAGGAAAGCTGACTGATAAAATCAAGAGTCTGTCAAAAGGAAATCAGCAGAAGATTCAGCTCATTATTACTTTGATTCATGAACCAGACTTAATTATCTTGGATGAGCCTTTCAGTGGATTGGACCCAGTCAATACTGAATTGCTCAAACAAGTCATTTTTCAGGAAAAAGAGCGTGGAGCAACCATTATCTTTTCTGACCATGTCATGACCAACGTCGAGGAACTTTGTGACGATATTCTGATGATTCGAGATGGCCGTGTGGTCTTGCATGGTCCGGTTCAGGATGTCCGCAATCAATACGGAAAAACGCGTCTCTTTGTTTCAAGTGAACGAAGCAAGGAAGAATTGGAAAACCTTCCTCATGTCAAACAGGTGAGCTTGACTAAACAAGGCAGTTGGAAATTGATTTTGGAAGACGAGAGTGCTGGAAGGGAACTCTTCCCAATCTTGACTCAAGGGCAATATATCGCAACCTTTGACCAACAAGCGCCAACAATCGATGAAATCTTTAAACTAGAATCAGGAGTGGAAGTATGAGAAATATGTGGGTAGTTATTAAAGAAACTTATCTGCGACATGTCAAGTCCTGGAGTTTCTTCTTTATGGTGATTTCGCCCTTCCTCTTTTTAGGTTTGTCTGTAGGAATCGGCTATCTCCAAGGGTCGTCTATGGCTAAAAATAGCAAGGTGGCAGTGGTGACGACTGTACCATCTGTGGCAGAAGGGCTCAGGGATACCAATGGTATTAACTTTGACTATCAGGATGAAGCCAGTGCCCAAGCTGCTATCAAGGATGAAAAAATCAAGGGTTATCTAACTATTGATCAAGAGGATAGTGTCATCAAGGCCGTTTATCATGGTGAAACCTCGCTTGAAACAGGTATCAAGCTAGCAGTAACCAATAAACTCAATGAGCTTCAAGATCAACTCAATCGCTCGGCAGCTAATTTGTCCCAAGAGCAGGAAAAACGCCTGGCTCAAACTGTTGACTTTACTGAGAAGATTGACGAATCCAAGGAAAATAAAAAGCTGGTCCAAACCATTGCGGCTGCAGGGCTTGGTTTCTTCCTTTATATGATCTTGATTACTTATGCTAGTGTCACTGCTCAGGAAGTGGCTAGTGAGAAAGGGACTAAAATCATGGAGGTGGTCTTCTCCAGCATTCGAGCTAGCCATTATTTCTATGCTCGTATGCTTGCCTTGTTACTTGTGATTTTGACTCATATCGGCATCTATGTCGTGGGTGGTGTCGCTGCCATTCTGCTATTTAAAGATTTGCCATTATTAGCTCAGTTTGGTATTTTGAACCATTTGGGAGATGCTTTCTCTCTGAATACCTTGCTCTTTATTTTGGTCAGTCTCTTTATGTACGTAGTTTTGGCGGCCTTCCTAGGTTCCATGGTTTCTCGTCCTGAGGACGCAGGAAAAGCCTTGTCGCCTTTGATGATTTTGATTATAGGTGGTTTTTTTGGCGTTACTGCTCTAGGCGCTGCAGGGGATAATTTGGTTTTGAAAATTGGTTCCTACATACCCTTCATTTCAACCTTCTTTATGCCATTTAGAGCCATTAATGGTTATGCAAATGGCCTAGAAGCTTGGATTTCTCTTGCAATCACGATTGCTTTTGCAGTAACTGCAACAGTCTTTATCGGGCGCATGTACGCCAGTCTAGTTCTACAAACAGATGATTTAGGTCCTTGGAAAACCTTTAAACGTGCCTTATCTTATAAATAGAAGAGCCTCGCGAAAGCGAGGTTTTCTAGAGAAAAAAAGAGTGGAATTTAGAAAAATATTTTTCATATCTATTGACTTTTAGGGGTGAAATTTGGTATGATAGTAGGCGGTATTGTTTACCCCATTTGAAAGGCCCCGGAACCTTCCAAATACTTTTCGATGGGAAGGAACACCCATCACCGTAAACAAAAATCGAACTATATATAGGAGAAATCATGAACAAAACAACATTTATGGCTAAACCAGGCCAAGTTGAACGTAAATGGTACGTAGTTGATGCAACTGATGTACCACTTGGACGTCTTTCTGCAGTAGTTGCTAGCGTACTTCGCGGAAAAAACAAACCAACATTTACACCACACACTGATACAGGTGACTTTGTGATTGTTATCAATGCTGAAAAAGTTAAATTGACTGGTAAAAAAGCAACTGATAAAATCTACTACACTCACTCAAACCACCCAGGTGGATTGAAACAAATCTCTGCAGGTGAACTTCGTTCTAAAAATGCAGTACGTTTGATCGAGAAATCAGTTAAAGGTATGCTTCCACACAATACTCTTGGCCGCGCTCAAGGTATGAAATTGAAAGTATTCGTTGGAGCTGAGCACACTCACGCTGCACAACAACCAGAAGTTCTTGATATTTCAGGACTTATCTAAGGAAAGGAACAATAAAGTATGTCACAAGCACAATATGCAGGTACTGGACGTCGTAAAAACGCTGTTGCACGCGTTCGCCTTGTTCCAGGAACTGGTAAAATCACTGTTAACAAAAAAGATGTTGAAGAGTACATCCCACACGCTGACCTTCGTCTTGTCATCAACCAACCATTCGCAGTTACTTCAACTGTAGGTTCATACGACGTTTTCGTTAACGTTGTAGGTGGTGGATACGCAGGTCAATCAGGAGCTATCCGTCATGGTATCGCTCGTGCCCTTCTTCAAGTAGACCCAGACTTCCGCGATTCATTGAAACGCGCAGGACTTCTTACACGTGACTCACGTAAAGTTGAACGTAAGAAACCAGGTCTTAAGAAAGCTCGTAAAGCATCACAATTCTCAAAACGTTAATCAATACGATTATATCAACGTTTACAGACATTCAAGAATTATCTCTTGGATGTCTTTTTTGTTTCAAAAAATCAAAGTTCACCCCAAAATTCACCCCATATTCACCCCATCAATTTTTTAAACTACGAAAAGCAATATCACCTACAGTCTGATTGACTTTATCTTTGATATTAACGTAAGTTTTTGTAATCTCTTTATCACTATGAGTAAGAGCTTCTGAGAAGGCTTCAAGAGAAACCCCAGCTTGTTTTGCGAGTGTCGCACCAGTATGTCTTAGTTGTGTGGGGAAGCTGGTGCTAGTTCAGGGTGCCTGCGTCTGACTGATTTCATCTTGATAAAACTTAAAATCTTTCTAATTATAACAAAGCATAGTCAAAAAGCTATGACCTCTATATTCACAAAAAAATCCAGACCAATACTAGTCCAGATTTCTTGTCTATTAAACACTCTTTTCAAAGAATGGAAGAACGGCTGTAACGGATTTGTCAACGCAATTATTTAACTGTGAGAATCCGACGCACATAAATTTTAAATGGTGTCTCAGTCACATTTAAATTTATGAGACGCTTAGACGTTAGGCTTTCAATTTATCAAATTTTGATTTGATGTTTGCCTTGAACTCTTCAAGTTTGGCCTTGCGATCTGCTTTACGTTCAGCCTTCATTTGCGCACGCGCTTGGTTGTAGAGGTCTTCTTGGACTTGCAGGGCTGCTTCAACTTCAGCTACGACGGTTGCTACATCCCAACGCACGATTTGGGTGTCGTACTTGGTGAAGTAAGCATCGATGACTGCTTCGTTGTTTTCTTGCACCAAGGCGACAACGGCTGTTTCGCCGTCGATCAATTTTTGAGACACAACGTCAATCAAGCCAGCTTCTGCCGTATCAACGGTATCACCAGCAGCCAAACCATAGAGGCTGCCAATACCATAACCAAACAAGACGCCGATAGGACCACCCAAAAGCCCGATAACTGCACCGAGCAAGCCACCTTCTAGGGTTGCATCCGTCGTTGAATCTTCAAAGTCATAGCGTTCTTTTTCAACGATGTGACCGTTTTCATTTTTGACCAAGGCGATTTGAGCAACCTTGGTCGTCTGAGTTTGGCGGAAAGCCTTCAAATCCGCAAAGGACTGATAAGCTTCGCTTTCAGTGTTAAAGACTGAAACTACTAGGTTTTCCATAGTTAGTACCTCTTTTCTAAATATACACATTCATTATAATACAGTTTCAATCATTTTTCAATCATTTTAGTGCGACATTTTAATTGATATGTCGCGTTTATCAGCGTTAAAGAACAGTTTCAGGCAGCGGTATATCTTTGCCATATCCCAGCCCAGACACTCTGGAGACTCTGAGTGACTATCAAGAAAGATGTCCATCAGATTCTTAAAGCCTCCCGTGCAAAAAGTAAATAAATAGTGTTTTTCCTGTATGCCTGTCACACGGCTAAAAGACCGCTTGACCAAATCTTCCAGAAAATTATAGCAGATATTATGTACCAGCTCTGTGTAGCGAGTCTGATGAGCGTGCCGAATCACATCGACGCTTTTATAGAATCTGCCAACTGTTTCCTTATGGTCGAATCCTTGAAAGAAGTCGCTTTATTCGTCGGTCAAGACAATTAATTTGGCTGGTGCAACTGATTCGCCAAGCTATGAATAAGCAATTATTACCTTTTGAAAGCGAAAATGGCAATTATGAAGGTGAATCTACTCAGGTCTTAGTTCTTCTATCTAATTACTATGCAGACAAAAAACTATTTGATGAAAATACAGATGGATATGGAAATATCTTGATTTTAAAGGATTCATCCATCATTTCTAAATTATCGGTTATCCCAGATTTATTAAAAAGGGGATCTAGTAGGTAACAATAATATCGAATATATCAAAGCACGCAATATTTGGATTTCTTCAGAGGTTGAGTTAGAGTCAGATATTGATGGGGATAAGTAGGATAATCTGCCAGTAGATATAAAAATACTAGAAAACAGGCTTGAAAAAGGCTCGTAAAGCTAGCCAGTTCTCTAAACGTTAATTCGTTGCTGGACAGCAGAATACAAACGAAAACACTTTGCATCTTGCAAGGTGTTTTTTTCTATGAGAACTGGCGGTGCGCAATTAGGATAGCTCTAGCGACTTTAGTCGCATAGAGATATGCTATGCACAGTTGCCCCAAGAAAACAAGCGAAGCGATGTTTGATTGGATGGCAACCACTGCACTCAAAACGTTAATCAACACGATTATATCAACGTTTACAGACATTCAAGAATTATTTCTTGGATGTCTTTTTTTGTTCAAAAAACTAAAGTTCACCCCAAGTTCACCCTATTGCTTTTTGAGACTTCTAAAGGCTATTTCTCCTGCTGTTTGATTTACTGTTTCAGTAGTATTGACATAAGTCTTCGTTATTTTGATGTCACTATGAGTAAGTGCTTCTGAAATAGCTTTGATAGATATTCTAGCCTGTTTGGCTGGTGTGGCGCCTTGAATATTATGCTTATCCATAGTATTTTGTGTTATAATGTAGAAACAATACAGAAAATAAAAGAATCTTTTTAAATTCTGTAAATTTCACTTTGTGTAAACATGAGAAAATGTTGAATGTAGATAATGATGGGGGAGGCTTTGAAATGATCAGTTTAGAGTTGTTGTCTGAAGCAAATAGTTTAGATGTCTATTCTTTTGAAAAAGAAAATCGAGAGTATTTTGAACGAAATTTACCTCCTAGACCAGCTAACTATTTTGATTTAGAAGGTTTTAAAGAAATTACAAGGGAGTTGTTAACGGAACAAAGGAATCGTGATGTCTATATGCATCTTATTAGAGATTCGCAAGGCGTTATGGTCGGGAGAATCAATTTAAGTGTCTTAGATGGTGATCGGAAAACAGCAGAACTTGGGTATAGAATTGGGGAAAATGTTACCAATTTAGGTTATGCAAGCGAAGCGGTTAGACTCGTTTTAGACAAAGCGTTTACTACTTATGGTTTTAATAGAATCATTGCAGGAACAGCAAGAGATAATCTAGCTTCTCAGAGAGTGCTTTTAAAAAATGGCTTCACCTTTAGTAGAATGATAGAAAATGACTTACAAATTCATAATGAGTGGGTTCATACAGCAGTATTTGAGGTAAGGAGACCATAATATCATCATTTCCAGTCTATTAACAAGGTTAATGGAGTTATATTCTTTCCAGACATTCAAGAATTTTCTCTTGGATGTCTTTTTTTGTCTATCTTAATTTTACAAAATGGGAACTATGTTATAATAAGTAATATGATTACAGACTGAAAATTGTAGATTATCACTTGGAACGGAGGCAACTAATGAGAAATAAGGTTGCTAAAATAATTGCTATTGTACTCATTCTTATATTTGGAGGAACATATATATATAACAAGCTGACTAAACCAAATCTAGGCCCGAAAACAACCAAACTCTATCAGCATGGTTTTCGTTTGCTAGAAGAGCAAATAGGAACCTACATCAAAGAACACTATAGAGGTATTGAAAAGATTGAATTTTCCCCAATATACATTACTGAGGAAGGGTCAACATTCTCAAATGCGTACGTGCGTCCAACTATTTATGATAAGTATGGAAATAAGGCTACTCTAGGAACTCCAATTAATAACTTTAATCCAAGCAGTTTTGGTATCGTTTCTGATGTTCTTCTCAATTTTGATGGAGGCGGGAATGAAGCTATAGATTTAAAGGACTCCAATGGAAATAATATCGATGTTTCTAAAGCACAGCACTTGCCAGATGAAGCAAAACTCACGAAGGCTAGAAGTACAGATGAAAATATTTCTTTATTGGTTCAAGACAATCAGCTAAAGGATGTTGTTAAGGATGAAAAAGGAAGTCCTGAAGCTGAAATCATTTATAATGTTGAGCTAAGCAAAGGAAAAGAATGATATGACATTATCTGATCAGGAAGTTCGAAGATTACAATAACTATTCCCCTATTTAAAAAATATTGATTCAAATTTTATGAAATAAATCAGTAGATATCGTTCTGAAAAGCCTTGATATGTCGTTGTTTTTAGTCCAACTGAAATTCATACTTTCCAAACCAGGCTTGAAAAAAGCTCGTAAAGCATCACAATTTAGTAAACGTTAAAACTTATTTAAACTTATTGAAAGCATTTCGTATCAAAAATACGGGATGCTTTTTCTGTTCACCCCAAATTTTTGTAACTAGGTGATACTTGAAATTAATACAAATTTGGTTGTTTTTGATAAATCTAAGCAACACTAAATGATGAAGTGAAAGGGGATGAATCTTTGATAGTAGTCATTTATTGTGAAATATGATATATTTATTAATTAGATGGATGAATACTTCTAGAGTTAAATATAGCATAATAGGGACAGACTTTTTGGTTTATTTTTGTTTGTAGTCGGATTATGAAAGAATATCCAATATTATGCGATAAGATAGAATGTTACAAAAAAGAAAGGGGATGCAATCCGATGAAGAAAGACAGATTAATTGTATTGACAGATGCTGTTCTAGCAATTATTATGACCATCTTGATTTTAGAGTTAGAAAAACCAACAACACCAAGTCTTGAAGCTTTTTGGGATTTACGGCAAAATTTCTTTGCTTGTTTTCTTTCCTTTTTCTGGTTGGGATCGTTATGGATGGCACTAAACACATTATGGGAAAAGGTTGAGAAAATTTCCTCAGAAATTATTTGGTGGAATTTGTTTCTACTCTTGGAGCGGCAGGAGTTCTCTTTGGAGAATTTCATGCCATCCAAGATACCAGTCTGAATGATGTGGTGGACCGGATCTATATAAATGTCAAGGATTTACCGTTTCAGTCCTTGGGAGCTTTAGCTAATATCCTGTCTGATGTTAAGAAGGGACTGATTCAAGACAGTCATATCTGGTCTTTCTTCCAGTCATTTTTCAAACAATATCAGTTGATAATCAGCTTAAATCAGATCTATCAGTTTGTCTATCTTTCTCTGATGGAGATCATGTCCTATCTTCACTTTGATTATTGGAAAAAACGGCTCGGTCAGGAGCTAGTATGAATAAGGAGAACAAATGAGACGTTTAAAAATGTTATGGCATATTATACAGGTTACGGGTTTTACTCGGTTTGCTCTGAGTTTTGTGACCTTTGTTTTTGGGTCAGGAGGCGTGCTTTTCCTAGTTGAACCTGCTATCACAAATTACGGAGACGGTCTTTGGTATGCTTTTGTGACTTCGACGACTGTCGGCTACGGGGATCTCCTAGCTGTGACCTTGATTGGAAGGATTACCAGTGTCTTCTTGACGATTTATGGGCTCATATTTTTTGGCTGTTTATCAGCTGTTATTATTAATTATTATACCGATTTAAATAAGGAAAGAGGAGAGGACAAATGACTGCCAATTATTCAACACGGGAATACCGTGAGAAATTATACGATGACCTTCATGTTCGATTGAGAGATACAGCGATTTTGATGTGTGCAATTTTTATTGCCTCTATCGGTCTAAATATGAATTCAACAGCTGTTATTATTGGAGCCATGTTAATTTCACCTCTCATGACACCGATTGTTGGACTGGGATTCGGTTTAGCTATTTTTGATACGCGTTTAATCAAGCAATCTCTAGAGGTTTTATTGACTCAAGTGTTGGTCAGTTTGCTTGTCTCGACTCTGTATTTCTGGATTTCTCCCTTATCTTATGCAAGTAGCGAGTTGATTGCACGAACCTCTCCAACCATTTGGGATGTTCTCATTGCTATCGCGGGTGGGATAGCAGGTTTCATTGGTTCAAGGAAAAAAGAAGCAAACAATATCGTACCAGGAGTAGCCATCGCAACAGCTCTGATGCCACCTATCTGCACTGCAGGATATGGTTTAGCTAATGGAAATGTACGATTTTTATTTGGGGCTCTTTATCTTTTCTTGATCAACTGTGTCTTTATCATGCTAACCAATATTGTTGGAACAAGAATTTTAATGAGAAAATCTCCTTTAAGTTCATTTAAAGAGCTAAACATGAAAATGAAAATTGGGTTGATATCCTTGATTGTATTATTGGTCCTTCCAGCCAGCTATTCAGCAGTCACTCTGACGATGGATCAAGCGCGAAAAGAAGGGATCAAACAGTTTGTAGGAAAAGAGTTCGCCAATCATACGATCATTAATCAAGTCTACAAGTCAAGTAGCAATGAATTGGTCTTGACAGTTGTTGGAGATCCGATTTCAGAAGAAAAATTAGAAACCATTCGCCAAAAGCAGGCCTCTTACGGTATTCAATCTGTTCAATTGAAAGTCAATCAAGTCCATAATTCGACAAAATTAGATAGTGAGACGACCAAGGAATTTTACGAAAACATTGACAAGTATATCGATCAAAAACTCTCTGAAAAAGATTCACAAAACGATCTCGTAAAAGAAAATGAAGCAGACAAGGATTGAGGACAATGAACTGAATCGGTTTTTACGCCGTGTTTTTCTTGTATCTTCCTCTTTCTTACTTATAGCAGGTTGTTTTTGCTTGAATAAGAAATAAATTAGAAGTTCTATCATCTAAGAAAAATGATGAAAAAAATCATTTAACTAATGGTGTGAACGTTTAGTGTTTATCAGCTCCATTCTCTGTAATTTTGGGGGTAAAATCCACACCATTTAGATAAAATTAGTTGAATTTGATTGGAAAAACGCTTTTATAAAAGCGGAGAAAAGTCTTGATATTACGCTGTTTTTAGTCCAACTGAAATTCATACTTTCCAAACCAGGCTTGAAAAAGGCCCGTAAAGCGTCACAATTTAGTAAACGTTAAAACTTATTTACATTTATTAAAAGCATTTCGTATCAAAAATACGAGATGCTTTTTTCGGCTCTTTGTCAACTGTAGTGGGTTGAAAAAAGCTAACATCTGGAGAGGACGATCGTCGTTCTCTCCATTTTTATATTCAGAGCGATAAAAATTCGTTTCTTAAAGTTTTCAAAGTTCCGAAAAC
>NZ_JASHHD010000016.1:0-32189 GCF_047459985.1 Streptococcus mitis
TTACTCAGAGTTAAGTGACGATAGCCTAGGAGATACACCTGTACCCATGCCGAACACAGCAGTTAAGCCCTAGAACGCCGGAAGTAGTTGGGGGTTGCCCCCTGTGAGATATGGAAGTCGCTTAGCTAAAGGGAGTTTAGCTCAGCTGGGAGAGCATCTGCCTTACAAGCAGAGGGTCAGCGGTTCGATCCCGTTAACTCCCATTTAAGCGGGTGTAGTTTAGTGGTAAAACTACAGCCTTCCAAGCTGTTGTCGCGAGTTCGATTCTCGTCACCCGCTTTGAACGTTGTTCAAATTACCAAGTTTTTAACTTGGGCGCGTAGCTCAGGTGGTTAGAGCGCACGCCTGATAAGCGTGAGGTCGGTGGTTCGAGTCCACTCGTGCCCATAAAGTTTGGTCCGTTGGTCAAGGGGTTAAGACACCGCCTTTTCACGGCGGTAACACGGGTTCGAATCCCGTACGGACTATTTTGGAGGATTACCCAAGTCCGGCTGAAGGGAACGGTCTTGAAAACCGTCAGGCGTGTAAAAGCGTGCGTGGGTTCGAATCCCACATCCTCCTTTTGTATTAACGCGGGATGGAGCAGCTCGGTAGCTCGTCGGGCTCATAACCCGAAGGTCGTAGGTTCAAATCCTGCTCCCGCAATAAGGCTCGGTAGCTCAGTTGGTAGAGCAATGGATTGAAGCTCCATGTGTCGGCGGTTCGATTCCGTCTCGCGCCATTTATATATTTTGGAAGGGTAGCGAAGAGGCTAAACGCGGCGGACTGTAAATCCGCTCCTTCGGGTTCGGGGGTTCGAATCCCTCCCCTTCCATTTTACGGGCATAGTTTAAAGGTAGAACTAAGGTCTCCAAAACCTTCAGTGTGGGTTCAATTCCTACTGCCCGTGTTAATAAAATTTTGGCGGGTGTGGTGAAGTGGTTAACACACCAGATTGTGGCTCTGGCATGCGTGGGTTCGATCCCCATCACTCGCCTATTTTATATTATTGGGGTATAGCCAAGCGGTAAGGCAAGGGACTTTGACTCCCTCATGCGTTGGTTCGAATCCAGCTACCCCAGTTACTATTTGCCGGCGTGGCGGAATTGGCAGACGCGCTGGACTCAAAATCCAGTGTCCGCAAGGACGTGCCGGTTCGACCCCGGCCGCCGGTATAGTATTAAAGACAAGGTTTTCGGACCTTGTCTTTTTTTTTATTTGTTGAATTTGTAACGCTGAGTTACTTAAAATTACTAGTTTTATAACAAATCATCTAATTTATCCGCTAATTTTTGTTGCTTGCTTGGATACAAATGAGAGTATGTATCTATTGTTGTAGTTATAGAAGCATGTCCTAATCTTTCTTTTACGACAAGATAATCTTCTCCTTGGTTTATTAGTAGGGAAGCATGTGAATGCCTGAAGTCATGAATTCTTATTTTTTTTAAAGAACTATCTCTTTGTAATATTTTTTTATATTGTTTTTCGATTGAATCCTTAGTTATCGTAATCGGGCTATTTTGAAATATCTGTAGATCATCTAGGTTGGTTGTAAATTCTTTTAATCTTTCATGCTGTGTTTGCCTCCATTCTTCTAGTGTCTCCACTAGTTTGGTGTTCATGATGATTCTTCGGGTTCCAGCTTTTGTCTTTGTACTACTAATGTGTTCTTCACCTTTTTTAACGTATATTGATTTACTTACATGGATTGTATTTGTAGAAAACTCTATGTCCTTCCACGTTAGAGCAAGAGCTTCTCCGAGTCTTAGACCAGTAAAAAATAGAACTGTGAATAGTAATTTTATATTGTATTCATCGTTGCTAAATAGTGTTAAGAAATGCTTAAATTCTTTTACTGTCCAGAAATTTAATTTTACTTTTTCTATGGGTAATTTTTTCAGTAATCCTACGGGATGTTCCTTGTAAAATCCCTTTCTTAATCCAACATCCAGAATTTTCTTTAGTAAAATTATAATTTTATTAATAGTGTTTGGACTTAGCTTCTTTTCTGAGTTTTGAGTATTTTTATCTCTTAGATGTTCTCTGAATTGATAGATATCTTCATAAGTTAATTTAGCTACATCATCAACTTTTTCAAAATAGTTTTTTATATGCCTGTTATAGTTGTTTTCTTGTGTATCTATATAGCTTTGTTTTCTGTTGTTTATTCTATCCTCTTCTTTTAAGAGATCATAAAGGATATCAATTGATATTTTTGAGTTGAAACTTTTTTCTTTAAGTTCGACACTTCGTAAGTATTGTTCGGCCTCCAATGCTTCTTTTTTAGTTTTGAATCCTTTTCTTACAATTCTACGTTGTTTTAGAGATATTGGATTTATACCATTGGAAACATCAACAATCCAAGTTCCGTCTCTACTTTTACGTAAAGCCATAAGCTACGCTTCTTTCTGGAGTTCAATTCCTAATAGTTCTTCTGCGACACTGGCTGGAATTGTACCAATCCTTTTGTTATCGTAGATGTTAAAACCACGATTCACTAATAGTAATTTGCCGGTATGGATAATCTTTCTTGCAGTTCCTGGAGCAAATCCAAGTTCGATAAGGTCATCTTTTGTTACAGTTTTAATCATGTGATCTCCTTTTCTAATTAGATTAACTAAGGGGAGGATTAACTCCCCTTGTATTTTACTTATTTTTGTTTTACATCTACTAAATGGATAGCATCAGCCTTGTAATACATTGTCGTGCTAATCATAGTAGCTTGTAAATTGTCAAATGTAACTGGTACTTCATCCATTGCTTGGATATAGTCATTATCAACCAAGGCATCTGGATTGTCTACTGAGACTTGGGTTGATTTCTTTTTGAATTGTCCATCCTTGATTGTTACATTGTATTTCCAACCAATGATTTTATCGGTATTAAAACGTCTTTCGCTACCATCTCGGTTTTTGATAATTTCTCCGTTTGCATCTGCTCGGACTTCCGTTTCAAATTTTGGAATGACTTCATCCAATTCAAATTTTGTTCCAATGTTATTAAAATTCCAGTCATTTTGTGAAAGCATTTTTGCCATAGTTAATTTCTCCTTTTAATATTTTCTTTGATTGTAGGGATCAAATCCTCTCGTTTAAAGAGTATTGCTCTTTCTATTAATCCACTTGCTAAATCTGGTGGATATTCCATATTGTTGAGTGCGAGATAGTTAGCTTTCTCATACTCATGCAGTAAGTTATTGTCGTATAGAAATTTATACGCTTTTAGAATAGCTCCTGAACCTTTATAGGTAAACCATTCTAATTTTTGTTCTAGTTCTGTTTTTGATTTTGAAATAATGATAGAGACGGGTTTTGAATGGCCTAAAAACTTTTCCCAAGATCTCAAAGGTTTTGAGAAATAGCTATCACTATAGAACCTCACTTTTTCTTTGAGATATCCCTTGGTAAAGTTGAGAAGATCTATTTCTGAATGCAACCATTCTTGAATGAAGTAGTGAGCTTTTTCTTTCCTAAGTTCTAACTCAGTTCTTATCCAATTTTCTATATACCGCTTGCTGATACCGAGCTTCTCAGCTCGTTCTAAGCGTTTATCGTAAATTCTAAGTCTTTCGTCATCATTGGGTTTTCTCAAATATAAGGTCTGGCCGATTGTTTCATCTCCGTAGGTATTGTAGTAGGTGCTTTTTCCATATATAAAGCGTTTCTTCTGACAAATCTTTAGAAGCTGATTAGGAGTGAAATAGGGTGTTTCATTAAAATCATCTATTGCAATATCAATTCGTCTTACTGAAAAATGATTGTAATTGTAGTAGAGGTTGTTCAAAAACTGTCTTTCGGACAGACTATTTGGATCTAATACCATATCTCTATAGAACTCGAGTGCCTGTCCTGACATGACAAGCATGTAGGACGACTCTTTCGCTCCATAGTAGATACGGATATTCCCATAATGAAGCTGGCTATCATAGTTATAGTATTTAAGGCTCCCTTTATTCTCAATAAATAGGTCATAGTCAAGAAATAGAATGTCTTCGATTATTTCTCTTGGCGAAAATTCAGTCTTATCAAACTGAATTTGAATCCAGTCAAATACAGAACGTAAATGTTCATTTTTTGCCATAGATTTTGATTCAACTTTTTGCTTAATTTTGCCACCCTTAAAATCTCCGAAACCCTTGGAAATACTGAATTCTTTCGATGGTACACCTAACTTGCAGAGGGTGGTGTTACTACACACCCTATCGGTCAAAAATGGTCCGTCCGCATCTACGCTCATTTTCGGCTTTCTGCCTCATGGCTCAGCCGAAAACTCGCTATTAGCCGAACCTATTTTTTGACCTCTTGTTAACAAACCCTAGTAAGCCGGTTTGCATCGACTCTTCAATATCTTGGATTTTCTTTTTTAGGTTGGAATTCTCAATTTTTATCAGTCGCATTTCTCGCTTAAATTCCTGTTTTAAGGCGCTCAGTTCATCGTAGAGCTCATCTATTACTTGGTTTAGGGATTCATGTTCATTGTCTGCTAGACTCCCAAATACGGCTTGTATAGCCTCTTTTAGACCTATTTCAAGTTTTAGTTTAGCTAACTTTTGAAATTGTCTAAGGTCTTCGTCTGTAAAATCATAGGCAACTGTATAACTTAATTGATGAGTTCTGGGATTTCTACTGATAGGAACTTTAATTTTCTTAAATTCCTTGCCACTTATCTCTTTAATCAGTTGAATCCAATTTTTAAGAGTAGAGGTAGAGTTTAGGCCAGAAATTTGATTGACTAACTCTTTATTGGTCATCTTTTTGTGAAACCTCCGAAATTTTCTTGTGCAACTGAAGAGTTTTCTGTGGTATAATTGTTACATAATATGTTTTGATCTTGGAACGAACGGCACATTTGTTTCAAGATTTTTTATTTTGTCGAATCCTACCTCCTTTATTAAAATTTTTTAAATCGACTACTAGTTACATACGCTTTTACCTCCTTTTATGCTATAATATTCTCAATGGAATATTCAATCTCAAAATAAATATTCCTTATGGAATAATTCTATTTTATACCGTTTAGAATATTTTGTCAAGCTAAAATATACGAATAAGAATATCTATAGGAGAATTATGTATACAGAGGATTATAAATTTTCAGAGAGGTTAAAAACTCTCAGAAAATCAAAAAAGTTAACTCAAGTACAAATATCGGAATTAATTGGAGTTCAACAAGGGACATATTCTCGGTGGGAGAATGGAACGTTAGAACCAGGATTAGAATTCGTTGTGAAATTAGCAAATATCTTTGGGACTACTACAGATTATTTGCTGGGACAAAAACCTTATTCAATTATCAGTAGTTTACCTCTAGAACAATTAGATCTTACCAATATTGCAAACTTTTCAAAGGATGAGTTTGATATTTTGAAACATTCAATAGCAGTTTCGGTGGCAAGAAATAAAATAAAGGCAACAGAACTAAAAGATAGAGTTATAGAAAAAAATCAGTTGTCAGAAAAAGATGCAGAACTTTTGAATAAGATTTTTGAAGAAGTTAAAACTTATTGGGAAAATTAGGAGGACGCTAGTCTTCAAAATTCCCTCCCAAAATGTGTCCAAAATATTGACAGAATTCTAGCTTTTCATTATAGTTCTTATGGAACTTTTTTTCTACAACAAAATAGGCTCCATAATATCCATAGGGGATTTACCCACTACAAATAGTATAGAGCCGGTTTTATTAATGTCCTGCATTTCCTAATAAGTTAACCATGACAACACCAATGATAATCAAAATTAAACCGATAATGCTATAAACATTTAGTGTTTCTTTGAAAATCATTACTGCGATAGAGGCTGTCAAAACTAAACCGACAGCTGACCATGTTGCATAAGCTATTCCTAAAGGAATTTTTTGCATTGCTAGTGAGAGGAAATAGAAACAAACGCCATAGCTAAGTAGGGCAGAAACGGTTGGAATAGGCTTTGTAAAACCGTCTGATAATTTCAAAAGGTTAGTTCCCAATATCTCTCCTACAATGGCGATAAAAAGATAAAAGTATGACATGTCTTTAACCTCCTATATGTCATGTTTTTGCTCTAAGAGCTATTATAGCTATCCGTTTTTTATAAATCTTGGCACAAGTCATGAGAATTTGTAGTAAAACTGTGGCAGACACTTTTTCAGAACCAATAGCTGATAAGTTTAGTATATCATAAGATAAATTTTAAAAAAAGTCTTGATTTATTTCAATGTCTTGCGTGGTCTCGATTTTACTGGTAAAATTACTTTTAAGAACTTTAAAAAAGAGGTTTCTATATTTGACAAAACAATGACTTGTTGTCCCGAATGTGGGCATCCTTTGGAGAAAAAATTTTTAAAAGATGAGGGAGATATTCCTTATTGTTCACAATGTGCGAGTTTTCGTTTTCCAGTCTTTAATACAGCAATTAGTGCGATTTTATTTAATGAAAAACATGATAAGATTCTCTTGATTAAGCAATATGACATGGCTGAGCATATTTTGCTAGCTGGTTATGTGTCTAATGATATTCACAACCAATTTCTACAATCATTAAAGGCAATTAATTTAGCCTCTCTTATTACGGATATGGGTAATAAAATTGCACAAAACTAGTCCAAAACTCTTTTTAATAAGGAGTATACTTTCTAGCATTTTATAGTTACTAAAAAGTATCTAAACTTTGGAAGTGATACTAAGTTTTAAAAAATATTATGGAAAAAAAGCTTATAAAATCAATATTTCTGAGATTTAAAACTAATAATATTAGACTCAAAATCCAGTGTCCGCAAGGACGTGCCGGTTCGACCCCGGCCGCCGGTATAGTATAGAGTTAAGGAACGTGGTATATCTTCGTTCCTTTTTATATTATTTTTGGTATAATAATAGTTATTCAAATTTTATTTAGATTATGAAAGTGTAGGGAAGTATGTCTCGTTCTATCGATTTATTAAAACATCGGTATTTAAAAAATATTAAAGAAAATCCTGAATTGTTTATCGGGATTGAGCTGGAATATCCTGTTGCAAACTTGGAAGGGGCTGCTACCGATGTTGAAGTTATCAAACACTTATTCCGATATTTAGTTTCTTCTTTTGATTTTACTGTCGAAAAGGTAGATGATTTTGGGAATCCAATCCAGTTACTAGATCCAGTAAGTCAAGATGCAATTTTATTTGAAGTTTCCTATACTACGATTGAGTTTGCATTTGGTAAGGCTGAAACGATTCAAGAGATCGAAAATCGTTTCAACAATTATATGGATGTGATTCAGAAAAAGTTAGCTGAATCAAACCATGCTATTGTTGGCTGTGGTATTCATCCCAACTGGGATAAAAATGAGAATAGTCCAGTCGCTTATCCGCGCTATCAGATGTTGATGGACTATTTGAATTTGAGTAGAAAAGTGACTGAATCAGACTTACATCAATTCCCTGAATATGGAGCTTTTATCTGTGGGAGTCAGGTTCAGCTGGATGTTTCAAAGTCTAACTACTTACGGGTGATTAATGCTTTTACTCAAATTGAATCGGCTAAGGCTTATTTATTTGCAAACTCTGAGTTTTCTGGTGCAGATTGGGATACGAAAATTTCAAGGGATATTTTCTGGGAAGAATCGATGCATGGTATCTATCCAGAGAATGTTGGGGTCAATGCTAGACTCTTTAAAGATGAAGACAATTTTTTTGACTATCTAGATCATTCTGCAATTTTTACTGGGGAACGTGATGGGCAAACCTATTATTTTTATCCGATTCAGGCAAGAGACTATCTGGCGACACCTGAAATCCAAGCATTTGATCTTAATGGGGATGAGGTTCTTATTTACCCTCAAGAGAAAGACTTTGAAACTCATCGTAGTTACCAGTACCAGGATTTAACAACTCGGGGAACAGTTGAGTTTCGTAGTGTGTGTACTCAACCTCTAGATAGAACCTTCGCTTCTGCCGCCGTTCACTTGGGATTGTTGGTTAATTTAGATAAGTTAGAAGCTTACTTAGAAACAGCACCTTTCTTTAAAGAATTTGGTCGTGATTACAAGATTTTGCGACGACAATTTTCTAAGAAAAAGCTTACAAATGAGGAAGAAACTACGATTATTGAATTTTCCAAAGACTTACTCCTTCTAGCTGAGGAAGGACTAGAGATGAGAAATAAGCAAGAAATGACCTATTTACAGCCTTTGAAAGAAGAATTGAGCCTATAATTTTTCTTATAAAGCGAGAATTTTCTAAAAATCATGATATAATGGAAGAGACTATAGATAAAGGATAGAGAGTAATGACATTAGTTTACCAATCAACGCGTGATGCCAACAATACAGTAACTGCCAGCCAAGCTATTTTACAAGGTTTGGCGACGGATGGTGGTTTGTTTACACCGGTCACTTATCCAAAGGTAGATTTGGACTTTGACAAATTGAAAGATGCTTCTTATCAGGAAGTTGCTAAGTTAGTTTTGTCAGCATTTTTAGATGACTTTACTGCTGAGGAGTTGGACTACTGTATCAACAATGCCTACGATAGTAAGTTTGATACTCCAGCTATCGCGCCATTAGTGAAATTAGACGGACAATATAACTTGGAACTTTTCCATGGTTCAACGATTGCCTTTAAGGATATGGCCTTGTCTATCTTGCCATACTTTATGACAACAGCTGCTAAGAAACATGGTTTGGAGAACAAGATTGTCATTTTGACAGCGACATCTGGTGATACTGGGAAAGCTGCTATGGCAGGTTTTGCGGATGTTCCTGGAACTGAGATTATCGTTTTTTATCCAAAGGATGGTGTCAGCAAGGTACAAGAGTTGCAAATGACTACTCAGACTGGTGACAACACTCATGTTATCGCTATAGACGGTAACTTTGACGATGCGCAAACAAATGTGAAGCACATGTTTAATGACGTGGCTCTTCGTGAAAAATTAGCAGCCAACAAGTTGCAATTTTCATCAGCTAACTCTATGAATATCGGTCGTTTGGTGCCACAAATTGTTTATTATGTTTATGCCTATGCTCAGTTGGTTAAGACTGGTGAGATTGTGTCTGGTGATAAGGTCAACTTCACAGTGCCGACTGGAAACTTTGGAAATATCTTGGCTGCCTTTTATGCCAAACAAATCGGTCTCCCAGTTGGCAAATTGATCTGTGCTTCAAATGACAACAATGTTTTGACAGACTTCTTTAAAACTCGTGTCTATGACAAGAAGCGTGAGTTTAAGGTAACCACTAGCCCATCTATGGATATCTTAGTGTCTTCAAACTTAGAGCGCTTGATTTTCCATCTTTTGGGGAATGATGCGGTTAAGACAGCTGAACTTATGAATGCCTTGAACACGCAAGGACAATATGAACTAACTGATTTTGATGCAGAGATTCTTGAACTCTTTGCAGCTGAATATGCGACTGAGGAAGAAACAGCGACAGAAATTAAGCGTGTTTATGAGTCAGATTCTTATATCGAGGATCCACATACAGCGGTTGCCTCAGCAGTTTATAAGAAATACCAAGAGGCTACTGGCGATGCGACTAAGACAGTGATTGCTTCAACAGCTAGTCCCTACAAGTTCCCAGTGGTTGCCGTAGAAGCTGTAACTGGAAAAGCAGGTTTGACTGACTTTGAAGCCTTGGCTCAATTACATGAAATCTCAGGAGTGGCTGTGCCACCTGCAGTTGATGGACTTGAGACAGCTCCTGTTCGTCACAATACAACAGTGGCAGCTGCTGATATGCAAGCAGCGGTTGAGGCTTATCTAGGGCTTTAAGATAGAGGAAGTAAACTCGGTTGGGAAACCAACTGAGTTTCTTTTCATCAGGAGGAAAGATTGTTTAAGAAAAATAAAGACATTCTTAATATTGCCTTGCCAGCTATGGGCGAAAACTTTTTGCAGATGCTCATGGGGATGGTGGATAGTTATTTGGTTGCTCATTTAGGATTGATAGCTATTTCGGGTGTATCAGTAGCTGGCAATATTATCACGATTTATCAGGCGATTTTCATCGCTCTGGGAGCTGCTATTTCCAGTGTTATTTCAAAAAGCATGGGGCAGAAAGACCAGTCGAAGTTGGCCTATCATGTGACTGAGGCCTTGAAGATTACATTATTATTAAGTTTCCTTTTAGGAGCTTTGTCCATCTTCGCTGGGCAAGAGATGATAGGACTTTTGGGAACGGAGAGAGATGTAGCTGAGAGTGGTGGGTTGTATCTATCTTTGGTAGGAGGATCGATTGTTCTCTTAGGTTTAATGACTAGTCTGGGAGCCTTGATTCGTGCAACGCATAATCCACGCCTTCCGCTTTATGTTAGCCTCTTGTCTAATGCCTTGAATATTGTCTTTTCAAGTATCGCTATTTTCATCCTTGATATGGGGATAGCTGGTGTAGCCTGGGGAACCATTCTATCTCGTTTAGTTGGGGTTGTGATTTTATGGTCACAATTAAAACTTCCATATTCGAGACCGAGGGTTGGACTGGATAAAGACTTGCTGACCTTAGCTTTACCTGCAGCGGGAGAGCGGCTTATGATGCGAGCTGGTGATGTCGTTATCATTGCCTTGGTTGTTTCTTTTGGGACAGAGGCCGTGGCTGGAAATGCAATCGGAGAAGTCTTGACCCAGTTTAACTACATGCCTGCTTTTGGAGTTGCTACGGCAACAGTCATGCTGGTAGCTCGAGCAGTTGGAGAGGATAATTGGAAAAGAGTAGCTAGTTTGAGCAAGCAAACCTTTTGGCTTTCTCTGCTTCTCATGTTACCCTTGACGCTTAGTGTCTATGTATTAGGAATACCACTGACTCATCTTTATACGACTGATCCTCTAGCGGTGGAGGCTAGTGTGCTAGTGACACTTTTCTCTCTATTAGGGACTCCTATGACGACCGGAACAGTCATCTATACGGCTGTTTGGCAGGGCTTGGGGAATGCTCGCCTTCCCTTTTATGCGACAAGTATAGGGATGTGGTGTATCCGTATTGGAACAGGATACCTGATGGGAATTGTTCTTGGATGGGGTTTGCCTGGTATCTGGGCAGGAACGCTTTTGGACAATGGTTTTCGCTGGATTTTCCTACGTTATCGTTATAAATTTTATATGACATTGAAAGGATAAGAAATGCAAGAAACAGCTTTTATTTGGGATTTAGATGGGACCCTGTTGGACTCCTACGAAGCGATTTTGTCAGGGATTGAGGAGACTTTTGGTCAATTTGATATTCCTTATGATAAGGAGAAGGTGAGAGAGTTTATCCTCAAGTATTCTGTGCAGGATTTGCTTGTACAAGTGGCAGAGGAGAGAAAGCTGGATGTGGAAGTGCTAAATCAGGTGCGTGCCCAGAGTCTGGCTGAAAAGAATGCTCAGGTAGTCTTGATGTCAGGTGCGCGTGAGGTTCTAGAGTGGGCAGACCAAGCAGGGATTCAACAGTTTGTCTACACTCATAAAGGGGACAATGCTTTTACTATTCTCAGAGACTTGGGTTTGGAATCCTATTTTACAGAGATTCTAACCAGTCAGAGTGGTTTTGCGCGCAAGCCAAGCTCAGAAGCGGCTACCTATCTGATAGCCAAGTATCAGTTGGATCCTGATAATACTTATTATATAGGGGATCGAACTCTAGATGTGAAATTCGCCCAGAATAGTGGGATTCAAAGTATCAACTTTTTAGAGTCGACTTATGAAGGCAATCACAGGATTCAAGCGTTAGCAGATATTTCCCATATTTTTGAGTCTCAGTGATAAAAAGATTGTGTCAATTTTGTGACAGAGACCTAACAAACTATTTCAAGTAATCGAGTTTGTTACAAGGAATGGACAGTTCTGTTAAATAGGCCCGAGAGGGCTTTTTTTCTGCATTTTTTGTGTTATCATAGTCAGGTACTCATTTGAAAGGAATTTGAAAGAATGAAGAAAAGAATATTATTAGCCTCAACGGTAGCCTTGTCATTTGCCCCCGTATTGGCAACTCAAGCAGAAGAAGTTCTTTGGACTGCACGTAGTGTTGAGCAAATCCAAAATGATTTGACTAAAACGGACAACAAAACAAGTTATATCGTTCAGTATGGTGATACTTTGAGCACCATTGCAGAAGCCTTGGGTGTAGATGTCACAGTTCTTGCGAATTTGAATAAAATCACCAATATGGACCTGATTTTCCCAGAAACTGTTTTGACAACGACTGTCAATGAAGCAGAAGAAGTAACAGAAGTTGAAATTCAAACACCTCAAGTAGCTTCTAGTGAGGAAGTGACAACTGCGACAGCAGATTTGACAACAAATCAAGTGACCGTAGATGATCAAACTGTTCAAGTTGCAGATCTTTCTCAACCGATTGCAGAAGCTCCAAAAGCGGTAGAAACTACAAGTACAAAAGAAGTAGCAACAAGTTCAGAAGTTACAGAGACAGTGACTGCTTCAGAAGAAGTGACACCATCTACAGAGGTTTCTGTCCCAGAGGAGCAAATAACTGGAACAGGCAGTGCAATTGCAGAAGTAGCTCCCCAGGCAACGCCTCCAGCTGAGAAGCAGGAAATACAAGCAAGTCCTCAAGCTGTGTCAACAGTGGAAGAAACTACAACTCCAGTAGAAGAAAAAGCAACCGAAACGACTGCAACAAGTTCAGAAGAAGCAAAAGAAGCCTCATCAAATGGAGCTACACCAACAGTTTCTACTTATCAACCAGAAGAGACGAAAACAGTTTCAACTACTTACTCTGCACCAGCTGCGCCTGATTATGCTGGACTGGCAGTAGCCAAATCTGAAAATGCAGGCCTTCAACCACAAACGGCTGCCTTTAAAGAAGAAATCGCCAACTTGTTTGGCATCACATCCTTTAGTGGTTACCGTCCAGGAGACAGTGGTGATCACGGAAAAGGTTTGGCTATCGACTTTATGGTACCGGAAAGCTCAGAACTAGGGGATAAGATTGCGGAATACGCTATTCAAAATATGGCCAGTCGTGGAATTAGTTACATCATTTGGAAACAACGTTTCTATGCTCCATTTGATAGCAAATATGGGCCAGCTAATACTTGGAACCCAATGGCAGACCGTGGTAGCGTGACAGAAAACCACTATGATCACGTTCACGTATCGATGAACTAATAGAAAGAGAAGTTGAAACTAATTTAGTTTCTGCTTCTTTTTTGTAAAAATAGCATTTATAAGTGAAATAAAATCTAAAACATGATAAAATGTAAGCGTATACAAAATGATGCTAAGGCATTAAAAGCAGGGAGAAAGGATGAAGTGAATGACAAAACGATTAAAAACTCCATTTGAGAAAACAAGAGATGATTTTGAACAGGAATTTTGCGGAGAAATTGTTGAGCTCTTGATTTTTACCCTCCAAAATGTAACTGGGGCTGCTTCTTTAAAAGATGGTTGTAAAATGCCGTCCGTTCATTTTAAAGCTAGTGTCAATGTCGCAACTCAGGAATTCTCTGAACGTGAGGGACGTTTGGAATGGATCTTGACTCCTGAGGAATTTGAAGAAAAGAGGTGGGGCTTTAGTTTTGAACCCTACAAGATTCATCGTATCAAATGTCAAAAACGCCCCTTCATGGAGCTAGAGCCATATATGTCAGAAGTAGCTAATAACTGCTACCACTTGCTGGAATATTTAGATGACCAATCCACAGATGCTAGGTTAGAGACCTTGATTGAAACCTATCAAAAACCTGTCATCATTCAAGACGATATTGGTGAATTCACCTTAAATAGAGCCTATTCTTGGTTTGAAGGCTTCATCACTTATGAGGGCGGTAAGATTCATGCTATCTTTGCTGCGAATGCAGATGAAAGTCTCCCTCCAAGTTCTTTCGATGATCTAAAGAAATTTATAGGAAATTTCCAAGTCCAAGATGTTCGGATTAAAGACTATATTGTCAAAGAACTCTGGGAAACAGCCCAAGACTGGATTGATTCAGATGAAAATGATGTGGAGTTAACAGAAGAGTATTTTACCAACTCTCTTTCCTTGAGTGAACTCTCGATCAATGAAGACGGGGAATTGACTCTCTACTATGATGATAGCGAGGAAATTTTTGCAGGCCATGCCATCGAAGTTGTCATCGATAAAGAGGGGGAAATCCTTAGAGCGGACTTGGTAGGCTAGTAATTGGGCTCTCAATAGATTTTAGAAGAAATAGAGGCTGGGACAAAAAATCCTAGTCTCGCTTTATAGTTACCATGATCGTATAAGGAAAACATCGTCTTTCAATCCCTAGCCTTGACTACTTTATACTCAATGAAAATTAAAGAGCAAACTAGGAAGCTAGCCGTAGGCAGTACTTGAGTACGGCAAGGCGAAGCTGACGTGGTTTGAAGAGATTTTCGAAGAGTATTATAATGCCTTAAGCAACATTCTTGCAATCTATTTTACTTTTATTGATAAATCAATCGAAAGGAGAAAGAAATGTTAGAGATTCAAGATTTACTTTATCAACTCCGCTTGTCTGAGCAAGCGAGTACGCAATTGTTTGAAAAAAGACTTGGAATTAGTTTGACACGGTATCAGATTTTACTGTTTTTGCTGAAGCATTCCCCTTGTAATCAAATAGCGGTTCAGGAGCGTTTGAAGATTGATCAGGCTGCCTTGACACGACATTTCAAGATTTTGGAAACGGAAGGTTTGGTGGAGCGTCATCGCAATCCTGAAAATCAGCGGGAAGTGTTGGTAGAGGCTACGAAGTACGCCAAGAAGCAGTTAGTGATGAGTCCCCCGCTGCAGCACATCAGGGTTAAGAAAGCGATGGAAAGTATCTTAACAGAGTCTGAGAGAACAGAACTCAGCTGTTTATTAGATAAATTGGTTTTGGGTATTGAAAATATAGAAATTTAAGGAAAAATAGATGTCAGTTATTACAATTATTTTAGCAACGATTGTTGCTTTGGAGCATTTTTACATTTTTTATTTGAAAAGTATTGCAACGCAATCAGATGCAACTGGTCGTGTCTTTAACATGGACAAGGAAGAACTGGCTCGTCCGTCAGTAAGCTCATTGTTTAAAAATCAAGGGATTTATAATGCTCTGCTCGGAGTTTTTCTCTTGTATGGAATTTATTTCTCACAGAATTTAGAAATTGTGACTATTTTTGTCTTATTTGTGATTGGGGCGGCGACTTACGGTTCTTTAACAGCAGATAAGAAAATTATTTTGAAGCAAGGTGGACCAGCTATTTTGACCTTGATTAGTATTTTACTCTTTAAATAAACTTTAATGCCAGTCTGATCTTCTCTAGTCCTTTTCACTCCAGAATAAGGGAAATATGTTATACTTGTCTTTAAGAAAAGAGTTTCATTAAATTGATTTTGAGGAGTTAGAAATGAAAGTATTAGTGACAGGTTTTGAGCCCTTTGGAGGGGAAAAGGTCAATCCAGCTTTAGAGGCCGTTAAAGGTTTACCAGCTGAAATCCATGGTGCTGAGGTCCGTTGGTTAGAGGTGCCGACAGTCTTTCACAAATCAGCCCAAGTGTTGGAAGAAGAGATGAATCGTTATCAACCGGACTTTGTCCTTTGTATCGGCCAAGCTGGTGGAAGATCTAGCTTGACACCTGAACGAGTGGCCATTAATCAAGACGATGCACGCATTCCTGATAACGAAGGGAATCAACCGATTGACCTTCCCATTCGAGCAGATGGTGCTCCGGCCTATTTTAGCAGTTTGCCGATTAAAGCGATGGTTCAAGCTATAAAAAAAGAGGGCTTGCCGGCCTCTGTTTCCAATACTGCAGGGACTTTTGTCTGCAATCATTTGATGTATCAGGCTCTCTATTTGGTAGAAAAGAAATTTCCACAGGTTAAGGCAGGTTTTATGCATATTCCTTATATGATGGAACAGGTGGTGAATCGACCGACTACTCCAGCTATGAGTTTAGTGGATATTAGGCGAGGGATAGAAGCGGCAATCGGCGCCATTATAGAACATGGAGATCAGGATCTCAAGTTGGTAGGTGGAGAAACTCATTAATAGAAAAAAGCTTGAGGGGTCACCTTCAAGCTTTTGGACGTTTTCGAGCCAATACTGCTCGGTAAAAAATTATTTTATTGATTTGAATGTAGGGTAGGAGTGAGAAACTAGCAATTCCAAAAGTAATCCAATTAAGGAAGTACCAAGGAAGGAGTTGTAAGTCTAGAACAAAGCGCTGAAATTTGTAACCTTTCATCAGGAAACGGCTGGTTTTAAGGATTTGTCCTGGTTTGGCTTGTCCCAAGTCTAGGGTGTCACAGAGGAGAAATTCTACCTGCGAATAGGCATAGTATTGTGGAATATAGAGACTATTTCCGACAATCATCAAGAGGATACTTGCTAGAAAGTAAAGACCAAAGGTCAAGAGGAAACGCTCGGTTTCAATTGACGTGAGATCCAGATTAGGAAACTCAGGATGAAGAGCAACGAATTTCTTTGCTAAAAAGCTACTGTAAAAAAGGAAGTAAATTCCAAGCAAACTAGGAATGCTCCATAAGAAGAGATAGAAACGTTTAAGAAGTAGAGTCAAAAAGGTTTGCGAAAAGTGCTCTTCGTTAAAGAGAGTAAGACTATTTTTGACGGATAGTTCTGTATCAGGATTCTTGATGAGTTTCAGTGTTGTATAGATTGAACTGGTTAGAAGTATGGTCCCGATAAAGGAGACTAATAGAGGAAAAAGGTAGGCTTGAAATACATGGCCAAACACGCTTAAAAAGGATTGTTCTAAAATAGACTCGTCGATGCGCTCTAAGGGATTGAGGAAGCCAGACAAGATGACCAGCATGCTAGGTAAGAGATAGACGAGAAAGAGGCGGAGATTTTCAGCTTGAAATTGTCTAGCCTGCAGACGAATGGTTTTTAAATCAATTTTTGGGTATTTCATTCTCTCATTATACCATAGTTCGTGACAGTTCCTGCTTTTTTTGATAAAATCATACAGTATGCCCTTGGGCGCAAAGTATGAACTGGGACTGTCTTTCCCAGCTTCGGAGGTAAAAAATGTCAGATTCACCAATCAAATACCGTTTGATTAAGAAAGAAAAACACACGGGAGCTCGTCTGGGGGAAATCATCACTCCCCACGGGACCTTCCCGACACCTATGTTTATGCCAGTTGGGACTCAAGCCACTGTCAAAACTCAGTCACCAGAGGAGTTGAAGGAGATGGGTTCGGGAATTATCCTGTCAAACACCTATCATCTCTGGCTTCGTCCTGGAGATGAACTCATCGCACGCGCAGGTGGTCTCCACAAGTTCATGAATTGGGACCAGCCTATCTTGACAGATAGTGGTGGTTTTCAGGTTTATTCTTTAGCAGATAGCCGCAATATCACAGAAGAAGGGGTAACCTTTAAAAACCATCTCAATGGTTCCAAGATGTTCCTATCACCAGAAAAAGCCATCTCTATTCAGAACAATCTGGGCTCAGACATCATGATGTCCTTTGACGAATGTCCCCAGTTTTATCAACCTTATGACTACGTTAAGAAATCGATTGAGCGTACTAGTCGTTGGGCTGAACGAGGTTTGAAGGCTCATCGTCGTCCGCATGACCAAGGATTATTTGGGATTGTACAGGGGGCAGGATTTGAAGACCTGCGTCGCCAATCAGCTCATGACCTTGTCAGCATGGACTTCCCAGGTTACTCTATCGGTGGTTTGGCGGTGGGAGAAACCCACGAAGAGATGAATGCTGTCTTGGATTTCACAACCCAACTGTTGCCTGAAAATAAACCTCGTTATCTGATGGGTGTGGGAGCGCCAGATAGCTTGATTGATGGCGTTATCCGTGGGGTGGATATGTTTGACTGTGTCTTGCCGACTCGTATCGCTCGTAACGGGACTTGTATGACCAGTCAAGGACGTTTGGTTGTAAAAAATGCTCAGTTTGCTGAGGACTTTACCCCACTGGATCATGAGTGCGATTGCTATACATGTAAGAACTATACACGCGCCTACCTTCGTCACCTGCTCAAGGCTGATGAAACCTTCGGTATCCGCTTGACTAGCTACCATAATCTTTATTTCCTACTTAACCTGATGAAGCAAGTTCGACAAGCCATCATGGATGACAATCTCTTGGAATTCCGTGAGTATTTTGTAGAAAAATATGGCTATAATAAGTCAGGACGTAATTTCTAAACTGGAATTGATATAAGCTAAAAATCCTAAGTTTTCTCTTAGGATTTTTCTTCTTTTTTTGATAGAATAAAGTGTATAATGAAAGGGAGAATAAACTCGTATGCGCATTAAATGGTTTTCCTTGATTAGGATTACAGGTTTACTTTTGGTACTCTTGTATCATTTCTTTCAGACTATCTTTCCTGGAGGATTTTTCGGGGTAGATGTCTTTTTCACATTTTCAGGTTTCCTGATTACAGCTCTACTCATCGAAGAATTTTCTAAAAACCATGAGATTGATTTGATTGGATTTTTTAGAAGACGCTTTTATCGGATTGTGCCACCTGTGGTTTTGATGGTCTTGGTAACCATGCCCTTTACATTTCTAGTTCGACAAGATTATGTGGCTGGAATTGGGGGTCAGATAGCTGGAGTTTTAGGATTTATGACCAACTTCTATGAACTGCTCACAGGTGGGAGTTATGAATCTCAGTTCATTCCTCATTTGTTTGTTCATAATTGGAGCTTGGCTGTTGAGGTTCACTACTATATTCTTTGGGGATTGGCAGTTTGGTTCTTATCTAGACAGGCTAAATCAAATGGTCAATTGAGGGGGATGGTCTTTCTCTTATCTGCTGCTGCCTTCTTGATTAGCTTCTTCTCCATGTTTATTGGTAGTTTTCTAGTAACCTCTTATTCCTCTGTTTACTTCTCTAGTTTAACTCATGTCTATCCATTCTTTTTGGGAAGTATCTTAGCAACTATTGTAGGCGTTCGTCAGACGACTTCCCTCGTCAAGCAGTTGGATAGAATCTGGGATTTACGAAAGAACCTGCTAATTTTTGCAGGAGGTTTCGGTTTCTTACTCATTTTGACCTTCTTTGTCAAATTTACTTATCTTTTTGCCTATCTTATAGGCTTCTTGCTTGCTAGTCTTGCAGCTCTTACTATGATTCTGGCGGCGCGTGTCCTACATGAAAAGACTCCTAATATGCAGGAGCCAAAGATTATCAGCTTTTTAGCAGATACTAGTTATGCAGTTTATCTTTTCCATTGGCCTTTCTATATTATTTTCTCACAGTTGACATCAAATCTTCTTGCTGTGTTACTAACTTTGATTTTTTCTTATGGATTCGCCAGTCTTTCATTTTATGTGTTGGAACCTTGGATTGCAGGAAAGGACACCCCTATCATACAAACCCTCCGTCCCCTGCCTTATATCCATACAATCCTTGCAGCAGGTACAGGAATCTTGACCATCATTGTCTGCACGGTGACCTTGTTGGCACCACAAGTCGGAGCTTTTGAGACAGATTTAACTGTCAATGGATTGAAGCAAGCTGCTAGTAATATTGCCCAAACAAAGGTGATGGCAGAACGAGCAGAAGCTGATAGCCTAGGAATTGCTGATGGCACTATGCTAATTGGTGACTCGGTGGCTTTAAGGGCAAATACAGCCCTGCAGACAGCCCTTCCAGGAGCACAGATTAATGCGCAGGTCAGCAGAACAACCAAGACTGCCAATGAAATCATGCTAAATAATAGCCAGAATAAATTTCTACCAAAGATGGTGGTTATTGCAACAGGTGTGAATAATCCTGAAAATTACAAGGAAGACTGGGATAGCATCGTAAAAAATCTTCCTAAGGGCCATCATATGATTTTGGTAACTCCTTATGAAGGAGATAAGACAAAAGAGACCTATGCAATCGTTGAGAAGGCCGCTGCCTATATGAGAGAATTGGTAGAGAAGATTCCTTACATCACGATAGCAGATTGGAATCAAGTTGCTAAGGAACATCCAGAAATTTGGGGAGGAACAGACCAAGTCCATTTTGGAAGTGAGAGTAGCACTATCGAAGCAGGAGCAAAATTGTATGCAGATACGATTGCTACAGCCTTGCAAACAGCTCAAAACAAGCCAGTCAAATCAAAATAATATGTATTAACGTGTATTAAAAAGAGAAGAGTTGGAGAAATCCAGCTCTTTTAAAATATCTCTAGAAAATAGGTCTATACCATTTACAAATAAAAAAGAAAGGTTTATAATGTAATTGACATAATAAATTGTAGAATCAATCTTTTAAGGAGGTTAACATTATGCCTAACTATATTAAAGCGGATCAGTTTTTCTACCCACACGGAGTTCGTCGTGGAGGTTACTTGGAACTTGTGGACGGCAAGTTTGGAAAACATGTGGAAGAGATTCCTGAAGGCGCTGAAGTCATTGACTATACAGGCTACAGCATTGCTCCAGGACTTGTAGATACCCACATTCATGGATTTGGTGGTGTGGATGTTATGGATAATAACATCGAAGGAACCCTTCATACTATGAGTGAAGGACTCCTTAGCATGGGGGTAACGAGCTTCTTGCCCACTACTTTGACTTCTTCTTATGAGCAATTGCTTGCGGTAACAGAAAATATCGGTGCTCGTTACCAAGAAGCAAGTGGAGCCAAGATTCGTGGTATCTATTTTGAAGGTCCATATTTCACAGAGAAATACAAGGGAGCTCAGAACCCTGCCTATATGAAAGATCCTCGTATGGATGAGTTTCGTGCTTGGCAAAAAGCGGCCAATGGCTTGCTAAATAAAATTGCCCTTGCGCCAGAGCGTGAAGGTGTAGAAGACTTTGTACGGACTATCACCGGAGAAGGCGTAACGGTTGCTCTTGGGCACTCAGATGCAACATTTGACGAAGCTAAAAAGGCAGTAGACGCTGGAGCTAGTGTTTGGGTACACGCCTACAATGGAATGCGTGGGTTGACTCATCGTGAACTCGGTATGGTGGGAGCCATGTATCAATTACCTCATACCTATGCAGAGTTGATCTGTGATGGTCACCACGTGGATCCAAAAGCCTGCGAAATTCTTATCAAACAAAAAGGAACAGAAAACATTGCTCTTATCACAGACTGTATGACAGCTGGTGGATTGGAAGACGGTGACTATATGTTGGGAGAATTCCCTGTAGTAGTTGCTAATGGAACTGCTCGTCTTAAATCTACAGGGAACTTGGCTGGCTCTATTCTCAAACTAAAAGACGGTTTGAAAAATGTTGTTGACTGGAACATTGCCTCTCCACATGAAGCAGTTATGATGGCCAGCTTCAACCCAGCAAAATCTGTTCACATTGATGATGTTTGTGGCCAAATCCGTGAAGGCTACGACGCTGACTTTATCGTCTTAGATAAAGATTTGGAATTGGTAGCCACCTATCTAGATGGTGTGAAACGATATCAAGCATAAGAGAGAAGGCAGAAGTTAGAGACTAGCTTCTGCTTTTTATCTCCATTACTTTACTGGTAAATAAAAAAGTTAAAAAAATCACAAAATAACTTGAATAAGTAAATGAAAAGGCTTACAATTATATTATAAATAATACAAATAAAAAAACGGAGGAATGCTTTATGAAAGCCTATACTTATGTTAAACCAGGACTTGCTTCTTTTGTTGATGTTGACAAACCAGTGATTCGCAAGCCAACAGACGCTATTGTGCGTATCGTAAAAACCACTATTTGTGGAACAGACCTCCATATTATTAAAGGGGATGTTCCTGCTTGTCAAAGTGGTACCATTCTTGGACACGAAGGAATTGGGATTGTTGAAGAAGTTGGAGAAGGAGTTTCGAACTTCAAAAAAGGCGACAAGGTCTTGATTTCTTGTGTCTGTGCCTGCGGTAAATGCTACTACTGTAAAAAAGGGATTTATGCCCACTGTGAAGACGAAGGAGGCTGGATTTTTGGTCACTTGATTGATGGGATGCAGGCTGAATATCTACGTGTCCCTCATGCAGATAATACTCTTTACCATACACCAGAAGATTTGTCAGATGAAGCTTTGGTTATGTTATCAGACATTCTGCCTACCGGATATGAAATTGGTGTCTTGAAAGGGAAAGTGGAACCTGGTTGCAGCGTAGCAATTATTGGTTCAGGACCAGTTGGTTTAGCAGCTCTTTTGACAGCTCAATTCTACTCACCAGCTAAATTGATTATGGTAGACCTAGACGATAACCGCTTGGAAACTGCCCTATCATTTGGTGCGACTCATAAGGTTAATTCTTCAGACCCTGAAAAAGCCATTAAAGAAATTTATGATTTGACAGATGGCCGTGGTGTGGATGTTGCTATTGAAGCTGTTGGTATTCCTGCAACATTTGATTTCTGTCAAAAGATTATCGGTGTAGACGGAACAGTTGCCAACTGTGGTGTGCATGGTAAACCAGTTGAATTCGATTTAGACAAACTTTGGATTCGCAACATCAATGTAACAACTGGTTTGGTATCTACAAATACAACTCCACAATTGTTGAAAGCACTTGAAAGTCATAAGATTGAACCAGAAAAATTGGTAACTCATTATTTCAAACTAAGTGAAATTGAAAAAGCCTATGAAGTTTTCAGTAAGGCAGCAGACCACCATGCAATTAAGGTCATTATCGAAAATGATATTTCAGAAGCTTAAGTAGTAAAAACATTTTGGAACATAAGCAAATAGAAATTCAGTCATCATAAGATGGCTGGATTTTTTATCAAAAAATTAAGAAATGAGCATATTTCTTTCCTTGTTTAGCGGAATTGGTTATAATATACGGTACAAAGGAATGAATGAATATGTATCGTGTTATAGAAATGTACGGAGATTTTGAACCTTGGTGGTTTATAGAAGGTTGGGAAGAAGATATTGTAGCAAGTAGAAAATTTGACCAGTATTATGATGCTCTCAAATACTACAAAACTTGCTGGTTTAGATTGGAACAAGAATCCCCTCTTTATAAAAGTAGAAATGACTTGATGACTATTTTTTGGGATCCAGAAGACCAACGCTGGTGTGATGAATGTGATGAGTATTTACAACAATACCATTCTTTAGCTCTTTTGCAGGATGAGCAGGTTATCCCAGATGAAAAATTACGTCCAGGCTATGAAAAACAAACAGGTAAGGAAAGGCACCGTTCTTGCCGTATGAAATTAAAATAGAGAAAAAGTAACTTTTTGGAGTTGCTTTTTTTATTTTTCCAAATCTTTGCGAATAGTATAGGTGAGGAGGTAAGTATGGTTCAAGAAATTGCACAAGAAATCATTCGCTCGGCCCGGAAAAAAGGGGCGCAGGATATTTATTTTGTCCCTAAGCTAGACGCTTATGAGCTTCATATGAGGGTCGGAGACGAGCGCTGTAAAATCGGTTGTTATGATTTTGAAAAGTTTGCGGCCGTTATCAGTCACTTTAAGTTTGTAGCTGGTATGAATGTTGGAGAAAAGCGACGTAGTCAACTTGGTTCCTGCGATTATGCCTATGACCAGAAGATGGCGTCCCTACGTTTATCTACCGTAGGCGATTATCGAGGGTATGAGAGTTTAGTTATTCGTTTGTTGCATGATGAGAAGCAGGACTTGCATTTTTGGTTTCAGGATATTGAAGAATTAGGCAAGCAGTACAGACAACGGGGACTTTATCTTTTTGCTGGTCCAGTCGGAAGTGGCAAGACAACCTTGATGCATGAATTAGCTAAGTCCCTTTTTAAGGGGCAACAAGTTATGTCCATCGAAGATCCTGTAGAAATCAAGCAGGACGACATGCTCCAGTTGCAGTTGAACGAAACAATCGGGTTGACGTATGAAAATCTCATCAAACTTTCCCTACGTCATCGACCAGACCTCCTGATTATCGGAGAAATTCGAGACAGCGAAACGGCGCGTGCAGTGGTCAGAGCCAGTTTGACAGGGGCGACAGTCTTTTCAACCATTCATGCCAAGAGTATCAGAGGTGTTTATGAGCGCTTGCTGGAGTTGGGTGTGAGTGAGGAGGAATTAGCAGTCGTTCTACAGGGAGTCTGCTATCAGAGATTAATCGGGGGAGGAGGAATCGTTGACTTTGCAAACAAAGACTATCAAGAACACCAGCCAACTAGCTGGAATGAGCAGATTGACCAGCTTCTTGAAGATGGACATATCACAAGTCTTCAGGCTGAAATGGAAAAAATTAGCTACAGTTAAGCAAAAAAATATCATTACCCTATTTAACAATCTCTTTTCCAGCGGTTTTCATCTGGTGGAGACCATCTCCTTTTTAGATAGGAGTGCTTTGTTGGACAAGCAGTGTGTGACCCAGATGCGCACGGGTTTGTCTCAGGGGAAATCATTCTCAGAAATGATGGCTAGTTTGGGTTTTTCAAGTGCCATTGTCACTCAGTTATCCCTAGCTGAAGTTCATGGGAATCTTCACCTGAGTTTGGGAAAGATAGAAGAATATCTAGACAATCTGGCCAAGGTCAAGAAAAAGTTAATTGAAGTAGCGACTTATCCCTTGATTTTGCTGGGATTTCTTCTCTTAATTATGCTGGGGCTACGTAATTACCTACTACCACAACTGGATAGTAGCAATATTGCCACCCAAATCATTGGCAATCTGCCACAAATTTTTCTAGGAATGGTAGGGTTTGTTTCCGTACTTGCCCTTTTAGCACTCACTTTCTATAAAAGAAGTTCTAAAATGCGCGTCTTTTCTATCTTAGCACGTCTTCCCGTTCTTGGAATCTTTGTTCAGACTTATCTGACGGCTTATTATGCGCGTGAGTGGGGGAATATGATTTCGCAGGGAATGGAGCTGACGCAGATTTTTCAGATGATGCAGGAACAAGGTTCCCAGCTCTTTAAAGAAATCGGTCAAGATCTAGCTAAAGCCCTACAAAATGGCCGGGAATTTTCTCAAACCATAGCAACCTATCCTTTCTTTAAAAAGGAGTTGAGCTTGATTATTGAATACGGAGAAGTCAAGTCCAAGCTGGGTAGTGAGTTGGAAATCTATGCTGAAAAAACTTGGGAAGCCTTTTTTACCCGAGTCAACCGCACCATGAATCTGGTGCAGCCACTGGTCTTTATCTTTGTGGCACTGATTATCGTTTTACTTTATGCGGCAATGCTCATGCCCATGTATCAAAATATGGAGGTAAATTTTTAAAATGAAAAAAATGATAACATTCTTGAAAAAAGCGAAAGTGAAGGCTTTCACACTTGTGGAGATGTTGGTGGTCTTGCTGATTATCAGCGTACTTCTCTTGCTCTTTGTGCCTAATCTGACCAAGCAAAAAGAAGCAGTCAATGACAAAGGAAAAGCTGCTGTTGTTAAGGTGGTGGAAAGCCAGGCAGAACTTTATAGCTTAGATAAAAATGAAGATGCTAGCCTAAGCAAGTTACAAGCAGATGGGCGAATCACAGAAGAACAGGCTAAAGCCTATAAAGAATACCATGCTAAACAAAATACCAGTCAAACAGTTGCAGATTAAGGCCTTTACCATGCTGGAAAGTCTCTTGGTTTTGGGGCTTGTGAGTCTCCTTGCCCTGGGCTTGTCCGGCTCTGTTCAGTCCACTTTTGCGGCGGTAGAGGAGCAGATTTTCTTTATGGAATTTGAAGAACTCTATCGGGAAACTCAAAAACACAGTGTAGCCAGTCAGCAAAAGACTAGTCTAAACTTAGATGGGCAGACGATTAGCAATGGCAGTCAAAAATTGACAGTCCCTAAAGGGATTCAGGCACCATCAGGCCAAAGTATTACATTTGACCGAGCTGGGGGCAATTCGTCCCTGGCTAAGGTTGAATTTCAGACCAGTAAAGGAGCGATTCGCTATCAATTATATCTAGGAAATGGAAAAATTAAACGCATTAAAGAAACAAAAAATTAGGGCAGTGATTTTACTGGAAGCAGTAGTCGCTCTAGCTATCTTTGCCAGCATTGCAACCCTCCTTTTGGGACAAATTCAAAAAAATAGGCAGGAAGAAGCAAAAATCTTGCAAAAGGAAGAGGTCTTGCGTGTAGCTAAGATGGCCTTGCAGACTGGTCAAAATCAAGTAAACATCAACGGAGTTGAGATTCAGGTGTTTTCTAGTGAAAAGGGATTGGAGGTCTACCATGGTTCAGAACAGTTGTTGGCGATCAAAGAGCCATAAGGTCGAGGCTTTCACCTTGTTGGAATCCCTGATTGCCCTCATTGTCATCAGTGGAAGCTTACTCCTCTTTCAAGCCATGAGTCAGCTCCTCATTTCAGAAGTTCGCTACCAGCAGCAAAGCGAGCAAAAGGAGTGGCTCTTGTTTGTGGACCAGCTGGAGGCAGAATTAGACCGTTCGCAGTTTGAAAAAGTGGAGGGCAATCGCCTCTATATGAAGCAGGATGGCAAGGAAATTGCGATAGGGAAGTCTAAATCGGATGATTTTCGGAAAACTGATGCCAGTGGACGAGGTTATCAGCCTATGATTTATGGTCTCAAATCTGCACAGATTACAGAGGATAATCAACTGGTGCGTTTTCGTTTCCAGTTCCAAAAAGGCTTAGAAAGGGAGTTCATCTATCGTGTGGAAAAAGAAAAAAGTTAAGGCAGGTGTTCTCCTCTATGCAGTCACCATAGCAGCCATCTTTAGTCTTTTGTTACAATTTTACTTGAACCGACAAGTCGCCCACTATCAAGACTATGCTTTAAATAAAGAAAAGTTGATTGCTTTTGCCATGGCCAAGCGAACCAAAGATAAGATTGATAAGGAAAGTGGGGAACAGGTCTTTAACCTAGGTCAAGTAAGCTATCAAAACAAGAAAATTGGCTTGGTGATGACGGTTCGTACGCCTAAGAGTCAATATGAATTCATTTTTCCTTCAGCCAAAATCAAAGAAGAGAAAAAGGAGGAGATAGTGACTGATCTAAGCGAAAAAGCGGAGAAGAAAAAATCAGAAGAGAAGCCTGAAAAGAAAGAGAATTCCTAGTCAATTCAACTACTTTGTGCTAAACTAAAGATATGAAACATGATTTTAACCACAAAGCAGAAACTTTCGATTCCCCTAAAAACATCTTCCTCGCAAATTTAGTTTGTCAAGCGATCGAGAAACAGATTGATGTTTTATCAAACAAAGAAATTCTAGATTTCGGTGGAGGGACGGGTCTACTATCCTTGCCCCTAGCCAAGCAGGCCGAGTTTGTTACTCTTGTAGACATTTCTGAGAAAATGCTGGAGCAAGCTCGTTTGAAATCGGAGCAGCAAGACATCAAGAATATCCAATTTCTGGAGCAAGATTTATTGGAAAATCCCTTGGAGCAAGAGTTTGATCTCATTGTTGTTTGTCGGGTTCTTCACCATATGCCTGATTTAGATGCAGCTCTCTTACTGTTTCATCAACATTTGAAGGAAGATGGGAAACTCCTCATTGCTGATTTTACCAAGACAGAGCCTAAGCATCATGGCTTTGATATAGCTGAATTGGAAAAACAGCTCATTGAGCATGGTTTTTCATCTGTACATAGTCAAATAATCTATAGCGCTGAAGACCTGTTTCAAGGAAATTACTCAGAACTCTTTTTAACAGTAGTCCAAAAATCACTCGCCTAGTCAGGGAGTGATTTTTCTATAAGGATGGAAAAAAGAAGGGAAATTTGATAAGATAGGAATATGGATTTTGAAAAAATTGAACAAGCTTATACCTATTTACTAGAGAATGTCCAAATCATCCAAAGTGATTTGGCGACCAACTTTTATGATGCCTTAGTGGAGCAAAACAGTATCTATCTGGATGGTGAAACTGAGCTAGAGCAGGTCAAAAACAACAATCAAGCCCTTAAGCGTTTAGCACTACGAAAAGAAGAATGGCTCAAGACCTACCAGTTTCTCTTGATGAAGGCTGGGCAAACAGAACCCTTGCAGGCCAATCACCAGTTTACACCAGATGCTATTGCTTTACTTTTGGTGTTTATTGTGGAAGAGTTGTTTAAAGAGGAGGAAATTACTATCCTCGAAATGGGTTCTGGGATGGGAATTCTGGGCGCTACTTTCTTGACCTCGCTTGCTAAAAAAGTGGATTACTTGGGAATGGAAGTGGATGATTTGCTGATTGATTTGGCAGCTAGCATGGCAGATGTAATTGGTTTGCAGGCTGGCTTTGTCCAAGGAGATGCCGTTCGTCCACAAATGCTTAAAGAAAGCGATGTGGTCATCAGCGACTTGCCAGTCGGCTATTATCCTGATGATGCCGTTGCCTCGCGTCATCAAGTTGCTTCTCGTCAAGAACATACTTACGCCCATCACTTGCTCATGGAACAAGGGCTTAAGTATCTCAAGTCAGACGGATACGCTATTTTTCTAGCTCCGAGTGATTTGTTAACCAGTCCTCAAAGTGATTTGTTGAAAGGGTGGTTGAAAGAAGAAGCAAGTCTGGTTGCCATGATTAGTCTGCCTGAAAATCTCTTTGCTAGTGCCAAACAATCTAAGACCATTTTTATCCTACAGAAGAAAAGTGAAATAGCAGTAGAGCCTTTTGTTTATCCACTTGCTAGCTTGCAAGATGCAAGTGTTTTAATGAAATTTAAAGAAAATTTTCAAAAATGGACTCAAGGTACTGAAATATAAAATAGATTTTGTTATAATAGATGAAAACGCTTAAAAAGGGGTATCATGTTATGACAAAAACAATTGCAATCAATGCAGGAAGTTCAAGTTTGAAATGGCAATTATACTTAATGCCAGAGGAAAAAGTGTTAGCCAAAGGCTTGATTGAACGTATCGGTTTGAAAGATTCAATTTCAACTGTAAAATTTGACGGTCGTTCTGAACAACAAATTTCGGATATCGAAAATCACACACAAGCTGTTAAAATCTTATTGGATGACTTGATTCGTTTCGACATTATCAAGGCTTATGATGAGATTACAGGTGTTGGCCACCGTGTTGTTGCAGGTGGAGAATATTTCAAAGAATCAACAGTCGTTGAGGGAGATGTTTTAGAAAAAGTTGAAGAGTTGAGTTTGTTGGCTCCTCTCCACAATCCAGCCAATGCAGCAGGTGTTCGTGCCTTCAAGGAATTGTTGCCAGACATTACCAGTGTAGTTGTTTTTGATACTTCATTTCACACAACTATGCCAGAGAAAGCTTATCGCTACCCTCTACCAACAAAATATTACACAGAAAACAAGGTTCGTAAATATGGTGCTCACGGTACAAGTCACCAGTTTGTAGCAGGAGAAGCTGCAAAACTCTTAGGTCGTCCATTAGAAGACTTGAAATTGATTACTTGTCACATCGGTAATGGAGCTTCTATTACAGCTGTTAAGGGTGGTCAATCTGTCGATACTTCAATGGGATTCACTCCACTTGGTGGTGTGATGATGGGAACACGTACAGGAGATATTGACCCAGCTATCATTCCTTACTTAATGCAATATACAGAGGACTTTAATACTCCTGAAGACATTAGTCACGTCCTTAATCGTGAATCAGGGCTTATGGGGGTTTCAGGCAAGTCTAGTGATATGCGTGATGTGATTGCTGCGAAAAAAGCAGGAGATCATGATGCTACCTTAGCTTATGAAATCTATATTGATCGTATCCAAAAACATATCGGTCAATACCTTGCAGTTCTAAACGGTGCAGATGCTATTATCTTCACAGCAGGTATCGGTGAAAATGCTGCAAACGTACGTGAAGATGTGATTTCAGGTATCTCTTGGTTTGGCTGTGATGTTGACCCAGAAAAGAACGTCTTTGGCGTGACAGGAGACATCTCAACAGAGGAAGCGAAGATCCGTGTCTTGGTCATTCCAACAGATGAAGAACTAGTCATTGCCCGTGACGTTGAACGCTTGAAAAATAAGTAAAACTAGAAAAAATATTCAGTACAAGAAGTTGGGAAAGAGATTTTTCCAGCTTCTTTTTCTGATGAAATTGTCCAAAACCTTGCTATGATTGGCTTTTTTGAAAAATATGGTATAATAGTAGTAATTTAATAGATGGAGTTGAGTTTTGAAGAAAAACTTTCGTGTAAAAAGAGAGAAAGATTTTAAGGCGATTTTCAAGGAGGGGACAAGTTTTGCCAATCGCAAATTTGTTGTCTACCAGTTAGAAAACCAGAAAAACCATTTTCGAGTAGGTCTATCAGTTAGCAAAAAACTGGGGAATGCGGTTACCAGAAATCAAATCAAGCGACGAATCCGACATATTATCCAGAATATAAAAGGGAGTCTGGTAGAAGATGTAGACTTTGTTGTCATTGCTCGAAAAGGGGTCGAAACCTTGGGATACGCAGAGATGGAGAAAAATCTACTCCACGTATTAAAATTATCAAAGATTTACCAGGAAGGAAATGGGAGTGAAAAAGAAACTACAGTTGACTAGTTTGCTAGGACTGTCTCTATTGATCATGACAGCCTGTGCAACAAATGGGACAACTAGCGATATTACAGCCGATTCGGCTGATTTTTGGAGTAAATTTGTTTACTTCTTTGCGGAAATCATTCGCTTTTTATCATTTGACATCAGTATCGGCGTGGGGATTATTCTCTTTACGGTCTTGATTCGTACACTGCTTTTGCCAGTCTTCCAAGTGCAAATGGTGGCTTCTCGAAAAATGCAGGAAGCTCAACCACGCATTAAGGCGCTACGAGAACAATATCCGGGTCGTGATATGGAAAGCAGAACCAAGCTAGAGCAGGAAATGCGTAAAGTCTTTAAAGAAATGGGTGTCAGACAGTCAGATTCTCTTTGGCCGATTTTGATTCAGATGCCGGTTATTTTGGCCTTGTTCCAAGCTCTATCAAGAGTTGACTTTTTAAAGACAGGTCATTTCTTATGGATTAACCTTGGTGGTGTGGATACAACCCTTGTTCTTCCTATTTTAGCAGCAGTATTTACCTTTTTAAGTACTTGGTTGTCTAATAAAGCCTTGTCTGAGCGTAATGGAGCTACGACTGCGATGATGTATGGGATTCCAGTCTTGATTTTTGTCTTTGGGGTCTATGCTCCGAGCGGAGTAGCGCTCTACTGGGCAGTGTCCAATGCTTATCAAGTCCTGCAAACCTATTTCTTGAATAATCCATTCAAGATTATCGCAGAGCGCGAGGCTGTAGCTCAGGCACAGAAAGATTTGGAAAATAGAAAAAGAAAAGCCAAGAAAAAGGCTCAGAAAACGAAATAATAAGGAGGAATCTGGTAATGGTAGTATTTACAGGTTCAACTGTTGAAGAAGCAATCCAGAAAGGATTGAAAGAATTAGATATTCCAAGAATGAAGGCTCACATCAAAGTTATTTCTCGTGAAAAAAATGGATTTCTTGGTTTATTTGGTAAAAAACCAGCTCAGGTTGACATTGAAGCTATTAGTGAAACAACTGTCATCAAAGCAAATCAACAAGCTGTGAAGGGTGTTCCTAAAGAAATTAATGAACAAAATGAACCAGTTAAAACAGTCAGCGAAGCGACCGTTGATTTGGGGCATGTTGTAGAAGCGATTAAAAAGATTGAAGAAGAAGGCCAAGGGGTTTCTGATGAAGTCAAGGCTGAAATCTTGAAAAATGAAAAACATGCTAGCACCATCTTAGAAGAAACTGGGCATATTGAAATTTTAAATGAATTACAGCTTGAAGAAGCTGATCTTGAAGAAGAAATAGAAACTCCTATTCTTGAAAGTCAAGCTGAACAAACTAAAAGTCAAGAATTAGAAGATTTGGGCTTAAAGGTAGAACCGAGCTTTGATATTGAACAAGTAGCTACGGAAGTAACAACTTATGTTCAAACGATTATTGATGATATGGACGTTGAGGCGACGATTTCAAATGACTACAACCGTCGTAGCATCAATTTGCAAATTGATACCAATGAGCCAGGTCGTATCATCGGTTACCATGGTAAAGTTTTGAAGGCCTTGCAACTGTTGGCTCAAAATTATCTTTATAATCGCTATTCAAGAACCTTCTACATTACAATTAATGTCAATGATTATGTTGAACACCGTGCAGAAGTCTTGCAGACCTATGCGCAAAAATTGGCGACTCGTGTTTTAGAAGAAGGGCGCAGTCATCAAACAGATCCAATGTCAAATAGCGAACGCAAGATTATCCATCGTATTATTTCACGTATGGATGGCGTGACTAGTTACTCTGAAGGTGACGAGCCAAATCGCTATGTCGTTGTAGATACAGAATAAGTAAAATCGGCTCTTTGTCAACTGTAGTGGGTTGAATAAAAGCTAACATCTGGAGAGGACAATCATTGTCTTCTCCATTTTTATATTCAGAGCGATAAAAATCCGTTTTTTGAAGTTTTCAAAGTTCCTAAAACCAAAGGCATTTCGTTTGATGAGTTTAATGAGATTATTAGTCGCTTCCAATTTAGCGTTGGAATAGGGC
>NZ_JASHHD010000017.1:0-22593 GCF_047459985.1 Streptococcus mitis
CCGGAAGTAGTTGGGGGTTGCCCCCTGTGAGATATGGAAGTCGCTTAGCTAAAGGGAGTTTAGCTCAGCTGGGAGAGCATCTGCCTTACAAGCAGAGGGTCAGCGGTTCGATCCCGTTAACTCCCATAGGTCCCGTAGTGTAGCGGTTATCACGTCGCCCTGTCACGGCGAAGATCGCGGGTTCGATTCCCGTCGGGACCGTTTAAGATAACGGAAGTTATTTTAGACTCGTTAGCTCAGTTGGTAGAGCAATTGACTTTTAATCAATGGGTCACTGGTTCGAGCCCAGTACGGGTCATCATTGCGGGTTTGGCGGAATTGGCAGACGCACCAGATTTAGGATCTGGCGCTTAACGGCGTGGGGGTTCAAGTCCCTTAACCCGCATAATAGAAATAAGCCGGCTTAGCTCAGTTGGTAGAGCATCTGATTTGTAATCAGAGGGTCGCGTGTTCAAGTCATGTAGCCGGCATTTTTTTAATATAACCAAGAGGTCGATGCGAACGTAGTTCAGTGGTAGAACACCACCTTGCCAAGGTGGGGGTCGCGGGTTCGAATCCCGTCGTTCGCTTAGAGAGGCCGGGGTGGCGGAACTGGCAGACGCACAGGACTTAAAATCCTGCGATTGGTAACGATCGTACCGGTTCGATTCCGGTCCTCGGCATAATATAATGAGCACCCTTAGCTCAACTGGATAGAGTACCTGACTACGAATCAGGCGGTTAGAGGTTCGACTCCTCTAGGGTGCATTTTTTCTATTTAACTCGGGAAGTAGCTCAGCTTGGTAGAGTACTTGGTTTGGGACCAAGGTGTCGCAGGTTCGAATCCTGTCTTCCCGATTAATTCTCTGGATACTTAAGGTATCTTTTTTTATACTTAACATCTGTAGTGGCTTTAAGAAAAGCTAAGATCTAGAAAGGACAAATTTCGTCCTTTCTTTTTTGATGTTCAGAGCGATAAAAATCCGTTTTTTGAAGTTTTCAAAGTTCCGAAAACCAAAGGCATTGCGTTTGATAAGTTTGGTGAGATTATTCGTCACCTCCAGCTTGGGGATGATTTCTTTGTGTATCCCTATTGATGATATCCATAAATTAGATATTAGGGTCTTTAATGTCAAGCAATTTTGTGATAAAATGTAATTGTTCTATATGAATCTTTCTAATGAGTTGTTTTGTCGCTTTTCATTATAGGTCATATGGAACTTTTTTCTACACAAAAATAGGCTCCATAATATCCATAGGAGATTTACCCACTACAAATATTATAGAGCCCAACAAAATAGACTCTATAATATACAAATAGGAGTTACTCACTATAAATATTATAGGAGTATTTGTCGAAAGTAGCAGTCTTTAAGGAAGGATACTAGCTATATATTTTTTTAAATATGGTAAAATAGTAGGAGAATAATGTGAGGAAATTGAATGTCAAATAGTTTTGAAATTTTGATGAATCAACTGGGGATGCCTGCTGAAATGAGACAGGATCCTGCTTTATCAAAGGCTGATATTGAGCGAGTTGTGGTTCATAAAATTAGTAAGGTATGGGAGTTTCATTTCGTATTTTCTAATATTTTACCGATTGAAATCTTCTTAGAATTAAAGAAAGGTTTGAGTGAGGAATTTTCTAAGACAGGCAATAAAGCTGTTTTCGAAATCAAGGCTCTGTCTCAAGAATTTTCAAATCAACTCTTGCAGGCCTATTATAGAGAGGCTTTTTCTGAGGGGTCATGTGCTAGTCAAGGTTTTAAATCGCTTTATCAGAATTTGCAAGTTCGTGCTGAGGGGAATCAACTATTTATTGAAGGCTCTGAGGCGATTGATAAGGAACATTTTAAGAAGAATCATCTTCCTAATTTAGCTAAACAACTTGAAAAGTTTGGTTTTCCAACTTTTAACTGTCAAGTAGAGAAGAATGATGCCCTGACCCAGGAGCAGGAAGAGGCCTTTCATGCTGAAAATGAGCAGATTGTTCAAGCTGCCAATGAAGAAGCGCTTCGTGCTATGGAACAACTAGAACAGATGGCACCACCTCCAGCGGATGAGAAATCAGCCTTTGATTTTCAAGCGAAAAAACCTGCAGCTAAACCAAAGCTGGACAAGGCGGAGATTACTCCTATGATCGAAGTGACGACTGAGGAAAATCGTCTGGTCTTTGAAGGGGTTGTTTTTGATGTGGAGCAAAAAGTGACCAGAACAGGGCGCGTTTTGATTAACTTTAAAATGACGGACTATACTTCAAGTTTTTCTATGCAAAAGTGGGTTAAGAACGAGGAAGAGGCTCAAAAATTTGATCTAATTAAGAAAAATTCTTGGCTACGAGTTCGTGGGAATGTGGAGATGAATAACTTCACACGCGATTTGACTATGAACGTGCAGGATGTGCAGGAAGTTGTTCATTATGAGCGAAAGGATTTGATGCCAGAAGGTGAGCGTCGTGTTGAGTTTCATGCCCATACCAACATGTCGACCATGGATGCTTTGCCAGAGGTTGAAGAAATCGTTGCGACAGCTGCTAAGTGGGGACACAAGGCGGTTGCCATCACGGACCATGGGAATGTCCAGTCCTTTCCACATGGCTATAAGGCGGCTAAGAAAGCAGGAATCCAGCTGATCTATGGTATGGAGGCCAATATCGTGGAGGACCGAGTTCCTATCGTCTATAACGAAGTGGAGATGGACTTGTCGGAAGCGACCTATGTGGTCTTTGACGTAGAAACGACGGGTCTTTCAGCTATCTATAATGACTTGATTCAGGTTGCGGCTTCTAAGATGTACAAGGGGAATGTTATTGCTGAATTTGATGAATTTATCAATCCTGGGCATCCACTATCAGCTTTTACTACTGAGTTGACTGGAATTACAGATGATCATGTCAAAAATTCCAAACCACTGGAACAAGTTTTGCAGGAATTCCAAGAATTTTGTAAGGATACTGTCCTAGTCGCTCACAATGCGACCTTTGACGTTGGCTTTATGAATGCCAACTATGAGCGTCATGGTCTTCCTAAAATTAGTCAGCCAGTTATCGATACGCTTGAGTTTGCGAGAAACCTCTATCCTGAGTATAAACGTCATGGTTTGGGACCTTTGACCAAGCGTTTTGGGGTGGCGCTAGAACATCACCACATGGCCAACTACGATGCGGAAGCTACAGGTCGCCTACTCTTCATCTTTATCAAAGAGGTAGCAGAAAAACATGGTGTGACTGATTTGGCTAGACTCAATATTGATTTGATTAGTCCAGATTCTTATAAAAAAGCTCGGATCAAACATGCGACAATTTATGTTAAGAATCAAGTAGGGCTAAAAAATATCTTTAAGCTAGTCTCGTTGTCTAATACTAAGTACTTTGAAGGAGTGCCACGGATTCCAAGAACGGTTCTAGACGCCCATCGGGAGGGCTTGATTTTAGGATCAGCTTGTTCAGAGGGTGAAATTTTTGATGCGGTCGTTTCCCAAGGTGTGGATGCGGCGATCGAGGTGGCTAAGTATTATGACTTTATCGAGGTCATGCCACCTGCCATCTATGCTCCTTTGATTGCTAAGGAGCAGGTCAAGGATATGGAAGAGCTCCAGACCATTATCAAGAGTTTGATCGAGGTCGGCGATCGTCTTGGTAAACCTGTTCTGGCTACGGGAAATGTCCACTATATCGAACCAGAAGAAGAGATATATCGTGAAATTATCGTCCGTAGTTTGGGACAGGGGGCGATGATTAACCGAACCATTGGTCATGGGGAATATGCCCAACCAGCTCCTTTACCGAAGGCACATTTCAGAACGACTAATGAGATGTTGGATGAATTTGCCTTCTTGGGAGAGGAACTGGCTCGTAAACTGGTTATTGAAAATCCCAATGCCTTGGCAGAAATATTTGAAACCGTTGAGGTCGTTAAGGGTGACTTGTACACGCCTTTCATTGACAAGGCTGAAGAAACGGTTGCCGAATTAACCTATAAGAAAGCTTTTGAGATTTATGGAAATCCGCTACCGGATATCGTTGATTTGCGGATTGAAAAAGAACTGACTTCTATTCTGGGGAATGGATTTGCCGTGATTTATCTGGCTTCCCAGATGCTGGTACAACGTTCCAATGAACGAGGCTACTTGGTTGGTTCTCGTGGATCTGTCGGTTCCAGTTTTGTTGCGACCATGATTGGGATTACAGAGGTCAATCCTCTCTCTCCTCACTATGTTTGTGGTCAGTGTCAGTACAGTGAGTTTATCACCGATGGTTCGTACGGTTCAGGTTTTGATATGCCCAATAAGGACTGTCCTAAATGTGGTCACAAACTCAGCAAAAATGGGCAGGATATTCCGTTTGAGACCTTCCTTGGTTTTGATGGAGACAAGGTTCCCGATATTGACTTGAACTTCTCGGGAGAAGATCAGCCTAGTGCCCACTTGGATGTGCGTGATATCTTTGGTGAGGAATATGCCTTCCGTGCAGGAACGGTTGGTACGGTGGCTGCTAAGACCGCTTATGGCTTTGTCAAGGGCTATGAGCGAGACTATGGCAAGTTTTATCGTGATGCAGAGGTGGAGCGCCTCGCTCAAGGTGCAGCTGGTGTCAAGCGGACAACAGGACAACACCCAGGGGGAATCGTTGTTATTCCGAACTATATGGATGTCTATGATTTTACGCCTGTCCAGTATCCAGCGGATGACGTCACGGCTGAATGGCAGACCACTCACTTTAACTTCCACGATATTGATGAGAACGTCCTCAAACTCGATGTACTGGGACATGATGATCCGACCATGATTCGGAAACTTCAGGATTTGTCTGGTATTGACCCTAATGAAATCCCTATGGATGATGAAGGCGTGATGGCACTCTTTTCTGGGACTGATGTACTTGGTGTGACACCTGAGCAAATCGGAACTCCGACGGGCATGCTGGGGATTCCAGAGTTTGGAACAAACTTTGTCCGAGGCATGGTCGACGAAACCCACCCGACGACCTTTGCGGAGTTGCTACAGTTGTCTGGATTGTCCCACGGTACCGATGTTTGGCTGGGGAATGCCCAAGATTTGATTAAACAAGGGATTGCGGACCTATCAACTGTTATCGGTTGTCGGGACGACATCATGGTTTATCTCATGCATGCTGGTCTCGAACCTAAGATGGCCTTTACCATCATGGAACGGGTACGTAAGGGCTTGTGGCTAAAGATTTCTGAAGAGGAGCGAAATGGCTATATCGAAGCTATGAAGGCCAATAAGGTGCCCGAGTGGTATATCGAATCCTGCGGGAAAATCAAGTACATGTTCCCTAAAGCCCATGCGGCTGCCTATGTTATGATGGCCTTGCGTGTAGCCTACTTTAAGGTCCATCATCCTATTTATTACTACTGTGCTTACTTCTCAATCCGTGCTAAGGCTTTTGATATCAAGACCATGGGGGCGGGCTTGGATGCTATCAAGCGCAGAATGGAAGAAATTGCTGAAAAGCGGAAGAACAATGAAGCCTCTAATGTGGAAATCGATCTCTATACAACTCTTGAGATTGTTAATGAGATGTGGGAGCGTGGCTTCAAGTTTGGCAAACTCGATCTCTACCGTAGTCAGGCGACAGAGTTCCTCATCGATGGGGATACCCTCATTCCGCCATTTGTTGCTATGGATGGTCTGGGAGAGAACGTTGCCAAGCAACTGGTTCGTGCGCGTCAAGAGGGAGAATTCCTCTCTAAAACAGAACTACGAAAACGCGGCGGGCTCTCATCAACCTTGGTTGAAAAGATGGATGAAATGGGTATTCTCGGCAATATGCCAGAGGATAATCAGTTGAGTTTGTTTGATGAGTTGTTTTAATAGTATGAAATGCCTTGTGTAGGTTTGAGGTTGGTTATTGATGCTAAAGAAAAAAAGAGCAACACCCTGGAAATCAGGGAAAGTTATTTCCATACGCTTACGAAATGGCGTTTATGTCTTAGCGCAAATGGTGCGAGAACCCTATCTAGTATTTTTTAACCATTTTAACGAGGAAAATAACTGGAAGGGTGTGACCTTGAAAGAGGAGGATGTCCTCTTTTGTAAGGCTGTTACTCGCCAGTTTCTACGCTACAGTCCTATAACGATTGTTAAAAATCTTGAGCCCCTGTTAGATTATGGATTACCCAAAGAATGGATCTATAGTCATATTGGAGGTCATCCTATTACTGTTTCGGTAAAGGGAAGGGAGCGCCAACTTGCTGGTTTTGGTAGACGGTGTTCTTTAGTTCTGGCGGATAAAGACAGTGGACTACCAGAAGATAATCCACTTATGGGACTCTTCCAATCCTATATCATATCAGATATCAAAGAACAGGATTGGGATCGGGTAGGTCAGGCTGAACTCATGTCTATTGAAGTATTTCCAACACTCAACGAACGTCTCTATCTTTGCTTTCTTTGTGGGAAAAATATAAATCCAGAACAAGATATCTCTTTAGGAAAGCCTCTACCAGATAACTATGAAACCTATATAGATATCCTCACAAATAGTTCAGAAGCACGACGTCTTTATTTAGGAGAGAATGAAGAATAAGAAAAGACATTTCATGAAACTAAGAATTTTTGCGGAAGATAAAACTGCTGAGAAGGTATTTGAATATCAATTAGAACTTGCTGATCAGACAATTCTTCTACCAACAGCACTATTGTCAGGTGCTATTGCACTAGCAGGGCTACTCTCTGCTTTGAATAAAAACTAAAAAATATAGAAAAGAGAAAACAGAATGGTTTTACCAAATTTTAAAGAAAATTTAGAAAAATATGCGAAATTGTTGGTTGCGAACGGAATTAACGTGCAACCTGGGCATACTTTAGCCCTTTCTATCGATGTGGAGCAACGTGAGTTGGCGCATCTAATAGTAAAGGAAGCTTATGCCTTGGGTGCGCATGAGGTTATTGTTCAGTGGACAGATGATGTCATTAACCGCGAAAAATTCCTCCACGCGCCGATGGAGCGTCTGGACAATGTGCCAGAATACAAGATTGCTGAGATGAACTATCTTTTGGAGAAGAAGGCTAGTCGTCTTGGAGTTCGTTCATCTGATCCGGGTGCCTTGAATGGAGTGGACGCTGATAAGCTGTCAGCTTCTGCTAAAGCCATGGGACTTGCCATGAAGCCAATGCGTATCGCAACTCAATCCAACAAGGTTAGCTGGACTGTGGCAGCCGCTGCTGGACTTGAGTGGGCTAAGAAAGTCTTCCCAAATGCTGCGAGCGACGAGGAAGCAGTCGATCTCCTTTGGGACCAAATCTTCAAAACTTGCCGTGTCTACGAAGAAGATCCTGTTAAGGCTTGGGAAGAGCATGCAGCCATTCTTAAGAGCAAGGCAGATATGCTCAATAAAGAACAATTTTCAGCCCTTCACTACACAGCGCCAGGGACAGATTTGACACTTGGTTTGCCAAAGAACCATGTTTGGGAATCAGCTGGGGCTGTCAATGCACAGAGCGAAGGATTCTTACCAAATATGCCGACAGAGGAAGTTTTCACAGCGCCTGACTTCCGTCGTGCAGATGGTTATGTAACCTCTACAAAACCACTAAGCTATAACGGAAATATCATTGAAGGCATTAAGGTGACCTTTAAGGATGGACAAATCGTAGATATCACTGCTGAGAAGGGTGACCAGGTCATGAAAGACCTTGTCTTTGAAAATGCTGGTGCGCGTGCCTTAGGTGAATGTGCCTTGGTACCAGATCCAAGTCCAATTTCACAATCAGGCATTACCTTCTTCAACACTCTTTTCGATGAAAATGCTTCAAACCACTTGGCTATCGGTGCAGCTTACGCAACTAGTGTCGTTGGTGGAGCAGAGATGAGCGAAGAGGAGTTGGAAGCTGCAGGGCTTAATCGTTCAGATGTTCACGTTGACTTTATGATTGGTTCTAACCAAATGGATATCGATGGTATTCGTGAGGATGGGACACGTGTGCCTCTCTTCCGTAACGGAGATTGGGCAAATTAAGGAGCCAAGATGATAGGAAGTATGTTTGTTGGTCTCCTAGTGGGATTCTTGGCAGGTGCTTTGACCAATCGTGGAGAACGTATGGGTTGCTTTGGAAAAATGTTTCTCGGTTGGATTGGTGCCTTTCTGGGTCACTTGCTCTTTGGAACTTGGGGGCCAGTTTTATCAGGAACAGCTATTATCCCAGCAATTTTAGGTGCCATGATTGTTTTAGCTATTTTTTGGAGACGAGGAAGTTAATTTCCTAAAGCTGATACTCAATGAAAATCAAAAAACAAACTAGGAAGCTAGCCGCAGGCTGCTCAAAGCACTGCTTTGCGGTTGTAGATAGAACTGACGAAGTCAGCTCAAAACACTGTTTTGAGGTTGCAGATGGAACTGACGAAGTCAGTAACCATACCTACGGCAAGGTGAAGCTGACGTGGTTTGAAGAGATTTTCGAAGAGTATGAGACGAAAAGGAGGTTGGTCATTGAACCAGCCTCCTTTTTAGTGTGGTATAATAGTTCTATGAGATTAGATAAATTTTTAGTTGCCTGCGCTGTGGGGAGCCGAACTGAGGTCAAAAACTTGCTCAAGGCTGGGCGTGTGACGGTAAATGGTAAAAAAGAAAAATCAGCTAAATTGCAGGTTGATGAAGAAAGAGATGAGATTCGCTTTGATGGGCAAGTACTGGAGTATGAAGAGTTTGTCTATTACATGATGAACAAGCCCCAAGGTGTTATTTCAGCGACTGAGGATCCCAAGCACCGAACCGTTCTGGACTTGTTGGACGACTTGGCTCGGAGCAAGGAAGTTTTCCCAGTAGGGCGCCTGGATATTGACACGCATGGTCTTTTGCTCTTGACTAATGATGGTCAGTTGGCCCATGCTCTTCTTTCACCTAAGCGTCATGTGGACAAGACGTATCTGGCTCAGGTCAAGGGAATGATGACCCAAGAAGATGTGGAGACATTTGCCAAGGGAATTCCTCTCAAAGACTTTACTTGTCAACCTGCTAGATTGGAGCTTGTATCCATAGATCCAGAAAAGAATCAAAGCCAAATCCGTGTGACCATTGCAGAAGGGAAATTCCACCAGGTCAAACGGATGGTGGCCTACTGTGGCAAGGAAGTGGTGGACCTACAACGTTTGGCTATGGGCACTTTAGCCTTGGATGAGAACTTAGAACGAGGAGAATGGCGTCGCTTGACCAAGGAGGAATTAGAAAATCTTCTTGCTAGTATTGCTTAATTTGCTTTATCTTAGGAAAGGTGAGGGACAATCTCCTTGCCTTTTATGTTTTTCAGTTGCTTCCTTTGTGAAAAGCGTTATAATAGACTGTAGAATAAAAGGAGGAATCTATGAACGCGATTCAAGAATCATTTACAGATAAATTATTTGCCAACTATGAAGCAAATGTAAAATACCAAGCTATCGAAAATGCAGCTAGCCACAATGGAATTTTTGCAGCCCTTGAGCGTCGCCAAAGCCATGTAGACAACACACCTGTTTTCTCACTTGATTTGACAAAGGACAAGGTCACTAACCAAAAGGCTTCTGGTCGTTGCTGGATGTTTGCGGCCCTCAATACTTTCCGCCACAAACTCATCTCTCAATACAAACTTGAAAACTTTGAATTGTCACAAGCCCACACCTTCTTCTGGGACAAATATGAAAAATCTAACTGGTTCTTGGAGCAAGTCATTGCGACTGCTGACCAAGAATTGACAAGCCGCAAGGTTAGCTTCCTACTCCAAACTCCACAACAAGATGGTGGTCAGTGGGATATGGTAGTTTCTCTCTTTGAGAAATATGGTGTCGTTCCTAAGTCTGTTTATCCAGAGTCTGTTTCATCTAGCAGTAGCCGTGAGCTCAATGCAATCCTTAACAAATTGCTTCGTCAAGATGCTCAAATCTTGCGTGACCTCTTGGCTTCTGGTGCAGACCAAGCGACTGTTCAAGCTAAGAAAGAAGACCTCTTGCAAGAAATCTTTAATTTCCTTGCCATGTCACTAGGACTTCCACCACGTCAGTTTGACTTTGCTTATCGCGATAAGGATAACAACTACCAAAGCGAAAAGGGCATCACCCCACAAGAATTTTACAAGAAATACGTTGACCTTCCACTAGAAGACTACGTTTCTGTGATCAATGCTCCAACTGCTGATAAACCATACGGTAAATCATATACAGTTGAGATGTTGGGAAATGTCGTTGGAAGCCGTGCAGTTCGCTACATCAACGTACCGATGGAACGCTTGAAAGAATTGGCCATTGCCCAAATGCAAACAGGAGAGACTGTTTGGTTTGGTTCAGATGTCGGCCAGCTCAGCAATCGTAAAGCAGGAATCCTTGCGACAGATGTTTATGACTTTGAATCAAGCATGGACATTAAACTCACTCAGGACAAGGCTGGACGTTTGGACTACAGCGAAAGCTTAATGACCCACGCTATGGTCTTGACAGGTGTTGATTTGGACGAAAATGGCAAGTCAACCAAGTGGAAGGTTGAAAACTCATGGGGAGACAAGGTCGGTACAGATGGTTATTTTGTTGCCTCAGACGCTTGGATGGACGAATACACATATCAAATCGTTGTCCGTAAAGAATTGTTAACAACCGAAGAACAAGCTGCCTATGAAGCAGAACCAATTGTGCTTGCACCTTGGGATCCAATGGGAGCATTGGCTGAATAAAAGCATAGAAAAAAGGAATCAGGCTTAGAACCTGGTTCCTTTTAAATTGCTTGATTACATGATACCGAAGAAACGAGCTGCGATACCTACTGCAAAGAGTGCAAGGATGATTGAGATTGGTGATACTTTTTTCTTAAGCAACCACATGCAAAGGAAAGTAAGGAGAAGTCCCATCAATCCTGGAATCAATGAGTTCAACTGACCTTGAAGGGTTTGTGGTTGAATCTTATCTAGGCTCAATCCACCAAGTGCTTGACCAAGGATACCTTTCAATTCAGCACCTGATACAGGACCTTCTGGGAAGTTGATGTAGGCACCTTCAGCTAATTGTTTACCTGGAAGGTTGATAGTGAAGTTGATGGATACCCAACGTTGTACAAGAACGGCAAGGATGAACATACCAAGGATTGAAGCTCCTTTAGTGATGTCTTTCAAGATACCACCTGACATGTCTTTAGTGATTTCAGATCCAGCCTTGTAACCAAACTCTTGTGTGTACCAAAGGAAAGACATACGGATTGCATTCCATCCAAAGAAGAAGAGAAGTGGTCCAACGATATTACCAGTTGCAGCAAGTGATGCACCAAGGGCACCAAGGATCGGACGAACTGTAAACCAGAAGACTGGGTCACCGATACCAGCAAGAGGTCCCATCATACCGATCTTAACACCTTGGATAGCAGCGTCATCGATTTCAGTACCGTTAGCGCGTTCTTCTTCAAGTGCAAGAGTAACCCCCATGATTGGAGCAGCTACGTATGGGTGAGTGTTGAAGAATTCAAGGTGACGCTCAAGAGCAGCTGCTTGGTCTTCTTTTTTAGTGTAAAGTTTCTTGATAGCTGGGATCAAAGAATAAGCCCAACCCAAGTTTTGCATACGTTCGTAGTTCCAAGAACCTTGAAGGAATTGTGAACGCCACCAAACTTTTTGGCGATCTGATTTTGATAATTGAATTTTTTCAGCCATGATTGTTCCCCTTTCTAGTAGTCTTCTAGGATATCACCGATTGGATCGTTAGAAGTTGCAGCTCCTCCGCCACCGTTTCCACCTTGTTTAGAAAGGTTGAGGTAGATGAAGGCAAGGGCAACACCGATGACACCAAGGGCAATCAAAGTCAATTGAGAGATTGCTGCAAGAGCAAAACCGATAGCGAAGAATGGCCATACTTCACGAGTAGCCATCATGTTGATAACCAAAGCGTAACCAACGGCAACGACCATGGCACCGCCGACAGCCATACCACCGTTCAACCAGTCTGGCATCAATTTAAGAGCATCTTGAACAGCAGAAGCAGGGATAGCAATAAGGAAGGCTGCAGGAATCGCGATACGAAGACCTTGAAGAACAAGGGCAAAGTAGTGAGCGCGTTCAACAGCTGCAATGTTTCCTTCTTTAGCAGCAGCGTCAGCAGTGTGAACCAAACCAACTGAGATTGTACGAACAATCATAGTCAAGAAAAGTCCAGCTACGGCAAGAGGGATTGCAGTTGCAGTTGCGACTGCGATACCTTCAGTAGTAAAGTTACCACCTTTAATCATGATGATTGCAGCAGCAACAGAAGCAAGAGCAGCGTCAGGAGCAACGGCAGCTCCGATGTTAGCCCAACCAAGGGCAATCATTTGAAGGGATCCACCAAGCATAACCCCAGCTTCGAGGTTACCAGTTACAAGCCCGATAAGGGTACATGCTACGATTGGTTGATGGAATTGGAATTGGTCGAGGATACCTTCAAGACCTGCGAAGAAGGCAACAACTACAACCAAGATAGCAGAAATGATTGAAATATCTGACATGGTTTTATTCCTTTTCTATTTAATGTAAATTATTGAACGTTAGCTTTGCTAATCAAGTCAAACAAATCTTTTTTCGTGTCGTTTGGTACTTTACGTACGTCAAATTCAACACCAAGGTCACGCATTTTTTCAAATGTAGCAACGTCTTCTTTGTCCATTGACAATACGTTGTTGACCATTGTTTTACCAGTTGAGTGAGCCATAGATCCTACGTTAAGAGTTTTGATTGGTACACCGCCTTCGATAGCACGGAGGGCATCTTGAGGTGTTTCAAACAAGATAAGGGCATGTGTTTCTCCAAAGCGTGGGTCTTTTGAAACCTCGATCAATTTTTGAATTGGAACCACATTGGCTCTGACATTATTTGGAGCTGCTTGTTTAATCAATTCCTTACGAAGATCGTCGTTGGCAACGTTATCTGAAGCAACGATAATACGGTCTGCTTTTGAATCTGGAGTCCAAGCAGTTGCAACCTGACCGTGAAGGAGACGTGTGTCAAGACGAGCAAGATTGATTTTCAATTTACCATCCCCGATAACAGTTCCTTCTGGGATAGCAGCTTGGGCAACTGGAGCAGCTGCAGCACTTGCAACTTCTTCAGCTGGATTGAGCTCTTCTGGAAGAGCTTTGATGCCATCTTTGGCTTCTTTAATGATATTCGCAGCAACTTTTTCTACACCTGCAGCAGCGTCCATCAGGCGCTCTGTGTAGGCTTGAATCAACATCGGTAAGTTAAGTCCTGTGATGATGGCAAACTTACGCTCAGGATTTTCTCCCATCACGCGACTAGCTTGGTTAAATGGAGATCCACTCCAAAGGTCAGCCAAAACTAGAACCTCATCTTCTGCGTCAAATGCAGCAACAGCGTTATTAAACTTAGCGTATAGATCATCAGGACCTTCGTTTGGCATAAAGGTTACAACTTGAACCTTTTCTTGTTCACCAAAGATCATAGATCCTGACTGATGAATACCCGCAGCAAATTCGCCGTGGCTCGCAATAATGATTCCGATACTCATTATTGTCATTCCTCCTTTTTTGTTTTAGTTTTCGTTTAAGAAAACTTTAAGACTAGATTAGTATAAACCGTTTTCATATAAAAAGCAACTATTTAACATAAAAAATTTAAAAGGTTTTCTTTGAAAATGTTGACATATTAAGTTTTTAAAAGGTGTTCTTGAATCCATATTTAAAAATTTAATATAAAAAAGTTGGAAGCGCATTCCAACTTTTAAAATAGGTTTTTATCAAATTAGTGGGTAAAATCAAGTACCATACGTCCTTGGATTTGCCCTTTTTCCATTTCATCGAAAATTGCAACAGCATCTTCTACTGGACGTTTTTGAACAACTGGAACTACTAAACCTTCTGCACCGAATTGGAAGGCTTCTTCCAAGTCTTTACGAGTTCCTACAAGAGACCCGATGACTTGGATTCCATCTAGAACTGTTTTAACGATGCTGAGTTCCATCATTTCAGAAGGAAGACCAACAGCGACTACGCGACCACCGGCACGAACTGAGTCAACAGCCTGGTTGAAGGCAACTTTAGATACAGCAGTTACGACAGCTGAGTGAGCGCCACCGTTTGTTTTTTCTTTGATAAGGCCTGGAACATCTTCGACTTCAAGACCATTAATCACGATATCAGCACCAACTTCTTTTGCAAGGGCAAGTTTGTCATTGTTGATATCAACTGCGATGACATGAGCATTGAATACTTTTTTAGCATATTGAACAGCTAGATTTCCAAGTCCACCAGCACCGTAAAGAACAACCCATTGGCCAGGTTCAACTTTTGCTTCTTTTATAGCTTTATAGGTTGTTACACCAGCACATGTGATAGAAGAAGCTTGGGCTGGATCAAGTCCATCAGGAACTTTGACGGCATAGTCTGCAGTTACGATACATTGTTCAGCCATACCACCGTCTACTGAGTAGCCAGCATTTTTTACTGTACGGCAAAGAGTTTCACGGCCAGTTGTACAGTATTCGCAAGTGCCGCATCCTTCAAAGAACCAAGCGACGCTGACACGGTCACCGACTTTAAGGCTTTTCACATCTGGCGCAATTTCTTTAACGATACCAACACCTTCATGTCCTAGGACACGTCCTGGTACCTGACCGAAGTCACCATGGGCAACGTGGAGGTCAGTGTGGCAAACACCACAGTATTCAATTTCTACAAGTGCTTCCCCAGTTTCAAGTGGACGGAGTACTTTTTCTTCAATAGCAACACCAGTGCTTTCTGGATTTACAACAACAGCTTTCATAGCTATCCTCCTTGATATTAACTGAGAGCAGGAGAGACAGGACTGGATTGATTTTGTATCAACAGAGTCGAGTGTGACGAGCTCTCTTGTATTTATATGTGAATTATATCACAAAAGAAAGCCTTTTCCAAGGTTTTGGAGGCAAAAAGTAGAATAATCGATTAACTGGTTGATGAGACTGTGAAAAGAGCACAAAGACCAGCTCGCAAGCTGGTCAGCAAAGGTTATAAGAATAAGTCTTGCAGGGTTTTGGCAACCCCATCTTGGTCATTGGTCAGGGAGATTTGCTCATCCGCATAGGGGAGCAAGTCTGGATTGGCATTTTTCATGGCATAACCTTTTCCAGCAAAAGCTAGCATTTCGGTATCATTGTGTTCATCTCCAAAAGCAATCAAGTCCTTTTTATCACGGTTCATTACCTTAAGCAAGTAGTCCAAAGCAAAGGCCTTATTGACGCCTTTGGGGGTACATTCAAGGATATTGAGCGGACCTCCCCAGGTATTGATAGATAGTTGATGCTGGTAGAAGGCATTCATTTCTTTTGCTAGTGCGTACTTGTCACTGGCTCTGGTCTGCAAGAGGATACAGTTAGGATCCTTGGTTACCAACTCAGGCTGAAATTGATCTTCAGGCTGGAAAGCTTCTACACCAAATAGTTTAGGATTGGCAATTTCTTCATTAGGATTTGTAATGTAGAACTTTTTCCGATATTCTCCAGCGATAAAATCAGCTTGAATGTCCTCTGAACGTTGAACCATATCTAGCAGATATTTTTTGTCTACGGTCAAACACTTTTCAAAGTTCCAAACTTGGTCTGGTAAATGAGTAAGGGAGCCGTTGAAATTAACCATAGGAGTGTCTAAGCCTAGTTCACGGTAGAAATCTTTTGACATGCGGTAAGGGCGACCTGTGGTAATAATAACCTGATGGCCTTTTTCAGCAACTTTTTTAATGGTTTCTTTGGTAAAGTCAGAAATCTGACTGTCTGAGTTGAGCAAGGTTCCATCCAGGTCAACTGCAATAATTTTTTTCGTCATATGGACCTTTCTAGTGTCTTTCCAGATAATACTCTTCGAAAATCTCTTCAAACCACGTCAGCTTTATCTGCAATCTCAAAGCTGTACTTTGAGCAGCCTGCGGCTAGCTTCCTAGTTTGCTCTTTGATTTTCATTGAGTATAAGATGTCTACTATTATAACAAAAAGCAGACAGAAAAGCAGATTCCAAACAAAAATGAAATTCTATCAAATTCTTAAATAAATCAAACAAAGATATTGAAAAAGTGAATGATAAATGATATAATTCTATTATTGTTCGTAAAAATTAAAAGGAGATTGATAATGGACAAATTATTTAAACTAAAAGAGAACGGTACAGACGTTCGTACAGAAGTTCTCGCTGGTTTAACAACTTTCTTTGCAATGAGCTATATTCTCTTTGTAAATCCGCAAATTCTTTCGCAAACAGGAATGCCTGCTCAGGGTGTCTTCCTAGCAACGATCATTGGTTCTGTGGTAGGAACTCTTATGATGGCTTTTTATGCCAACTTACCATATGCCCAAGCGCCAGGTATGGGACTGAATGCCTTCTTTACCTTTACAGTTGTCTTTGGACTTGGTTATTCATGGCAAGAAGCTTTGGCTATGGTCTTCATTTGTGGTCTCATTTCATTGATTATTACTTTGACAAATGTACGCAAAATGATTATTGAATCCATTCCTACTGCTCTTCGTTCAGCTATTTCAGCCGGTATCGGTGTCTTCCTTGCCTACGTGGGAATTAAGAATGCTGGACTTTTGAAATTTACGATTGATCCAGGTAACTATACTGTTTTAGGAGAAGGGGCTGACAAAGCTCAAGCAACGATTGCAGCAAATGCTTCAGCAGTTCCAGGATTGGTTGACTTCAATACTCCAGCTGTTTTGGTAGCTCTTGCAGGACTTGCTATTACTATCTTCTTTGTCATTAAAGGGATTAAGGGAGGGATTATCCTTTCTATCTTAACAACAACTGTTCTTGCTATTGCAGTTGGTTTAGTTGATTTGTCTAGCATTGATTTTTCAAATAATCACTTGGGTGCTGCGGTAGAAGATTTGAAGAAAATTTTTGGTGCAGCTCTTGGTTCAGAAGGTTTGGGAGCTTTGATTTCAGATACAGCCCGCTTACCTGAAACGCTTATGGCTATTCTTGCCTTCTCGTTGACAGATATTTTCGATACAATTGGTACTCTAATTGGTACTGGTGAAAAAGTTGGAATCATTGCTTCTAAAGGTGAGAACAAGGAATCAGTTAAATTGGACAAAGCTCTTTATTCTGATTTAATTGCTACAACAATTGGTGCAGTAGCTGGTACTTCAAACGTAACGACTTATGTTGAGTCTGCTGCAGGTATCGGTGCAGGTGGACGTACTGGTTTGACAGCCTTGGTTGTAGCTATCTGTTTTGCAATTTCAAGCTTCTTTAGCCCACTTCTCGCTATCGTACCAACATCTGCTACAGCTCCAATCTTAATTATTGTTGGGATTATGATGTTGGCTAGCTTGAAAAATATTCATTGGGATGATATGGCTGAAGCTGTTCCTGCTTTCTTCACATCAATCTTTATGGGATTCAGCTACTCTATCACTCAAGGGATTGCAGTTGGTTTCTTGACTTACACTTTGACTAAGCTTGTAAAAGGTCAAGCTAAAGATGTTCATGTAATGATTTGGATTTTGGATGCCTTGTTTATCCTTAACTATATCAGCATGGCCTTATAATAGGATAACCCAGGGGGCTTTTCCCCCTTTTTTAATACAAAGGAGATAGGTGATGAAAGAGAAAAATATGTGGAAAGAATTATTGAATCGTGCAGGCTGGCTGTTAATCTTTTTGCTGGCGACAATTTTATATCAGATTCCTATAGGGGTTACTGCTATTTTAACTTTAAATGCAGTACCACTGTTACAGTCAGGACTGATAGTTGCTGGTATTTCGATTGTGGTTCTGGCACTATTTATTATTGGAGCTCGTAAAACGCAATTAGCAAGTTTTAATTTTTCTTTTTTTAGAGCTAAGGATTTGGCACGATTGGGATTAAGTTATTTAGTTATTATCGGGTCAAATATACTTGGTTCGATCCTGTTGCAACTGTCAAATGAGACGACAACAGGTAACCAGTCTCAGGTTAATGCTATGGTTCAGAATAGTTCTCTGATTTCCAGTTTCTTCTTGCTAGCCTTGCTTGCTCCGATTTGTGAGGAAATCTTGTGCCGGGGGATTGTTCCTAAAAAGATTTTTCGAGGCAAGGAGAGTTGGGGATTTGTAGTTGGTACGATTGTGTTTGCTTTATTGCATCAACCAAGTAATTTACCTTCTTTATTGATTTATGGAGGTATGTCAATCGTTCTATCTTGGACAGCTTACAAGACCCAACGTTTGGAAATGTCTATCTTGCTTCACATGATTGTTAATGGGGTGGCCTTCTGTTTGTTGGCTCTTGTGGTAATCATGAGTCGGACATTAGGGATTTCTGTTTAAGATATTTGACAATTGCTTGCTTGTTTCTACTGGGAGAAAGATGAATGCAATCGTGTCCATCTTTTTCTTTTTATGGTAAAATAGAGAAATAATATGGTGAAAAGCCTTGAGGGAGTGACCAATATGTCAAGTAAAGCCAATCACGCAAAGACAGCTATTTGCGGAATTATTAATGTAACCCCAGACTCCTTTTCGGACGGTGGTCAATTTTTTGCTCTTGAGCAGGCGCTCCAGCAGGCTCGTAAATTGATAGCAGAAGGAGCCAGCATGCTTGATATCGGTGGAGAATCAACTCGGCCGGGAAGTAGCTATGTTGAGATAGAAGAAGAAATCCAGCGTGTTGTTCCAGTGATCAAAGCTATTCGCAAGGAAAGTGATGTCCTTATTTCCATCGATACTTGGAAAAGTCAGGTAGCAGAGGCTGCTTTGGCTGCTGGTGCTAATCTAGTCAATGATATTACTGGACTCATGGGTGATGAAAAAATGGCTCATGTGGTAGCTAAGGCTAGAGCGAAAGTGGTCATCATGTTTAATCCAGTCATGGCTCGACCTCATCACCCTAGCTCGCTCATATTCCCTCATTTTGGATTTGGTCAAGCTTTTACAGAGGAAGAATTAGCTACCTTTGAAAAACTGCCAATCGAAGAGTTGATGGAGGCTTTCTTTGAACGAGCACTAGCGAGAGCAAATCAAGCTGGGATTGCACAAGAAAATATCCTGTTGGACCCAGGAATTGGTTTTGGGCTGACTAAGAAAGAAAATCTGCTTCTTTTACGGGACCTGGATAGACTACATCAGAAAGGCTATCCAATCTTTCTTGGAGTGTCGCGCAAGCGGTTTGTCATCAATATCCTTGAAGAAAATGGTTTTGAAGTCAATCCTGAGACAGAAATTGGTTTCCGAAATCGTGATACGGCTTCGGCTCATGTGACTAGTATCGCTGCTAGACAAGGTGTGGAAGTGGTGCGCGTGCACGATGTAGCCAGCCACAAGATGGCGGTTGAAATTGCGTCTGCTATCCGTCTAGCAGACCATGCGGAAAATTTAGATTTGAAACAATATAAGTAAGATGAATAAAAACGAAACCAATCAGTGGATTGCCCACTACCGGACAGACCAACCGCACTTTGGTTTGGAAAGAATGGTAGAGCTTTTAGCTTTACGAGGCAATCCCCATCTTAAGCTTAAGGTTATCCACATCGGAGGAACCAATGGCAAGGGCTCTACTATAGCCTTTTTGAAAAATATGCTGGAAAAGATGGGGCTAAGAGTTGGAGTCTTTAGCTCACCCTATCTGATTCATTATACCGACCAGATTGCCATTAATGGGGAATCTATCCCAGAAGCAAGATTAGAGTCCTTGATGGCGGATTATCGTTTACTACTTGAAGGGGAGCATGCTCAAGCCTTGCGAGGAACGACAGAATTCGAGATTATCACAGCTTTGGCCTATGACTACTTTGCTTCAGAGCAAGTAGATGTGGCCATCATGGAAGTGGGTATGGGTGGACTTTTGGATAGTACTAATGTTTGCCAGCCCATTTTAACAGGCATCACAACCATTGGACTGGACCATGTAGCCCTACTTGGTGACACCTTGGAAGCCATAGCAGAGCAGAAGGCTGGGATTATCAAACGAGGAATTCCCTTGGTGACAGGTCGTATGGCTCCAGAAGCTTTGGCTGTGATTGACCGCATTGCGGAAGGGAAAGATGCGCCGAGACTTGCCTACGGGACAGATTATCAGGTTCGTCATCAAAAGAGTGTGGTGACAGGGGAAGTTTTTGACTATACAAGTTCTCTCAGACAAGGTCACTTCCAGACTGGCCTGCTTGGTTTACACCAGATTGAGAATGCTGGGATGGCCATAGCTTTACTTGATACTTTTTGTCAAGAGGATGGTCGAGAGTTACCAGCTAATACCTTGCTTGCTCAAGCTTTGGAAGAAACAAGTTGGCCGGGGCGTTTGGAAGTCGTGTCTAGAGAACCCTTGATGATTTTGGATGGGGCCCATAATCCCCATGCTATCAAGGCTTTAGTAGAAACATTGCAAGAACGATTTGCGGATTATCATAAGGCAATCCTCTTTACTTGTATTAAAACTAAGGCTTTAGAGGACATGTTAGACTTATTAGACACTTTGCCAGATACGGAACTGATCCTCACTCACTTTGAGGATGATCGGGCGACTGACGAAGAGGTGCTAAAAGAAGCAGCCCATTCTAGAAATCTCAACTATCAAAGTTGGAGAGAATTTCTAGATCAAAAAATAACAGAAAATGAAGAGAAAAAAACAGTTAGGATAGTTACGGGCTCCTTGTATTTCTTGAGCCAAGTGAGAGCCTATCTGATGGAGAGGAAAAATTAGAGAATGGATACACAAAAGATTGAAGAAGCTGTAAAAATGATCATCGAAGCAGTTGGTGAGGATGTAAATCGCGAGGGCTTGCAGGAAACACCTGCTCGTGTAGCTCGTATGTACCAAGAGATTTTTTCAGGTCTTGGTCAAACGGCGGAAGAACATTTATCAAAATCCTTTGAGATTATCGATGATAACATGGTAGTAGAAAAGGATATCTTTTTCCACACTATGTGTGAGCACCACTTCTTGCCATTTTATGGGAAAGCGCATATTGCCTACATCCCAGATGGCCGTGTGGCAGGTTTATCTAAGCTAGCCCGTACGGTTGAAGTTTATTCAAAAAAACCACAAATTCAAGAACGTTTGAATATCGAAGTGGCCGATGCCTTGATGGAGTATCTAGGCGCTAAAGGAGCCTTTGTTGTTATTGAGGCGGAACATATGTGTATGAGCATGCGTGGTGTCAGAAAACCAGGTACTGCAACCTTGACGACAGTAGCTCGTGGTCTATTTGAAACAGATAAGGACCTCCGCGACCAGGCTTATCGTTTAATGGGGCTATAAAAAAGAATCCGCTTTGGGCGGATTTTTCTAGAAAGGACTAGTTATGGATCAACTGCAGATTAAGGATTTGGAAATTTTTGCCTATCATGGTCTTTTTCCCAGTGAGAAAGAATTGGGGCAGAAGTTTGTCGTTTCAGCCATCCTATCCTATGATATGACTAAGGCGGCTACAGACTTGGATTTAACAGCCTCTGTCCATTACGGAGAATTGTGTCAGCAGTGGACGACTTGGTTTCAGGAAACAACTGAGGATTTGATTGAAACGGTAGCCTATAAACTGGTAGAACGTACTTTTGAGGCCTATCCTCTTGTCCAAGAAATTAAGTTGGAACTCAAAAAACCTTGGGCGCCAGTGCATTTGCCACTAGATACTTGCTCGGTAACCATTCATCGCCGTAAGCAACGGGCTTTTATTGCTCTAGGAAGCAATATGGGGGATAAGCAAGCAAACTTGAAGCAAGCCATTGAGAAAATGCGATTTCGTGGCATCCATATTCTCAAAGAGTCCAGTGTCTTGACGACGGAACCTTGGGGTGGTGTGGAGCAGGATAGCTTTGCCAATCAAGTGGTTGAGGTGGAAACCTGGTTGCCTGCTCCAGTCTTGTTAGAGACCTTGTTAGCCATTGAGTCAGAGATGGGACGGGTGAGAGAAGTGCATTGGGGACCCCGTTTGATTGACTTGGACTTGCTCTTTGTGGAGGACCAGGTCATTTATACAGACAACCTCATCTTGCCTCATCCCTATATAGCGGAACGCCTTTTTGTTCTTGAATCTCTTCAAGAAATTGCGCCTCATTTTATCCATCCTACATTAAATCAACCTATTCGCAACTTGTATGATGCTTTGAAAAAATAGAAAAACTCTAGTTTTCAGTCGTTTGTAACTGAAGGCTAGAGTTTTTAAAATAGGTCATTTTCTTCTGGGAGGAGGATAGTTTCTCTACCATCCATGTCTAAAACCAGCACTCTTGGCGGATAAAGAGGGTCGAAAGGGTGGTTAAAGTCAAAATCAATGGCTGTAGGGAGGTGTTGACTTGAAAAATGGAAGGTGATTTTTCCATGGTTATTGAGCAATTGAAACTCGAGTTCTTCTTCCAATTCAAAGACATTTTTTAGGAAATGGTCAATAATATACCAAAAAGAGTCAATAACATCATCAGGTAAGCTGGTAACAATGCCAAAACTAGCCGACCGCATGTGGGTATTGGTAAAAGCCATATTTCTGTCCCCCTTTCTTTTCCCTTATCATACAGCAAATAGGATTAAAAATCAAGAAAAGGTGATTTTTTCTTCATAAACATAGTTTTCTATGAAATTTTTGCTAAATTCCTAAACTAAGTTCCATCGCTAATTCAAGTGGAAGTTAGTCTGATAAAAACCCTAAAAACCAGTGGCAATCCGTGTCAAGGTAAGTTCTACTGGTTTTAATAATGCTTGGTTTTATAG
>NZ_JASHHD010000018.1:0-22455 GCF_047459985.1 Streptococcus mitis
TATAATCAGGTTTTTCTTTGTGAAACATAGGGATTACCTCACAACTCTTCTTACCTCTATTATACGACTTTACACAAAGAAAAGCCCTTAGAAACTTGTGTTCTAAGGACTTTGTCTTCAATCTGAATCAGTAAAACCTGAGATTTTACTGATTTTATCTTTAATAGCGTTGTTTATATGGTTGATTGAAAGTTGTTAGAATTTCTTCAGGGGTTTGTGAATAATCTTTTGTATCTTTCAGGTCACCTTTTACGATAATACGCTCTGTTGCATCATAGTCTACACAGGTTACAAGTGTGATTTCATCAACACCACTACGGTCATCAATCTCATCGACGCGATCAGGTGTCACATGCTTCACCTCACGGATTTCATATGTATAAACTTTATCCTTATCGGTTAGATAAATTTTCATCCCATTTTTAGCTCGCGCTAGTGGAGAAAAGAGCATTTGACTGGCATTTTCCGCCGTGAAGATATGGTGACTAGCTAGAGAATAATTTCCCTCTCCCATTTTTTGATTTGGTTTCATGGTTCCTGCTCCATAGAACAAGTTCACATTATCCAAACCTTTAAAGATAGGTAGGTTAATCTCTACTTCAGGAATGGCAATTCCACCAATAACAGGGAGTTGTTGGGCATCCCACTGGGCAGATAAAACCGCTTCGGATGAGATAGCCTTTACAGAATCGAAATCAAAATTGCCTTCTGTATCTTGATTTTTTTCCAATTTTTCTTTTGATACCTGGCTGACTTGGTATTTATTGGTATTCCAAACCATGAAGATATCACGAATTTTCGAGTTAAAAATTAGAGCAATTGATAGCACGATTAAGAATCCTGCTAAGATATTAATGAGTAGATTTTTACGTTTATTTTTTTTACTTACATTCTTTTTATGAGACATTATGCTTCACCTTCTGTTTCATTTTCTGTCCCAACTTCTTCTTTTTCTGCCGCTGCAACTGTTGTAAAGGTTACAATTTTGGCATCTTGATCCAAGCGCATCACTTTAACTCCCATAGTTGAGCGACCTGTTTGTGAAATATTAGCAACGTTGGTTCGAATCATGACACCTGTATCAGTGATAATCATCAAATCTTCATCACCTTTAACTGTCAAGAGACCTGATAAAGGACCATTTTTCTCAGCAACATTGGCCGTCTTCATTCCTTTACCACCACGACCTTTAGTTGGATATTCAGTCGCAACTGTGCGCTTACCAAATCCTTTTTCTGTGATGATAAGAACCTCGTCCTGATCTGTGATCACACTAGCACCAACTACTGTATCCCCTTCACGAAGGTTAACACCTTTCACACCAGTGGCGATACGGCTCATTCCCCGAACGGCTGATTGATTAAAGCGAACTGCATAACCAAACTTGGTACCAATAATAATATCCGTATCTTCTTCTGTCAATAAGACATTAATCAATTCATCTTCATCTTTAAGATTCAGTGCTTTAAGTCCATTTTGACGAATATTAGCAAATTCCTTGACGCTGGTTCTCTTGACAATTCCATGACGGGTTGTGAAGAAGAGATAAGAATCATCACTTCGTTCAGACTCGACATTGATGATGGTCTGAATACTTTCACCTTCATCCAATTTCAAAAGATTGACGATTGGCAAACCCTTAGCAGTACGGCCATACTCAGGAATTTCATAGCCTTTCAAACGATAGACACGGCCTTTATTTGTGAAGAAGAGCAGGTGATCATGGGTGCTGGTTGAAACCAACTCACGAACAAAATCATCATCCTTAACACCTGTACCTTGAACACCACGACCACCACGTTTTTGAGCGGTAAATTCGTCTTGGTCCAGACGTTTGATGTAACCCTTATTAGACAGTGTAATTAAGACATCCGATTCTTCAATCAAATCTTCATCTTCAAGACTCAAGACTTCACCGACCATCAATTCAGTACGACGTTGGTCGCCAAACTTACGCTTAACTTCGTCTAATTCATCTTTGATGATTTGAGAAACACGTTCCGGCTTAGCAAGAATATCTGCTAAATCCGCAATCAGAGCCAAGAGGTCATCATACTCAGACTGAATCTTATCGCGTTCCAAACCTGTCAAACGACGAAGACGCATATCAAGGATGGCTTGACTTTGACGTTCAGAAAGCTTGAATTTGTTCATCAACTCAGCTTGAGCTTCCGCATCCGTTTCACTAGCACGGATGATACGAATCACTTCGTCGATATGGTCTAGTGCGATCAAGAGACCTTCTAAAATATGAGCACGCGCTTCAGCTTTTTCCTTATCAAAACGTGTACGACGAACAACCACTTCTTTTTGGTGCTCGATATAAGCATCCAAAATCTGACGAAGAGACAAAATCTTCGGCACCCCATTTTGGATTGCAAGCATATTGAAACCAAAGTTGGTTTGCATCTGGGTCATCTTGAAGAGGTTATTAAGGATAACATTAGCTGAGGCATCTCGCTTGACTTCGATAACAAATCGAACCCCTTCACGGTTTGATTCATCACGTACAGCTGTGATACCCTCAATACGTTTTTCCTGAACCAAACGAACAATATGCTCATGCACCTTGGTTTTATTAACCATATAAGGAAATTCTGTTACAACAATGCGCTCACGACCAGTCTTAGTTTCTTCGATTTCAGTACGAGAACGAAGGACAATAGAACCTTTACCTGTTTCATAAGCCTTATGGATACCTGATTTCCCCATAACAAGGGCACCAGTTGGAAAATCTGGCCCAGGCAAGACTTCCATCAAGTCCTTAGTGGTCACTTCAGGATTGTCCATGACCAACTTCACTGCATCAATGGTTTCTCCCAAGTTATGAGGCGGAATATTGGTTGCCATACCAACCGCTATACCAGTTGCTCCATTTACCAAAAGGTTTGGAAAACGAGCTGGCAAAACCAAGGGTTCACGTTCGTTCGCATCATAGTTATCAACAAAATCAACTGTATTTTTATTGATATCACGAAGCATTTCTAGAGCAATCTTACTCATACGTGCTTCAGTATAACGTTGAGCAGCGGCTCCATCACCGTCCATAGAACCAAAGTTTCCATGACCATCTACAAGCATGTAACGGTAGCTCCACCATTGAGCCATACGGACCATGGCTTCATAAATAGAGGAATCCCCGTGTGGGTGGTATTTACCCATAACATCCCCTGTAATACGAGCAGATTTTTTATGGGGTTTATCTGGAGTCACACCCAATTCATTCATTCCGTAGAGAATCCGACGGTGAACGGGTTTCAAGCCATCTCGAACATCAGGAAGAGCCCGTGCTACGATAACACTCATAGCGTAGTCGATAAAACTCGTCTTCATCTCCTTTGTCAGATTGACATTCACTAAATTTCTATCCTGCATTAATAAATGCCTCATTTCACAATTAGTAATTAAATATATTATACCACAATGTCTGCCATATTTCAGGTATCTAGAACCACTAAAACGTTTACATCAAGATCTGCAAGGCATATCCGTGACAAAGCTTTTTAAAAGTGATAGAATTAAAATAAATGGGGAAATCCCTGAATAAAATTAAGGAGATGTTTAGACAAATGACACTAACTAAACAACACAAAAAAGTTATCCTTGTCGGTGATGGTGCTGTAGGCTCATCTTACGCTTTCGCCCTTGTTACTCAAGGAATCGCACAAGAACTTGGTATTATTGAAATTCCTCAATTGTTTGAAAAAGCAGTTGGTGACGCTGAAGACCTTAGCCATGCGCTTGCATTTACTTCACCAAAAAAAATCTACGCTGCTAAGTACGAAGACTGTGCGGACGCTGATCTTGTTGTTATCACTGCTGGTGCTCCTCAAAAACCAGGTGAAACTCGCCTTGACCTTGTAGGTAAAAACCTTGCTATCAACAAATCAATCGTTGAACAAGTTGTTGCTTCAGGCTTCAATGGTATCTTCCTTGTTGCTGCTAACCCAGTTGACGTCTTAACTTACTCAACTTGGAAATTCTCTGGATTCCCTAAAGAACGCGTTATCGGTTCAGGTACTTCACTTGACTCAGCTCGTTTCCGTCAAGCACTTGCTGAAAAAATCGGTGTTGACGCTCGTTCTGTCCATGCCTACATTATGGGTGAACACGGTGACTCTGAGTTTGCTGTTTGGTCACATGCTAACGTTGCTGGTGTTAAATTGGAACAATGGTTGCAAGCCAACCGTGATTTAGATGAAGCTGACCTTGTAGAACTCTTCATTTCTGTTCGCGACGCTGCCTACTCAATCATCAACAAGAAAGGTGCTACATACTACGGTATCGCTGTAGCCCTTGCTCGTATCACTCGTGCAATCCTTGATGACGAAAATGCAGTACTTCCACTTTCTGTATTCCAAGAAGGTCAATACGGTGTTGAGAATGTCTTTATCGGTCAACCAGCCATCGTTGGAGCACACGGTATCGTTCGTCCAGTAAACATCCCATTGAACGACGCAGAAACTCAAAAAATGCAAGCATCTGCAAAAGAATTGCAAGCTATCATTGACGAAGCATGGAAAAACCCTGAATTCCAAGCAGCATCAAAAAACTAATTTAGCTACAGACAACTCCTTGAATCATCGGGGAGTTGTTTTTCATCTGTATTAATACTAGACTTTTTATGAAATTTTCGTTCAAAAAAACATCCCTTTAAAAGCTATCAGGTCATGGTTTGAGCACGAAGACAAAAAACCACCAACCAGATTTATACTCACATCACAAAAGTATAAAACAAGCAATGATTTACTCTTTATACTCTTCGAAAATCTCTTCAAACTACGTCAGCGTCGCCTTGCCGTAGATATATGTAACTGACTTCGTCAGTCTTATCTACAACCTCAAAGCAGTGCTTTGAGCAACCTGCGGCTAGCTTCCTAGTTTGCTCTTTGATGTTCATTGAGTATTATCTATAGTTGTATCAAAAACTTTTCCCATATACAAAAAAGCCCATCATACAGGCTAGAAAGCTTGATATGATAGGCTATTTTTCTATTAATTAACGTACAGTACGGATACGCATTGTGTTTGTACGTACAGCTTCTCCAAGTGGTACACCAGCTACGATAACGATATCGTCACCAGATTGTACAAGACCTGCTTCAACTGCTTTACGTTCAGCAATTTCGAACATATCATCAGTTGAAGATGGAGCATCTGTCAACATTGGGATAACACCCCAGTTCAACATCAATCCACGTTCTGTCAATTCGTCGAATGTCAATGCCAAGATGTCAGCATTTGGACGGTATTTAGAGATCAAACGTGCAGTGTGACCTGTCTTAGTAAGAGTTACAACCAATTTAATGTCCATTGAGTTAGTAGCATCTTTAACAGCTGAAGCCATTACTTCTGTCTTAGAGTTACGTTCAAATGAATCTGAGTTCAAACGACCGTATTCGTTAAGAAGTGTTTGAGCGTTCTTGTCGATTGTAGCCATTGTAGTTACTGACTCAAGTGGGTATTTACCATTTGCAGACTCACCTGAAAGCATTGTAGCATCAGTACCGTCGATAACAGCGTTAAATACGTCTGATACTTCTGAACGAGTTGCACGTGGTTTTTCAGTCATTGTTTCAAGCATGTTTGTTGCAGTGATAACAACTTTACCAGCAGCATTAACTTTCTTGATAATCATTTTTTGGTAAACTGGAACCATTTCGAATGGTACTTCGATACCCATGTCACCACGAGCAATCATGATACCATCAGCTGCTTCAATGATTTCGTCCAAGTTATCGATACCTTGTTGGTTTTCGATTTTAGCGAACAATTGAACGTGACCGTTACCAGTTTCTTCACAGATTGCACGAACTTCGTTAACGTCTTTAGCAGTACGTACGAATGAAATCGCGATGAAGTTGATACCTTGCTCAAGACCAAAACGGATATCAGCGTTATCACGTTCAGCAAGAGCTGGGAAAGGAATTTTAGTGTTAGGGATGTTTACACCTTTTTGTTTAGCGATCACACCATCATTTTCAACTTCAACGATGAATTCACGAGCTGCGTCGTCTTTTTCTACAACGCGAAGACCCAATTTACCATCATCAACCAATACTTGACGACCAACTTCAACGTCATCATAGATATCAAGAGCACCAGCAACGTTCAATGCAATCACTTCACGAGTTGATTTGATTCCTTGTTTAGTTGCAACACGGATTTTTTCACCAGTTTTGTATGAATACTCTTTGGCTTCACCTTCGAACAATTCAGTACGGATTTCTGGTCCTTTAGTATCAAGAAGGAAACCAACTTTTTTACCTGCAAGTTTTTCAGCAAGTTTAACAGTTGCCATACGGTCACCTTGTTCTTGGTGGTCACCGTGTGAGAAGTTGAAACGGAATGTATTAGCACCAGCTTCAATCAATTTAGCAATGTTTTTAGCTGAAGCTTCAACATCAAGTTTTTCACCCCAGTATCCGTCATCACCGAATTTTTTACCACCACGGATTTCAACCGCAGGACCCAAAGTTGCAACGATTTTTACACGTTTGTTCATGATTTTTGTGACTCCTTTATATAAATGACCTTTTTGGTCTTATTAACAAAATTATAAATTATGACAAGCTCTTATTCAAGTCAGATAGTTCAAGGTCTGCTTTATGTGGATTGTTAACAACAATCTTACCGTCTGAAGTCAAGCTAAACAAAGCTCCTTCTTCTGCAGTTCCAAGAATTGGGTTTTCAACCATTTTTTCGTTACGGATACCAACCGCTACACCACCAATACCTTCTTTAAGAAGTTTAACGGCATGCGCACCCATACGTGACGCCAATACACGGTCACGCGCAGTTGGAGAACCGCCACGTTGAATATGTCCAAGTTCTGTCACACGAAGGTCGCTTGTATCCCCAGCTTCTTTTAGTTTTTGACCAAATTCAGCTGCTGACATAACACCTTCTGCCAAGACGATGATATTGTGTTTTTTACCACACTCATAACCAGCTTTGATGCTTGCTACGATATCTTCAATCTTGAATCCTTCTTCAGGAATGATGATTTCATCAGCACCAGTTGCAATACCAGCCCAAAGAGCGATATCACCAGCGTTACGTCCCATAACTTCGATAACAAAGGTACGACGGTGACTTGATGATGTATCACGAATCTTATCGATCGCATCCATAGCAGTAGTAACCGCTGTGTCAAAACCGATTGTAAAGTCAGTACCAACAATATCGTTATCGATTGTACCTGGAAGACCGATAGCTGGGAAGCCATGTTCAGTTAAACGCATAGCGCCGTGGTAAGATCCGTCACCACCGATAACAACTACACCTTCAATTCCGTGTTTTTTCAATTGCTCAATCCCTTTAAGTTGCCCTTCAAGTTGAGCGAACTCTGGGTAACGAGCAGAGTGAAGGAAAGTACCACCACGAGAAATGATGTCTCCTACTGAAGCCGCATCTAGGGGATGAATTTCACCAGCAACCATACCAGCATATCCATCATAGATACCAAAAACTTCCATTCCTTCTGAAATTGCTTGACGAACAACTGCACGAATAGCAGCATTCATACCAGGGGCGTCTCCACCACTGGTCAAAACAGCAATACGTTTCATTTGGTTTATGCTCCTTTTTCTTTTAACATTCTTACTGATTATATCACATTTAAATGGAAAATTCTTCTATTTTCCGTAATTTTAGCGATAAATCGTTTTCATAGTAATTTTATCCAATTTTGCTTCTAATTCATTGGATTTAGTCACAAAATATTGGGAAGAAACGATTGTTTTCTGTTCCTCTTCATACCTGATGATGACTGGGATTGGACCCTTATATTGATCCAAAATGCTCGAAATTTCTTGATCCGATTCATGATTTTTTACCTGTATCCAAAAACGCTCAGCCACTGCTTCTCTTATTTCTTGTGCAATCATTTGCAGACGGCCATCTCGTGACTGGACTTTCCCTTTGATATAGTAGAAGGCTCCCTCTCTTACTTCCTGCCCAACCTGTCGATATAAATCCGAAAAGAGGGTAACATCCAATTTTTTCTTACTATCATCGACCTGTAAGAAAGCCATATTTTCACCCTTTTTGGTGCGAATGGTTTTAATTTTTTGAATTTCTACCAAGATAATAGAGTGACTATTTTCTGATAAATTTCCGATTGGTGTAATCGGGTAAATAGCCTTACTTGCAATAGCTTGTATGGGATGTTTACTGACGCCTACTCCTAGAAGCTCTTGTTCCATATAGAATTTTTCTTGTTCTGTCCAATCTTCTGATTCCTGCCAACTATAAATCGTATCACCGAACAAACTTCCTAACTCTTTTACAAATTCAAACAGATTAGCTAAATTATTGAATACTTTTTGACGATTTTTTTCAAATGAATCGAAAAGGCCAACTTTTACCAAAGGTTCTAGCAGAGGAAGTTTCAGATAATTCTCAGGTAATTTAGCTATAAAATCTTCAATGTTAGAATAGGGTCTATTTTCAATGATCCAAAGCGCTAAATCATTGCTGACTCCCTTAATCGATTTCAAACCTAGATAGATGGACTTGTTGGCAATTTTATCGTGATAAGGGATAGTGTTGATAGACAACGGTGCTACTTCAAAACCTGCTTCAAGAGCATCTGTTAGGTAATCACTATTAGCAGAATTCAACATGACCTGATAAAAGATAGCTGGATAGTGTGTTTTAAAATAAGCCAACTGGAAGGCCAAAGCTGAGTAGGCATAGGCGTGAGATCGGTTAAAACCATAACCTGCAAACTTCTCCATAACATCAAAGACCTGCTCTGCCTTTTCCGCAGTATGACCAGCATCTAATGAACCTTGAATAAAGGAAGCCCTCATCTCATGCATGGCAGAGGCATCCTTTTTCCCCATAGCTCGACGCAAAATATCGGCCTTCCCAAGACTAAATCCAGCAAAACGCTGAGCAACCTGCATAACCTGCTCCTGATAGAGCATAATGCCATAGGTTGGAGCCAAAATATCCTCCAGTACGGGATCCAGAACTGTCACTTCTTCCTGCCCATGCTTTCTTGCCACAAAATTATTGATATAGTCACTAGCACCTGGTCTATTTAGGGAAGTAGTTGCTACGACATCTTCAAAACAGATTGGTTGCACACGCTTAAGTAAACGAACGGCACCAGGTTGTTCAAATTGAAAGATACCTTTTGTATTCCCAGAAGCAAATAAAGCCAGCGTTTCTTTATCTTCCAAATCAATTTCTTCTATTTTCAAGTGAATATCTTCTGTTTCAGCAAGCAACTCTTGCATTTTCTGGACAAAGGTCAAATTTCGTAGTCCCAAAAAATCCATCTTCAAAAGTCCACTAGCTTCAACTCCATGAGCATCATACTGAGTCAGTGGAATTTCATCCCCATGCTTCAGAGGGATGTAGTTGGTCAAATCTTGGTCACTAATGACAACACCAGCCGCATGGACAGAGGTTTGTCTTGGATAACCCTCAATCTTGCAGGCAATTTCAAAAGCTTTTTGGTATTCTAACTTGCTATTGATTTGCTGACGAAACTGGAGATTGCCCTCATAGGCTGACTTGAGATTATCACGAAAACTGATTTTCTTTGTAATTGCAGATAATTCATACTCTGGAACACCAAAACGTTTCAAGACATCTCGCAGAGCTTGCTTGGCCCCAAAGGTAGAAAAAGTAACGATTTGAGCCGCATGTTTACTGCCATATTTATTACCAACATATCTGATAAAATCTGGACGATAAATATCTGGGATATCAATATCAATATCAGGCATAGTATAACGTTCACGATTGAGGAAGCGTTCAAAAATCAGATTCTTCTCCACAGGGTCAATCCCTGTGATGTCCAAGGCATAGGAAACCAAACTACCAACTGCAGAACCCCTTCCCATTCCCATATAGTAACCATTCGAACGTCCAAAACGCAACAAATCCCAGACAACCAAGAAATAATCATCAAAGCCCATATCATGAATAACAGCCAATTCTTGATCTAGACGGTCTTGATATTCTTTACTAGTCAACCCCTTCTGAACCAGTCCCGATTCAGCACGTTCTCTCAACTCTTCTACTGCAGGTCGTGCTGGATTAAAGCGAGGCAGTTTCAGACTAGTATTCAAGTCATAAGAAATGCCTGAAATAAGCTTTTCTAAATTGTCCAAGGCTTGAGGAAAACGTTCTTGGAAAAGTTTCTCTAAAGAACTTGCTGATATAAAGACATCTTGTCTCGACCGCAAGGGAACTTCTCTGAGAGGGAGATTCTCTTTAATCGCTGTTAATACTTGTAAAACTTCTCTATCCCTGCTTTCAAACGCATTGACCCTATAGAGAGGTAAGATAGGATGAGGAAATTCCCTTGCCAGTGTTTCCGGATAAACCCCAATATAGTAATCACAGCCTAGATTGAGCGACTCAAGCTCTTCAAAATGAGGCACAATTACTGCAATATCCTCTAAGTACTGAGCCAGAACTGACCAATTTTTCTCCCCCTGCATCTTAGCTGTCGAGAGCTTCATCAACTGCTGATAGCCCACACTAGATAGAGCTAAAAAGCGCAGATTCACATCCTTATCATCTACAAGAACATTCATTTCGAGCCCTAATAAAGGATGAATGCCATATTTTTTTGTAACCTCTAGAAAGTCGAAAGCACCATAAAGATTGTCAATATCCATCATAGCCAAATGAGTGTAGCCATATTCTTTAGCTACTCTCACATACTTGTCTATCGAAATGACACTCTCCATAAAACTATAGACTGTTTTTGTATCTAGTTGTGCGATCAATTTACACTTCTCCTCTATCATTCTCACTATATTATACCATTTTCAAAAAGAGAAAGACAAACGCAGTGACTCCTGTCTATATTTTATCTTTATCTTTAAAGTAAGATTTTTTGAATATATCTTTTAAAATAGAAAAATACACCTGGTTAACCTACTTTCTATAATAACTTATTCAAAACTATAGAGTCGTACCTGTTTCTCATATAAATAATATTCATTATTATTGAATTAATTTCTTTCTCATTTAATGATTCCCTTTAGCCTATTTTTTTGATATAATAACCTTAATTATTGTTTTATAAGGAGGTTATATGCGTTTTAATCAATTCAGTTATTTAGCGCTACATAGAGATACAATTATCTTTGAATTAAAAAAGTATGGATTTGATTTACCAGTCAACATTACAAATAAAAAAATGCTTGAAGCGTTTCTCATTCGTTTCTTTTTTAATTATAAGAATAGCACCTATCCTCTATCTAGTTTGGCGGTTGATAAAGAAACTGATTTACTGACATTTTTTCAGTCAGACAAGGATTTAACTGCAGATATTTTTTATACTGTTGCTTTTCAACTTTTAGGCTTTTCTTACTTGGTTGACTTTGAAGACAGTGATGTTTTTCGTAAAGAGACTGGTTTTCCCATCATATACGGTGACTTGATTGAAAATCTCTATCAGTTACTCAATACTCGCACCAAAAAAGGAAATCTCCTGATTGATCAATTGGTAAGTGACGGTCTTATTCCTGAGGATAATACCTACCACTACTTTAATGGCAAGAGCTTGGCTACTTTTTCCAGCCATGATGTCATTCGTGAAGTCGTTTACGTTGAATCTCGTGTCGATACTGACCAAAAAGGTCTCCCAGACTTAGTCAAGGTCAGCATTATTCGTCCTCGTTATGACGGGCAAATCCCTGCTGTCATGACGGCCAGTCCCTATCATCAGGGAACAAATGACAAGGCTAGTGACAAGGCTCTCTACAAGATGGAGGACGAACTTGAAGTCAAACCTGCTCACAAGATTGAGCTAGAAGAACCTCAACTAAATCTCATTCAATCCCAAGGTCAAGCTGAGCTTGTGTCAGAAGCTGAGGAAAAGTTAACACACATCAACGCTAGCTATACTCTCAACGACTACTTCCTTCCACGAGGTTTTGCTAATCTCTATGTTTCAGGTGTTGGTACCAAAGACTCCACAGGTTTCATGACTAATGGGGACTACCAACAAATCGAGGCTTATAAAAATGTCATCGATTGGCTTAACGGCCGTTGCCGTGCCTTTACTGACCACACACGCCAGCGTCAAGTCAAGGCTAATTGGTCAAACGGAAAAGTTGCTACAACTGGACTTTCCTATCTAGGTACCATGTCCAATGGTTTAGCAACCACTGGTGTTGATGGTTTAGAAGTTATCATTGCAGAGGCTGGCATTTCTTCCTGGTACAACTACTACCGTGAAAACGGTCTTGTGACTAGCCCAGGCGGTTATCCAGGGGAGGACTTCGACTCCCTTGCTGAACTGACCTACTCTCGGAATCTTTTGGCTGGCGACTATATTCGTGGGAATGATGCTCACCAAGCTGATTTGGAAAAAGTAAAAGAGCAGCTGGATCGCAAATCTGGCGACTACAATCAGTTTTGGCATGACCGCAACTATCTGCTCAATGCCCATAAAGTAAAGGCAGAAGTTGTCTTTACTCATGGTTCTCAGGATTGGAATGTCAAACCACTTCATGTTTACCAGATGTTCCACGCTCTTCCAGCTCATATCAACAAGCATCTCTTTTTCCATAATGGTGCCCATGTTTATGTCAATAACTGGCAGTCCATTGACTTTCGTGAATCTATGAATGCCTTATTGACTAAGAAATTACTGGATCAAGATACAGATTTCCAACTTCCTACTGTCATTTGGCAGGACAATACCACTCCTCAGACCTGGTTATCACTTGATACCTTCGGTGAGCTAGATAACTTTGAAACCTTCTCACTTGGTCAAGAAGAGCAAGTTATTCAAAATCAGTACTCAGATAAGGATTTTGAACGCTATGGTAAAACATACCAGACCTTCAATACAGAACTCTATCAAGGGAAAGCCAATCAAATTACTATTGACCTTCCTGTGACCAAGAACATTCACTTAAACGGTCGCGCTCAGCTCAATCTTCGTATAAAATCCAGTACAAATAAGGGACTCTTATCAGCTCAACTGCTAGAATTTGGTCAAAAGAAATACATACAACCTTATCCAGCTATTTTAAGTGCTAGAACCATTGACAACGGCCGCTATCACATGCTGGAAAATCTCTGTGAATTGCCATTTAGAACAGATGCTCAACGAGTCATGACAAAAGGTTACCTTAATTTACAAAATAGAAATGATTTACTGTTAGTAGAGGATATTACTGCAGATGAATGGATGGATATCCAGTTTGAACTGCAACCAACTATTTACAAGTTAAAAGAAGGAGATACTCTTCGTTTAGTCCTCTATACTACTGACTTTGAAATCACCATACGTGACAATACCGCTTACCACCTGACTGTCGATCTTGAACAATCTACTCTTACCTTACCTTGTCAAAAGGTATAATATATCAGACTGTTCAAATGGAACTATTTCCATTTGAACAGTTAAACTAAACATAAACTTCGTATCAAATTCAATCCCAAGATGGACTTAGGATAAGTCTACAGATGGAGTTTGGAGAGAAGATACTAACACCCCTAACCAACATGTGTAACCCTCTAAACTACACGCTACCACACCACATGTTGGACAAGCTCTGTGAATTGCCGTTTAGCGTAAATTCACAACAAGTCGTGACAAAATGCTACCCTAATTGAATGATTTACTGTCATTAAAGAACATCAATGTAGAAGAACGGATAGATATCCCATTCATCTACACCCAACTAGTGACAAGTTAAACGAAGGAGATTTTCTCCATATAGTTCTTTATACTACTGACTTTGAAATCATCAAACGTGACAATACCGCTTACCACCCGACTGACATCTTCGTTCAGTCCATGCTTTCTGTACCTAGTACAAGGAGTAATATTTTATGAATAAATCTGAACACCGACACCAACTCATACGAGCTCTTGTAACGAAAAACAAGATTCATACTCAAGCTGAGCTACAAGCTCTTCTTGCCGATAATGATATTCAAGTTACACAAGCAACTCTTTCAAGAGATATTAAAAGTATGAACCTCTCAAAAGTACGAGAAGAAGACAACTCTTACTACGTGCTCAATACAGGTTCCATCTCAAAATGGGAAAAACGTCTCGAAATTTACATGGAAGATGCTCTTGTCTTGATGCGTCCAGTTCAACATCAAGTCCTACTAAAAACCCTCCCTGGACTTGCTCAATCCTTTGGTTCTATCATTGATGCCTTGAGCTTCCCTGACGCTATCGCCACACTCTGTGGTGATGATGTCTGTCTTGTCATCTGTGAAGATGCAGAGGCTGCCCAAAAATGCTTTGAAGAACTGAAAAAATTCGCCCCACCATTTTTCTTTGAAAAATAACAAAATTCCGTGTCCTGATGTGGCACGGAATCTTTTTATCTATTTTATACTCAATGAAAATCAAAGAGCAAACTAGGAAACTAGCCTCAGGTTGCTCAAAACAGTGTTTTGAGGTTGTGGATAGAACTGACGGAGTCAGCTCAAAGCACTGCTTTGAGGTTGTAGATAAGACTGACGGAGTCAGTCACATATATAATATATAATCCAAGGCGACGTTGACGTGGTTTGAAGAGATTTTCGAAGAGTATTACTGAGATGGATTGTCTTTTTTGGTCCGTGCCAACCTCAAAGCACGATTTGGATTGAGACGATTAAATAGTTCTTCCAATTTCTTTTCATTCCAAACGTCTGCGGCGGAAACAAAATTGCCATCCGCATCTCGGAAAGATATCGGTTTATCTCCCATACCAGTCTCCTAGTCTACAAATTCAAACTCAAATTTACCAATGCGAACCAAGTCCCCATCCTTAGCACCACGCGCACGAAGGGATTCATCAACTCCCATACCACGTAATTGACGGGCAAATTTCATGACTGATTCGTCACGATCAAAGTTGGTCATATTAAAGAGTTTCATGAGTTTTTCACCAGAAAGTACCCATGTAGCATCGTCATCACGACTAATTTCAAAGGCTTTTTCTTCCTCATCAAATCCATAGTAAGCTTCTTCTTCCATATCTGACTCGTCATAGAGCAAGAATTCTGGTGTCTTGTCTAACAACTCAGCTGTAGCATCCAAAAGTGTAGCCAGACCTTGCTTGGTCAAACCAGATATTGGGAAGATAGCTGGTAACTCTTCAAATTCATCGTAGTTTTCAGCTAATTTCTTCTTGAAGACTTCAAGATTTTCCTGACTCTCAGGCATATCCATCTTATTAGCTACAATAATCTGTGGACGCTCCATGAGACGAAGATTGTATGACTCCAGCTCTTTATTGATAGCTAGGTAGTCCTCATAAGGATCACGACCTTCGCTAGCTGACATATCAATAATGTGAAGGATGACACGTGTACGCTCAATGTGACGGAGGAACTGTGTTCCCAGACCGACTCCCTGACTAGCCCCTTCAATCAAACCTGGTAAATCAGCTACTGCAAAGGATTCACCTGATTGGGTACGAACCATTCCTAGATTTGGCACAATTGTCGTAAAGTGGTAAGCACCAATCTTAGGTTTAGCAGAGGTAATCACACTGAGCAGTGTTGATTTCCCTACAGATGGGAAGCCTACTAAACCGACATCTGCAAGGATTTTAAGTTCTAATTGTAATTCACGTTCCTGTCCTGGTTCCCCATTTTCAGAGATTTCAGGTGCAGGATTTTTTGGTGTCGCAAAGCGGATATTTCCACGTCCACCACGACCACCGTGGGCTACAATAAATTCTTGCCCATGTTCAATCAAATCTGTCAAAACCTTACCAGTCTCCGCATCACGCACAGTCGTACCTTGTGGTACTCGAACTTTGAGGTCTTCTGCACCACGACCATGCATCCCTTTGGTCATTCCTTTTTCACCAGAATCAGCCTTGAAATGGCGATTGTAGCGGAAATCCATCAAGGTACGCAAACCTTCGTCTACAACGAAGACCACATTACCTCCACGACCTCCGTCACCACCCCAAGGGCCACCATTAGGGACATATTTTTCACGGCGAAAGGCAACCATACCATCGCCACCATTACCAGCCTTGACCTTAATCTTAGCTGTATCTAAAAACATACTCATTTTTTCTTCTCACTTTAAAAAAGGGCTGGGAAATCCCAGTCACAAAATTTCTTAAATCTATTTTATAGATTACTGAGGGCACCGATTGCAGTTGCAAAAATCCCCAAAATACTTGCTACTAACATGATAAGCACGATAAGCAAGGTTAATTTCTCAAACATCGTTTTTTTACGTTTTCCATTATCTCCGAATGCCATTTTTCTCTCCTTCGTTACATTCTATTTTCTATTATCTTAGCATGAATTTAGCTAGTTTTCAATAGTCACTTGCTACAGGCGCAATAATCCATAAAATGATATAGGCTACAATTCCAACTCCGTAACAGCAAGCAAGGACTCCCCATATTACGCGTACGATAGTAGGATCCATATCTAGATAATGGGCCACCCCAGCACAGACACCAGCAATTTTTTGATCACTACCACTTCTCATTAATTGTTTTTTCATAACTTGTCCTCTTTCTATTCTTCACGGTCTTTCCAATAATCTCTCATGCTGATTAACTGTGTTTTTGAAGCCTTCAGCATCCGTCTAGAGCCTTTTACAGGCACAGCAACGACCTGTTGTGGTAGATACAAAGCTGTCTTAAAGATACGATGAGTGACCGTATCCTCTTTAGCTAAATCTTTTTCGAAATTATTAGAAATAATAGCATCCAGATAAAATTCTTGAACCCGTTTTCCAAAGTTCTCGGCTGAAATCTCGTATAATTTCGCTGATAAGGCATGCTCATTCATGTCTGGTGTTGCAATCAGAGCCTCTAAAATAGCTCCAGCCAAATCTTTTTCTCCATAGTACAAAGTCCCAAACATCTTGTCATTGATGAGATTGTCCAGATAAGGATTTCCGTGAGCAATGACAGGCGTTCCACTGGCTAAGCTTTCCAAGTATGTCAAACCTTGAGTCTCACTTGTTGATGCCGAGATGAAGAAATCTGCAGCCTTATAGTAAAGAGCGGTCTCACTAGGAGCAATCATCCCTGTAAAGACAACGGAGTCTTGAATCTCTAGTTTCTGGGCTTGCTCTTTGAGGTCATCCAGATAAGGGCCATCCCCAGCAACTACCAGTTTAACCTTGTCTTCTTCTTTCAGAACTTCTGCAAAAGCTGCTAAAACTGCTTGAATATTTTTTTCATAGGAAATTCTAGAAAGACTCAGCAACATCTGTTCATCGTCTTGAATCCCTAATTTACTACGCAGTTCTTTTAGATTTTCTTGCTTGATTTCGGGACGCTCAAACTTAGCTAATTCAATCCCAGTAGGAATGACCCGCTTTTCAACCTTAACCTTATAGGCAGATAGCAAGTCACGAACAATCTCACTAGGGCAGATAACCCCATCCACATCATGCAGGAAACCTCTGACTAAGTACTTGACCATACTAGGACGAATCAACATCCCCTTGGCAATATAATGCACATAGTCTTCATACTGGGTGTGATAGGTATGAATAACGGGAATTTTCAGTTCACGCGCAATCCAAATCCCCAACAAGCCTAGAGAAAATTCGGTCTGAGTATGGATAAGATCTAGCTGATACTGTTTGGCAATTTCAAGCGCCTTGCTAAAGCCTCGGTAGGCAAAGCGGCGATCTTTAAAAGCAAAGAAAGGAACGCTTGGAATGCGAATAATTTGCCAATCTTCGTAGCGATTGACATCCTTATCTGTCGTCGTAAAGATAAAAACAGCATGCCCCTGCTTTTCAAGTTCTGTTTTCAAGGTTCGAATACTGGTCGCAACACCAGAAACCTGAGGAAAATAGGTATCTGTAAATAAACCAATTCGCATAGATTACCTCACTTTTTATTTTCTCCCTAAAGCGGCTTGTTTCTCATAAAAGTCCAACCAGATTTGTAACAGATGCTCTTCTGAATACTCTCTGGAAATATTCTTAGCTTTTTCTTTCAAATCTTTTAAAGCAGCAGGATTTGCTTGATATTCTAAAATAGCTTCTTTCATCTCATCTCTATCTGCTGTCGCCCGATAATTTCCCTCCAAAATCACCTTATAGAGATCTAAATCACGCAACATAATAGGTGCTTCACAACTGGCAGCCTCTAAAATAGTCATCGGAAAAAGCTCATTATAACTAGGCAACAAGAAAAGATCCGCTAAAGCATACAACTCACGCATTCGCTCTGGTGACACAATGCCTGGAAAAATCAAATTTTCAGGTGGATTATCCATAATTTTCTTATAGCGTTCATAACCATCTGTCATACCACCAAAAGAGAAACCACCCGCCCAGATAAAGGTAATCTGAGGCAATTCCTCAGCCAGACGGATAAAATCATCAATCCCTTTGCGTTTCTGAACTTGACCAGCACCTACTACGATAAACTGATTGTCACTAACACCAAGTTCTGTTCGCAGTCTCGCAACCTCTTCTTGTGGAAGGGGATGCCATTTTTCCTTGTTGACAAAGTTAGGAATATAGGTCACTTTTTCACGTGGAATACCAGCTGCCACCAAATCCTCAATGAACATAGGATTGACCACCACCAAGTGCTCCATCCGGTTGTAAAAAGAAAATACATAGCGTTTAACAATTCCCTTTAAGAAAAATGGAATTTTCAAACTCCCCTCAAGTGTATCAGGTAAGAAATGCACATAGCCAATCTTTCTCCCTGAGCGTTTCTTTTGGAATGTTGATAAATAATAGGGGAAATCAATCGTATGAAAGTGAGTTACATCTGCCTCGATTGGAAGATTTTCTGTAACAATCAATTGGTCCTTGGCATCACGGTGAAGAAGACGAACTAATTCACGGTAGGCACCTGAAACTCCTTGTCCTGCTACTTTCTCACTCGAACTCAACATATTGATGCGTAATTTCTTTTTTTCCATAGCTACTATTATATCATTTTCTTTGAATAAAATCAGCAAAAGAAAGGAGAGACTAGAGGAAAAGAAGAGGAAATTTCCTCACTTTTCCAACAATCTCTCACATAGTTTATATGTTTACTTAATGCCTAGGGCAATGCGTGCATAGCGACTCATTTTTTCAACTGTCCAGGCTGGATACCAAACCAATTTGACCTCAGTATCCGTTACTTCTGGAACCTCTGTCATGGCATCATAAATCTGGTCAGTCAAAAGGTCAGCTAGGGGACAACCCATAGTTGTCAAAGTCATATCAATCTCAGTTTGCCCTGTGTCGCCATCAAAACGAATCTCATAAATCAAACCAAGATTGACAATATCGATGCCCAACTCAGGGTCGATGACTTCTTCCAAGGCTGTTAAAATCCGTGTTTTGATGTTATCAATTTGCTCTTCTGTATAAGCCATATTTTCCTCACTCCTAGTCTTCAATAAAATCACGAAGCGGTTTGCTGCGACTTGGTTGGCGTAGTTTTCTCAAAGCCTTGGCTTCAATCTGACGGATACGCTCACGGGTTACGTTAAAGACTTTTCCCACATCTTCAAGAGTACGCATTTTTCCATCATCTAACCCAAAACGTAGACGCAGAACATTTTCTTCACGGTCTGTAAGAGTATCCAAGACCTCATCCAACTGCTCACGCAAGACGATACGAGTAGTATAGTCCACTGGATTTTCAATCACTTCATCTTCGATAAAGTCCCCAAGGTGGCTATCATCCTCTTCACCGATAGGAGTTTCAAGGGATACTGGTTCTTGGGCAATCTTCAAGATTTCACGAACCTTGTCAGGGGTCATATCCATACGTTCTGCGATTTGCTCAGGTGTTGGATCTTGTCCCAATTCTTGAAGGAGATTACGCTGTTCACGAACTAATTTATTAATGGTTTCAACCATGTGGACTGGAATACGGATAGTACGAGCTTGATCTGCAATAGCACGAGTGATAGCCTGACGAATCCACCAAGTTGCATAAGTTGAGAACTTGAATCCTTTAGAATAGTCAAACTTGTCAACTGCTTTCATCAAGCCCATGTTCCCTTCTTGAATCAAGTCAAGGAACTGCATACCACGGCCAACATAGCGTTTGGCAATAGAAACAACCAAACGAAGATTGGCTTCCGCAAGACGTTGTTTGGCTTCGATATCACCAGATTCAACAGCAAGTGCCAATTCTTTTTCCTCTTCATTGGTCAAGAGAGGTACGACTCCGATTTCTTTCAAGTACATACGGACAGGGTCATTTACCTTAGCCGAAGTTGACCCAATCAAGTCCTCATCACTGAGTTCTGGCTCTTCTTCAGTACTAAGAACACGTGCACTTGGATTTCCTTCGTTATCAGTGATAGAAATTCCCGCATCCTGAATTCGTTGCAAGAGATCCTCAATCCCATCAGCGTCCAAGGTAAAAGGAATAACCAGACTGGCATTGATTTCATCATCTGTTGCTGTCCCTTTTTGCTTATGATTACGGATAAATTCTGCTACTTGTACGTCAAATGTTGTTACTTCTTTTTGTTTTGTTGCCATTATTACTCCATTCTTCTCTTTTGGGAAATTAAACGTTCCAATTCTTCTAGGGCTGTGTCGGTATCTCCTACATGGCTAGCTTCCTGCACCTTCTTTTTGATTCTCATATTGTCCTGATTCAAGAGAGCCTTGTTTCGAGTAATTTCTACTTCACTTAGTTCCTGCGGTGACATCTCAGCAGGCAAATCCTGAGTTAAGACTTGATACCAAGCTCTTTCAACTTCTTCTGTCTGTTCTGCTAAAATTTCTGGAGGAAGATTTCCATACTGGCCAAGCAAGTCATATAAGACCTGAAATTCAGGTGTATCAAATGAAAAGTCTTCTCGCAAACGGTAATCGTTCAAAACAAGAGGAGATTCCATCATTCGATAGAGTAGATGAGCTTCAGCCCTCATAATAGCTGATAACTGCTTGGTGACAGGCATAGTGATTTGCGTCGGTCTGGAAATTCCTTCCATGCGATTCTGCCTTTGCGCCTGACGACTCTCATTAACAATCTGCTCAATCTGAGCATAATCAAATGACGCCAGACTATCAGCTAAAATATGAATATAGCTGTTTTGAGCAGTGATGGACTTTTCTTGAACAATCAAGGGAGCTATTTTTTCAATAAACTCAATCTGGGCCTGCAGATTTTCACTATTTTCAGGCTTATACTGGTGAATGTAAAACTCAATCGGACTAATACGAGTTTTCGTCAATAGATAGGCCAAGTCTTCTGGACCATTTTTTTGTAGATACTCATCTGGATCCAAGCTATCAGGCATGCTGACGATTTGCACAGGCATATCACCAATTTCGTCCAGCGCTTTCAATGTCGCGGCTTGCCCAGCCTTATCGCCATCGTAAACAAGAACCAACTTCTTGGTTAACCTTTTCAGATGCTCAACATGCTCTCGACTCAAGGCTGTTCCCATTGATGCAACAGCATTTTCGATTCCAGCCCGATAGGCTGCAATAACATCCATGAAACCTTCCATCAGGTAAATCTCACTGGCTTTACCAGAAGATTTTTTTGCCCTATCCATATGATATAATTCGTAACTTTTGTTAAAAATTGCAGTCGATCGGCTATTTTTATACTTAGAAGTTTGTGAATCCGTTTTCTGCCAGATACGACCTGAGAAGGCAATAACCTTTCCTTGGTCATTTGTCAGGGGAAACATAATGCGATTGTGAAAGGTGTCTACAAATTGATTGGCATCAGAGAGATAAAAAAGTCCTGATTCCAAGAGATCCTCTTCACGATACTGCCCAGACAAACGTTGATAGAGATAGTTCCGTTCTGGAGGTGCCAAACCAATCCGAAAATGCTTGAGCACTTCATCTGTCAACCCACGCTGGTAAAGATAATTTCTGGCCTCTTCACCCATAGTCGTTGTCATGAGAATAGCATGATAAAATTTGGCTGCATCTTCGTGCATATCATAAAGAGCTTGGTGAGGCGAAACTGGCTTCTGTTCACTATAAAGCGGTATTTCAACCTCAATCCCAACACGCTGACCTAAGATTTGGACAGCTTCCATAAAGGGAACACCTTGGTACTCCTCAATGAACTTAAAGACATCACCAGAGCGACCACAACCAAAACAGTGGTAAAACTGCTTGTCCTCTACAACGTTGAAAGAAGGTGTTTTTTCACCATGAAAAGGACAGAGCCCTAGATAGTTCCGTCCTGCCTTTTGTAAAGAAATCACATCTCCTATGACTTCCACAATGTTGGCATTGTTTTTGATTTCTTCAATGACTTGTTTGTCAACCATACACAATACCTCCATGTTATCATAGTTTACTTTATATAGTATACTTTATTTCAGAAAAAAAGTAAACCATTTCACTCATTTTCCCTACTTTATTCAAAGAGTGGTAACTTCTCAAAGTAACTTCCACTTGTCTAACCAAAGTGGAAGTTAGTCTAAAACGGATTTTTATGGTGGAATTAAGTATGAGACGTTTGAGTTAGAAATGAGGTCTACTATGACAAAACATAAACACCTTACCCTTTCAGACCGTAATGATATCCA
>NZ_JASHHD010000019.1:0-20564 GCF_047459985.1 Streptococcus mitis
CGAATAGCTCTATCGTAGCGAAGAAAGTGATTCCTGATGACAGCTTGTGTTCTTCCCTCAAGAACAGTGATGATATTGAGTTTTTCAAAATCTTGTGCAATGAAGCTCATCTTTCCCTTGGTAAAGGCATACTCGTCCCAAGACATAATCTCAGGAAGACGGCTAAAGTCATGCTTAAAGTGAAAGTCATTTAACTTGCGAATGACAGTTGAAGTTGAAATGGCCAGCTGATGAGCAATATCAGTCATAGAAGTCTTTTCAATCAACTTTTGAGCAATCTTTTGGTTGATAATACGAGGGATTTGATGATTTTTCTTGACGATAGAAGTCTCAGCGACCATCATTTTCGAGCACTGATAGCACTTGAAACGACGCTTTCTAAGGAGGATTCTAGTAGGCATACCAGTCGTTTCGAGGTAAGGAATTTTCGACGGTTTTTGAAAGTCATATTTCTTCATTTGACTTTCGCAATCAGGGCAAGATGGGGCTTCATAATCCAATTTAGCGATAATTTCCTTGTGTGTATCCATATTGATGATATCTAGAATTTTGATGTTCGGGTCTTTGATATCGAGTAGTTTTGTGATAAAATGTAATTGTTCCATATGATTCTTTCTAATGATGGTTTCGACGCTTTTCATTATAGGTCTTATGTGACTTTTTTTCTACACAAAATAGGCTCCATAATATCTATAGGGGATTTACCCACTACAAATATTATAGAGCCATTAATAAAAGAGATAAGACAGTAGCTATTCTGAGGTTACTGTCTTATTTTTAACACTTTTTGATCCATAAAAGGGCATGCTAAAAAACACCTCATCTGGTATTTTTTGAAACAAGGTGTTACAATAATACGGCATAGACAGCCTTATTGATTTTGGGTCAAAGAATAATCGTAAAGTTTGTTATGCGTAATGAGGTAATACATTGTTCGAATGAGACGATGTATAGAGGCAATCGTATGTGGCTTAGTTGAAGCTATTGTCGATTGTCTTTTTCGTTTCTCATAAAAGTCAGCGATATGGCAGGGATTGGTATGACTAGCTGAAGCGATGTTGTGAATGCACTTGAACAAGATTTTTCTGGCATAGGGATTACCTCGTTTAGTGATATGTTCCTTAGCGAGAAAGTTCCCAGATTCATAGTGTCTCAGGTCAATGCCAATAAAAGCGTTGATTTGATTGGTAGACTGAAAGCGACGAATATCTCCCAATTCGCCAATGATAGATGTCGCTGTGGTTTCTGCGATGCCAGGAATTGATCGTAAGATGTCATACTCTGGTAAAGGCTGAGCTAGAGCTACCATGTCGTTTAAGACAACTTGTCTGCGTTCAGAAAGACGAAGCAATTCTTGAGCATAGTAACGAACCTCTTCAAGCATTGGAGAGTTTTTCTTGATCGCACAAAAAGATTGTTTAGCGAGTTCTATAAGTTTATCAGTCAGGTAAGCAATACGCTTTTCAGAGATGCGTTTGGAGGTAGATTGACGGATAATCTCATACAAGTCACTTTGAGATAGGCTTAATACAAACTCTTTACATGGAAAAGCCATCACTAAGTTCCAATATTGCTCTTCAGTTGGTGTAGATAAGAGATTTTCCAATTCAGGAAAGGTGACTTGTAGAACCTTGTGCAGACGGTTTTTAGCTCGAACAAGATCTTCAGTCATATTTTGATAGAAACGGCTGAAATCACGCAAGTGTTGATAAACTTCTTCCTGCACGTAAGTTGGTTTACGATTGTGCACAAGCTGAGATTTAGCCAACTTTTCAGCGTCAATTTTATCTGTTTTACGAACTCGCAGACTGTCCAATTGCTTCTTAGCTTCCAGTGGATTTAGCCGTGTATAAGCGTAACCGTATTCCTCAAGAAAGGCCTGAAGACGTCGAGAATAGACGCCTGTGGCCTCAAATATAATCTCAGGGTTATGAACTGTTTTCAAGTCCCCCAACAGGCGATTGAATCCAATGACAGCATTGAGTATGGTGTAGCCGTGAACCTTCTCACCGTTGACTAAAATTGCCACCTCAGAACTTGTTTTACTTACATCAATTCCAAATACTGCACGCATGACATTACCTCTTTTGTCTTGAATAATTCCATGTTTTAGTGATTTTATTTTCAATACGCGACGTTTAGCGTCCCACATACTTTGATCAAACTCCACTAAAACAAGGTGTCTTGCCAGTTTGTCAAGCGACGTCTAGCGCCATAGAGCCCTACGACTTTACAAGACACCACTACTTTAACATAAAGAAAAAGTAGTGAATACTCTCTCCCGTCGGAAATTTCTTCACTACTAATCTTAGTATGTTTTCTACACAAAAATAGGCTCCATAATATCTATAGGGGATTTACCCACTACAAATATTATAGAGCCGAATTTTATAGACAATAGTTTGATTTAGATTTGAGGTAACTTCTAAAACTAAGTTCCAGTTTCCCACAACCTAGCTTTTAGTATGAGAAAAACGCGTGAAATCAGTGGAAATTCTTCTTAGACTAACTTCCACTGGTTTTCTTTTTCTTGATATATAAGGGTTCAAAAGCGAAAAGACTCAGAAAAAAGTGCACGACAAATAGCCCTAAAACAGAGTCGTCTTAGAGTAAATTCCAGTTGCTAGCGTTTAGTGTGAGACTTTTCGATGGTGATAAGATGTGTAGTTAGAGGGTAAAATTCCCTTTATTTCAATGAATCAGGTGATAAATGTGTGTCTTCTGGTTTGACAAATTGGCAACCCAAAAGAGCAGCGATATCCTCGCCAAATGTGAAGGTGAAGACGTCATAAGCAGATTTTCCTTGAAACTCTTCTCGTTTCAAGGAATTGACATGGGAAATGACTAGATTGATGTCTTTCTGAGTCAGCTGGTCAAAGGAAGTACCCTTGGGAAGAATGGCTCGCAAAACCGTATGGTTCTTCTCAATCCTCCCCTTCTGGTCAGGACGGCTAGGGTCGCAGAAGTAGAGGTGAGACTCCCATCAATGTCTCGCTCAAGCTCCTCCACATAGGAGAACTCAGATCCGTTGTCTGTGAGAATGACAGGGAACAGCTGATGGAACGCACCCCCTCCGTCCATGACTCTTTCTTTCAAAGCTGTGAATTTAGAGGCGACTTCCAGAGCGGTCTTGTTGACCAAAAGAAAGGCGAAGAGGAAGTTGCAGAAGGAAACATTGAAGGTGAGCAGTAGCTTTCCACCAGGTCTGCCGGTGACCGTGTCCATTTCCAACCATTTGAAGAAATCATCTGTTTCTCGTAACTCTTGGAAATCTTGATAGGTCCGCCCAATTTTCATCTCTTTGGGAATAGCTACTTTTCTGGATTTTCTACGTGCCTTGAACTTGACCATCCGAGGGAAATCAATGGGCTTGGCTGTTAGATAGCCCAGCTTGGCATGCCGATACACCGTAGCTTTCGACACAGGGAGATTATGTGTCTGAATGATATGGTAGATGCTTTGTTTCTTCTGGATGCCTTGGGTTAAGATCTTGTCTATCTGATAAAAACTTTCCTTGTTTAGGGGAATGCCCTCTCTGGACTTCCTCAACATAGTCTTGTACTGTTCCTGCGCCTTTTTGGCGTAGTAAAGATAGCGGTTAAACCCACAATCCGTCCTCTTTTTTGGACAGTTGTTACAGACATAAGGAGCTTTTTTGAGAAGTGGGCAATCCGTGCAATCAGATTTGACGGATGTTGGATGCATGATGCGATTGCGCTTGATTTCCTTTGAAATCGTTGACGGGTCTTTTCCTATCTTCTCAGCGATGGAACGGAAAGTTTCCTGTTGGCTGATTCCAGTTTGGATGTCAATCCGGTCTTCTAGAGTGAGATATTTTTGTTTTTTTTATCATGAGGCGCCTCCTCACGAAAAGTCTCAGACTTAATTCTAGCATCATTCGTCGTCTGAGACTAACTTCCAGTTTTAGGAGAGAGATGGAAGTTACTTTGAGAAGTTACGTCAAATTTCTTCTGAATTTTCTTTGGCTTGTTGGTATCTAGTGGACCATATAGAATACAACAAACGATAGACTTTTGGTGGACATCAATACCACAACACGTTTCAATCATGACTTCCATTATAAAAACCTCCTGTTAACTATTTGAACAATAGAACAAGAGGCTACTAGTAAAATATTTTCATGCTCAAGGCATATTAGAGTTTTCTCATGACTCTTGTTCATCCAGTTTTTGATACAGGCTAGGAAAAGCCCTATTAAACACCACGGATTTGTATTGTTCAGCTTCATTATAAGATAAACTTCGTTTTCTGTCATGAGTTATCAGGCTCTGCCTGCTTAGAGTTTTTTGTGTCGCTGTCTCCATGTAAGCACTTTAAAAAGAGTTATTTTGTTTCAAAAATGGTATAATGAGAGAACAATAGAAAGGAAGTATTTATGGAGCAAAAAGAGAAACATTTTAGCCTATCTTGGTTTTTCAAGTGGTTTTTGGATAACAAGGCAATTACTGTATTTTTGGTAACCTTATTATTGGGACTGAATCTTTTTATTTTAAGTAAGATTAGTTTTCTATTTTTACCTGTTTTAGACTTTTTGGCTGTCGTGATGTTACCAGTGATTTTATCTGGTTTGCTATATTATTTATTAAATCCTATTGTTGATTGGTTGGAGAAGCATAAGGTTAATCGTGTTATAGCTATCAGTATTGTCTTTGTCATCATCGCCCTCTTTATCATTTGGGGATTGGCAGTGGCTATTCCAAATCTGCAACGTCAAGTTTTAACCTTTGCAAGAAATGTACCAATCTATCTCGAAGATGCAGACAGAGTTATTAATGATTTGGTAACCAAGCATTTACCAGATGATTTCAGACCTCAATTAGAGCAAGTTTTGACAAACTTCTCAAGTCAGGCTACAGTTTGGGCGAGCAAGGTTTCTTCTCAGGCAGTCAACTGGGTGAGCGCCTTTATTAGTGGGGCATCTCAAGTGATTGTTGCCTTGATTATCGTTCCTTTCATGCTCTTTTATCTCTTGCGTGATGGGAAAGGCTTGCGTAACTATTTGACCCAATTCATGCCAACGAAATTGAAGGAACCTGTTGGACAAGTTTTATCAGATGTGAATCAACAGTTGTCCAACTATGTTCGAGGGCAAGTGACAGTGGCTATTATTGTAGCAGTAATGTTTATCATCTTTTTCAAGATTATCGGTCTACGCTATGCGGTTACACTGGGTGTAACAGCTGGTATTTTAAATCTGGTTCCTTATCTTGGTAGCTTCCTAGCTATGCTTCCTGCCCTAGTATTGGGCTTGATTGCTGGTCCAGTTATGCTTCTGAAAGTAGTGATTGTCTTTATCGTAGAACAAACTATTGAAGGCCGTTTTGTCTCTCCATTGATTTTGGGAAGTCAATTAAACATCCATCCTATTAATGTTCTCTTTGTCTTGTTAACTTCAGGATCCATGTTTGGTATTTGGGGAGTCTTACTTGGTATTCCGGTTTATGCCTCTGCTAAGGTTGTCATTTCAGCTATTTTTGAATGGTATAAGGTAGTCAGTGGCCTATATGAACTAGAGGGAGAGGAAGTCAAGAGTGAACAATAGTCAACAGATGTTACAGGCTTTGGAAGAGCAAGATTTAGCCAAGGCTGAGCATTATTTCGTCAAAGCTTTAGTAAATGATTCGAGTGAGCTGCTTTATGAGTTAGCCATTTATCTAGAAGGAATTGGTTTCTATCCTCAGGCCAAGGAAATTTATCTAAAAATCGTAGAGGATTTTCCAGAAGTAAATCTTAATCTAGCAGCTATTGCTAGTGAGGATGGTCAAATAGAAGAAGCATTTGCCTATCTAGAGGAAATCCAATCTGACAGTGATTGGTATGTTTCGGCTTTGGCTCTGAAGGCAGATCTATACGAGCTGGAAGGTTTAACAGATGTGGCGCGTGAGAAATTGTTAGAAGCATTGACTTACTCAGAGGATCCTCTCTTGATATTGGGTTTGGCAGAGTTGGATAGTGAGTTGGAAAATTACCAAGAGGCTATTCAAGGCTATGCTCAGTTAGATAATCGCTCGATTTATGAGCAAACGGGCATTTCCACCTATCAACGGATTGGTTTTGCCTATGCTCAGTTGGGTAAATTTGAAACGGCTACAGAGTTTTTAGAAAAAGCCCTGGAGTTAGAATACGATGATCTAACAGCTTTTGAGTTGGCCAGTCTTTACTTTGATCAAGAAGAATATCAGAAAGCCGTCCTATATTTTAAGCAGATCGATACCATTTCACCTGATTTTGAAGGCTATGAGTATGGGTATAGTCAGGCCTTGCATAAGGAACATCAAGTTCAAGAAGCCCTGCGTATCGCTAAGCAAGGCTTAGAGAAAAATCCCTTTGAAACTCGCCTCTTGCTGGCTGCTTCACAATTCTCTTATGAATTGCATGATGCTAGTGGGGCAGAAAATTATCTCCTTACTGCTAAAGAAGATGCTGAGGATACGGAAGAAATCTTACTCCGTCTAGCTACTATTTATCTAGAGCAGGAGCGTTATGAAGACATTCTAGACTTACAAAGTGAGGAGCCAGAAAATCTTTTGACCAAGTGGATGATTGCCCGTTCCTATCAAGAAATGGACGATTTGGATACTGCCTATGAACTTTATCAAGAGTTGGCAGGAGATTTGAAGGACAATCCAGAGTTTCTGGAACACTATATCTATCTCTTGCGTGAATTGGGATACTTTGAGGAAGCAAAAGTCAATGCTCAAACTTACTTAAAACTGGTTCCAGATGATGTGCAAATGCAAGAACTGATTGAGAGATTGTAAGAATATATTTTTAAAACTGTATCTTATCATTTTTGATAGATATAGTTTTTCTTTTTAAAAGAGAATTTTTTTGCAAAAATCCTTGGTTATTTTGTTTATTTATGCTATAATAGGAACAATTATTTTTAGGAGGTGCAGTATGTCTTATTTGTTTGAGATATTACCGAGTTTATTGAGCGGTGCAAGCATGACTTTACAGGTTTTTGCACTGGTCTTGATTTTTTCTATTCCTTTGGGCGTTTTGATTGCCTTTGCATTGCAAGTCCATTGGAAGCTCCTCCATCATCTGATTAACATTTATATCTGGATCATGCGGGGCACACCCTTGCTCTTGCAATTGATCTTTATCTATTATGTTCTCCCAAGTATTGGGATTCGTTTGGATCGCCTTCCTGCGGCCATTATTGCCTTTGTTCTCAATTATGCGGCTTACTTTGCTGAAATTTTTCGTGGAGGGATTGATACCATTCCTAAAGGTCAGTATGAGGCTGCTAAGGTCTTGAAGTTCAGTCCCTTTGCCACAGTTCGCTATATTATCTTGCCCCAAGTGACCAAGATTGTTCTTCCTAGTGTCTTTAATGAGGTCATGAGTTTGGTCAAGGATACTTCTTTGGTCTATGCTCTAGGAATTTCAGACCTTATCTTGGCTAGTCGAACAGCTGCCAACCGTGATGCTAGTTTGGTCCCTATGTTCTTGGCAGGAGCCATTTACTTGATTTTGATTGGTATTGTGACAATTATTTCTAAAAAAGTTGAGAAGAAGTACAGTTACTATAGATAGGAGGCTGCCATGTTAGAGTTACGAAATATTAATAAGGGATTTGGTCAAAAGCAAATTTTATCCAATTTCAGTCTAAAAATTCCTGAAAAGCAAATCCTGGCTATCGTTGGACCTTCTGGTGGAGGTAAGACAACCCTCTTACGTATGCTTGCGGGTCTTGAAACCATTGATTCAGGACAAATCTTTTATAATGGAGAACCTTTAGAACTGGATGAACTGGAGAAACGAAATCTACTGGGATTTGTATTCCAAGATTTTCAACTGTTTCCTCATTTATCAGTTCTAGATAATTTGACCTTATCACCTGTGAAAACAATGGGAATGAAGCAGGAAGAGGCTGAGAAGAAGGCACGAGGGCTTTTGGAACAGTTAGGATTGGCGGGACATGCAGATGCTTATCCATTCTCACTATCAGGTGGGCAAAAACAGCGGGTGGTCTTAGCGCGTGCTATGATGATTGACCCAGAAATCATTGGCTATGATGAGCCGACTTCTGCACTTGATCCAGAATTGCGCTTGGAAGTGGAAAAACTGATCTTGCAAAATAGGGAACTTGGCATGACGCAGATTGTGGTTACCCACGATTTACAGTTCGCTGAAAATATCGCAGATCAGATTCTCAAGATTGAGCCCAAGTAGGAGGTGCCGATGACTACTAAGAAAATTGCTTTGGTATTGGTTTCGCTCCTGACTCTCTTTTTAACGGCTTGTACTCAGAAGGCTAGTGATCCACAGCAGGATAACTGGGATAAGTATCAAGAGCAGGGGACCATTACTATTGGTTTTGACAATACTTTTGTACCCATGGGATTTGAAGAAAAAAACGGCCAATATACAGGCTTTGATATTGATTTAGCGCAAGCTGTCTCTGAAAAATTAGGCTTTAAAGTTCAATTTCAGCCAATCGATTGGGATATGAAGGAGACGGAACTGCAAAATGGAACCATAGACGCCATCTGGAATGGCTATTCTGCCACTGATGAACGCCGAGAGAAGGTTGCCTTTACGATTCCATATATGGAAAATCAGCAGGTTCTGGTTGCTAAGAAAAGCCAGCAAATTCGTTCAGGAGAGGATATGAAAGATAAGACCTTGGGAGCCCAAGCCGGTTCCTCTGGTTATTTAGACTTTGAAGCTCAGCCAGATTTACTGAAAAATCGTGTCAAAGACCAGAGGGCCAATCAATACCAGAGTTTCAATGAAGCCTTAATTGATTTGAAGAATGATCGGATTGATGCCTTGTTGATTGACCGAGTGTATGCTAATTATTACCTCCAGTCTGAAGGTATATTAAATGACTATAATATCTTTTCAGCTGGATTTGAAAGTGAATCCTTTGCGGTCGGAGTTAGACCTGCAGATAAAAAATTACTCCAAGTTTTAAACCAAGCTTTTGTTCAACTATACCAAGAAGGAAAGTTCCAGGAAATCAGCCAAAAATGGTTTGGAGAAGATGTAGCAACCAAAGAAGTGAAAAGTAGAGATTGAGTTTTTCCTCAGTCTCTTTTTGCATCAAAAAACCTCTGGCAAGTGCCAGAGGAGAAGGGATTATTTCATTGTTGGGAAGAGCAATACATCACGGATAGTTGTTGTATCAGTGAGGAGCATACAGAGACGGTCAATTCCGATTCCCAAACCACCTGTTGGTGGCATTCCGTATTCAAGTGCTTCAATGTAGTCATAGTCGATGCCAGTCGCTTCATCGTCACCAAGTTCTTTTGCTTTAGCTTGGGCTTCAAAACGGCTAAGCTGATCGATTGGATCGTTGAGCTCAGTGAAGGCATTACCGTATTCTTTGGTCATGATGAAGAGCTCGAAACGGTCAGTAAAGCGTTGGTCTTCAGGGTTCTTCTTAGCAAGTGGAGATACTGCTACTGGATGTCCATAGACAAAGGTAGGTTGAATCAATGTTTCTTCAACAAACTCTTCAAAGAAGGCATTAATGATGTGGCCAACTTCAGTGTAATGTTTCTCAACTGGAACGTTCTTCTCAGCAGCGATAGCTTTAGCTTCTTCAAAGGTCATATCTTGCCAGAAATCTACACCAGTAATTTCTTTGATAGCATCGACCATGTGAACACGTTTAAATGGTTCATTGATCTTGATCTCAGTTCCTTGATAGTTGACTGGACCATCACCTTTAACTGATTTAGCAGCGTGTTGGATAATGCCTTCAGTCAAGTCCATGATATCTTGGAAGTCTGCATAAGCTTGGTAAACTTCGATAGAAGTGAACTCAGGGTTATGAGTAGCGTCCATTCCTTCGTTACGGAAGATACGGCCGATTTCGTAAACACGTTCCATACCACCAACGATGAGACGTTTCAAGTGGAGCTCAGTCGCGATACGAAGCACCATATCAATGTTTTGAGCATTGTGGTGAGTGATAAATGGACGAGCAGCAGCACCACCAGCTTCGTTGTGAAGAACAGGTGTTTCTACTTCAAGGAAACCTTTTTGGTCAAGGTAACGACGGATTTCAGAGATGATTTTTGAACGAGTGACAAAGCGCTCAAAGCTTTCACGGTTCGAAATCAAGTCAAGGTAACGTTTACGGTAAATGGTTTCAACGTCTGTCAAACCGTGGAATTTCTCTGGAAGTGGACGAAGAGCCTTAGACAAGTGAGTGATGTGAGTAGCTTTGATAGAGAGTTCTCCCATATCTGTACGCATCACTTCACCTTCGACACCAAGGAAGTCACCAAGATCTGCTTTTTTGAAGATTTCGTAGTTTTCTTCACCGACAGCATCCTTACGAACGTAGATTTGAATCTGGCCTTCGCGGTCTTGAAGGTGGGCAAATCCAACTTTACCTTTACCACGTTTGGTTACCAAGCGTCCTGCGATAGTAGCTGTTTCGTTTTTATCATGTAATTGTTCTTTATCGAGGTCGGCATATTTATCTTTTAATTCTTGTGAATTTGCAGTGCGTTCAAAACGTTTTCCGAAGGGATCGATTCCTTGTTCACGGAGCGCAGCCATTTTTTCACGGCGAACGATCTGCTGGTCATTTAGTTCTTCCATATGTTCTGTTGACATGGGATCCTCCTAATTTTACTCAAAATTGAATACGATGAGTCATTTTTTGCGATACTCCCATTTTATCATAAATAAGTAAGAAATTCACGGATAATCTTTAAAAACTAAAAGAACTTGACGCTAATACTCAATGAAAATCAAAGAGCAAACTAGGAAGCTAGCCGCAGGCTGCTCAAAGCATAGCTTTGAGGTGGCAGATAGAACTGACGAAGTCAGTGAACCATACCTACGGCAAGGCGACGTTGACGTGGTTTGAAGAGATTTTCGAAGAGTATAAAATTAAGTTCTTTTATTGATAGGAAGTATCATTCCAAGTATAGAGAGTGAATGTTTCAAAATCATGGGTTTCTAGAATGGTCAGGCTGGCATTTGCTAGACCGCCATCTTTACGAAGAAGTGGTTCTTTATAGCCTAGGAGAGTACGAAGACTGGCAGTAAGATTGGCACCATGACCGACAATTAGAATACGCTCAGCCGGACTATCTTTGAGTGATTTGATAAATTGGATGGTCCGCTGTGTGGTGCTATAGAGGGATTCGGCTCCAAACATTTGAGTGTCAAACTTGGCAAGATTAGATCGGAAAGCTTTGATTTGTTGCGGGTAAATAGCTTCCAAGGTTGCAATTTTTAAACCTTCCAACTTCCCCAGCTGCCATTCCCGGATATTCGGAACACTTTCTAAAGGACAGGGCGTCTGAAGTTGACTTTGGATAATCTCAGCAGATTTGACCGTTCGAGGTAAATCACTTGAATAAATCTGATCAAAAGGAATATCCTTAAGATATTGGCCAAGTTGTTTTAGGGTTTCAATGGATTCAGGAAGAAGGGGAGAATCTCCACTAGCACCTTGAAAACGGCCTTCTTGGTTCCATACTGTACGACCGTGGCGGACAAAGTAGAGTTTCATTATTTGCCGTCCTCCAAGATATCTACAAAGTCAGCCTTTACAAAGCTGGCCAAGTCTTGTGGTGCGACGATAATGCTGTGACCAACTTCCCCTGCAGAGACAATCATTTGATCCAAGTCAAGAGCAATTTTATCGATAAAAATGGGGTAATTGTGTTTCTGACGAATTCCGACAGGATTATTGGCTCCATGAATATAACCTGTTGTTTTTTCCAAGTCCTTTTGTGGAATCATGCTCACTTTTTTATTGCCAGAAATTTTGGCTAGTTTCTTTTCAGACAAGTGTTGAGTGATAGGGACGATACCGATAATCGGTCCTGTTTTATCTCCTAAAAGTGCCAAGGTTTTGAAAATCTGATCTCGTTCATAACCTTGAGGAAGCTCTCCTTTCAGGGCATTGATTTGAATTCCCTGATGTGGTATATCTGCTTTAGACAGGATTTGTTCCACTAATGTTTTTTTGATTTTTACTTTTTTTGCCATTATTTATACTTATCCTCCAATTGGCTCATCCAAATACCAAGCCAGATTCCTAGTGCAAAGAAGAAGGCGATGATGACATAGGCAACAAGTGAAAGTCCAGTGTACTGGATACTTTCAGCGTTTCCTGCATTTGGAATCAAGATCAAAAGGGTACTTGAGAGAACAATACCGATGATGAAATGATAGACGCGTGAGTGGAAGTTGTTTAAGGCATAATCCATCATTTTTGAAAAAATGATGAGAGTAGCACCTGCACCAATTCCAATCGGGAAGAAGGTTCCCAAGAGGTCAAAGGTTTTAAAACCAGTCAACATAGGAGCATAGAGGCCCAAAATCAAAAGTAGATTTGATGGGCTGAGGCCAGGAACCAAGACGCCAAGAGCCAGGAGTGCACCCGCTAGGACGAAATTAAGAAAGCTAGCACTTAAGGTTCCAACGACAAAATTTAAGGCATAGAGTCCTAATCCAGAAATGATAAAGGTTGTCCAGAACCAAGCCAAATCAATCTTGTCTCGGTCAGATTCTCGAGTTGATTCCTTGAGGAGACTAGGAACTGTCCCAATGATGGCACCTGCAAAGCTCCATAAGACAAAGACCTGATAATTTTCAAGCAGGTATTCAATCGGGTAGGAAAATAAGCCGATTCCCAGAAGCATACCAATCGCAACTGGAATAAAGTACAAAACATTTTCTTTAAAGTCTTTAAAGGGATGGGCCAGAAAGCCAATCATCCGTTCATAGATTCCTAAGATTGCTGCTAGAACCCCTCCAGAAATCCCTGGTAAGATAAATCCAAGAGCAATCACAATCCCTTTAATAATACGTGCTAACCATGAAAGCATATATTTCCTCCAACTATTTCTATTTCAAAAAATCCTTACTATATTGTATCACAATCTATAATAAAAAGAAAAAGCAAATGATAAACAAATGCTTTTAAGGTTTTAAAAAGAGTTTTCTAAAGGTTTCTTCTTTGTTTTTTAAGGAAGAAATGACGTTGATGTCCAAATCGTGGTCAAAGCCAGCAATTTTTCCTTTAGATGTGTATTGGTGAATGTCGTAATCTAAATCAGTCTTAGGAGTAGCCTCGTAAAATCCTGAGTCAGAACCATAGGAAGGAATCCAAACAGACGTAAACTTGTCTGTATCAATACTGTGTTCTTCCATGAAGTAGACCCCAACGTAGATTCCGATATTTTTAGCACCTAGTGATTCTAGTTTTGCTCGAAAGGCTTCAACACCTTCGTTCATATTGGACATGGTTTTGTCTTCCACATCTAGCCAATAGTAGCTAGGGCTGTACGGCGATGAAGCGTTATAAAATACTTCAGCAGCCTTTTCCATTTCTTGGACACTTTTTCCAGCTACATAGGCATAGACACCAACTGGGACATTTCGTTTTTGAAACTCGGTAATATGGGTTTTAAAGGCCTTATCTACCCCATTAACAAAGGAAGCATCGTTTTCTTTTGAAGACTGAGCGCCACTATGGACACGAACGATAGCTCCAGAAATATTTTGAGACAGAGTATCGTAATTAATTTCCTCAGGACGTTGCCAACCAGAAACATCAATTACCGGTTTATCTATATTATGTAGCGCTTGCGATTCTACTTGCGCGATATTTGACTTTGTTTTTACAGGATGGTCCTCAAAACGAGGGCGATTCAGGATTAAAATGAAAATCATAATCCCAAAAAAACCATACAAAATAAGCGGATTAATTTTCTTTCTCATATCTCATAATTTTACCTTAAAAATGAAAAAAAATCAAAAAAAATACTCAAAAAATGGGTTAAGAAAGGACTTTAGAGCATTTTTTCATTCAAGAGCGCGGAATGATTTGAAATATGGTATAATAAAAGGGAATTTCTAGAGAAAAGAGAAGATTATGTCAAATTATGCCATTATTTTAGCAGCGGGTAAAGGGACTCGCATGAAATCTGATTTGCCAAAAGTTTTGCACAAGGTTGCGGGTATTTCTATGTTGGAACATGTTTTCCGTAGTGTGGGAGCTATCCAACCTGAAAAGACAGTCACAGTTGTAGGACACAAGGCGGAACTGGTTGAGGAAGTCTTGGCTGGACAGACAGAATTTGTGACTCAATCTGAACAGTTGGGGACAGGTCATGCAGTTATGATGACTGAGCCTATCTTAGAAGGTTTGTCAGGTCACACCTTGGTCATCGCAGGGGATACTCCTTTAATCACAGGTGAAAGCTTGAAAAACTTGATTGATTTCCACATCAATCATAAAAATGTGGCCACTATCTTGACTGCTGAAACGGATAATCCTTTCGGCTATGGACGAATTGTACGTAATGACAATGCAGAGGTTCTTCGCATTGTTGAGCAGAAGGATGCTACAGACTTTGAAAAGCAAATCAAGGAAATCAACACTGGAACTTACGTCTTTGACAACGAGCGTTTGTTTGAGGCTTTGAAAAATATTAATACCAACAATGCTCAAGGAGAATACTATATTACAGATGTTATTGGCATTTTCCGTGAAGCTGGTGAAAAAGTTGGCGCTTATACTTTGAAAGATTTTGATGAGAGTCTTGGGGTAAATGACCGTGTGGCTCTTGCGACAGCTGAGTCAGTTATGCGCCGTCGCATCAATCATCAACACATGGTCAATGGTGTTAGCTTTGTCAATCCAGAAGCAACTTATATCGATATTGATGTTGAGATTGCTTCGGAAGTTCAAATCGAAGCCAATGTTACCTTGAAAGGGCAAACGAAAATTGGTGCTGAGACTGTTTTGACAAACGGTACTTATGTAGTGGATAGCACTATCGGAGCAGGAGCTATCATTACCAATTCTATGATTGAGGAAAGCAGTGTTGCAGATGGTGTGACAGTCGGTCCTTATGCCCATATTCGTCCAGGTTCAAGTCTGGGTTCCCAAGTTCATATTGGTAACTTTGTTGAGGTGAAAGGTTCTTCAATCGGCGAGAATACCAAGGCTGGTCATTTGACTTATATCGGAAACTGTGAAGTGGGTAGCAACGTTAATTTTGGTGCAGGAACCATTACAGTCAATTATGACGGCAAAAACAAATACAAAACAGTTATTGGTAACAATGTCTTTGTTGGTTCAAATTCAACCATTATTGCGCCAGTAGAACTTGGTGACAATTCCCTCATCGGTGCTGGTTCAACTATTACTAAAGACGTGCCAGCAGATGCGATTGCTATTGGTCGTGGTCGTCAGGTCAATAAAGACGAATATGCAACACGCCTTCCTCATCATCCTAAAAATCAGTAGGAGCCTATCATGGAATTTGAAGAAAAAACACTTAGCCGAAAAGAAATCTATCAAGGGCCAATTTTTAAACTGGTCCAAGATCAGGTTGAATTACCAGAAGGCAAGGGAACTGCCCAACGTGATTTGATTTTCCACAATGGAGCTGTCTGTGTTTTAGCTGTAACGGATGAGCAAAAACTCATCTTGGTCAAGCAGTACCGTAAAGCTATCGAGGCTGTCTCTTACGAAATTCCAGCCGGAAAGTTGGAAGTAGGAGAAAATACAGATCCTGTTGCAGCAGCTTTGCGTGAATTAGAGGAAGAAACAGCCTATACAGGGAAATTAGAACTCTTGTATGATTTTTACTCAGCCATTGGCTTTTGTAATGAAAAGTTAAAACTATATTTAGCAAGCGATTTGACAAAGGTGGAAAATCCGCGTCCGCAGGATGAGGATGAAACATTAGAAGTCCTTGAAGTGAGCTTAGAAGAAGCTAAGAAATTAATCCAATCAGGTCATATCTGTGATGCCAAGACAATTATGGCTATTCAGTATTGGGAATTGCACAAAAAATAGAGGAGGTCAGTATGGGTAAACCTTTATTAACGGATGAAATGATTGAAAGAGCTAATAGAGGCGAAAAAATTTCGGGTCCCCCTTTGCTAGACGATGAGGAGACTAAGATTTTACCAACCTCTTCTTCCCGTTTTGGTTATGCCAATCCTAAGGATCATGGTTTTAGCCAGGAAACCTTGAAGATTCAGGTCGAACCGTCTATTCATAAAAGCCGTCGCATTGAAAATACCAAGAGAAATGTCTTCAATTCTAAATTGAATAAAATCTTATTCGCAGTCATCTTTCTCTTGATTTTGCTTGTGTTGGCAATGAAACTGTTGTAATAGAAAAGGAATTGAAATGAAAATAGGAATTATTGCGGCTATGCCAGAAGAACTGGCTTATCTGGTCCAGCATCTAGAAAATGCCCAAGAGCAAGTTGTTTTAGGAAATACCTATCATACAGGAACCATTGCCTCGCATGAAGTCGTTCTTGTAGAAAGTGGAATTGGTAAGGTCATGTCTGCTATGAGTGTAGCGATTTTGGCTGATCATTTTCAAGTGGATGCTTTGATTAACACGGGATCAGCTGGGGCAGTAGCAGAAGGTATTGCTGTTGGGGAAGTTGTGATTGCTGACAAATTAGCTTATCATGATGTGGATGTCACAGCTTTTGGTTATGCTTATGGACAAATGGCGCAACAACCGCTTTATTTCGAATCAGATAAAACCTTTGTTGCCAAAATCCAAGAGAGTTTATCTCAATTGGATCAAAACTGGCATCTTGGTTTGATTGCTACAGGAGATAGTTTTGTTGCAGGAAATGACAAGATAGAAGCGATTAAATCTCATTTCCCGGATGTTTTGGCTGTTGAGATGGAGGGGGCAGCTATTGCTCAGGCAGCGCATGCTCTGAATCTTCCAGTTTTAGTCATCCGAGCTATGAGTGATAATGCCAACCATGAAGCAAATATCTCTTTTGATGAGTTTATTATCGAAGCTGGACGTCGCTCTGCCCAAGTCTTGTTAGCCTTTTTGAAGGCCTTAGATTAAGTGGAAATTTGACAGTTTTTCGAGCTTATGATAAGATTTAAGTAAAGAAAAGCTAGAAAACGTTTCAGAGGATATTATGAGTATTGAAATGACCGTCAGTGAGATTGCAGAGGTCTTAGGATTATCTCGCCAAGCAATCAATAATCGTGTCAAAGAATTACCAGAAGAAGACACAGATAAAAATGACAAAGGGGTAACAGTAGTTACCAGAAGTGGCTTGATTAAGCTAGAAGAAATCTATAAAAAAACGATTTTTGAAGATGAGCCTGTCAGTGAAGATGTCAAGCAACGTGAACTGATGGAGATTCTGGTTGATGAGAAGAATGCAGAAATTCTTCGTCTTTATGAACAATTAAAAGCAAAAGATCGTCAGTTATCAGAAAAAGACGAGCAGATGCGTATCAAAGACCGTCAGATTGCTGAGAAAGACAAACAACTAGATCAGCAGCAACAATTGACTCTTCAAGCCATGAAGGATCAAGAAAATCTTAAGCTAGAGCTGGACCAAGCAAAAGAAGAAGTCCAATCCACTAAGAAAGGCTTTTTTGCTCGTTTATTTGGAGGATAATTAAGGAGCTGTTTAGGTTAATGCTTAACCTGATGGCTTCTTTTGTTTCTAATCTAAATAGTATAGTTGCTTAAGTAAGATAACAGTAGAGGAGAGGTATAAAATGGAACGATTAGAAGATTACATTGCTTTTGACTTAGAATTTAATCAGCACGAAGGACAAACACACCTGATTCAAGTATCTGCAGTGCGTTTTAGGGATGGTCAGGAAATCGATGCCTATGATTCCTATGTTCATACCATTGTTCCCTTAAAAAGCTTTATCAATGGTTTGACTGGGATTACAGCTGAGACCTTAAAAGATGCTCCGCCAGTGGAGGAAGTTATAAAAGAATTCCAAGCTTTTGTAGGTTCTTTGCCGATGGTTGGCTACAATGCTGCTAAAAGTGATTTGCCTATTCTAGCAGAGCATGGTTTAGACTATAGCCAGCATTACAAGGTGGATTTGTATGATGAAGCTTTTGAACGTCGGAGTTCAGATCTACATGGTATTGCCAATCTCAAGTTGCAAACTGTTGCCTCGTTTCTTGGATTTCAAGGTCAGTCTCATAATAGCTTAGAGGATGCTCGTATGACGGCGCGTGTTTACGAGTCCTTTCTAGAGTCGGATCAAGCTAGAGAATTATTAGGGACAGAAAGTAGTCTATCAACCAATCCTTTTGGTGGCTTGGACTTGTCTCAATTATTTGACTAGGAGTGCCTATGAAACCTGAAAAACCTAAAAATCTAGGTTTTAAGCAGATATACTTTAATCTAGATAAAATTCTCTTTCTCTTTTTCTTGATATTCATGATGATTGAGTTTGTCTGGTTACCACTTAATTCTTGGATTGCTGGACTTTTGCTCCGTCAGACAGGTTATCTCTTTCTTTCCTACAACAATATTTTTGCTATTATAAAGGGTTCTCCTTTTGTTAGTATTGCTTTATTTGTTTTGGTAATTGTTAATTTACTAATTGCCTATTACCAGATAGGACTTCTCTTTATCGGAGCTCGACACCTCCTCTATCATGAAAAGAGAACCCTGCTGGAGTACAGTCGTAAGGTTTTTCGTCAAAGTTTCTTGTTTATGAGGCAAGTGACGCTTGCCAAGATAGCCTTTATCTTCTTTTATGTTATGATGCTCTTTCCATTGATTCGAAAGATTTTAAAGATTTACTACCTCAATAAAATCGTTATACCGGACTTCATCGTTGATTATGTGGAAGACAAATATTGGCTAGTAGGTATAGTAGTTACTATTTTGGCTTTACTTCTGTTTTACATTTCAGTGCGTTTCATGTTTGCCCTACCTCAGCTTTTATTTGAGAAGAAAACAGTCAAAGAAGCAGTTAGATACAGTCTAGAGAAGACAAGAAAGCACTCCTGGTTTTATACTTGGAACTTGCTTTGGATTGTCGTCAAAACCTACCTATTTTTCATTCTTTTATTGATTCCAATCTTGGCAAGTCAGGCACTGATGGATGGTCTGACCCATAAGGAATCTCTTGTTCTGGGAATGATCAACTTTGTCTTGATTAAGAATTTCCACTATATGGTCTTAACTTACTTTCTCATTAAGTTTGTTTCTTTCTTAACAGGAGAAGAATTAGAAATCACACCAAGGAGAAAGAAAGACCACTGGATGAGATGGGGAGTGATGGGTTGTGCTGGTATCTTTTTCGCTTTTGAGGGTTATGTTTATTTAGAAGCTCCAGTTGCCAATAAACCTTTAATCATCTCTCACAGGGGAGTATCTAATAAGAATGGTGTGCAAAATACAGTTCAATCTTTAGAAAAGACAGCTCAACTAAGTCCAGACTTTGTTGAGACGGATGTACAAGAAACAAAAGATGGTCAGTTTGTCATGATGCATGATGCCAATATAAAGAATCTGACGGGAGTTAATGCTAATCCTCAAGATTTAACCTTGGAGGAGTTAACCAAACTCGATATTTCAGAAAATGGTTATCATAGCAAGGTGTCTAGTTTTGATGACTATCTCAATAAAGCCAATGAATTGCATCAAAAGCTTCTTATTGAGATTAAAACCAGTCGAAAAGATAGCCCAGATATGATGAAACGCTTTATGGAAAAATATGGAACGGTTCTTAAGCAGAATGGTCACCAAATGCAGTCCTTGGACTATCATGTGATTGACCAGGTGTTAGCCTACGATTCTCCAATTCCAGTCTATTTCATCCTACCTTATAATAGTATTTTTCCAAGAACTAAGGCTACAGGTTATACCATGGAGTATTCAACTTTGGATGAAAATTTTGTCAACAAGCTTTGGAATACCGATCAGAAATTGTACGTGTGGACTATCAATAGTTCAGAGTCCTTTGATAAATCTGTTCATTTGGGAGCTGATGGCATGATAACAGATGATTTGGAAATGGTTCAAGAACAGGTTACCATTGCCCAAGAAGACCCAGAGTATACGGATTTACTGTTCAAACAGGCCATGGAATTCTTTAATTTTTAGTAAGCAAAAAGAGGAACAGTTGTTCCTCCCACGATAGGCAAGTATTCTCTTGAATGCTTGTTTTTTCTTATGCTTAGAATGGCAATTTCCCAGCGAAAGCGCCTAGTTTTTTCTTAGTCGTTTCATCGATTTGTTCAAGAGCAGAGTTGATGGCTTGAACAGTCATGTCAGAAAGAGTTTCAAGGTCTTCTGGATCAACGACCGCTGGATTGAAGTCAATGCTGACAACTTTCTTATCTCCAGTTAAGGTCGCTTGAACAAGGTCTTGAGCAGATTTGCCAACAAATTGCATAGCAGCAAGTTCAGCTTGGCTTTGTTCCATTTGTTTTTGAAGTTTCTGTGCTTGACGCATCATGTTTTGCATGTTCATCATAGTGATTTACAGTTTCCTTTTATCTTATTTTCTTTCCTATTTTATCAATTTTGGGGTTAAAAGTCTATTGTTAGTATAAATCCCCTAACATTAAATTACCGAAGAGATTTTCGAAGAGTATGAGTCTGGAACATGAAAACAGCAGTTAATTTCAAGAAACAAAAAAGAACAGCCGAAGCTGTCTCAGATTGAAGACAAACGTCATTTTTGGCATTTGTCTTTTTTGCTTTTCAAAAATATTTTGTCTTATCACCTACTAATCTATCCCAAAATCTGAATTTGAGAAAAATAAAAAGAGATATTCTCTA
>NZ_JASHHD010000020.1:0-19965 GCF_047459985.1 Streptococcus mitis
TTTTTTAAACATTCTATTCCCCTTTCTAGATACAGTCTAACAGATTCAGAAACACTTTTGGACCTTTTCTCCCGTTCTGTCCCCTACACCGTCTAAACTGCACAAAAAAGAGAGGGCATGCCTCTCTCAGGGTTATTTTTCATCATTCATTTTTGACTTTACTTCATCATAAGATAGGACATGTGATTCCTCTTCTACTGTTTCAGGCATCTTTCCTGTTTCGTAAAGAGATTTAATTTGTGTACTATCCAATGTTTCGTATTTCAATAATGTTTCTGCAATCAACTTGTGAGTTTCACGATTTGACTGAATAATTTCAGCAGCTTTGTTTCGTGCCTCATTTAATAATGAACGAACTTCTTCATCAATTTCATAAGCTGTTTGTTCTGAAATTGATTTTTGAGGACTTTGTGCACCAAACATAGCATGATTGCCCTCATATTGAACTGGGCCAAGTTTTTCACTCATACCGTATTCAGTGACCATTGCACGCGCCATTTGTGTCGCTTGTTCGAAGTCGTTTGAAGCTCCTGTAGTTTGAACATTAAAGATAATTTCTTCAGCTACACGTCCCCCCATTAAGCCAGCCAATTGCTCTTTCATATCTTCTTTAGATAGAAGCATTTGATCCTCTTTAGGAAGTGCAATCATGTATCCACCTGCACGGCCACGTGGTACAATTGTAACCTTATGGACAACGCGGGCATTCGACAAGACTAGACCAACAATGGTATGTCCTGCCTCATGGTAGGCAACCAATTCACGTTCTTTTTGTGAAACTGTCTTATCTTTCTTAGAAGGTCCAGCAATCACTCTATCTTCTGCTTCATCAATATCTGAGGCATCAATTATCGATTTATTGCGACGAGCAGCAACTAAAGCCGCTTCATTCAAGACATTCTCTAAATCAGCACCAACAAAACCTGGAGTTTGTTGAGCCACTAATTTCAAATCAACATCTTCTGCTAAAGGCTTGTTCTTAGCATGAACTTTCAAGATTGCTTCGCGCCCCTTAACATCAGGACGACCAACCAATACTTTTCTATCAAAACGTCCTGGACGCAAAAGGGCAGGGTCAAGTACATCTGAACGGTTTGTCGCAGCAATGACGATAATCCCTTCATTTCCCTCAAAACCATCCATCTCAATCAAGAGTTGGTTCAAGGTTTGTTCACGTTCGTCATTACCTCCGCCAAGACCAACTCCACGTTGACGTCCAACAGCATCAATTTCATCGATAAAGATAATAGCTGGTGCTGCTTTTTTAGCATCCTCAAAAAGTGAACGAACACGACTAGCTCCAACTCCGACAAACATTTCTACAAAGTCAGAACCTGAGATACTAAAGAATGGAACGCCTGCTTCTCCAGCGACTGCTTTAGCAAGCAAGGTCTTACCTGTTCCCGGAGGTCCCTCCAGAAGGACACCTGCTGGAATTCGGGCTCCAAGTTTTGTAAATCGTTTTGGATCTTTTAAGAATTCAACAACTTCAACTAGTTCTTGTTTTTCTTCCTCAGCTCCAGCAACATCTGAAAATCTTACTTTAATGTCTTCTTTATTTGCAGCTTTAGCCTTACTACGTCCAAAACTCATCGGGTTACGGCTATTATTTCCTCCCATATTTCCCATCATAGAGAATAGGAAGAAGAAGAGAATACCGAATGGTACAATGGATACAAGAATATTAATCCACATACCACTTGAACTTTCATGCTTAACAGTTACTTCCGCTTTATGGTCAGAAGCAAGCTTTTGCAATTCTGATACTGTAGTGTCTGAAGGAAGAATAATACTTGAAAATTTCTCTACTGTTGTAGCAGAAGGAGAAAAGAACTGAATGCCTGTTTCTTCTTTACTTGTTTTAGGATTTTTATAGACACCCGAAACTTCGATAACACTACCATTTGGTTGGTAAGTCAATTCTTTTACATTGTCATCGGTAATTTCTTTTACCAATTCTGTATAATTAATTTGCTCACTTTTCCCTGCAACACTACCTGTACTAAAATACTGGTAACCTGTAACTAGGAAAAAAATAAGTAATAACCATAGAAAAGGATTTTTAATTAAACCATTATTTTGTTTTTTCATTAAAAATTGTTCTTTCTAATTTGAATACACTTCTTCTTTCAATACCCCAACATATGGAAGGTTACGATAATTTTCTTTGTAGTCTAAACCGTAACCTACTACAAACTCATTTGGGATAGTAAAGCAGGTATAGTCTGCCTCAATTTCTACAACACGTCCTTCTGGTTTATCCAACAAGGTTGCAATGTTAACAGAAGCTGCTTCTCTTGCAATAAACATATCTCGCAAATTCTTCAAAGTTTGACCTGTATCAATGATATCTTCTACAAATAGAACATGTCTTCCTTTGATGTCTTGAGTTACATCTTGCTTGATATTGATGACACCACTACTTTCTGTTCCACCATGGTAGCTAGAAACCATCATGAAGTCCATTTCAATATGTGTGTCGATATGCTTAACCAATTCTGCCATAAAAGGAATAGATCCTTTTAAAATCCCAACTAAAATTGGATTTTTTCCTGCATAATCCTTAGTTAATTGGGTACCTAATTTTTTAGCAGCTTCTGTAATTTCATCGTGTGAAACGAGGATTTTTTTAATATCGTTTTCTAACATTTTTTTACCTATCTATTTTTTCTATATAAAGTACAGTGTTCATTATATCATTTTTCGTGTTTTTACTCAAATTACTAGTCGCAATTCCCAAAATTGAGACAATTTCACCAAATTGCTCAATAATTAGAGCAGATTTTCGCTTTTCCATAGGGATTTTCAAATCAATAAATAGACGTCTGAGTTTTTTTCTATGCCCATTTTGAATCAAAAAATCTCCTGTTTTTCGATGACGAATATATATGGATGTTTCGCGTGAAACAGGTATTTGTTGAATTGATTTACCTTCTAAAGGAAGTCCAAAAGAAAATTTGTATCCTTGATAAGTAACCTGATTTTGATAGTGTAACACAAGTTCATCTTCCTTTTCATCAGCCTGCGGACTGATTTTACAAATCCGAAACTGTTGGTACTCTTTTATCAATTCATAGCCATTTTTTAAAGAATGACGATACTGGCTTTTAGTTTTTAAAATTTGCCGAACTTCTTCAAACTGAGCTTTGGTAAGATTCAAATCTGGAAAACGATTCAGATAAGTTTGAAGTAAAACTCTTTGTGTGGACTCAGAGTAAGACAATAGTTGCTCTACATTTTCTACATCAATATTCTTTGATAATTCAGCTACGGCTAAGTCATAATCTAAAATTTCATTGCCGATGCTTAAGATTGCATCCCTAAATCGAGGATTTTCTTTTTCCAATTCTGGTAAATAAGAGTTTCGAATACGATTTCTAAAATAATGACTTTCCTGATTTGATATATCTTCAAAGTGAAAAATTGATGGAAAGTCTTTTTTCTGAAAATGCAAGAAGGGCCGAATAATTTCTATATCTCCGACTACTTGCTTCTCCTTAATTCCTGATAGATAGCGCAAACGAGTGCCTCGAATCAAACGCATCAAAATCGTTTCCACCTGGTCATCAGCATGGTGGGCAGTGACCAAGGCTGTCGCACCATGCTTTTTCATAACCTCTTGAAAAAAATCATAACGAAAATGTCGAGCCCGCGCTTCTGAAAATTCTCCTGAAAAATTGCTGATATAAATAGGAAGTTCTGCTTCAGCAGCCAACTTCCTTAATTCCTTTTCTTCCCAATCTGATTCTACTCTCTGCTTATGATTCACATGAGCTAGAATCAATTCAATTTCTAACTCTTTTTGATAAGTAGACAATACCTTAAATAGAAACATAGAATCTAATCCACCAGAAAGAGCTAGTACCACCTTAGCATGCTTTTTGAAATATCCTCTCTTGAGAAAATGATTTAAAAAATCTTGTTCCCTCATTTTAGAACCTCATAAACATCCTTGGCTATCTGAGAAATCGTATCATAATCAGAATTCTTAGTGAAAATAGAAAGAATAAATGGAGAATCTGCATAGACAACACCCGTATCATGCTCAAATTCGTCCGCATCCCCAATTTTATGAGCTACCTTCACAGAAACACCTTTGGCAATTCGCTCATTATCAAAATCTGTTTTAGTCAAAGACTCCAATACAAATCCATTTTGATTATAAATAGCTTCCATAACCTTCCCAGCCATTTTAGAAGAAATCAATTTTTCTTTTGGATCCCAATCATCTCCCATAATAGCAGACATCTTAGACTTGAATGTTGCATCAGATTGATTTGAAATGTAATATCCCAATAAATTATGAGCTACATTATCAGATTCTTTTGATACTTTCGAAATTAAATCCTTTAGAGGATACTCTTTATTATCCTCTTTTTTAGGAAGACTACCACTTCCCTCTGGTTTATAAGAACCCGGAAAATCATTGACTGCAGATACGTATTTTACAGTCGTGTCTAACTGATAAAGACCTTCATTTATTTTTTCTTGCGTATAGTAGAGATAAGGTAGTTTTAAAACACTAGCTGCATACATTTTTTCATCTTGATTGATACCAGCTTCTTTACCAGTAGTCAATTGTTTAACATAAATAGAAAATGAATCCTTCTGATATTTTTCAGTTAACATTTCTTGGACTTTACTCATCCGATTATCTTCTTCAGAAGTTAATTCCTTGTCTACCCATCCAGCCTGATCAATATGTAGAAATTCTCTTCCTTCTACAAACATGGTCTTGTCTATTGAAACTTGCGAATAAGCTGATAAGGATGATTTCATTTCTTTTAAATCATAAGGACTGTTGTACAGTTTAAAATCAGATTCTAACCATACTTTTTTTATTGTTTTAGTTACCTCTGATTGATCATATAAAAATCGTTTGTCCGCAGCTATAAATTGATGGTTGGATAACTTAAATACCGGAATTCCTTGTTTATTTAAGCGCCACTCAGTTATTTGAAAACTTGTTTTGGGAGTCAATTTTCCAGATTCTACCACTAAATCTTCATTCGCATAGACAGGAACTTCTCCATAAACAATAGGGGAACTTAATTTTTCTCTAAAATAAATACCAAAGTCAGATTGTGAAAGGTAATAAATTTCTTTCGAAGTATAGACTACTTCTTTTTCTGTGCTAACGACTTTTGAAATAGTCAAAAAACTCGGGAGCAACAAAATAATTAAGAATTTACGCATTCTTCCTTTCCTTTTCTTCTTGTAAACGCAATAATTGATTTTTATCAGCCAACTCTTCCAGTTTTTCATCCGATAGACTCAAAAATTGCTCTATTACATCTAATAAATTTTCCATTTTATCACCTTTGAAGCAAGTCAGGAATCGTATAAACTATTTCCCTCGACTTAGAATAATAGTACTTCGCTCGTGTATATTTGGCAGCATAATCCTCATCTTTCAACTTGGTAGCAAATGCTATCTCCTTATCCTTTTCATCACTCAAAGTTTGATACTGAGTTTGCAAGTCTGCTAATTGCTGACGTCTTTGGAGTAATTGGTGATAGCTTTGAGCAAGATTATAAGTTGGTAAAATGAACAATAAAATCATCAAAATGAGAACCCAACCCATGAAACGATTACGTTTTTGTCGTTCCTTCATCAGATAGCGACGACGTTGATGTTCATTTTGAATAAAAGAATTATTCAATTGTACGATATTTTTAGACATTTTCTTCTACCCGTGTTTCACTGATAATTTCATACATGCCTGCTGCATCTTCTTTTTTTGTACTATCTTTCATCTCCAGTACTTTTACAAGTAGCAACTTATTTCCAAAACGAATTTCAACTTGGTCATTAACTTTCAAATCCGTTGAACTTTTGGCCAAGATTCCATTTACCTTGATTCTTCCTTTATCGGCTACTTCTTTTGCGACTGTACGACGCTTGATAATTCTTGATACTTTTAAATATTTGTCTAATCTCATTTTTATTACCTCAAATTATTATTGTACCATTTTTATCTACTTTATAGAAGAAAAATGTTAAAGTGAATTGTCTTCTTTCGACTCTTTTATCTCTAATAAACTTTCTCCAAAAATGAGAAGACCTTCTAAAATTTCATAGTCCTTCTTGTTTCGGACATCAAATACAACTTCCATTAATCCCTTATTCTCAGCTATTGCTGCTTTTAAGTTCGTTGCGGATAAAGCTTTAAAATAATCTTGAGCCAAGAACAGTCGCTGAGTGACTTTTTCAAATTGTAATGTAATCTTATTATCTTTTCTTTCCACACGTTGAACAAATACCTTATCAAGATAGGACTTGACCAAACCAATCTCTAAAAGATAAGCTACTACATCTGGATATTCTCCAAAGCGGTCCATTAACTCTTCTTGTAACTCTTCATAATTGACACGATTGTCAATTTGACGAATTTTCTTGTAAATTTCAATCTTATGTCGTTGATCAGAAATATAAGTGTCAGGAAGATAGGCATCAATTTGTAAAATCAATTCGGCATTTCCTTTGGTTCTTGTTTTCCCATTACCATGTCGTTTAGCAATAGCTTCCTCCAATAACTGCGAATATAATTCAAAACCAACAGAATCAATGAAACCAGACTGGGATTTTCCTAAAAGATTTCCTGCTCCGCGAATCGAAAGATCTCGCATTGCAATCTTAAATCCGGAGCCCAATTCTGTAAATCCTTTAATCGCTTCTAATCTCTTTTCAGAGACTTCACTGATTGATTTTTCTGGACGATACATGAGATAGGCATAAGCAATACGATTACTACGACCGACTCTTCCTCTTAGCTGATACAAGGTTGACAAGCCCATATGGTCTGCATTTTCAATAAATAAGGTGTTAGCATTTGGAATATCAACGCCAGTCTCAATGATTGTGGTAGTAACCAAAATATCATACTGACCTTCAATAAAGTCCAATAGAGTATTTTCTAACTGAATTTCACTCATTTGCCCATGAACATAACCAATCGAAGCCTCTGGAATCAACTCCTGTAATTCTGAAACCTTCTGGTCAATTGTGTCAACTTTATTGTAAAGATAGTAAACTTGACCTCCACGGTCCATTTCACGCAAAACAGCATCACGAATGACATTATCATTTTTTTCCAAAACATAGGTCTGCACTGGATAACGATTAGTCGGCGGAGTTTCAATAACAGACAAATCTCTGATTCCCAGCATAGACATATGAAGAGTACGAGGGATTGGCGTTGCCGTCAAGGTCAGGACATCTACTTGTTTTTTCAGTTCTTTCAATGTTTCCTTATGCTTGACACCAAATCTCTGTTCTTCATCAATAATCATCAAGCCCAAATCAGCAAACACAACATCTTTTGACAAAACACGATGCGTTCCAATCAAGATATCGACTTGACCCTTTTTCAATTTTTCAAGTGTTTCAGTCTGCTCTTTTTTACTTCTAAAGCGACTCAACACATCAATATTAACTGCAAAATTTTGGAATCGTTCCTTAAAATTCGTATAGTGCTGTTGCGCTAAAACCGTCGTCGGAACTAGAACGACAACCTGTTTGTGATCATTGATTGCCTTAAAGGCTGCACGCATAGCAACTTCAGTCTTTCCAAAACCAACATCCCCAACTAAAAGTCGATCCATTGGCTGAGAAGCCTGCATATCTCTCTTGATTTCCTCAACACTACGAAGTTGATCATCCGTTTCAACATAAGGGAAGGCATCATCAAAAGCATGTTGATCTTCATCATCAGCTGAAAAAGCAAAACCCTTCAACTGACTACGCTCAGAATAAAGTTTGATTAAATCGTCAGCTATATCCTCTACCTGGTTCTTAACCTTTTGCTTTGCCTTTTTAAAATGTCCGTCATTTAATTTATTGAGTTTTGGCGCTTTCCCATCACTTGAAATATATTTAGACAGTAACTGAATCTGCTCTACTGGGATGGAAATTTGATCCCCATTTTGATACTGGACACTGACATAATCGCGGTGAATCCCCTTGATTTCAATTGTTTCAATTCCTAGATATTGACCAATTCCATGAATATGGTGAACAACGTAATCACCTTTTTCAAGTTCATTATAATCTTTTAATCGCTCCGCATTCGCAACATGTTGTCTTCGAAAACGACGTTTCAATTTCTTTTGAAAAATCTCATGTTCAGTAATCAATAAAATCTTTTCATCTACAAAATGAAAACCATGTCTTAGATTACTCTCGATTAAGTTTACAGATTCTTTACAGATACTTGACTTATCTCTGGAATCCAATTTAATCTGGTATTCCTCTAAAACATCCTCCAATGTTTTACTTCCCATTGAATTACTAGACTGCAGAATGATAGTGTAATCCATTTTTTTGTATCGCTCAATTTCTTCTTTCAGAAAAGAAAATTGATTGAAAAACTCCTGCATAGGATATTGATTAAATTGATAAATTTGGTCAAACTTTAGATTGCCTAACCCCTTTTGCAGATTAGAGAAAAAGGTAACCGGACTCTGTTTTTTATAGATTTTCTCAGTTTCTGCAAAATACTGCATCTCAGAAAATGCTTTACTATTCTGTAATTCTTCTGTAAAGTACTGCGCTAATTCTCTTTCAAATATTTCATACTGATTCATTAATTTTTGATAATCATCAAAGAATATTGGAGTATCTTTTTCAATATAATCAAAGACAGTCCATGTCTTGTCATAGCAAAAGGATAAAAACTTCCGAGAATCTGCATGACTTTGTTTTTGATGAAAACTTGAAAGAATTTCTTCTAGATAGGATTTCAGAATCGGCGATAGAGTCTTCGAAATTTGTTTTTCTAAAGCTGACTGACCTCGTTGATAATCCTTTTCTCTCAAAAGCATATCACTAGCTGGAAAGATGGTTAGTTCTGTCTGATTTTCTTTCGATAATTGTGTTTCGACTTCAAATGACCTGATACCATCAATTTCATCACCAAAAAACTCAATTCGGCAAGGTTCTAACTGGGATATTTCAAAAATATCTAAAATATCTCCTCGCAGACTAAATTCTCCCTGAGTTTGTACTTGCGTAACTTTTCGATATCCTATTTCCTTTAACTGATGGATAAGCGCGTGTTGGTCATATTCTTCACCAACTGAGATTTTTACAATACTATCTTTGAATACATTTGGAGACGGTAAAATCAATCGACTTGCTGCGATATTACAAACTAAAATCCCTTTCTTAGATGAATCAGTCAAAAAACGCAAGGCTTCAACCCGTGAAATGATTTTTTCTTGTGAAGACATCAAAAACTCGACCATGGGGGAGTCATCCACCAAAAATGGATAGACAAGTTCCTCACCCAAGATAGAGATAAGATCACTAACAAGTCCTTCTGCTTCTCCATAAGTTGACGTCAATAATACAATCTTATCTTCTTTTTCTAAACTGCTTGCAATTGCTAAAGCTTTTGTAGAAGTTGACAAGCCTAACATTAATTGTCTTTTTTTATCTGTCAGATTTTGATGCCATTTTTTGATCTGATTATTTTCTAAGAATAAATCTAATAAGGTCACCATTTATCCATTATACCTCTGCATCGTTTTTTCAAAACTTTTCTCTTGTAAATAATAATTTACAGCTTCGTCAACCTTGTCAATTGAATGTAAAATACCGATATAATCATCCTTGTCAAACGTACTCAAAACATGGTGAACAACTGACATACCATTCTTAGGTCTTCCGATTCCAATCTTAACACGATTAAAGACCTGAGTTCCTATATGTTGAATAATAGACTTAATGCCATTGTGACCACCTGCTGAGCCTTTTGCTCTTAAACGAATTTTCCCAACTTCCATGTCAAGGTCGTCGTAAATGATGAGTAAATCTTCAATATCCAAACCATAATAAGTCAATAAAGCATGAACCGCTTTTCCACTTTCATTCATAAAGGTCGTTGGTTTGACAAGATAAATTTTTTCGCCATTAAGAAAAAAAGATGCTAGGTCAGCTTGAAATATCTTATCGTGTGTAAAAGTGACATTCTGTTTCTTCGCTAGTTGGTCAATCAACATAAAACCAACATTGTGTTTTGTTTCAAAATATTTATCCCCTGGATTTCCCAATCCCACAAGTAATTTGGTCATTTATTTTTCCTTTCAAAAGCCAAAAGGGTTGGAATTTTTTTCCAACCTAATTGACACTATTCATTAATTTTTTAGACATTAAAGCGGAATTCCATGATATCGCCATCTTGAACGATATATTCTTTTCCTTCTTCACGCAAGCGTCCAGCTTCTTTTACGGCCTTTTCAGATCCGTATTTCACTAGATCCTCATATGACATGGTTACTGCACGAATAAATCCTTTTTCAAAGTCTGAATGGATAATACCAGCTGCTTGAGGAGCCTTCATACCACGTTTGAAGGTCCAAGCGCGAACTTCTTTTTCACCAGCTGTGAAGTAAGTTCCCAGTCCAAGCAAGTGGTAAGCTGCACGAGTCAACTTGTCAACGCCTGATTCTGTCAAACCAATAGCTTCAAGAAACTCTTTTTTATCTTCATCGTCCAATTCAGAAATTTCTTCCTCAGCACGCGCAGAAATAACGACTACTTCAGCATTTTCTGTCGCTGCAAATTCACGAATTTGCTTCACATAGTCGATAGAGTCAGGTTCTGAAACCACATCCTCGTCCACATTAGCAACATAGAGCACTGGTTTAGTCGTCAACAGGAAGAGACCTTTGACAACTTTTTGTTCTTCATCTGTAAACTCGATTGTACGAGCTGATTTTCCATCCTCAAGGACTGGTTTAATCTTTTGAAGAACATTGAATTCTGCTACAGATTCTTTATCTTTTTGCGTACGTGCCATCTTTTCTACACGCGCATAACGCTTATTAACAGATTCTAAGTCAGCAAGAATCAATTCCAGATTAATGGTATCAATATCCGCAAGTGGATCCACAAAGGCATCTTCACGTCCTTGCTCGCGCATGACATTTTCATCATCAAAAGCACGAACTACGTGAACAATCGCATCTACTTCACGGATATTGGCCAAGAATTTATTTCCGAGACCTTCCCCTTTAGAAGCCCCTTTCACAATCCCTGCAATATCTGTAAATTCAAATGTTGTAGGAACCGTCTTCTTAGGAGTAATCATTTCAGTTAATTTTTGAAGTCGTTCATCTGGAACTTCTACCATCCCGACGTTTGGATCAATGGTCGCAAAGGGATAGTTTGCTGCCTCTGCTCCTGCTTTTGTAATTGCATTAAATAGTGTTGATTTACCAACATTTGGCAAACCAACGATACCTGCTGTTAAAGCCATATTTTCTCATTCTCCATTTTCATTTCAATCCCTAATATTATAACACAAAAAGGGAAAACTTGCTAACCCTCTAACTAAGGGTTCTCAGTCAATAATTTTATTCATTTTTCTATCAAAATCATAGCGCCCCATCATGACAACATGGTCACAATTACTACATTTGATTTTGATATCTGCCCCTACACGTGTAATTTCCCAACGATTTGCTTTTTTACCAGTTGACTTGATAGTACAAGCATGTGGTTTTTTCATCTCAACAAAATTTCCAACCTGATACATATTACTCTCCTTTTCTTTTTCGATTATATCATAAAAGAGGCGAGCTAGGCTCAACCTCTTTAACTTAATTCGTACGAACTGGGGTGATAAGTTGCATGAAGTCCTCGTCAGTATCTGCTGGCACAAGAGTGAATGGACGAACAGCTGAGATAAAGCTAATGGTCACCTTTTCGCTATTTAAAGCCTTGAGTGAATCAATCAAGTAAGTTGGGTTGAAACTAATAGTCAAATCATCCCCAGTAACTTGATCAGTGTCGATTTCTTCGTTTACTTTACCAACTTCTGGAGAGTGAACATGGGCGCTAACAACACCACCTTTAATTTCAAGCTTCACAGTACCATTTTGAGTCGCACTTGATAAAAGACGAGCACGTTCCATCGACTGGCGTAAGTTTACCACATCAAAAGTAATAGTAGTGTTAAAGTCTGTTGGAATCAAACGATCTGTGTCAGGATAGTTTCCTTCTAGGAGACGAGTATAAAAGCTAATATTTTCGCTTCTAAAGAGGATTTGATTGTTGGCAAAGAAAATCTCTACAGTTTCGATATCATCTGTAAATACCGCTGAAAATTCGCGTAGAGAACGGCTAGGAATGACAACATCAAAATCATCACTATTTTTCTCAAGCGTTAATTTTTTCTGGCTTAGACGATGAGAGTCTGTTGCCACTGTTTTTAGCTCCTTGTGTTGACTCAATACAAAATGAACACCTGTTAAAATTGGACGACTCTCTTGGGTACTTGCAGCAAAGGCTGTTTCATTGATAATTTTCTTGAGTAATTTTGTTTCAAGAATTAAAGGAGTGCTTGCTGAAATTTCCTGGATTCGTGGATATTGTTCGCTATCCTTTCCTTTTAGGGTAATTTCTGATTTGCCGCTGGTTAAAATAATTTGATTTTGTTCAATTTCTTTAAAATCAAGAGTCACATCAGGTAGACTAGATACCACATTGATAAAGAAAGAAGCTTCAAGAAGGATTGAACCTAAAGAAGTAATTAACAAACCAGCATCTTCATTTTTTTGAGAAATAAAATTTTCAATTGAAATTTGACCATTTGAACCAATTAAAGTAACACCTTCATTAGTCACGTCAATTTTTACTGTTGATAAAATAGGAATGGCATTTTTAGAACTAATAGCTCTCTTAGTAGTATTTAATGCTTGTAGAAATAAATTTTTATTAATTGAAAAATGAATCATGGATTCTCCTTTATTTATTTTTAGTATTAAAAAGATAATAGTAATAATAGAGTCTGTGAAATCTGTGGAAAACAGACTAAAATTAAGGCATATCAAGTTTTTTGGCTTGTTTAAAAAATGTGGATAAAAAAGATAAAAAAGCGAAAGTTATCCACAAGTTATTTGATTTTCTTTTTGATTGATTCAATTTCTAAACGTAAATTATCGTCTTCATCAATCAAAGATTTAATTTTTGCATGGGCATGAATGACTGTTGTGTGATCTTTACCACCAAATTCCTTCCCAATTTTTGGAAGACTATTATCTGTTAGTTCTCTAGCTAAATACATGGCTACTTGACGGGCTAAAACAATATTTTGAAGGCGTCTACTTCCCTTCATTTCTTTGACACTAACACCATAAAAGTTACCAACTTCATTTTGGATTTTATCAATTGGAATGACGAGTATTTGGCTAACATCTTGTTTGCGAGCTCTAATAGCTTCTGCAGCAACATCAATTGTAATATCTTGGATTTTCTTTACTCTAGCAACTAAAGTGATATCATTAATCGCACCTTCAAGATCGCGAACATTTGAATCAAATTGACCTGCTAAGTATTCTAAAGTATCGCTTTGGAAATTGTAATTCAAATGTTCAGTTTTGCTTTGTAGAATGGCAATACGCGTTTCAAATTCAGGAGGTGTAATGTGCTGTGTTAATCCCCAACTAAAGCGCGTGACAAGTCTTTCTTCAAGCCCTTCCAGATGTTTTGGACTTCTGTCACTGGTTAGGACAATTTGTTTTTGCTTGTCATGAAGGGCGTTAAAGGTATTGAAAAATTCTTCCTGAGTTGCGACTTTTTTACCACTTAGAGATTGGATATCATCAATTAATAAAAGATCAAGGCTACGATAGGTTTTTTTAAACTTTTCCATCTCCCCAAGTCTTAGGTGATCAAGAAAGTCATTAATAAAGCTTTCAGCAGGGATATATTTAACACGTGCATCAGGAATGTTTTTTAGAATTTCATTACCAATAGCATTTAATAGGTGAGTCTTACCGAGACCTGGACCTCCATATATAAAAAGAGGGTTATAGGTCAAAGCTAAATCTTCTGAAACAGCTAAAGCAGCAGATTTTGCCCAAACATTTCCATCCCCTTGGATAAAATTATCAAAGGTATACTTTTCTTTTAATCCAGTATCCGAATAAGGAATAGATGCTAACTTTGGACTATAGTCATAAAGAGTTGAATTGGTAGCTTCTTCAACTTGTGAGATAGTCGTATCTTGAGGTTTGGTGAAAATATAGTGGGGAGTTATTTCAGCATCATAAATTTCAAATCCAGCAACTACAATAATATCTTTTAGTTGTTTTTCCCAGACCATTTCCATTTCAGATCGTGGTAAAAATATAGTAGCAACATTTTCCTCTACCTTGATGAGTTCAGCTTGAATAGCATAGAAATCATACATGGATCGAGTCAGTCTTTCTTGAGCAAATTCTAATATACGATTCCAAAATTGTTTTTCTTTCAATCCTTTCTCCTCCTTTACTATTTAAAAGTTTAATGATAGACTTATTTTACCATAGATGGCAAGAATTTTCCACAAGCTGTGAAAAATAATCCACAATGTTATCGAGTTTTATCCACAGGTTGGGGATAAAAGCAGAAACTATTGATTTTTTAAGCTTTTTATTGAAAAAAACAGTGGATAATTATGTGAAATAAAAAAATAAAAGAACAGCCTCATTTCAGGCTGTTGATAATTCTACTGTATTCTTCTTGATTTGAAAAAGAAATAATGATTTTTCCACTATCTTTTTTAGACAGTTTGATTTCTACATCTAATCCGAGTAGTTTTTTTAACTGTTCTTCTTCATTCTGTATGAAATGATTCGTTTTTTGAAGTTTCTTTTGTTTTTTCTCTGTCAGAAGAGCTTCTAACTTCCTTACAGAAATATCTTCCTCGATGATTCGTTGAAAGAAATAGTCTTGTTGTTCCTTATTCAAGCCAATTAAAGAACGTGCATGTGCTTGTGATAGTTTGCCCTTTTCTACTTCTGAGAGGATCTGTTCTGGCAAGGAAAGCAAACGAATGGAGTTGCTGATATAAGGACGAGACTTGCCCATTTTATCTGCAATTTCAGCATGGGTGAATCCTTTCTCTACGAGAGATTCATAGGCGCGTGCTTCTTCTATTGGATTTAAATTTTCTCTCTGTAAATTTTCAATGATGGACTGGACCATCATCTCTTGGTCTGAAAGTTGTTTAACAACAGCTGGGATAGACGTTAGACCAGCTAAAAGTGAAGCCCGATAGCGTCTCTCTCCTGCAAGGATTTCGTAACCAATAACAGGAGATTGACGAACAATAATCGGTTGAATGACCCCATTTTCTTTAATAGACTGTGCTAGTTCATCTAGTTTTTCTCTATCAAATTCTGTTCGGGGTTGATAGGGATTTTTTTGTATATCTGTGATAGAAATCATTTCAAATTTTTCCATGATTCTACACTAACACATCTTTTCTCTTATGTAAAGCTTTCTTTACATAGATGTCAATTAAGATTCTAAATCACCTGAACTTTTGTCAAGTTTGATAGATGTAGTCTCTTCTTTACCGTTACGATAGTAGGTTATCTTAATGGTGTCTCCGATAGAATGATTATAAAGAGCACTTTGTAAGTCTGTTGATGAAGTAATCTCTTTGTCATCTACTTTTGTAATAACATCATATTTTTCAAGGTGACCATTGGCAGGCATGTTACTTTGTACAGAACGAATAACTACACCAGATGTTACGTTACTTGGAATATTCAGTCTTCTAATATCACTTGTATTAATATTTGAGAGATTGACCATTTGAATTCCCAAAGCTGGACGAGTCACTTTTCCGTTCTTTTCTAACTGTTCAATAATATTGATAGCATCATTTGCAGGAATTGCGAAACCAAGACCTTCTACAGATGTGCCTCCATTTGTGGCAATTTTACTTGAGGTAATTCCGATAACCTGTCCTTGGATATTGATAAGTGGTCCACCAGAGTTACCTGGGTTAATAGCAGTATCAGTTTGGATGGCTTTTGTAGAAATGGCTTGTCCATCTTCAGATTTTAAAGATACATTTCGATTGAGACTAGATACGATACCTTGAGTGACAGTATTTGCATATTCGGAACCTAACGGGCTACCAATGGCAATAGCAGTTTCTCCTACGGTTAACTTGCTAGAATCTCCAAACTCAGCTACTGTTGTCACTTTTTCTGAAGAGATTTTGACGACAGCAATGTCAGAGAAAGTATCAGCTCCGACAATTTCTCCAGGTACTTTAGTTCCATCTGACAAACGAATATCTACTTTGCTGGCACCATTTATAACGTGATTGTTGGTGACGATGTAAGCTTCTTTATCATTCTTTTTATAAATAACCCCAGATCCTTCACTAGAGATTTGCTGAGAATCTGTGTCAGTATCATCATTACCAAATACGCTATTTTGTCTGTTTGCCGAATAAGTAATAACAGAAACAACAGCATCTTTTACTTTGTTAACAGCCTGTGTTGTTGAATTTTCGTTCTTATAGGCAGTCTGTGTAATAGTACTATTGTTGTTGGAGTTACTTACAGTACTTTTCTGAGTTAGTTGGTTTATTGAAAAGCTACCTAAGGCTCCACTAATAAAGCTAATGACAATAACGACTACTAATTGAAACCATTTTTTGTAAAATGTTTTTAGATGTTTCATATTTGCCTCCATTTGTTTGAAATTACTGAAAGTATAAACTGACTAGCTTAATTATAACTTAAAAATAAAAGTTTTTCACAGATTGTGGATAACTTTCAAAAATCTGTGGTTTTCTCGGCTAAAATTAACCTTTTATTTTGTGAATAAGATGTGAAAAAATAGAGAATATGTTAGAATAGAGTCATGAAAATTAAAGTTGTAACAGTTGGGAAACTGAAAGAAAAGTATTTAAAAGATGGTATCGCAGAGTATTCAAAACGAATTTCTCGATTTGCTAAGCTTGAAATGATTGAGCTGGCAGATGAAAAAACACCAGATAAGGCTAGTGAGTCAGAAAATCAAAAGATTTTAGAAATAGAAGGTCAGAGAATTTTATCAAAAGTTGGTGACCGTGATTTCGTTATTGTGTTAGCCATTGAAGGGAAAACTTTCTCCTCAGAAGAATTTAGTAAGCAGTTAGAAGAAGCTTCTATAAAAGGATTTTCTACTCTTACCTTTATTATTGGAGGGAGTCTGGGGTTAGCACAGGATGTAAAAAAGAGAGCTAATCTTTCTGTCAGTTTTGGTCGCTTAACCTTACCCCATCAGTTAATGAGACTAGTTCTTGTTGAACAAATTTATCGGGCTTTTACAATACAGCAGGGCTCTCCTTATCATAAATAGAAAATTGACTTTCAATTGAATTTTTGGTAAAATAGCTGTGTTAGGTCTCATAGCTCAGCTGGATAGAGCATTCGCCTTCTAAGCGAACGGTCGCAGGTTCGAATCCTGCTGGGATCAATATAGTAGCAAAGCTGGGAATTTTCCCAGCTTTTTTCTTAAAAAAGTACACTTGGGGAGAAAAAAATGACAGTTGAGAGAATTTTATCTAAACTGAAATTCTATTTTGTATAATGGTTTTTGTAAGTTAGCTTACAAGAAAAAAACATTTAAGGAGATTTTATTATGAAAAACACAGTTAAATTGGAACAGTTTGTAGCCTTAAAGGAAAAAGACTTGCAAAAGATTCAAGGTGGGGAGATGAGGAAACCAGATGGTGCTTTATTTAATTTATTTAGAAGAAGATAAAGGAGTAGCAGAATGGATTTTTTCTTAGTAGTGGATTTTATATTATATTTTCTAATTCTTAGTCACAGTTACCATTTAATTTGTAAAGGTCAAATAAAAGCAAAGGAACTATACGTTTTTGGTGCTTATACATTACTAGTAGAAGCAGTACTTGAACTTCCCTTCTATTTTCTATCTTTAGATGGGTTAGGAATTGTAACATTTTTATTTCCTTTGGGATTATATTCCTATTTTCGATGGATCAAACAGTATGAGAGGGATAGAGGACTATTCTTAAGTTTACTACTATCTCTTTTATATGAGAGCACTCATAACTTTCTGTCTGTGACTTTCTCCTCTATAACAGGAGACAATTTTGTTTTACAATATTATGGCCTATTCTTTTTAGCAATCTCAACGTTGACCTATTTTGTTGTCTTAAAAATCATTCATTATTTCCATTTGGAACTAGCCTATTTTGACAAGGACTACCTTTATCCTTTTTTGAAAAAAGTATTTTTTGCATTACTACTGCTACATGTTGCATCTTTCATTTCAGATATGGTAAGTACGATTAAACATTTGAATAGTTTTGGAAGTATTTTATCATCTATTGTCTTTATTTCTCTACTTTTGATTTTCTTTGCAATGAATTCGCATAAAGAACAAATGGAGAAAGAGATTGCTTTGAAGCAGAAGAAATTTGAACAGAAACATTTACAGAATTATACAGACGAAATTGTCGGTCTGTATAATGAAATCCGTGGTTTTCGACATGATTATGCTGGAATGCTTGTTAGTATGCAGATGGCAATTGACAGTGGTGATTTACAAGAAATTGACAGAGTTTACAATGAAGTTTTGGTCAAAGCAAATCATAAACTGCGTTCAGATAAGTATACTTACTTTGATTTGAACAACATAGAGGATTCAGCTTTACGAAGTTTGGTTGCTCAGTCAATTGTCTATGCTCGAAATAACGGTGTAGAGTTTACACTGGAAGTAAAAGATACGATTACTAAGCTCCCAATTGAACTATTGGATTTGGTTCGTATTATGAGTGTTTTATTGAACAATGCTGTCGAAGGATCGGCTGATAGCTATAAAAAGCAGATGGAAGTAGCAGTTATTAAGATGGAAACTGAAACAGTGATTGTGATTCAGAATTCATGTAAAATGACGATGACTCCTTCAAGAGATCTATTTGCTTTAGGATTCTCTACTAAGGGAAGAAATCGTGGAGTAGGATTAAATAATGTGAAAGAACTACTAGATAAGTACAATAATATTATTTTAGAAACAGAGATGGAAGGCAGTACATTTAGACAAATCATTAGATTTAAGAGGGAATTTGAATGAAAGTTTTAATTTTAGAAGATGTTATTGAACATCAAGTGAGGCTAGAGAGAATATTGGATGAAATTTCGAAAGAATCGAATATTCCAATATCTTACAAGACAACAGGAAAAGTTCGTGAGTTTAAGGAGTATATCGAAAATGATGAAGTAAACCAGCTTTATTTCTTAGATATCGATATTCATGGAATTGAGAAAAAAGGGTTTGAAGTTGCCCAGTTTATTCGTCATCACAATCCTTATGCTATTATCGTCTTTATTACCAGTCGATCAGAGTTTGCGACTCTAACCTATAAATACCAAGTATCAGCCTTAGATTTTGTTGATAAGGATATCAATGATGAGTTATTTAAGAAGAGAATTGAGCAAAATATCTTCTACACGAAGAGTATGTTACTTGAAAATGAAGATGTGGTAGATTATTTTGACTACAATTACAAGGGAAATGATTTAAAAATCCCTTACCATGACATTCTGTATATTGAAACGACAGGGGTCTCTCAGAAATTGCGCATTATTGGTAAGAATTTTGCAAAAGAGTTTTACGGTACCATGACAGATATTCAGGAAAAGGATAAACATACTCAGCGATTTTATTCTCCTCATAAGTCATTTTTGGTAAATATAGGCAATATCAGAGAAATTGATCGAAAAAACCTAGAAATTGTTTTCTATGAAGACCATCGTTGTCCTATTTCAAGATTAAAAATTAGAAAATTGAAAGATATTTTAGAGAAAAAATCTCAAAAGTAATTGACAATTAGTAAGAAATTGATATAATGGTTATATCTGCTACAGATAGAAGGTCCGTTGGTCAAGGGGTTAAGACACCGCCTTTTCACGGCGGTAACACGGGTTCGAATCCCGTACGGACTATTTTATCCGCCATAGCTCAGTTGGTAGTAGCGCATGACTGTTAATCATGATGTCGTAGGTTCGAGTCCTACTGGCGGAGTATAGATAAAAAGGCTCTTTGTCAACTGTAGTGGGTTGAAAAAAGCTAACATCTGGAGAGGACGATCGTCGTTCTCTCCATTTTTATATTCAGAGCGATAAAAATTCGTTTCTTAAAGTTTTCAAAGTTCCGAAAAC
>NZ_JASHHD010000021.1:0-18227 GCF_047459985.1 Streptococcus mitis
TTTATGTTTTGTCATAGTAGACCTCATTTCTAACTCAAACGTCTCATACTTAATTCCACCATAAAAATCCGTTTTAGACTAACTTCCACTTTGGTCAGACAAGTGGAAGTTACTTTGAGAAGTTACCGTTCGCTTTTTTTATCTAAATCCTAACAAAACATTTGATTTCTAAAGTTATTTAGTGTAAAATAAAAACATTGGCTCAAGCCTGTTTAAAATTAAATATCATTTTACTTGTTTATGTCGTGAATTGGCACGACGTTTCTACAAGGTGCCGGAACACCTAACAATAAGTAAGTTAGCAGTGAGGTATGGTCGTTTTTACCATGCCTATTTTGGGGACTTACTTAGAGATTAAGTAGGTCCTTTTTCTATCAGTTTTACTGGATAGAAATCTGGAACAAGAAAATGGATTGGCTTTTATACTTTAGGAGGTCTTATGAAATTATTAGAAGAGCGCATCCTCAAGGATGGGCATATCTTGGGTGACAACATCCTCAAGGTGGATTCTTTTTTAACCCACCAAGTTGACTTTAACTTGATGAGAGAGATTGGTAAGGTTTTTTCGGAAAAATTCGCGTCTGCTGGAATTACCAAGGTCGTAACCATTGAAGCGTCAGGTATTGCCCCAGCCGTTTTTACAGCTGAAGCCTTAGATGTTCCCATGATTTTCGCCAAAAAAGCTAAAAACATCACCATGAACGAAGGTATCTTAACTGCTGAAGTATACTCCTTCACCAAGCAAGTGACCAGCACCGTTTCTATCGCTGGAAAATTCCTCTCACCAGATGATAAGGTCTTAATCATCGATGATTTTCTTGCCAATGGACAAGCTGCCAAAGGCTTGATTCAAATCATCGAACAGGCCGGTGCCAAAGTCGAAGCCATCGGTATTGTGATTGAAAAATCCTTCCAAGATGGTCGTGATTTGCTTGAAAAAGCAGGCTACCCTGTACTATCACTCGCTCGTTTGGATCGTTTTGAAAATGGTCAGGTCGTATTTAAGGAGGCAGATCTCTAATGCAAACTCAAGAAAAACATTCGCAAGCAGCCATTCTTGGCTTGCAACACTTACTAGCCATGTACTCAGGATCTATTCTGGTTCCTATCATGATTGCGACAGCCCTTGGCTATTCAGCTGAGCAGTTGACCTACCTGATTTCTACAGATATCTTCATGTGTGGAGTGGCAACCTTCCTTCAACTCCAACTCAACAAATACTTTGGTATTGGACTTCCAGTCGTTCTCGGAGTTGCCTTCCAGTCGGTCGCTCCCTTGATTATGATTGGGCAAAGCCATGGCAGTGGTGCTATGTTTGGTGCCCTTATCGCATCAGGGATTTACGTGGTTCTTGTTTCAGGAATCTTCTCAAAAGTGGCCAATCTCTTCCCATCTATCGTAACAGGATCTGTTATTACCACGATTGGTTTAACCTTGATCCCTGTCGCTATTGGAAATATGGGAAATAACGTTCCAGAGCCAACTGGTCAAAGTCTCTTGCTTGCTGCTATTACTGTTTTGATTATTCTCTTGATTAACATCTTTACCAAAGGATTTATCAAGTCTATCTCTATTTTGATTGGTCTGGTTGTTGGAACTGCCATTGCTGCTAGCATGGGCTTGGTTGACTTCTCTCCTGTTGCAGCAGCACCACTTGTCCATGTCCCAACTCCACTCTACTTTGGGATGCCAACTTTTGAAATCTCATCTATTGTCATGATGTGTATCATCGCAACGGTTTCTATGGTTGAGTCAACTGGTGTTTATCTGGCCTTGTCTGATATCACAAAGGATCCAATCGACAGCACGCGCCTGCGTAACGGTTACCGCGCAGAAGGTTTGGCCGTACTTCTCGGAGGAATCTTTAACACCTTCCCTTACACAGGATTTTCACAAAACGTTGGCTTGGTTAAATTATCAGGTATCAAGACTCGCCTACCAATCTACTACGCAGCTGGTTTCCTGGTTCTCCTTGGACTTCTTCCTAAGTTTGGCGCCCTTGCCCAAATCATTCCGAGCCCTGTCCTCGGTGGTGCCATGCTGGTGATGTTTGGTTTTGTATCGATTCAAGGAATGCAAATCCTCGCTCGTGTTGACTTTGCTAACAATGAACACAACTTCCTTATTGCAGCAGTTTCAATCGCTGCAGGTGTCGGACTCAACAATAGTAATCTATTTGTCAGCATGCCGACAGCCTTCCAAATGTTCTTCTCAAACGGAATCGTCGTAGCCAGCCTACTCGCCATTGTCCTCAATGCCGTGTTAAATCATAAAAAGAAATAAGAAAAAGAGGTGCGAGCCTCTTTTTTCTTTATCTATATCCTCACCTGTCTGTCTTCTGACCGTTGGCCTGTGACAAACATGGTAAAGGTTGCCTTGCAGACATTTCTGCCTTCTTGATTGGTGATATCGACATCCACTACACAGGTTGTGCGACCTTGATGGACACATTCTCCTTTAATGGTCAGCACATCATCAAGTTTTCCTGCTTTGAGGTAGTTGATAGAAGATTGGAGTGTCACTCCATCAAGTCCCAGAGATATGACCACCAAACCACTAATCTGGTCACAAAGAGTAAAGAGATAGCCACCATGGGCATTGCCATAGTAGTTGAGCGACGAGTTCACTACTTTGGTTGTCACCACAACGTGACCATCTCTCATTTTTTCAATTTCGTAGTTTTCAAAGGCAGCTATAGCGTCAAAGTGAAAATCTTTCATACTTTCCTCCTGATGTTTCAAACGACACTATGATACTACTTTTCAAGATTCTGTGCAAGGGAGAAGCCCTTATTCGGGTAAAATCCCAACCTGCTCGACAAAGCGCATAAAGGCCTCTTGTCCTTCTACAGTTTGCTTGTATACCCCAGCATCTTCCAATACCCGAGCAAAGATTTTACCGACAGACTCTTGGACAATCTCAAGGGCTTGGACTTTGTCAGTCAATCCAGGATGGGATTCTTTCAATTCATCTGTCCATTCTTGGTGATAATCTGCGACTGCAACATTCTCTCCGACTAGGTAAGCTGCTACTTGCTCCACTTCTTCCTTCAAGCGTGGTGGCAAGATGGCCAAGCCCATAACCTCAATCAAGCCAATATTTTCCTTCTTGATATGTTGGACATCTTTATGAGGATGATAGATGCCATCTGGATGCTCTGCTGAGGTTTGATTGTCTCGCAAGACCAAATCCAACTCAAACTGCCCATCTCGTTTTCGGGCTATCGGAGTAATGGTATGGTGTGGTGTCCCGTCGCTTTCTGCCAAGACCTGCACACTCGGATCTGAGTATTGACGCCAAGCCAATAAGATTTTATCTGCTAGTTCCGTCAAATCATCTGCTGAATCTGAAGTTAGTCGAATTACAGACATAGGCCATTGAACGATTCCTGCTTTGACAGTTTCAAAACCTTTAAATGTAAAGCTCTTCTGTAAAGGCGCTACTTCCATTGGAAAGACATGTCGCCCACCTTGATAATGATCATGGGTCAGGATAGAGCCACCCACGATTGGCAGATCAGCATTCGACCCAGCAAAATAGCCTGGAAACTGATCTACAATAGCCAACAGACGTTCAAAACTCTGACGACTAATAGCCATGGGACGATGCTGACCATCTAAGAAAATACAATGCTCATTAAAGTAAGCATAGGGCGAATACTGGAATCCCCACTCCTGACCCGCTATTTCAAAACGGATGATACGGTGATTGCTACGAGCTGGGTGGTTAACTCGACCATGATAGCCCTCATTCTCTAGACAAAGCTGACACTGAGGATAATTGCTGGCTTGTACCAACTTGGCTGCCGCAATCTCTTTCGGATCCTTCTCAGGCTTAGAGAGATTGATGGTAATCTCAAGCTCTCCGTAGTCAGATGGAACACGATAAGCGATATTTTTAGCAATGGCCTTGAGTTTAATGTAGTCATTTTTCTGACTGAGTTGGTAAAAATCCTCTATCGCCTGTTCTGGTGACTGGGCATAGGTATCCCAAAAGTCACGATTAACCTGACTTGGACAAGGGGTTACCAAGTCCATGAGGTCAGCACCGAGAATCTCACGCGCAGCCTGACTATCTTCAATCGTTGCTAATCGAACCGCTTCCTCAACAAGCTGATCTTTTAAGTCAATCAAGTTATCCTGGTCAGTCTCAACGTCAAAAATTCCTTCACCAACCAAAGCCAAAACACGATTGGTCAGATAAATCCGATCCAACTCTTCAAAGCTACTTTCTGCAATGACTTTGCTCACAAATTTTTCTAATAAGGTCACTAGATAACCTCCTTCTGACTATTCAAGAACGTGAGTTCCACCTGCAACTTCAGCGATATAGAAGCTTGGAGCGTAACCAACGATTTCTTCATAGTGTTTGCCAACAGCTTCTTTAAAGGATTCAACTGCATCTTTTTGAACCAAGGCAATAGCACAACCACCAAAACCTGCTCCTGTCATACGAGCACCAAGAACACCTTTTTGAGCCCAAGCTGTATGAACAAGGGTATCCAATTCCAAGCCAGTCACTTCATAGTCATGTTCCAAAGAAACATGAGATGCATTCATCAAACGACCAAATTTTTCCAAATCTCCCGCTTGAAGAGCTGCTTGTGCTTTAAGGGTACGTTGGTTTTCAAGAACGGCATGGCGAGCACGTTTCAAACGATTTGCGTCTTTGATCAGGTAGCTGTATTCATCAAAAGCCCATTCATCCAATTCGCCTAAAGTCTGGATATCCAAGGCAACTTGAAGTTCTTCTACCGCTTTTTCACATTCAGCACGGCGTTCATTATATTTAGAATCTGCTAGTTCACGGCGTTTGTTGGTATTCATGATAACAACAACATTGTCTTTCAAATCAAGAGGAACCAAGTCGTATTCTAACGTATTAGTATCTAGGTAAATAGCACGTTGGTCTGCACCCATACCGATAGCAAATTGGTCCATGATACCAGAGTTAACGCCGATAAAGTTATTCTCTGTCAATTTCCCGATTTTTACTAAATCTAGACGGTCCAATTTTAGGTCAAAGAGGTATTCTGCCACGACACCAGTCAAAAGCTCCAAGGATGCTGAAGAAGACAAGCCCGAACCATTTGGGATATTCCCAAAGACATAGAAATCAAAACCTTTGTCAATCACATGCCCAGCTTCTTGCAAGAAATGAAGAACGCCTTTTGGATAGTTGGTCCAGTTGTGCTCTTTCTCAAACTTAAGGTCAGCTAGAGGAACTTCGATAATGCCTTTGTCCTCAAAGTTTGCTGAGTAGAAACGCAAAACTTGGTCATCACGCTTACGTGCAGCTCCATATGTTCCTAATGAAATAGCTGCTGGGAAAACATGGCCACCGTTGTAGTCAGTATGCTCCCCAATCAAGTTGATACGGCCTGGCGAGAAGAAGGTTTGGTCTGCTTCTTGACCAAAAACAGCAAGAAAGTCCTTGCGAAGTGCATCAGCAGTAAGATGTTGTGTCATATGAATTCTCCTTTGACTGTTCGTTAAGTCATACTCTTCGAAAATCTCTTCAAACCACGTCAGCTTCAGCTTGCCGTATGTATGGTTACTGACTTCGTCAGTTTCATCTGCAACCTCAAAGCTGTGCTTTGAGCAACCTGCGGCTAGCTTCCTAGTTTGCTTTTTGATTTTCATTGAGTATCATCTTAACGTGTAATCGTTTTCTTCTATTGTATCCAAGGGATTTCCCAAGGTCAATCCTTTTTACTAAACTTTTACTAAACTATCAGTAAAAAGCAGAAAAATATGATATACTAAGCTAAAAGAAGGAGGTTTTATGGCTACCTTAAAAGACATTGCACAGCTAGCCTCTGTCTCTATCGCGACCGTATCCCGTGTCCTCAACCGCGACCAGAGCCTATCTGTTACAGAAGAAACCAGACACCGTATTTTAACGGTTGCTGAAGAGTTGGGCTACACCAAGCACCTCAAGACAGGCGAGTCCCACAAACCCAAGCAAAAGATTGCCATTATCCAATGGGTCAGCGAACAAGGGGAGCTGGATGACCTCTACTACTACCAAATTCGCCTAGGCATAGAAAAAAGAGCCCAAGAACTGGACTATGATATCTTGCGCTATTTTAATGACCATCCTTTTACCCTAAGTGAGGAAGTGATTGGGATTCTTTGCATCGGAAAGTTCAGTCGAGCTCAGATTTCTGCCTTCGAAGAATACCAAAAGCCTCTTGTATTTCTAGACAGCGATACACTGTCCCTGGGGCATACCTGCATTATCACGGATTTTTACACTGCCATGAAACAGGTTGTCGATTATTTCCTCAGCCAAGGAATGGACCGTATCGGAATTCTAACAGGCCTTGAGGAAACAACTGACCAAGAAGAAATCATTCAGGACAAGCGACTTGAAAACTTCAGAAACTATAGTCAAACAAAGGGAATCTATCGTGATGAACTGGTCTTTCAAGGAAGCTTTACTGCCCAGTCTGGCTATGACTTGATGAAGGAGGCCATTCAGAGCTTTGGAGACCAACTCCCACCAGCACTTTTTGCCGCTAGTGATAGCCTTGCAATCGGTGCCCTCCGTGCGCTCCAAGAAGCTGGAATCAGTCTACCAGATTGCGTTAGCCTTATTTCCTTTAACGACACTAGCCTGACCAAGCAGGTCTATCCTCCCCTCTCCAGCATCACCGTCTATACTGAAGAAATGGGCCGGGCAGGTATGGATATTCTTAATAAGGAAGTACTCCACGGTCGCAAAATCCCTAGCCTGACCATGCTGGGAACCAGACTGACTCTGAGAGAAAGTACTCTGCCATAACCCAACTAATATAATAAGACCAAAAATCCTAATAGAGATTCTCAAATCTCCATTAGGATTTTCTTTTCTATTCAATCACAATCATAGCTTTAACGGTCTTACGTTCATCCATATCTTTGTAGGCTTGGTCGATATCTTCCAATTTATAACTTGAAGTAAAGACGCGACCTGGATTGATATCACCATCAAGGACGGCTTTTAGTAAAAATTGCTTATCGTAGGTTGTGACAGAAGCTGGGCCACCACCGATTATTGTATTTTGACCAAAGGTTGAGCCAATGGCTCGATTTTCATAGTGCGGTACACCAACAAATCCCATGCGCCCTCCATTATGGAGAACCCCCAGTGCTTGATCAATCGCTGCTTCTGTTCCAACACATTCAAGTGCTGCGTCTGCTCCTCCTCCGAGGATTTCACGCACCTTGGCAATACCTTCTTGCCCACGTTCCGCAACAACAGCTGTCGCACCTGACTCTAGAGCCATCTTTTGACGATCTTCATGACGACTCATAAGGATAATTTGTGACGCACCACGCATCTTCGCCGCGATGACAGCACATTGACCAACAGCCCCATCACCGATAACAACAACCTTGTCCCCTTTTTGAACATTTGCAACATGCGCCGCATGATAGCCTGTCGGCATGACATCTGCAAGAGTCAAGAGGGACTTTAGCATACCTTCGCTATAATCTGAAGGTTGTCCTGGGATTTTAACCAGCGCCCAGTTGGCATAGTGGAAACGGATATATTCCGCCTGGAAATCGCCCCCCAAGTTATTACCAATATGATTGTCGCAAGAGCCGTCAAATCCTGCAAGACAGGCATCACACTCACCACATCCATGTGTAAAGGGGACGATGACAAAGTCACCTGGTTTCACCGTCGTAATGGCTTCCCCAGTTTCTTCGACAATCCCAATCGCTTCGTGTCCACTATTTTTGTGTCCAGCTTTCGTTTCTGGATTACGATACCTCCATAAATCTGAACCACAAACGCACGCACGAACCACACGAATAATCACATCATCCGCTTCTATTATTTGCGGACGCTCAATTGTAGCAAGTCCAACCTGACCTGCCTTTGTATATACTGCTGATTTCATTTAAAATTTTCCTTCCTTATAAAGTTTAATTTTGAGATTTAAACGATTTAAAGCCGCCTGTAACTGAGACAAGCGCTCCTCTAATTTTTGCTTTTCTTCTTCTAAAATACCAAGCCTCTCCTCTCTCGTTTCATCCCCTTTTTGGTAGAGCGACATATAGTCAACTAAACTGTCTACAGAGACACCCGCCGAACGAAAACACTTAATAAATTCCAGTGCTTCGATATCCTGATCTTGAAAATCACGAATTCCAGTTACAGTTCGAGTAATCGGTGGCACAAGACCAACCCGTTCATAATACCGAATCGTATCCGCTGAAATTCCCAACAAATCACTGGCAGATTTAATATTCATAGACTAACCTCCTCCCATTTCATTCACTGAGTTTAAGCTAATATAACCCACTTATTTTATTATATAACTTGAAGTTCACTCCAAGTCAAGCATTTTGCATCTAAACGAAAAAATTTTTCATTATCAGTTCTCTTATTAGCATACCTTTTCATCAATCAAAAAAAGGTTGGGAAAAGCGTCTTTCAAATCAGATATCAAAGAAGCTAGGCAAAAAGTCTATAAAAGCAAAAAACGCATAGTATCAGGTATTGAAAATCCTTGATACTATACGTTTTTTTGCGTGAAGATTTACTTCATTGTCTCTTGAAATTGAGTTTTTCCCATACTTTTTCTAGTGTTGATGCCCATGGGACTGCTCTATGGCTGTTACCCTCCGTTTATGTTGCGCATGATTGCTTTGACTGGCGTCCACTTCGATGGTAATATTCTGAATTCCTCTTTCTTCTAAGAGCTGACGTACTTGATTCTTTGTTTCCAGCATCTGCTCCCAATCTTCTAAACAGAGATGGATAATGGCGTTATTTTCCAAACCATCCATGGACCAAATGCTAAGTTGATTGACACTTTTGACATTGATCAGAGCCTCCAAATCCTTCTCCAAATCCCCTGTCTCTACTCCTTCTGGCACAGCATCCAAGAAAATCTTGAGTGCACTCCAAAAGCGAGGAATGGCTTTTGTTAGAATGAAGATAGAAATGACAAGAGATAAGAGTGGATCAAGGATATACCAATCTGTAAATTTGAGGATAATCGCCATTAGAATGACAGCCAACCAACCAAGAGTATCTTCCAAAAAGTGCAAGCTCAAAATTGACTCGTTCTTTGTCTTTCCCTTACGAACTACTAGACTAGCTAGCAGATTGATACTTACTGCAATGATTCCTAGCCAGAGAATGCCTTCATCATTAACGGGCTGTGGATTAAAAAGTTTCGTTATATTTTCCAAAATCACTAGGATGGATCCTGTGATAAGAATCACAGCAGTCACCAGGGCCCCTAAAAGACTAAATCGTTTGTAACCCAAGGTGTACTGCCTATCTTCTTCTCGATTTGAGATTGTTTCCAAAAAGGCCGATATGCCAATGGCTATAGCATCTCCCAAGTCATGGACAGAATCAGCAAGAACAGCACTCGAACCAAAGATTCCTCCAGCGATAAACTCAACAATAGCATAGCTTAAATTTAAGAAAAAAGCTACCCAAACAGTATATTTTACCTTCATCTTTCTCATTCCTTTGTTATAATAGATTTATGAACACCTTGTTCATTATCATTATCCACTAAAACTCAACGAAAGGATAGAAGCAAAATGTCAGCTTTATTCCGTTCTGAACAATTTGCCTCAAGTGTCCATATGACTAACATTGACCGCCGTATCAGCAAAACAAAAAAAGCCATCTATCAAGCTTTTCTACAACTTTTAAACGATAAAGGATACGAAGCCACTACAGTTCAGGATATCATTGATCTCGCAGATGTGGGACGTTCCACCTTTTACTGTCACTATGAGAGCAAGGAACTACTTCTGGACGAGCTTTGTCGCTACCTCTTCCATCACCTCTTTGAAAGAGAACAATCCGTTTCTACCGAGGATTATCTCGCCCACCTCTTTCTGCATTTTCAGAAAAACCAAGACCATATCACTAGTCTGCTATTTTCCAAAAATGACTACTTCCTCCGTCAACTACACAAGGAACTCGAACACCATGTTTACCCCATGGTAGCGGAGGATTTTCAAGAGGCCTATCCGAACATACCAGCCTCCTACCTCAAACATTTTGTAGTAACCAATTTTATCGAAACACTGATCTGGTGGCTCAAAAAAGGACAAAACTTTACAGACCATGAAGTTATCCAGTTTTATCTAGACCTTCTCATTCCTAAAAATTGAATACAGAGTATAGCTCGGTTGCCTTATTTCTAGGCTACTGAGTTTTTTATCTTTTCAACAACAAAAGAGGATTCGCCAATCCTCTTTTTCATAATATAATACTCTTCGAAAATCTCTTCAAACCACGTCAACGTCGCCTTGCCGTAGGTATGGTTACTGACTTCGTCAGTTTTATCCACAACCTCAAAACCATGTTTTGAGCTGACTTCGTCAGTTCTATCTGCAACCTCAAAATAGTGTTTTGAGCAACCTGCGGCTAGTTTCCTAGTTTGCTCTTTGTTTTTCATTGAGTGTAAAATCCTTGATTATCAACTCTATCTTTTTTAATCAAAATCTCAAAACAGCACTTTCAAAGATCTTTTCCTAGTTAGGTAAGTCAGTATTCTGCTTAGCAGCCTTGCTCCATTGATACCAACCAACTAGACTGTTAATGAGATAAATTAGATATTTCCCTTGAATTTGCAGGCTTTCTCCCCACCAGAGATAGATTGAAAAGACATTGGTAGCCGCCCAGAATATCCACTGTTCACGGTAAACAGCTGTCATGAGAATTTGTCCTACCCCATTGGTCGTATCTGTGATTGAATCACGATAGGGACGATTAGCACCAATAGACTGATAAATGAAACCAAAGGCCAACCACCAAAGTACACTGATGGAAAGATACTTTGTCCAGCCCTTGCTGTCCAGTTTACGAGCGACAAACTCCTGCTTTTCCTTCTTAAACTGTGCCTGATAAATCCAAACTAAAAGTCCAATTGGCTGCATGACTGTGAAGTAAAGTGTCGTCAGCACCTCACCATAAAAGCCTTTTTGTAGGGCCAAAATAAGGTAAATAACAGAGTTAATCAAGCCAAAAAGATAATTACTTGCTCGACCTTCCGATACAAAGATAACACAGATAATCCCAGTCAGGCTACAAATCATCCCAATCCAGTCAACAATACGGTGTTCATAAACCAACTCTAGCCAGAGTGGAAAACTTCCTAAAACCAGCAAATAAAGCCACTGAGCAAAACTGCGATGGGCAAAGAGGTCATTCCAAATTGCCTTCATAGTTCCTGAAAATCCTAAATCAGCCATAGCCTCAACCATACGACGGTAACCACCTGACATTTCACCTAGAGTTGTTTTGATATTTTCAATTTTCTTTTGCAAATAAGTATGCATCATTTCTCCTTTTGTTTTTAAAGAGCCGTGTCTGGATAGACTTTCGGACGCAACGCTCTATTAGATAATGAACTGTCTATACACAAGATTTCTAACCTTAGTCGACATGAGCTGAAAATCCTTATTTGTTAAGTAGTTCACAACACATTATACACCTATCTTATGAATAGTCAAGTGTATTTACAGTAAAATTTTAGAAAATCATGAAAATTTTCTCTTTCTTTCCATTTTTAATGACATTCAATAACTTCAATACTCTTCGAAAATCTCTTCAAACCACGTCAGATTCGCCTTGCCGTAGGTATAGGTAACTGACTTCGTCAGTTTCATCTACAACCTCAAAACCATGTTTTGAGCTGACTTCGTCAGTTTTATCTGCAATCTCAAAGCTGTGCTTTGAGCAACCTGCGGCTAGCTTCCTAGTTTGCTCTTTGATTTTCATTGAGTATAACATCAAAAAAGCCCAGACAACATTATCTGAGCATTCTTCTCTATAGTCGTTTAAAAAAGTTGAGTTAAGTATTTTCAAGCTATTTCTTCAACAAACCTTCTTCTTGTAAAAATTCCTTGGCTACTTGTTCTGCTGGCTTGCCTTCAACACCCACTTGATAGTTAAGCTGGCTCATCTGACTTTCTGTAATCTTACCAGCCAATTTATTAAGAACAGCTTCCAACTCTGGATGTTTCTTGAGAAGAGCTTCATTCATCAGTGGAGCCCCCTGATAAGGTGGGAAGAGCTGCTTGTCATCTTCCAAGACCTGTAAATCATAACGCTCCAATTCCGCATCAGTCGAATAGGCATCCGTGATTTGAATATCACCTGACTGAATTGCCTGGTAGCGAAGGGCTGGCTCCATGGTTGCTACATTGAGATTGAGACCATACATTGATTGCAATCCCTTATTGCCATCTTCACGGTCGTTAAACTCGAGTGTAAAACCGGCCTTCAACTGCCCTTCTGCTTTTTTCAAGTCCGAAATGCTCTTCAAGCCATATTCTTGAGCAATCTTTTTCGGAACAGCTACAGCATAAGTATTTTGATATGACATGGGTTTAAGATAGGCTAGATGATCCTGCTTGGCAATACCATCACGCGCCACTTGATAAACCTGCTCTGGCTCATGACTCACCTTGGGTGATGGTTGAAGCAAACTTTCAGTCACCGTGCCAGTAAATTCAGGATAGATGTCAATATCGCCTTTTTTCAGAGCTTCATAGAGAAAGCTTGTCTTTCCAAAATTCGGTTTAACAGTAGCAGTCATACTGGTATTTTCTTCAATCAACAACTTATACATATTGGCCAAAATTTCTGGTTCTGGACCCAATTTCCCAGCAATAATCAAGTTTTCCTTCTCTTTTTGAGCCAAGAGGGCTGGACTATAAGACAGACCCAGCAATACCGTCACCAAGGCAAAACCAGAGAAAATCGTCCGCAATTTCGCTTTTTCCATAACTTTTAGTAGGAAGTTAAAGGCAATAGCCAGCACTGCAGAAGAAAGTGCCCCAATCAAAATCAAACTAGCATTATTACGGTCAATCCCCAAAAGGATAAAGGAACCTAGTCCCCCTGCACCAATCAAGGCAGCCAAGGTTGCTGTACCGATAATCAAGACAGCTGCTGTCCGAATTCCAGACATGATAATAGGCATAGCAAGTGGAATTTCAAACTTCTTGAGACGCTCCCATCTGGTCATCCCAAAAGCAATCCCAGCCTCTTGCAGGTTCGGATCAATTCCCTTCAGCCCAGTGATGGTATTTTGCAAAATCGGGAAAATCGCATAAATCACTAGAGCTGTCAAAGCTGGTAAAGTTCCAATTCCCATCAAGGGGATAAAGAGCCCCAACAAGGCCAGAGACGGGATGGTCTGGAAAATCCCTGCAATCTGCAAGGCCCAGTCCGCCAACTTCTCATGATAGCGAAGATAAACAGCCAAGGGAATCGCAAGCAAAATAGCTAGTAACAAGGTCAAAAGTGACAACTGCAAATGTTGAGATAGGGCTGTCAACCAATCACTAAAACGATCCTGAAAAGTTGCAATTAAATTAGTCATGAACACTACCTCCAAATAAATCTGCAACAAAGTCTGTGGCAGGAGTTTTTAAAATGGTTTCGGGATTCGCCACCTGACGAATCTCTCCATCCTGCAAAACAGCAATACGGTCCGCCAACTTCAAGGCCTCATCCGTATCGTGGGTTACAAAAATCGTTGTCATCCCAGACTCTTTATGCAATTCTTTAGTCAGAACCTGCAACTGTTTTCTCGAAATAGCATCCAAGGCTGAAAAGGGTTCATCCATGAGGAGAATCTTTGGCTGGCCAATCATAGCACGGACAATACCAACTCGCTGCTGTTCTCCACCAGATAATTCACTCGGAAGTCGATGCCCATACTCAGCTACTGGTAAGCCAACCTTAGCCAAAAACTCTTCTGTTTTACGAGCAATTTCTTCCTTACTCCACCCCTTCATTTCAGGAATCAGGGCAATGTTTTCCGCAACTGTTAGATTTGGAAAGAGGGCAATAGCCTGTAAAACATAACCAGTAGAAAGACGAAGTTCTCGCTCATCATAATCTTTGATGCGCTTGCCATCCATATAAATATTTCCATCAGTTGGTTCCAAGAGACGGTTGATCATCTTAAGCATGGTTGTCTTACCGGATCCAGAAGGCCCAACTAAAACCATAAACTCCCCATTCTCAATCCGTAAATTAACATCTCTCAAGACATCTTTTTCTGTATAACGTAAAGCTACATTTTTGTATTCAATCATTCTGTATCCTCAATTTAAAACTTGCCTCGATTGGTCAAGTCTTCTACCTTAGGCATAACTTCCTTATTGTCCCAATGCTCCACAATTTTCCCGTCTTCTAGACGGAAGATATCGTACTGGGCATAAGCAACTCCATCAATCTGAGTCTGACCATAGCTAACCACATAGTTTCCTTGTCCTAATAGTTGGAAAACAAAGTCAAAAGTGACATCATGCTCAGTAACATAGTTTTTATAAGCATCACTTCCTTGGCCAATCTCATGATGATGCTGAATCAAATCGTCCGCTACATAATCACTCCACTGCTCTAGCTCCCCATTTTGGAAAATTTCTGTCAAGAAACGACGAACAGTTTTTTTATTTTCTGCTTTTTTATCCACATCCTTGATTTCAAAATCGCCAAAGATTTGGTCTAACTGCCCATTTTCTGGAGTGCGATAGTAGTCAATGACATCCCAATGCTCCACGGTACGACCATTCTCATCCGAACGGAAAGTATCCGTTGTCACCCATTGAGCTTCCCCACCATTCAGATATTGATGAACATGAACAAAGACCAGATTGCCATCCTCAATAGTGCGGACAATCTTAATCTGACGCTCTGGATGGCGCTCGAAGAAATTCGCAAAGAAAGCTGCAAATCCTTCTTTCCCATCAGGCACACCTGTCGAATGTTGGATATAGGTATCCCCTACAGACTGGGCTTGAGCCTCAGCAACTCGTCCGTCTTGAATAGCATGAATGTATAGGTTGTGAGCATTTTCAACTTGTTTTGACATATTCTAATCCTCATTTCCCTGCTCTTTCAGATTAGCCAAAATTCTTTCTTGAAAACCTTCATACTGACAAATTTCTTCCTCTGAAAATCCTTTGTAAAAGATAGTATCCAATTTCTGACTGACACGATGCCCCACTTCTTTCTGAGACTTCCCCAGCTCTGTTAAAACCAAATACTTCTTACGTTTGTCTTCTCCACATGGGCTAACAGTTACAAGATTTTGCTCCTCTAACTTTTTTATCATAGTCGTCAACGTATTATTAGCAAACCCAGTCGCCAAAGCAATGTCTGTTGCAGTTGCACAGCCCGTCTCACTATTCCATAAAACTGCTAAAATCTTGCCCTGCTCACTCCTATAAAGAGCTTTAGGATCTTGCCTCAGTAACTTTTGAAAAATCCGCCCATTCAACAAACGAATATGATGGGCTACCAAATGATTATCTTTCATGACACCTCCAATTTATTTCTATACCGAAATGAATAAACATATTGTAACACTCATTGTTCCATCTGTCAACTATTTCGATTTAGAAATAATTTTTCCCAGTAAAAAATCTCCCACCTCAGGTAGAAGATTTTAATCTTATAAACTTAATCCGTCATGTCCGAGACCAACGTTCGACGCTCCAACGGAATACTGCACATAACTAACAAGAAAATGAAGCCTGACTGGATCCAGAAGAGGGCCAAGTCAAAGATTCCGTGTACAGCAACCACTGTAAGGAAAGATAGATAAAGACCGATAATCGGACGTTTCCCCGACTCCTGACTCATATCCATCATCAAGCGAACAGGAGCAACAGAAGATAAAACTAATAAAATAGTTCCCACAATTCCGTAACTCAGAATCGTATCAATATAAAGGCTGTGAGCATGTTCATGATAAGGAGCATGTATCCGAGGATAAGAGTGCATATAGCTCAATGGCCCTTCACCCCAAAAAGGATTTTGCTTAAACAAGGCCATCCCAGCATCCCAGATAGAAATGCGTTCTTCCATAGAAGAATCTAAAGTCCCCATCCGAACTCCCAAATCACTAGAAAAGAGGAAACTCAAGCCAATCGCGAAGACTCCAATACTAAGCCAAAAGGCCTTCCAATTTTTAATGGTCGTAAAGAGATAAATAATTGCTCCAGCGATAATAGCAGGAAAGGCAGTTCGATTTTGAGTAAAGTTCAATCCAAAGAGATTCACAAAGCCTGCAATCACACAGAATACCTTCAACCAATTCAACTTGGTCGTTGTAAACAGATAGAAGGCAATCATAATACAGAAACAACAAATAATTCCATAATAATTAGGATTAAAGAAGGTCACTTCTGCACGATTCTGATGCCATACCTGCATATTGGGTGAAAGAAAAGCATAGTTGAATTTCTTCACAATTTGGAAATGTTCTAAACTCGCAAAAGCAGCTGATAATACGCTACCAAACAAGACGAGCTGCAAAATCAATCGAAAGAATTTATGTGATAAAATCGACTGATAGTGTAAAAAGAAAACAGTAAATAGAAAAATTCCTACTGAAGCCACAAGACCCATCCAATTTTGTGCAAAAGTGGATATAACAGTACTATAGCCAAGAAAAAGAAGCAGCATCGGATGCTCCCCCATTTTCTGAAGAATACTTTTCATGTCTCCTGTAAAAATCAAACTGATAATATATAAACAGAATACAACTACAAAAAGATAAAAGGGTAAAAAGATACTCAGGATAATTCCCAACAAAATCAGCTCTTTACTAGACAACCCTTTCAGCTTTTCAATAAAGCCTATTGATTTCAAAATGAATCCTTTCTCTCCAAATCAACTGATTCAGATAATAGTAAGCTATCCTATATTGTACCACTTTTTGAGCAATTTGAAAACAAAGGCAAACGTTTACTAGGTAAAAAAGGGAGCAAAAATACTGAGATTTCAAAACTCAAGCTTAATGATTGCATTTACTCTAAGAAAATCATGCCGTAAATACTAGGCATATGTTAAAATGGTAGTAATAAATTATAGATTAAGTGCAACTATCCAGACTAGATTCAAATCATATACTATTCATAAAGAAAGGCAACACTATGAAATCCTACCAAGCTGTCTACCAAATCCTATCTAAAGAAACCGACTATATTAGCGGAGAAAAGATAGCAGAAGAACTATCCCTAAGCCGAACATCAATTTGGAAAGCTATCAAGCGGCTAGAACAAGAAGGCATTGAAATTGATAGTATCAAAAACAAAGGCTATAAAATATTAAATGGTGACCTTATTCTTCCAGATATACTAGAAGAAAATCTTCCAATTAAGGTCAGTTTTAAACCCGAAACAAAATCAACACAGTTGGATGCAAAAGAAGCAATTGATTTAGGGAATGAGACGAACACTCTCTACCTAGCTTCATATCAAACCGCAGGACGAGGTCGTTTTCAACGTTCTTTCTACTCACCACAAGGTGGCATTTATATGACACTCCATCTTAAACCCAATCTCCCCTATGATAAATTACCATCCTACACACTACTTGTAGCAGGAGCTGTCTACAAGGCCATTAAGAACCTAACTTTAATAGATGTCGACATAAAATGGGTCAATGATATCTACCTAAACAATCATAAAATTGGAGGAATCCTTACTGAGGCAATGACCTCTATAGAAACTGGCTTAGTCACAGATATCATTATTGGAGTAGGAATCAACTTTACTATTAAAGACTTCCCCCAGGAATTAAAAGAAAAAGCTGCTAGCTTATTTAAAGCACCAGCTCCTATAACAAGAAATGAATTAATTATAGAAATATGGCGTGCTTTCTTCGAAACACCAGCAGATGAGTTATTATACCTATATAAAAAACAGTCATTTGTTCTAGGAAAAGAAGTTACTTTTACACTAGATCAAAAAGACTACAAGGGACTTGCTAAAGATATCTCTGAAAGTGGAAAACTTTTAGTTCAATGTGATAACGGAAAAGAAATTTGGATAAATAGCGGAGAAATTTCACTCAAGGCTTGGAAGTAATAGCAAAGTTGTACAACAAAAATAAACTATATAAAACGATTCTATACTATTTATAGTGGGTAAATCCCCTATGGATATTATGGAGCCTATTTTAGTGTAGAAAAAAGTCCCATAAGATCTATAATGAAAAGCAACCAAACCATCATTAGAAAGATTCATATGGAACAATTACATTTTATCACAAAACTGCTCGATATCAAAGACCCTAATATCCAAATTATGGATATCGTTAATAGGGAGGTAACTTCTCAAAGTAACTTCCACTTGTCTAACCAAAGTGGAAGTTAGTCTAAAACGGATTTTTATGGTGGAATTAAGTATGAGACGTTTGAGTTAGAAATGAGGTCTACTATGACAAAACATAAA
>NZ_JASHHD010000022.1:0-15925 GCF_047459985.1 Streptococcus mitis
GGATATTGGGGTCTTTGATATCGAGCAGTTTTGTGATAAAATGTAATTGTTCCATATGAATCCTTCTAATGATGGTTTAGTTGCTTTTCATTATAGATCTTATGGGACTTTTTTCTACACTAAAAAAAGCTCCATAATATCCATAGGGGATTTACCCACTACAAATATTATAGAGCCGTAAAATCAGGGTTCTCCTGATTTTTTGCTAGCTAGAGGAGATTAAACTGATGTTGAATAAGATAAGAGACTATCTAGACTTTGCAGGGATCCAGTATCGTAATCCAGATAAAGGGGGAGAGGAGAGAGAGAAGATGCTGGAATTGCGCCACAAAGGTCAAGAGGCCCGAAAGGCTTTTACAGAACTGGCTAAAGCCTTTCAAGCAAGTCACCCAGAATGGCTACTCCATAAGACTAGCCAGTGGATGAATCAAGCCCAACGTTTGCGACCGCATCTATGGGCCTATTTACAGTGTGAGGGGGAAGCGACAGAGCCTATGTTGGCCCTTCGTTTGTATGGAAGCCCTTCTGATTTTGGAGTTTCACTAGAAGTTAGTTTTATCGAACGTAAGAAGGATGACCGAACTTTAGACAAACAGACCAAGATCCTAGAAGTTCCAGTGGTAGAAGGAATTTATTATTTAGTCTATTCAGATGGAGAAAGTCAAAAGATGGAGGCTACTGAGGAAAATCGTCGTACTTTGCGTGAGAAGGTAAGCAGTCAAGAAATCCGAAAAGTTTTAGTGAAGGCAGATGTTTCTTTTATAGAAACTCAATCATTAGAAACGATTTTAGAAGAATTAGAAGAAGCTTATGAACGCTTACTTCCCTACTATCAGGCGACTAGAGAGTAGAAAACAAATGACTTATATAGAGTCGAATTGTTTGATTGCTATTCTATGTATTTTTTCATATAATAGTAAAATAGAATGTGTGATTTAGTAATCACCTCAAATAGAAAGGAAATTCTATGTCAAATCTATCTGTTAATGCAATTCGTTTCCTAGGTATTGACGCTATTAATAAAGCCAATTCAGGTCACCCAGGTGTGGTTATGGGAGCGGCTCCGATGGCTTATAGCCTCTTTACAAAACAACTTCGTATCAATCCAGCTCAACCAAACTGGATTAACCGTGATCGCTTTATTCTTTCAGCAGGACATGGTTCAATGCTTCTTTATGCCCTTCTTCACCTTTCTGGTTTTGAAGATGTCAGCATGGATGAAATCAAGAGCTTCCGTCAATGGGGTTCAAAAACACCAGGTCACCCAGAATTTGCTCATACAGCAGGAATTGATGCTACTACTGGACCTCTAGGGCAAGGGATTTCAACTGCCACTGGTTTTGCCCAGGCAGAACGTTTCTTGGCAGCTAAATATAACCGTGAAGGCTATAATATCTTTGACCACTATACTTATGTTATCTGTGGAGACGGAGACTTGATGGAAGGTGTTTCAAGCGAGGCGGCTTCTTACGCTGGTTTGCAAAAACTTGATAAATTGGTTGTTCTTTATGATTCAAATGACATCAACTTAGATGGTGAGACAAAGGATTCCTTTACAGAAAGTGTTCGTGACCGTTACAATGCCTACGGTTGGCATACTGCCTTGGTAGAAGATGGAACAGACTTGGAAGCCATCCATGCTGCTATCGAAACAGCTAAAACTTCAGGCAAACCATCTTTGATTGAAGTGAAGACTGTAATTGGATACGGTTCTCCAAATAAACAGGGAACTAATGCTGTACACGGTGCCCCTCTTGGAGCAGATGAAACTGCAGCAACTCGTCAAGCTCTTGGTTGGGACTATGAACCATTTGAAATCCCAGCTGAAGTTTATGCAGATTTCAAGGAAAATGTTGCAGACCGTGGCGCATCAGCTTATCAAGCTTGGACAAAATTAGTTGCTGACTATAAAGCAGCACATCCAGAATTAGCTGCAGAAGTAGAAGCCATCATCGACGGACGTGATCCAGTTGAAGTGACTCCAGCAGACTTCCCAGCCTTAGAAAATGGCTTCTCTCAAGCAACTCGTAACTCTAGCCAGGATGCCTTGAATGTTGTGGCAGCTAAGTTGCCAACCTTCCTTGGTGGGTCAGCTGACCTCGCTCATTCAAATATGACTTACATCAAAACTGATGGACTTCAAGATGATGCAAATCGCTTGAATCGCAACATCCAGTTTGGTGTTCGTGAATTTGCAATGGGTACAGTCTTGAACGGAATGGCTCTTCACGGTGGACTTCGTGTTTACGGAGGAACATTCTTCGTATTCTCAGACTACCTGAAAGCAGCGGTTCGATTGTCAGCTTTACAAGGTCTTCCAGTTACTTATGTCTTCACTCACGATTCAATCGCAGTTGGTGAAGATGGTCCGACTCATGAACCAGTTGAGCATTTAGCAGGTCTTCGTGCTATGCCAAATCTAAATGTTTTCCGTCCAGCAGATGCGCGTGAAACTCAAGCAGCTTGGTACCTTGCAGTGACAAGTGAGAAAACACCAACTGCTCTTGTCTTGACACGCCAAAACTTGACTGTTGAAGAGGGAACAGACTTCGACAAGGTTGCTAAAGGTGCTTATGTCGTCTATGAAAATGTATCCGACTTTGATACGATCTTGATTGCGACAGGTTCAGAGGTTAATCTTGCTGTCTCAGCTGCTAAAGAATTGGCTAGTCAAGGCGAAAAAGTCCGCGTAGTCAGCATGCCATCTACAGATGTCTTTGATAAGCAAGATGCAGCTTACAAGGAAGAAATTCTTCCAAATGCAGTCCGCCGTCGTGTTGCAGTCGAAATGGGTGCAAGTCAAAACTGGTACAAATATGTTGGTCTCGATGGTGCCGTTCTCGGTATTGATACCTTCGGAGCCTCTGCACCAGCACCAAAAGTATTGTCAGAATATGGATTTACTGTCGAAAATCTTGTAAAAGTCGTTCAAAACTTGAAATAATCCTAAAAATCAGGGCGCAAGCTCTGGTTTTTCTTACTAGAAAAGCAAGGTACAATCTTGTAAAAGTAGCTGAAATTTGATATAGTAGTCCTATGTAAAAGACAAAGGAGAAACTAATGAATCCAAATTATACATTTTTAATCATACTAGTCCTTATGATGGGCTTGATGTTCTTTACGCAACGTTCTCAAAAGAAACAAGCACAAAAACGTATGGAAAGCTTAAATAAACTGCAAAAAGGCTATGAAGTGATTACAATCGGTGGACTTTATGGAACAGTCGATGAAGTAGACACTGAGAAGAGAACGATTGTTCTTGATGTAGATGGAGTTTACTTGACTTTTGAACTAGCTGCTATCAAGACCGTATTGCCACTGAAAGAAGCGGTTACACCAGAAGGAACAGTTGTTGACGAAGGCGGAGCAATCGAAGAATAAAACGGGACCTGTCACTCCCGTTTTTCTATGAGATGAGAGGAAAAGGGATGAAAAAAATAGTATTTGTTTGCTTAGGAAATATTTGCCGAAGTCCCATGGCCGAGTTTGTTATGAAATCAATGACAGATAATTATGAAATCCAAAGTCGAGCGACTTCCTCTTGGGAACATGGCAATCCGATTCATAAGGGAACTCAAGGGATTTTTCAAGAGTATGAGATTCCTTATGAAAAAGGCAAGACATCGCTTCAGATTAGTAAGGAAGATTTTGAAGCCTTTGATTATATTATCGGAATGGACGCTTCAAATGTTTCTGACTTACGTCAGATGTGTCCAGTAGACTGTCAAGATAAGATTTACTCATTTGCATCTGAAAGTGTTCCAGATCCTTGGTATACAGGAGATTTTGAGGAAACCTACCAGCGTGTTCAAGAGGGCTGTCAAACTTGGTTAGAGCGTTTAGAAAAGGAGAGTAAAGATGGAAAATCTTAAGAATTTTTACGAGAAGTATCGTGTCTATCTGACTCGTCCACGTTTAGAGCTTTTAGCAGTAGTTGCCATTGTTTTTTGTGCCGTACTCGTCTTTTTTCTAAATATTCCCGGAAAAGGTGTTCTAAAGCTTGATAATGGAACGATTGTTTACGACGGCAGTCTTGTCCGTGGTAAAATGAATGGCCAAGGTACCATTACCTTCCAAAATGGAGACCAATATACAGGTGGTTTCAACAATGGAGCCTTCAATGGAAAAGGTACTTTTCAATCTAAAGAAGGATGGACCTACGAAGGTGATTTTGTAAATGGTCAGGCTGAAGGACAAGGAAAACTAACAACAGAACAAGAAGTCGTTTATGAAGGGACTTTTAAACAAGGCGTTTTTCAACAAAAATAAAGCCTCCTTATCAAAGGAGGTATTGTTAGAATTTTTAAGTAAGCGCTTACTTTGAAATTCTTTGTTTTCCAACCTACTCTTCCAAGCAAGTTTGTGAAATAAAAAATCTTTGAAATAAATTTCACAAATTTTAAAGAAAAAACTTGATAGGCAAAGATAATGATAAAAATTTCACAAGAAACTAAAAATTCTTTGTGAAATGTTTATGAAACTGTTTACAAATCTTGAAAAAAGAGTTATAATAACATTGTGAAAAAATTAACAAAGGACTTACAATCCTTGAAAGCTATGGAGGAAAATATGGCTGATAAAAAAACTGTAACACCAGAGGAAAAGAAACTCGCTGCTGAAAAGCATGTCGATGGTTTAGTTCAAAAAGCTTTGGTTGCCCTTGAAGAAATGCGTAAACTCGACCAAGATCAGGTCGATTATATCGTAGCAAAAGCTTCAGTTGCAGCACTTGATGCTCACGGAGAATTGGCTTTACATGCCTTTGAAGAAACAGGACGTGGAGTATTTGAAGATAAAGCAACCAAGAACCTATTTGCTTGTGAGCACGTAGTAAACAACATGCGCCACACTAAAACAGTTGGTGTTATCGAAGAAGATGATGTAACAGGATTGACTCTTATCGCTGAACCAGTTGGTGTTGTTTGTGGGATCACTCCAACAACAAACCCTACTTCAACAGCAATCTTTAAAGCGTTGATTTCATTGAAGACTCGTAATCCTATTGTCTTTGCATTCCACCCATCAGCTCAAGAATCATCAGCTCACGCAGCTCAAATCGTTCGTGATGCAGCGATTAAAGCAGGTGCTCCTGAAAACTGTGTACAGTGGATTACTGAACCATCTATGGAAGCAACTAGTGCATTGATGAACCACGAAGGTATTGCAACTATCCTTGCAACAGGTGGTAATGCCATGGTTAAAGCGGCATACTCATGTGGTAAACCAGCTCTTGGGGTAGGTGCCGGAAACGTTCCAGCTTATGTTGAAAAATCAGCTAACATCCGCCAAGCTGCTCACGATATCGTAATGTCTAAATCATTTGACAATGGTATGGTCTGTGCATCTGAACAAGCGGTTATCATTGATAAAGAAATTTACGATGAATTTGTAGCAGAGTTCAAATCTTACCACACTTACTTTGTAAACAAAAAAGAAAAAGCACTTCTTGAAGAGTTCTGCTTCGGTGTAAAAGCTAACAGCAAAAACTGTGCTGGTGCAAAATTGAACGCTGACATCGTTGGTAAACCAGCAACTTGGATTGCAGAACAAGCAGGATTTACTGTTCCAGAAGGAACAAACATTCTTGCTGCAGAATGTAAAGAAGTTGGTGAAAACGAGCCATTGACTCGTGAAAAATTGTCACCAGTTATCGCAGTTTTGAAATCTGAAAGCCGTGAAGATGGTATCGCTAAAGCTCGTCAAATGGTTGAATTTAACGGTCTTGGACACTCAGCTGCCATCCATACTGCCGATGAAGAATTGACTAAAGAATTTGGTAAAGCTGTTAAAGCTATTCGTGTTATCTGTAACTCACCTTCTACTTTCGGTGGTATCGGGGACGTTTATAATGCCTTCTTGCCATCATTGACACTCGGATGTGGTTCTTACGGACGTAACTCAGTTGGGGATAACGTTAGTGCCATCAACCTCTTAAATATCAAAAAAGTCGGAAGACGGAGAAATAACATGCAATGGATGAAACTTCCTTCAAAAACATACTTTGAACGTGATTCAATTCAATACCTTCAAAAATGTCGTGACGTTGAACGTGTCATGATCGTTACTGACCATGCCATGGTCGAGCTTGGTTTCCTTGATCGTATCATCGAACAGCTTGACCTTCGTCGCAATAAGGTTGTTTACCAAATCTTTGCTGATGTAGAACCAGATCCAGATATCACTACAGTTGAACGTGGTACTGAAATCATGCGTGCCTTCCAACCAGATACAATCATCGCTCTTGGTGGTGGATCTCCAATGGATGCTGCTAAAGTAATGTGGCTCTTCTACGAGCAACCAGAAGTGGACTTCCGTGACCTTGTACAAAAATTCATGGATATCCGTAAACGTGCCTTCAAATTCCCATTGCTTGGTAAGAAGACTAAATTCATCGCAATTCCAACTACATCTGGTACAGGATCTGAAGTAACTCCATTTGCCGTTATCTCTGATAAAGCAAACAACCGTAAATACCCAATCGCTGACTACTCATTGACACCAACTGTGGCAATCGTAGACCCTGCTTTGGTATTGACAATTCCTGGATTTGTTGCTGCTGATACTGGTATGGACGTATTGACTCACGCGACTGAAGCTTACGTATCACAAATGGCTAGCGACTACACTGACGGACTTGCTCTTCAAGCTATCAAACTTGTATTCGAAAACCTTGAAAGCTCAGTTAAGAATGCAGACTTCCACTCACGTGAGAAAATGCATAACGCTTCAACAATCGCTGGTATGGCCTTTGCAAATGCCTTCCTAGGTATTTCTCACTCAATGGCTCACAAGATTGGTGCGCAATTCCACACAGTTCACGGACGTACAAATGCAATCTTGCTTCCATACGTTATCCGCTACAACGGTACTCGCCCAGCTAAGACAGCTACATGGCCTAAGTACAACTACTACCGTGCAGATGAGAAATATCAAGATATCGCTCGTATGCTTGGACTGCCAGCTTCTACACCAGAAGAAGGGGTGGAATCTTTCGCAAAAGCTGTTTACGAACTCGGTGAGCGCGTAGGTATCGAAATGAACTTCAAAGCACAAGGTGTTGACGAAAAAGAATGGAAAGAACATTCACGTGAATTGGCCTTCCTTGCTTATGAAGACCAATGTTCACCTGCAAACCCACGTCTTCCAATGGTTGACCATATGCAAGAAATCATCGAAGATGCATACTATGGTTACAAAGAAAGACCAGGACGCCGTAAATAATTAATTATCAGCCTAGAGGCAGGAATTTCCTGTCTCTTTTTTGTACATTTTTTGAAGAAATGTTATAATAAGCGTATATAATTATTTGAATACCAAACATTTTTATGACGTTGTGAGGAAGAAATGGGACAAGTGAATGAATTAGGAGAGAAGGTACGTCTTCTAAGAGAGGAGAAAGGGCTTAGTCGTCCAGTCTTTTGTGGGGATGAGTCAGAATTGTCAGTCCGTCAGTTGGTCCGCATCGAAAAAGGAGAATTTCGTCCTACGATAAAAACACTAGAATATATAGCGAATAGGCTAGATATTCCATCTTATATTCTGATGCCGGATTACAAGGAATTACCTAAACGTTACCAAGAATTAAAATACTTTCTTCTTCATCATCCTGACTATGGAGACAAAGAGTTGCAGGAGCAAAAAGAAGAATATTTTGATGAGATTTTTGAATATTTTTATGATGATTTGCCACGTGATGAGAAAGTGCTAGTGGATTGTCTTCAAGCCATAGATGCAGTGAGAGCAACTAGTAACTCCTTGTATGGTGAAAGTGTGCTTGAAAATGGTCTACAGGACTTACTATCCAGAGATGTATATAAAGCGGAGGATCTATTAAGACTGAGGTTGTATTTTGCATGTAACTTAATGGATGGTTTGAAAGCGGGTGAAATAAAAGAATCTGAGTATGAGAATATTCTTTATTTTCATGAGAAACTAAGTTCGCAGATTGATAAGATAGAGTTCGATTGTTTAGACTTACTTAGAGATTCCTTACTAGCTTCTTTAACTTGTATAGAGATTATGGGGCTGTTTCATTATTTTAAGAGGGCAGTTGAGACCTTAAATAAAATAGGGCAAAAAACACGAGATTTTCAAAAACAACCGATTGTCTTGATGCTTGAGTGGAAATATTATATTCAGACAGATTATGATTCAGCCAAACAAAAGTATGAAGAAGCAAAAATGATGGCGAGGATGTTTGGTAATGAGCAGTTAATCGTTAGTTTAGATAATGAATGGGCCGAGGACCTAGAAAGATATCGTTGAAGGGTTTATAGGAGTGACATTTCTGTCATTGGGGAAATGTTGCTTTTTTGTTACAATGGATTCAAAAAAAGAAGGAATTTTTTTGAATCTGATTCTGTTAGATTAATTTATATAAGCATTGTTTATTGTAGTTTGTAACGGTTCACGATATCACAAGTGATTAAAGGAGATGTCCATGTCTATTTTATCCATTAAAAATATTTCAAAATTTTACGCTTTGGACGGTAAAAATAGAGAGCAAGCTTTAAGGAATATTAACTTGCAGATTGCAGAAGGGAAAATAACTGCGATTTATGGTCCATCAGGCTGTGGAAAAACTAGTCTACTGAATATCATCAGTGGTCTAGATAGAGAGTATGAGGGAGTTTTAGCTTTTAAGGGAGAATCTCTCAGGGATTTATCGGAGATTGAACTAACTCAATTTCGTAAAGATAATATTGGATTTGTTTTTCAAAATTTCAATCTCATTCCTCACCAGTCAGTTTTGGACAATGTCAAGTTGCCTCTCTATGTCAAAGATTTATCCGATAAAGAAATGACAAGAATAGCTCAAGAGCAACTAATCAGTTTAGGAATGGAACCTTTTATGGCTAAGAATGTCAAGCAACTTTCTGGAGGTCAAAAGCAACGTGTAGCGATTGCGCGTGCTCTGGTTAATCAGCCGGATATGATTGTAGCTGATGAGCCAACAGGGTCACTGGATTCTCAATCCCAAGAAATGGTATTAGAAGTATTTAAAAGTTTGGCCAAATCTGGGAAAACCGTACTGATTGTGACTCATAACCCAGAAGTAGCTGAATATGCAGATGTAATTATCAAAATGAAGGATGGTGAAGTCGTTGAAGAAGTCAAAAAATAAAGGATTATCCTTTAAAAATAAATTCAAACTTTCTTTGGGTAACTTTATGGAAAGAAAGTGGCGCAACTTACTAATTGCGGTGGCAACCTCGATTGGTTTTGTAGGCGTGTTGATTTCTTTTGGTCTAGGAAATGCCTTGATTTCGATGATCGATGAAAATACCAACGGTGGTAAGCTTCCTTCCCAAGTTCAGATTGCACTGAATTCCAGCGTTGCTGGAAGAGGTTTTCTGAACCAAGATGATAAGAACTACATCACAGACACGATTGGGAAAGAAAATATTAAATATCTAGAGAGTCCTTTTGGCATGACCATGTCAAAGATTAGCATAGACGGACACGAAGTGGATTTTAGCCAAGCCATGCCTTCTTATGCTCAAGTCGTGAGTTTATATGAAGATACAAGTATTTCTGTTAGTAGCAATGAGACAGACAAAGTGCTAGCAGGCTCTCTTTATACGGATGTTAACGAGCAGGGATTAACGATTCCGATGAGTTTGCTCAAAAATTGGAATGAACAAACAGGGAAAAATCTGACAGCTAGTGATGTGATTGGCAAACCAGTCTCGGCAACCATTGTAGAAAATGGTGCCGAAGGTAGCAAGAATTCTCAATTTCAAACGAAGATTGTACGTGTCATCAATGATGAAGATGACATGGAGGACAGCAATAGTTTCATGCCGTCTTATCAAATGGAATCCATTTTGAAAGAAGCTGGATTTACAAAGACTGTATCTTATTTTATTTTGGAGCTTAAAGATCCATCTCGTACAAAAACAGTAACAGAAGGATTGCAGAAAAATAAGAAGTATACAGTTCTTTCTCAACAGGCTGTTCTTGATATTGTGATTACCTTTATTCGTGTCATCCAAGGACTACTGATTGTGCTTTCTTCACAAGCGATTGTGGTGGCGGCGGTCATGATAGGAATCATCATTTATATCAATATCATGCAACGTTCTAAGGAAATCGGTGTCATGAAGGCAGTTGGTTATCAGAATCGTGATGTCAAAGGAATTTTTATTTACGAGGCTATCTGGATTGTAGGAATCGCCTTGCTACTAGCCTTTTTGGTAGCACAAGGGGTGGGAAGTTTGGCGAATGCGATTGTAAGTCACTTTTATCCATCCATCACTAAGGTTTTTGAATTAAATCTTTTATCTGTTTTAGGAACTCTAGTTTTCGCTCTATTGCTTGGCTATGTATCAGCCTACTTCCCAGCGCGTAAAATTAGTAAAATGGATCCTGTAGAATCGCTACGATATGAATAGTTAAGGACGTTACTAGATTATAGTCCCTAAAAAAGAAACTAACATAGAAAAACAATGCCCGTACTTGCAATTCAACTCAAATAGTTATATAATAGGTTTGTTGAAAGGTGATTTGTAGTGATTCAAGTTACTCTTTTCACAATAAAAATTTCATGATTTTCATAAGGAGGAAATCACTAATGGTAGTTAAAGTTGGTATTAACGGTTTCGGACGTATTGGTCGTCTTGCTTTCCGTCGTATCCAAAACGTAGAAGGTGTTGAAGTTACACGCATCAACGACCTTACAGATCCAGTTATGCTTGCACACTTGTTGAAATACGACACAACTCAAGGTCGTTTCGACGGTACTGTTGAAGTTAAAGAAGGTGGATTTGAAGTTAACGGTAAATTCGTTAAAGTTTCTGCTGAACGTGATCCAGAGCAAATCGACTGGGCTACTGACGGTGTAGAAATCGTTCTTGAAGCTACTGGTTTCTTTGCTAAGAAAGAAGCAGCTGAAAAACACCTTAAAGGTGGAGCTAAAAAAGTTGTTATCACTGCTCCTGGTGGAAACGACGTTAAAACAGTTGTATTCAACACTAACCACGACGTTCTTGACGGTACTGAAACAGTTATCTCAGGTGCTTCATGTACTACAAACTGCTTGGCTCCAATGGCTAAAGCTCTTCAAGACAACTTTGGTGTTGTTGAAGGATTGATGACTACTATCCACGCTTACACTGGTGACCAAATGATTCTTGACGGACCACACCGTGGTGGTGACCTTCGCCGTGCTCGCGCTGGTGCTGCAAACATCGTTCCTAACTCAACTGGTGCTGCTAAAGCTATCGGTCTTGTAATCCCAGAATTGAACGGTAAACTTGACGGATCTGCACAACGCGTTCCAACTCCAACTGGATCAGTTACTGAATTGGTAGCAGTTCTTGAAAAGAACGTTACTGTTGATGAAGTGAACGCAGCTATGAAAGCAGCTTCAAACGAATCATACGGTTACACAGAAGATCCAATCGTATCTTCAGATATCGTAGGTATGTCTTACGGTTCATTGTTTGACGCAACTCAAACTAAAGTTCTTGATGTTGACGGTAAACAATTGGTTAAAGTTGTTTCATGGTACGACAACGAAATGTCATACACTGCACAACTTGTACGTACTCTTGAATACTTCGCAAAAATTGCCAAATAATTCATGAGTCGATAAAAAGCAAGGCCTCTTGGTCTTGCTTTTCTTATATGGAAAAATGGATGACACGACAATCATCCATTCTTTTTTAATTCTTTTTCAAAAGTATCTGAAAGGGCAGTGAATCTTAATTTCTCTAAAGTAAGTGGATGGGTAAAGGAAAGTCGAAAGGCGTGGAGCATAAGCCGACTTGTTTTTGATGTACTATTATAGAGAGGGTCACCCAGGATAGGAAAGTTATGATGGGAAAGGTGCACACGAATTTGATGGGTTCGCCCTGTCTTTAGTTTGCAACGAACCAAGGAAGTCTTGTTTGAGAATTGCTTTAATCTGCTCACATGTGTTTCAGCGTATTGCCCGTTTTTTGTATCAACCACTCGTTTTCTGCGGTCATGACGATTACGTCCGATTTTGTCTCTGAAAACAAGCTCTTTACTGTTGATATTTCCATCAACTAGTGCCCAGTACTCTCTCGAGATTTCTTTTTTCTCCAATAAACGATTGAGAATAGGCAGGATAAAAGGATTTTTGGCAAAGAGAACCAAACCACTGGTTTCCATGTCTAGGCGATGAACGACATAGCAGGTTTGGCCAATATAGGCACTGACATGGTTAAGAAGAGCAATTTCATTTGGTTGATTACCATGCGTTTTCATCCCCTCTGGTTTGTTAACAATAATCAAGAGTTGATCTTGATAAACCTCTTGAACGAGGTCAGGGTTGCCCCAAGGGATTTCCTTTTTGGGATAATCTTCCTCGTCAAAAGTCAACTGGCAAATATCTCCAGGATTCACTACCTCGTTCCAGTGAACTTCTCGCTGATTGATTAAAATATGTTTCTTAATTCTTAAAAAATGCCGGATTTTTCTAGGGATGAGGAGTTGCTCCTCAAGTAATTGCTTCACCGTCATTTGAGGTAAAGAGGCGGGTAATGTAAATGTGAATTGCATACAGATATTGTAACAAAAAAAGCCCTATTTGGATAGGAAATAGCTAAATTCTTGTCTTCCTATGATGAAGATGATAAAATAAACGCATGAAATTAGATAAATTATTTGAGAAATTTCTTTCTCTTTTTAAAAAAGAAACAAGTGAATCAGAGGATTCTGATTCTACTAGCTTACGTCGTTCTCGCAGTGATAGAAAAAAATTGACCCAAGTAGGTCCAATTCGAAAATTCTGGCGTCGCTATCATCTAACAAAGATTGTCCTTATACTAGGTTTGAGTACAAGCTTGCTAGTTGGGACCTATTTGTTTGCTGTAGCCAAGTCAACCAATGTCAATGATTTGCAAAATGCCTTGAAAACTCGAACTATCATTTTTGACCGTGAAGAAAAAGAGGCCGGTGCCTTGTCTGGTCAAAAGGGAACCTATGTTGAACTGACTGATATCAGTAAAAATTTGCAGAATGCCGTTATTGCTACAGAAGACCGCTCTTTCTATAAAAATGACGGGATTAACTATGGTCGTTTCTTCTTGGCGATTGTCACTGCTGGTCGTTCAGGTGGTGGTTCTACTATTACCCAACAGCTGGCTAAGAATGCCTATTTGTCACAGGATCAAACTGTCGAGAGAAAAGCAAAAGAATTTTTCCTTGCCTTAGAATTAACAAAAAAATATAGTAAGGATCAAATTCTAACCATGTACCTTAACAACGCCTATTTTGGAAATGGTGTGTGGGGTGTAGAAGATGCGAGTAAGAAATACTTTGGAGTTTCTGCATCGGAAGTGAGTTTGGATCAAGCTGCGACTCTGGCAGGAATGCTAAAGGGGCCGGAGTTATATAATCCTTTGAATTCTGTAGAAGATTCGACCAATCGTCGCGATACTGTTTTGCAAAATATGGTTGCAGCAGGATATATTGATAAAAATCAAGAAACCGAAGCTGCAGAAGTTGATATGACTTCGCAATTGCACGATAAGTATGAAGGAAAAATTTCAGATTACCGTTACCCCTCTTATTTTGACGCGGTTGTTAATGAGGCTGTTTCCAAGTATAATCTAACAGAGGAAGAAATTGTTAATAATGGCTACCGCATTTACACAGAGCTGGATCAAAACTACCAAGCAAATATGCAGGTTGTCTATGAAAACACATCGCTATTTCCGAGAGCAGAAGATGGAACCTTTGCTCAATCAGGAAGTGTAGCTCTCGAACCGAAAACAGGGGGAGTTCGAGGAGTTGTCGGTCAAGTTGCTAACAATGATAAAACGGGATTCCGGAATTTCAACTATGCAACCCAATCAAAACGTAGCCCTGGCTCTACAATTAAACCTTTAGTTGTTTATACCCCAGCAGTTGAAGCAGGCTGGGCTTTGAATAAGCAGTTGGATAACCATACCATGCAGTATGACAGCTATAAGGTTGATAATTATGCAGGAATCAAAACGAGTCGAGAAGTTCCTATGTATCAAGCCTTGGCAGAATCGCTTAATCTGCCTGCTGTTGCCACTGTTAATGATTTGGGCGTTGACAAGGCTTTTGAGGCAGGAGAAAAATTTGGGCTCAACATGGAAAAGGTCGATCGTGTTCTTGGTGTTGCCTTGGGAAGCGGTATTGAAACCAACCCTCTTCAAATGGCTCAAGCATATGCTGCTTTTGCAAATGAAGGTTTAATGCCGGAAGCCCATTTTATTAGTAGAATTGAAAATGCTAGTGGTCAGGTTATTGCCAGCCATAAAAATTCACAAAAACGGGTGATTGATAAGTCTGTAGCTGACAAGATGACTAGTATGATGTTAGGTACATTCACTAACGGCACCGGTATTAGTTCATCGCCTGCAGATTATGTCATGGCAGGGAAAACTGGTACGACTGAAGCAGTTTTCAATCCTGAATACACAAGTGACCAGTGGGTGATTGGTTATACTCCGGATGTAGTGATTAGTCACTGGCTTGGTTTCCCGACGACTGATGAAAATCACTATCTAGCAGGTTCTACCTCAAACGGTGCAGCCCATGTCTTTAGAAACATAGCAAATACCATTTTACCTTATACGCCAGGAAGTACCTTTACAGTTGAAAATGCTTATAAACAAAATGGAATTGCACCAGCTAACACAAAAAGACAAGTGCAAACTAATGACAATAGCCAGACAGATGATAATTTGTCTGATATTCGAGGACGTGCGCAAAGTCTAGTAGATGAGGCTAGTCGGGCTATCTCGGATGCGAAGATTAAGGAAAAGGCTCAAACAATATGGGATTCGATAGTCAATCTATTTCGTTAAGATGCTTGTCAAAGCCTAGCTTTCTTGTTATAATAGATAAGATGGAGGCGTTATGGCACTAAAAAAAGCAAGCCTAGCTTGTGCGGTTTGTGGTTCGAGAAACTATTCAATCAAGATCAGCGGAAACCCCAAACCTACACGACTAGAAGTAAATAAATTTTGTAAGCATTGTGGCAAGTACACTACACACAGAGAAACGAGATAGGAGAGAGCGATGCGTTTTATTGGAGATATTTTTAGACTTCTTAAAGACACAACATGGCCAACTCGCAAGGAAAGCTGGAGAGATTTTCGTTCTATCATGGAATACACTGCTTTCTTTGTAGTAATTATTTACATTTTTGACCAGTTGATTGTTTCAGGTTTGATTCGATTTATTAACATTTTTTAGAAGGTTAGTGGAGTTAATTACACTAGAAATCTTCTATTTATGAAAGGAAATATCATGGATAGTTTTGATAAAGGGTGGTTTGTTTTACAAACTTATTCTGGTTATGAAAATAAGGTAAAAGAAAATCTATTGCAACGTGCACAAACCTACAATATGTTGGATAATATTTTACGTGTTGAAATTCCAACACAAACAGTGCAAGTTGAAAAAAATGGAAAGAGAAAAGAAGTAGAAGAAAATCGCTTTCCAGGTTATGTTCTTGTAGAAATGGTCATGACAGATGAAGCTTGGTTTGTCGTTCGAAACACACCAAATGTTACAGGATTTGTCGGATCACACGGGAATAGATCAAAACCAACTCCATTATTGGAACAAGAAATTCGTGACATTTTGGTATCTATGGGACAAACTGTTCAAGAATTTGATTTCGATGTTGAGGTTGGTCAAACTGTACGTATTATTGATGGTGCTTTTGCAGATTATACTGGTAAGATTACAGAGATTGATAACAACAAAGTGAAGATGATTATCTCTATGTTTGGTAATGACACAGTTGCAGAAGTAAACCTAAACCAAATTGCAGAATTATAACCCCAAAGAGAGGCATGCCCTCTCTTTTTTGTGCAGTTTAGACGGTGTAGGGGACAGAACGGGAGAAAAGGTCCAAAAGTGTTTCTGAATCTGTTAGACTGTATCTAGAAAGGGGAATAGAATGTTTAAAAAA
>NZ_JASHHD010000023.1:0-13430 GCF_047459985.1 Streptococcus mitis
CCTCCTTCAGCGTTCTACTTGCATGTATTAGGCACGCCGCCAGCGTTCGTCCTGAGCCAGGATCAAACTCTCATTAAAAGTTTGAGTTCTCACTCATTTCTGTCACTGACAGATTTATTGTTTTTTTCATTGTTCAGTACTACAACCTTAGTTGTAGTGCCCTGCACATTGGTTCGTCTTGTTCAGTTTTCAAAGGTCTTTGTCACTCACTTCTCTCAAGTGACAACTATATTAGTATATCACAGTCGCTTTCGCTTGTCAACACTTTCTTGAAACTTTTTTAAAACTTTTTTCATCAAGTGTTCCATCCGCAACATACCATAGTCCGTACGGGATTCGAACCCGTGTTACCGCCGTGAAAAGGCGGTGTCTTAACCCCTTGACCAACGGACCTGAGTTGGTTTTTTCAACTCTTACTATTATACCGACTTTTTCTAACTTGTCAACACTTTTTTAAACTTTTTTAATTAATTTTACAACAGCTTCAGTTCGAGCGGTGTGTGGGAACATGTCTACTGACTGGATATAGTGGACATTGTAGACTTCTACCAAACGAACTAAATCCCTTGCCAATGTTGATACATTACAAGAAATATAGACCATTTTTTCTGGTACATAGGTAAGAATTGTATCTAATAACTTGTCATCCAGACCTGTACGTGGCGGATCAACAATCAGAGCATTTGCTCGGTATCCTTCCTTGTACCAGCGAGGAATAATCTCTTCTGCGGTTCCAGCTTCATAATGTGTGTTGTCAAATCCCATTCTTTTAGCATTTCGCTTAGCATCTTCAATGGCTTCTGGAATAATATCCATACCTCTAAGTGTTTTAACTTTCTTTGCGAAGGCAAATCCAATCGTTCCAACTCCACAATAAGCGTCAATCAAATGGTCTTCTTTATCAACATCCAGCGCTTTTACTGCCTCGCTATAGAGGACTTCTGTTTGTTCAGGATTTAGTTGATAGAAAGCTCGTGGTGATAGTGAAAATTCATAATCGAGTACACCTTCTTGAATACTCTCTTCTCCCCAGATAATCTCTGTCTTTTCACCATAAATCTCACTGGTTTTAGCTGTATTTGTATTCACAGCTACCGTCACAACCTCTGGAAAATCTTTAACCAATTCTTTTACAAGTTGGGTTAAATTAAGCTGGCGGTTTGTAACAATAATAATCTGAACCTGTCCAGTCTTTCTAGCTCGTCGAACCATTATAGTCCTAACACCTAGAACTTTCCTCTCATCCGTGATTGGAATCTGGTGATAAGTAAGTAATTCAGCTAAACGATTAGCAATCACTTGAGTTTCCTTGTCTTGTACAAGGCAGTCTTTCAACTCAACTAAATAGTGAGAGTTTTGTGCATATAAGCCCGCCTTTACCTGATTCTTAAATTTTCGAGTCTGAAATTGTAACTTAGCGCGGTAGTACTTTGGTTCCTGCATTCCAATCGTTGGACGAATTTCATAATTTTCATATCCTACAGGAGCAAATTTTTTCAGCGCTTGGTGAAGCAAGTCTGTCTTGAACTCCAGTTGTTTATCATAATGGAGGTGCATGATTTGGCAACCACCACATTCATTATAGATAGTACAAGCTGGCACAACTCGAAATTTAGACTTCTTGTTGACCTTTAGTAATTTTGCTTCAACAAAGTTGCGTTTAATAGAAGTAATCTGACAATAGATATCTTCTCCTTTGAGAGCTCCAGGTACAAAGACCAACGTTTTTTGATAAAAACCAATTCCCTCACCATTAATTCCCATGCGCTTGATTTTTAATGGTATTTTTTGTTTCACTTTCAGATTCATACCCCTATCTTATCACATTTTGAGTTATAATAGAACTATGAAAATCACAAAACTTGAAAAGAAAAAAAGACTCTATCTGATGGAGCTTGATAATAACGACAAATTCTACATTACTGAAGATACAATTGTTCGTTTTATGTTATCGAGAAATAAGGTGATAAGCCAAGAAGAATTGAAAGAGATACAGGACTTTGCTCAATTTTCTTATAGTAAGAATCTAGCTCTCTATCACCTATCCTTTAAAGCACGCACTGAAAAAGAAGTAAGAGAATATCTGAAAAAATACGATATTGATGAAAACATAGTTTCTCAAGTCATTGCTAATCTTAAAGAGGATAATTGGATTAATGATGGACAGTACGCTTATGCTATCATCAATGCCAATCAACTTTCAGGAGACAAGGGACCTTATGTACTGACTCAGAAACTTGCACAAAAAGGGATTTCAAAATCTACTATAGAAGAAATATTGAACGATTTTGATTTTTCTGAAGTTGCTCAACGTGTAGCGAATAAACTATTGAAAAAATATGAGGGAAAACTTCCAGCTCGTGCCTTACAAGATAAGATTATCCAGAACTTGACCAACAAGGGCTTCTCTTACTCTGATGCTAAAAGTGCCTTTGACCAGTTGGATAGTCAAGTTGACCAAGATACGACTCAGGAACTCATCTTCAAGGAACTTGATAAGCAATATGCTAAGTATGCCCGAAAGTATGAAGGATACGAACTTAAACAGCGTTTAACTCAAGTTTTAGCACGAAAAGGCTACGATTTTTCGGATATAGCCAGCGCTCTCAGAGAATATCTATAATTTTTTCATGAAAAACTAAGAACTTTAAACAAAAATGTGATACAATAGTAAACGATAAACTTATAAATTGTAGAAAGTTGGTTAGTTATGAAACTTCCAAAAGAAGGCGACTTTATTACAATTCAAAGTTATAAGCATGATGGGAGTCTTCACCGTACTTGGAGAGACACCATGGTACTAAAAACAACAGAAAACGCTATTATCGGCGTCAACGACCACACACTTGTTACCGAAAGTGACGGTCGTCGTTGGGTAACTCGAGAACCGGCTATTGTTTACTTTCACAAAAAATATTGGTTTAATATCATTGCTATGATCCGTGATAATGGGATTTCCTACTACTGCAATATGGCTAGCCCTTATTATCTGGACGAAGAAGCTTTAAAATACATCGACTATGATTTGGATGTCAAGGTCTTCACTGATGGTGAAAAGCGTCTCTTAGACGTTGAAGAGTATGAGCGCCATAAACGCAAAATGAAGTATTCTGATGATTTAGACTATATTTTGAAAGAGCATGTCAAGATTCTTGTTGATTGGATTAACAATGAACGAGGCCCCTTCTCAGAAGCCTATGTCAATATTTGGTACAAGCGCTATGTAGAACTAAAGAATCGGTAAAGTTGTCAAACTGGGGTTAAGGCCCCGGTTTTTTTATTTTAAAAACCCAGCTTTTCAGCTGGGTGGATTTCTATATATCTAATTTCGTAACAGTAAATTTGATGTGGGAATAGTCTTTTTCAACATCCTTATCAAGCATGAACGCTGTGGCGTCCTTCTTAACTTGAACCAGGTCAATATTCTGGGCTTGGGCTGCATAGACGCATCCACAGTAACATTGGCGATAGATGTCGTATTCTTCACACATCTCTACTGAACGTTTGTAACCCTGATTTTTCTTGAAATCACTTGGAAGATAGTGGGTTGTATAAATCTTTTGCACATCGATTCCGATGCTGTTAATGGTTTGAGAATTCTTATGAGGACTAATGGTCAAGGCTGAACCAAAATAGTCAAAGCCTAAATCCATAGCCACTTGCGCTGTCTTATCCAGTCGGTAGTCAAAACAAACCTTGCAACGGTCTCCACCTTCTGGTTCTTCTTCCAGTCCTCTAACTAACTTACGGTATTCATTAGGTTCGTAGGGAGCTTCTAGGTACTGGACCGTATTTCCTGTCCGCTCATTGAAATCACTGACAAATTTCTTAGTAACATAGGCCCGCTTGTGGTATTCTGCCTTGGGATGGATATTAGAATTGGCAAAATAAATGGTCACATCAGCGTATTTGGTCAGGTATTCTAAGGTATAGGTACTGCAAGGGGCACAGCAAACATGCATAAGAATGGTCGGCCGTTGCTCATTTTTCTCCCATACTTGTACCATCTTCTGCATGACACGGTCATAATTAATCTTCTGATTAGGGTTCATCTTGCTCAGAATTTCTTCTACATCGATCATGTTTTTCTCCTTTTTCTAGTCTTATTTTATCATATAAGTTAGGAGAGCTCAAATCTATTTAGAAGGGAATATCATAAAAAGGAGGGATAGGCATTCCCTCCTTTTGTGTTTCTTATGAATTACTTCGTAGCTAATACTCAATGAAAATCAAAGAGCAAACTAGGAAACTAGCCGCAGGTTGCTCAAAGCATTGCTTTGAGGTTGTAGATAAGACTGACGAAGTCAGTAACCATACCTATGGCAAGGCGACGTTGACGTGGTTTGAATTTGATTTTCGAAGAGTATAAATCTTACATCATCCCGCCCATCATACTTGGATCCATTGCTGGAGCTGGGGCTACTGGTTCTGGTTTATTGGCTACAACCGCTTCTGTTGTCAAAATCAAGCTGGCTACAGATGCTGCATTTTGTAGGGCTGAACGACTCACTTTAACTGGGTCGATAATCCCTTGATCAATCATGTTGACCCACTCGCCAGTTGCTGCGTTGAAACCTGTACCAAGCTCAGCATTTTTCAAGCGATCGATAACGATAGAACCTTCAAATCCCGCATTATGAGCGATTTGACGAACAGGTTCTTCCAAGGCGCGGAGAACAATATTGCGCCCTGTTGCTTCGTCTCCTGTCAATTCCAAATTAGCCACGGCTGGAATGACATTTACAAGGGCTGTTCCACCACCAGCAACGATTCCTTCTTCAACGGCTGCACGAGTAGCGTTGAGGGCATCTTCGATGCGGAGTTTCATTTCTTTCAACTCAGTTTCAGTTGCAGCGCCGACCTTGATCACTGCGACACCACCTGACAACTTCGCTAAGCGCTCTTGGAGTTTTTCACGGTCGAATTCTGAAGTTGTTGTTTCGATTTGAGACTTGATGACAGCTACACGGTTGGCAATTGCTTCAGGATTTCCTGCACCTTCTACAATGACTGTGCTATCTTTATCTACAGACACTTTAGCTGCTTGACCAAGCGCCTCAATTGTCGCATCTTTCAACTCAAGACCAAGGTCTTCAGTGATAACAGTTCCGCCTGTTAAGATGGCGATATCTTCAAGCATGGCTTTGCGACGGTCACCAAATCCAGGCGCCTTAACTGCTACCACGTTGAAGGTTCCACGAATCTTGTTCAAAACAAGGGTTGGAAGAGCCTCACCATCCACATCATCCGCAATAATCAAGAGCGGACGGTTACTTTGGAGAATGCTTTCTAGAAGTGGCAAGATTTCTTGAATATTTGAAATCTTCTTATCAGTAATCAAAATGTACGGATTTTCAAGGTCAGCCACCATTTTCTCGCTATCTGTCACCATGTACTGTGAAAGATAACCACGGTCGAACTGCATACCTTCTACAACTTCAAGTTCTGTTTCCATACCACGTGACTCTTCAATGGTGATGACTCCGTCTTTGCCAACTTTTTCCATTGCTTCAGAAATGTATTCGCCGACTTTTTCAGAACGAGAAGACACGGCAGCAACCTGAGCAATGGCTTCTTTATTGGCAACAGGGATGGCATTGTTTTTCAAGGCTTCTACAGCTGTGGCAACTGCTGTTTCAATCCCACGACGAATACCGATTGGATTGGCACCTGCAGTGACATTTTTGATTCCTTCACGGACGATAGCTTGGGTCAAGACTGTTGCAGTCGTTGTTCCGTCACCAGCGATATCATTGGTTTTTGAAGCTACTTCTGATACCAATTTGGCACCCATATTTTCAAAATGGTCTTCCAATTCAATTTCTTTGGCAATAGTTACACCGTCATTGGTAATCAAGGGTGAACCAAATGATTTCTCAAGAACGACATTACGACCTTTTGGTCCCAAGGTTACTTTAACAGTATCTGCAAGGATATCGACACCACGGACCATAGCTGAACGGGCATCTGATGAAAATTTAATTTCTTTTGACATACTTACTTTCTCCTTCTATTCTTCAATGATAGCCAAGATGTTAGCTTCACCTACGATGACGTACTTTTCATCTCCATCTTTGACATCAAGACCTGCGTGGGCTTCAACTAAGACACGGTCTCCAGATTTAACACTTGGAGCAACCAAGTCACCGTTCAAGGTACGAACACCTTGTCCAGTAGCCACAACTTGGGCTGTTTTAGTTTTTTCTTGGGCTGAGCCTGCAAGGACAAAGCCTCCAACAGTTTGTTCTTTTTCTTCGATTTTTAAGACCACACGGTCTCCTAATGGTTTCAACATCTGATTTCCTCCATAATGAGATAGAAATTATTAGCACTCTTTACATATGAGTGCTAATTCATAGTTCTATTGTATCACTTGGTCAGAAATAGTCAAGAAAAAAGTCTGACTTTCTCAAGATAAAAAGCCTGAGATCAACTCAGACTTTTCAATGTTTATACTCAATGAAAATCAAAGTGCAAACTAGGAAGCTAGCCGCAGGCTGTACTTGAGCACGGCAAGGCGAAGCTGACGTAGTTTGAATTTGATTTTCGAAGAGTATTAAAATGGTAATTCTTCCTCTTCCAAGACCAAGTCCGCTAAGTCTTGGCCCGCGTTATTTTCACGCATGGCACGTTGGGCACGACTTTCTAATAATTGGAATCCTGTAACAAGTACTTCGGTCACATAGTTCATCTGACCATTTTTCTCAAAACGACGGGTACGAAGTTCTCCATCCACTGAAATGAGACTACCTTTAGTTCCGTAGCTGGCCAAGCTTTCTGCTAGTCTGCCCCATAGGACCATATTGACAAAGTCAGCTTCGCGTTCCCCGTTTTGGTCTTTGTAACGACGGTTAACTGCAATAGTCGCTCGCGCTACTGACTTGTCATTGTTGGTTTTGTGCAATTCTGGTGTAGACGTTAAACGTCCAATCAAGATAACTTTATTATACATATTTTCTTCCTCCTACTTATCTATTCGTAGGAAATCAAAAAAAGTTACAGAAATTTGTAACTTTTCGAGGAATTTTTTTATTTTTTATAAACCATGAAACCTGTCGCCTGTTGATTGGCCATAATGGTCATATCTGTAATCTGCACACGACGAGGTTGACTGGTCACATAGACCACTGTGTCTGCAATATCCTGAGCTTGCAAGGCTTCTATTCCCTGATAAACCGTCGCAGCCCGCTCTTTATCACCGTGAAAACGTACCGTCGAAAAATCTGTTTCGACAATCCCTGGTTGAATGGTCGTCACTTTAATATCCGTTGCAATGGTATCAATTCGCAGACCATCTGAAAAGGTCTTAACCGCAGCCTTGGTTGCTGAATAGACAGCGGCACCAGCATAGGCGTAGATTCCTGCAGTTGAACCCATATTGATGATATGTCCTTGATTGGCTTTTACCATTGCTGGCAAGAAACAGCGAGTGACTGCCATCAAACCTTTGACGTTGGTATCCAGCATGGTCAACATATCCAGCTCTTCATAGTCCTGATAAGGTGCTAAACCTAGAGCCAGTCCGGCGTTGTTGACCAAAATATCAATGTTCCCTATCGTTTCTAGAATATCAAAGCAGACGGCCTTCACCATGGCCATATCCGTCACATCTAGCGGAAAAGTCCAAACTGCTTGATTTGGAAAGACCTCTGCAAACTCCGACTTGAGGGCTTCTAATCTATCTATCCGTCGTCCGGTTAGAACGACATTCTCACCCTGCTCCAGATAAGCACGCGCAATCGCTTCACCGATTCCTGATGTCGCTCCTGTAATCACTACATTTTTTGCCATCTTATTTCCTTCTAGCTGGTCTATCAGATACTGTCAACTTCCTAGGCAGTCCAGTGTTTAGCTGGGTCGAATGGAGTTCCGACAACTTGGTCTTCTGATAATTCAATAACTCCACGTTTCTGCGGAGCATTTGGCAGATGTAATTCACGAGGGCTACACATCATACCAAAACTCTTTTCTCCACGAAGTTCGCCTAGGAAAATAAGATTTCCTTTGGGCATCATGGCACCAGGAAGAGCTACAATGGTTTTCAACCCAACACGCGCATTAGGAGCCCCTGCAACGATTTGTACTGTCTTGTCACTTGCGACTGCAACTTGGCAGATGTTGAGGTGGTCACTATCTGGATGGGCTACCATCTCGACAATCTCACCGACAACAAACTTAGGCTCTTTGTCATTGATAATTTCTTCTGCAAAACCTTCCGTTTGTAATTCTTGGTTCAAACGAGCGACTTGCTCATCTGTCAAAAAGACTTGACCGCGCTCTGCAATTTCAAATAAACTGGAAACTTCAAAAATATTCCAAGCCACTGTTTCCCCACTATCTTTGAGGAAAACACGGGCTACCTTGCCTTTGCGCTCCACGTCCAGTTTGGCATCTCCGCTATTTTTCACGATGACCATAAGGACATCACCGACATGTTCTTTGTTATATGTAAAAATCATTGAATCTCTTTTCTCCTATTTCAGTCCTGCTAAAAAGTCGTTAATTTGTTGCTTGCTTTTACGGTCGCGATTAACAAAACGGCCGATTTCCTTGTCCTTTTCTAGAACAACAAGACTAGGAATCCCGTAAACATCCCAGAGTTTAGCCAAATCCATATACTGGTCTCGGTCCACTCGAATAAAGGTGAACTCTGGATTGGTCTCCTCAATTTCTGGCAAGGCAGGATAGATATAACGACAATCGCCACACCAATCCGCCACAAAAAGAAAGACCTTCTTGCCATCTTTTCCTACTAAAGATGCCAATTCTTCTAAACTTGCTGGTTGTATCATAAGACTTCCTCCTCATAGACTAGGTCTTCATTCTCATAGACAAAGGTATAATGACGGCCATCCTCAAAAATGACGCCACCAACCAAGGTCTCCAGACTGCTTTCGTAAACTTGAACATAGAGGGTCGCAATTTCTCCCATGTCTGAAAAATGGTCTCGTACAATCGCTGTCAACTCTTCCTGAGTTTTCATGAGCTTATGGTCATCTGCAACTTTTTTCGTAGCAAGGGCAAGGCTCCCAATACCAAGCAGAGCCAGACCTGCCATCCACATTTTTTTAGCTTTCATACCATTCATTTTAACACAAAAAAGGCTTTAGGACAAATGAGGAAGCAGCAGAAAAGCAAGTAAAAAGCCTCTTCCTTTAAGGAAAAGGACTTCTTGTACTCAATGAAAATCAAAGAGCAAACTAGGAAGCTAGCCGCAGGTTGCTCAAAGCACAGCTTTGAGGTTGCAGATAAAACTGACGAAGTCAGCTCAAAACACCTTTTTGAGGTTGCAGATAGGACTGACGAAGTCAGCTCAAAACACTGTTTTGAGGTTGTAGATAAGACTGACGAAGTCAGTAACCATACCTACGGTAAGGCGACGCTGACGTAGTTTGAAGAGATTTTCGAAGATTATTATTCTTATTGCCAGGCACCTGAGTTGCCAACGTAGTAACCATCAGGTGTGTATGTATTACGAAGCATTTTACCAGATGAAGCCAGATAGTACCACTTACCATTGTCCTTGACCCAGCCTGTTGCCATTGCACCTGAATCTTTTAGGTAATACCATTCACCCTGATCCTTCACCCAGCCTGTCTCCATTGAACCTGACTTGTTTAGGTAATACCAAGTGCCACCATCTTTAAGCCAGCCTGTTGCCATTGAACCTGAGTCTTTTAGGTAATACCAAGACCCATTATCATATAACCAATCAGCTGAAATCATGGCTCCTGATGACTTAAAGGCATACCAACTGTCACCTTGATAGAGCCATGTTTGATTAAACATAACTCCTTTGTCATTCATAAAGTACCAGTTTCCATTGTCCTTAACCCAAGCATTTTGAACTAATTGACCTTGTTTTTGATAATACCAGTTCTGATGTGATTTTAACCAGCTTTCTGCTTTTACAATTGGATAAAGTTCTTGGAAAGATCCCCCACCCTTGTAGTAATGACTGATAGATTCTGGTTTTGTAAGTTTTAACTCACCATTGTCATAGTCTGCCCAAGCATAGACTTTTTGACCATTGACAGTTTCTGGTAAGGTAGCTGTGTAGGTCTTAGTTTGATAGTCCCATTTAGTATCAAGGTAGGTGTATTGATCATTTGATTCTTTAATATGGTAGTAGCCACTCTTTCCACCGTCATGATACACATCATCAACTACTTTAGTGGACCAGGTCTTTGTTTCATTTCCACTCTTGGCTTCTACTTTGATATCTCCTCTGTAGCCATAGGGTACATAGAAATTCAGGTAACGCCCCTCTACGCCAATCATAGACTTGTCCCTTTCTTGACCTAGGAAATTGACTGTCTGATCCTGACCATTTAAAGTAACTTTCCACTCGATTTTCTCAGTTTTTGGCAAATCTAAGACTTTGATATCTACTTCATGTCCATTTTCAAATCGAAGAATTTTGCCATCTTGATATTGAACACCACCCTTAATGACCCATTCTTCTTCAAGCTCGAACGCCTTTCCTGAATGAGGGAAAGCTAGTAAAGCTAGACCTGCTAGAGACAAACTAAATAGTGTGATTTTTTTCATGGGATTTCCTCCTGTTTTTTATGTTAATTATATCACTATGTTTTTATTTTGCAACTCATATCCTAAATTTGCAAGCAAAAAACCTCTGAGATTGTTCTCAAAGGTTCTGATTTTGCTAATTGCTGTTCTCAACCGCTGCTGTTACAAAAGCAGTGTAGAGTTCTTCTGGGCGGTTTGGACGACTTGAAAGCTCTGGGTGGTACTGACAAGCCACAAAGAATTTGTTTTCTGGAATTTCCACAATTTCTACCAAGCGGTTGTCTGGTGAAACGCCTGAAAAGACAAAACCTGCTCCTTCAAACTGTTCACGGAAGGCATTGTTAAATTCATAACGGTGACGGTGACGGCGTTGCACCACCTCTTTGTTATGATAAGCTGCCGCTGCCTTAGAACCACGTTTTAACTTAGAAGGATAAAGTCCCAAACGAAGGGTACCACCCATGTCCTCAACATCAATCTGATCACGCATGATATCGATGATAGGGTATTTGGTATCAGGATTTAGCTCTGCTGAATTAGCTCCTTCAAGACCTAAGACATTACGGGCAAACTCGATACAGGTCAACTGCATACCCAAGCAGACTCCCAGCATTGGTACATCATTTTCACGCGCATAGTGAATCGCTTCAATCTTACCTTCTGTGCCACGTTGACCAAAACCACCTGGCACGATGATTCCGTCAGCATCAGATAGGAGTTCTGCCACATTGTCAGCTGTCACATCGTTAGCATTGACCCAATCAATCTTGACTTCTGCATCATTGGCATAACCTGAGTGTTTCAAGGCCTCTACGACAGAAATGTAGGCATCTTGCAACTCAACATACTTACCAACAAGAGCAATCTTGACTTGTTTTTTGAGGTTCATGACCTTGTCAACCATAGCTGACCACTCTGTCATATCTGCTGCAGGTGCATCAATTTTCAAATGGTCACAAACAATTTGATCCATACCTTGTGCTTGCAGATTAAGCGGAATTTGGTAAAGATGATCCACATCCAAGGACTCGATGACAGCTTCTGGTGCCACATCACAGAACTGGGCCAGTTTATTTTTAATTCCTTGTCCAGCTGGCTTTTCAGTACGGATGACCAACATATTAGGCTGGATTCCCAAACCACGCAATTCTTTGACAGAGTGTTGAGTTGGTTTTGTCTTCATTTCACCAGCTGCCTTGAGGTAAGGAAGCAAGGTCGTATGGATATACATGACATTATCTGCACCCACATCTGCCTTCATCTGACGAAGAGCTTCTAAGAATGGAAGTGACTCGATATCCCCGACTGTTCCACCAACCTCTGTAATAATGACATCAGAGTCTGTCGTAAGAGCAGCACGCTTGATTTTTTCTTTCAAAGCATCTGTAATATGAGGAATAACCTGGACAGTTGCTCCAAGGTACTTTCCACGGCGTTCCTTACGAAGAACTTCGCTGTAGATTTTACCAGTTGTCACGTTTGAGTATTTGTTGAGGTTGATATCGATGAAACGCTCATAGTGGCCTAAGTCCAAATCTGTCTCAGCCCCATCATCTGTTACAAATACTTCTCCGTGCTGGTAAGGGCTCATAGTTCCTGGGTCAATATTGATATAAGGGTCAAATTTTTGAATGGTCACCTTCAAACCACGGTTTTTCAAAAGACGCCCAAGGCTCGCTGCAACAATTCCTTTCCCAATAGACGATACCACACCACCAGTGACAAAAATATATTTCGTAGACATAGATTCCTCTTTCTAAAATGCTCAAGGTCTTGTTCACTAACAGGGGATTGAGAAAACAAGACCTTCATCAATAACTACACCCCAAGAAGAAAAGCTTCTTGGAAAAACAAAAATAGCTCCCTAATAACTAGGGAGCTCCGACCTCTAAAAGAGGTGCCCGAACAATATCTTACCTCAAAATGAAGCATTTGTCAAATAGAACAAATCGTTGACTTGGCGCATTCCAGCTTACAAAACTAATTCAGACTAATACAAAAAAGCTGGACTAGGAAATCGAGACTTGATAGACCGATTCCAGCTCCAACTCCTTTTTATTTTTATTCTTCCTCTTCTTCAGAGTCTTCGTCGTCTTCTTCATTAAGATCGACTTCTTCATCTAGATCATCTGGTGCGATTTCGTTGATTTCAGCATCGTAGGCTTCAACTTCATTCTTCTCGTCATCTGGATTTTCATCGTCATAAGAAAGGGCTGGGTCTTCTTCGTAAGCGTCCTCATCTTCAGGATCATCTGCACCATAATCAATGGCATCTGAATCTCCGTCCATGAAGGCATTAACACGTTTTTTCTTAGCTTTAGGTGCTACTTCTTCATCGTCACTTTCTTCAAGTGCAATGATTTCTTCATCAATTTCATCTACTCCATACCATGAACGAAGGCCCCATTTGTTATCTCCAAGAGAGATAAAGCTACCGTCAAAGTTCAACTCTGTGTAGAACAAAGGCAAGGCTTCGCGGATATCGCTGTTTGATGTTCCAAGGTAGTTTTGAATTTCGTTTACAAGATCGCTAAAATGCATCTCATGATCGCGACCACGAAGTTCCAAGATAGCACGCGCTACCTCAATCATAGATAGTTCACTTTTTTCTTGCCCAGCAAATACTTCTAATTCCAAAGCGTTTCTCCTCATTTATACTACTATCGCCAGAGCGAACAGACTCTGACCTCATTTTATCATTTACTCTTTATTTTACGATAATTTTGCAGAATAGTCAAAGGTTAAGAAAAAATATAGGTGAAATATTTCAGCTGGTAACTTCTCAAAGTAACTTCCACTTGTCTGACCAAAGTGGAAGTTAGTCTAAAACGGATTTTTATGGTGGAATTAAGTATGAGACGTTTGAGTTAGAAATGAGGTCTACTATGACAAAACATAAA
>NZ_JASHHD010000024.1:0-13136 GCF_047459985.1 Streptococcus mitis
TTTATGTTTTGTCATAGTAGACCTCATTTCTAACTCAAACGTCTCATACTTAATTCCACCATAAAAATCCGTTTTAGACTAACTTCCACTTTGGTCAGACAAGTGGAAGTTACTTTGAGAAGTTATCTAAATAAAAAAATCTTCCAATCCCCTTGCCAAAAAAGAGAAAGTGTGATAACATAGTACAGTATGTGGTGCTAGCACATCCGCTATATTAGATCTAATAGGAGGAAAACACAAATGGCTAAAGTATGTTACTTTACAGGTCGTAAGACTGTATCAGGAAACAACCGTTCACACGCGATGAACCAAACAAAACGTGCCGTAAAACCAAACCTTCAAAAAGTTACTGTACTTATCGATGGTAAACCTAAAAAAGTTTGGGCTTCAGCTCGTGCTTTGAAATCAGGTAAAGTTGAACGCGTTTAATAAAGAGTAAAAGGCCATCAGGTCTTTTTCTTTTGCTCTAAGTACAAAATCACTTGTCAAAGGAGCAAATATCCGCCAATACAGTATTCTGCTTTTACACTTGGGCTGAAATATGATAAAATAGAGTATCAACTAGTTGAGGTAAAAAGGATGACTGTAAAAATTAATACAAAAGATGGTCAAATCGAACTAACAGATGAAGTGATTGCTACCGTTGTAGGCGGTGCAGCAACTGAGATTTTTGGTGTGGTCGGTATGGCTAGTAAGAAAGCCCTCAAAGATAATTTCCAATCCCTTCTTGGGAAGGAAAATTATTCTAAAGGTGTCGTTGTAAAAGCGGCCGAAGATGGTAGCATTGCAGTTGATGTATATACCGTGTTGAGCTATGGAACTAAGATTAGCGAAGTGTCAAAAAACATCCAAGAGCGTGTACGTTTTAGTTTGGAAAACCAACTTGGCATCACTGCTCAAACTGTAAATGTCTACATTCAAAATATCAAAGTTGTAGGAGAATAATCGTGTCAAATATTACTACAAGCTTATTTCAAGAAATGGTACAGGCTGCATCAACTCGTTTGAACAAGCAAGCCGAATATGTCAACTCATTGAACGTCTTCCCAGTTCCAGATGGAGATACAGGAACAAATATGGGAATGACTATCGAAAATGGTGCCAAAGAAGTAGCAGACAAACCAGCTTCAACTGTTGGTGAGGCTGCAAGTATCTTGGCTAAAGGTCTCTTGATGGGTGCGCGTGGGAACTCTGGAGTTATCACTTCTCAGCTTTTCCGCGGATTTTCGCAAGCCATCAAAACCAAAGAAGAGTTAACAGGAAAAGACCTAGCCTTTGCCTTCCAATCTGGTGTTGAAGTAGCCTACAAGGCTGTTATGAAGCCAGTTGAAGGAACGATTTTGACAGTTTCTCGTGGTGCTGCTATCGGTGCTAAGAAAAAAGCTGAGCAAACAGATGACGCTGTTGAAGTCATGCGCGCAGCCTTGGAAGGTGCTAAAATAGCTCTTGCTAAGACTCCAGACATGCTTCCAGTCTTGAAGGAAGTTGGAGTTGTGGACTCAGGTGGTCAAGGTTTGGTCTTCATCTATGAAGGCTTCCTTTCAGCTCTTACTGGTGAATACAGTGCGTCTGAAGACTTTGTAGCGACTCCAGCTAATATGGGTGAGATGATCAATGCTGAACACCACAAGTCAGTAGCTGGACATGTGGCAACAGAAGACATTACCTTTGGATACTGTACAGAAATCATGGTTGCCCTTAAACAAGGTCCAACGTACGCTAAAGAGTTTGACTACGAAGAATTCCGTAACTACTTGAACGACCTTGGAGATTCATTGCTTGTTGTCAATGATGATGAAATCGTAAAAGTTCACGTCCATACAGAAGATCCAGGACTTGTTATGCAAGAAGGTCTCAAATATGGTAGCTTGGTCAAGGTAAAAGTTGACAATATGCGTAACCAACACGAAGCACAGGTTGAGAAAGAAGCCGCTCAAGTCAGCAAGCCAGCTGAAGAAAAAGAATATGCTCTTATCGCTGTAGTAGCTGGACAAGGGTTGGCAAATATCTTCCGTGCTCAAGGTGTGGATTATGTTATCGAAGGTGGACAAACCATGAACCCTTCGACAGAAGACTTTGTAAAGGCCGTTGAGAAAGTCAATGCTCGTAACATCATCTTCTTGCCAAACAACAAAAACATCTTCATGGCGGCTCAATCTGCAGCCGAAGTATTGGAGCAACCAGCAGTAGTGGTAGAGGCTCGTACTCTTCCTCAAGGTTTGACAAGTCTTCTTGCCTTTGATCCAAGTAAGTCTATCGAAGAAAACCAAGAGCGTATGACTGCAGCTCTTGGCGATGTTGTCAGCGGTAGTGTAACAACAGCCGTTCGTGACACGACTATTGATGGTCTAGAAATTCATGAAAATGACAATCTTGGTATGGTGGATGGTAAGATCCTTGTATCAAATCCTGATATGCACCAAACCTTGACTGAAACTTTGAAACATATGTTGGACGAAGACAGTGAAATTGTAACCTTCTATGTCGGTGAAGATGGAAGCGAAGAATTAGCTAACCAAATCGCTCAAGAAATCACAGAAGAATTCGAAGATGTCGAAGTAGAAATTCACCAAGGTCAACAACCAGTGTATCCATATCTTTTCAGTGTGGAATAAAGATTAAATAGAAAATGAAAGAGAGAGTGGGACAGAAATCGGTAATTCGTTAGAATTCGATTTCGTCGTCCCACCTCCGCACAGTTGAGTAGGGCTGTAAAAGCTGATGAAATCAGCGTAGTAGAGCCCACTCAACCACTGCGTCTTGCTCGACAATCCAAAAACAATTTAGAGGCTAGGACTTTTGTCCCAGCCTCTTTTTGGTTTGTAATGAGTTTTTAACGGGGTAGTTGATTGGAACTAGAAAATTGCCCCAATCTAGTAATTTCTGTTCCATCTTTTTTTGTGACATTTGTCATATCTCCTCATGACAGAAGCTTCTAGTGATTCTACATTCAAAGAATTATACTAGATGTATCAAATGGAGGAAGAAAAAATGAAAGATAAAGTAATTGTCGCAATGAGTTTAGTAGCAGCAGGAGTCATGACTTATCTCATGTTTTCAGGATTGGATGAAGGCTTTTATCATTTTCCTTGGGAGATATTTGCAAGTTTTGGAATCATGTCTTGGTTGATACGAGAAAGCTTGAAATTGGTCTCAGATGTGAAAAAGGAGTTTGAAAAATGAAAAAAGCGATTCTCTATCTCTTTATTGGACTATCACTAGTGGTATGGTTGGTCGAAATGTTTACAGGGTGGTTTGACCAAGCCTTCCTTCACCAAGTCATCCGTGGTGCCTGGGGACTAGGATTTATGATTTTAATCGCCTTTCCGATGGGAAAGGAGTGGCAGAAAGGAGAATATCATGAACATGATTAAGGTAGAAAGCTTAAATAAAACCATCAAGGGTAAGGCTATATTGAAAGATATTTCCTTTAAGGTAGCTGAAGGTGAATGCGTCGCCTTGATTGGTCCCAATGGTGCTGGAAAGACCACACTCTTGGACTGTTTGCTAGGAGATAAACTGGTCACCAGCGGTCAAGTATCCATCCAAGGCTTGCCAGTGACGAGTTCTCAGTTAGACTACACAAGATCCTACCTCCCTCAAGAAAATGTTATCGTTCAGAAATTAAAGGTCAAAGAGTTGATTGCTTTCTTTCAAAGCATTTACCCAAATCCCTTGAACAACCAGGAAATCGATCAACTATTGCAGTTTGACCAGCAACAAAAAGAACAATTGGCAGAAAAATTGTCAGGTGGGCAAAAGCGTCTCTTCTCTTTTGTCTTGACCTTGATTGGGCGACCAAAGCTTGTCTTTTTAGATGAGCCAACTGCTGCCATGGATACTTCAACCCGTCAACGCTTTTGGGAAATTGTTCAGGACCTAAAAGCGCAGGGAGTCACCATTCTTTATTCGTCTCATTATATTGAGGAAGTAGAGCATACAGCGGACCGGATTTTGGTTTTAAATAAGGGAGAGTTGATCCGTGATACAACCCCTCTAGCCATGCGCAGTGAAGAGATTGAAAAGCACTTCATCCTACCTATGGCTTACAAGAAAGTCATTGAGCAGTCTAACTTGGTTGAAAACTGGTCACAAAAACAAGATGCCCTGCAAGTAGTCACACGTGAAGCGGATGCTTTCTGGGAACTGTTAGTACAGGCAGGCTGTAGGATTCAAGAAATTGAAGTCAATAACCGTAGCTTGCTAGATACAATCTTTGAAGAAACACAAAAGGGAGATGACTAAGATGAAACGATGGATCGCACTAAACAAGATAGAATTTCTATTGACCAAACGACAATTAGTCTATTATCTATTATCCGTAGGAATGCCGACGGCCTTCTATTTATTCTTTTCAGGCATGTACCAGGATACACCAGGTGGGCCGGCTAATTTTATGCGCGACTACCTCATCTCCATGACGGCCTTTTCCATGATGTCGACAGCTATCTTTTCATTCCCAGTTGTTTTACATACCGATAAAATCAACAACTGGCAGAAAACATTACGCCATACTCCAGTAAATATGGTAGAATATTATCTATCAAAGATAACAAGTATGATAGTTGATTATTTGGTCTCAATCCTGGTTGTTTTCTCAGTTGGGCATTTTGTAAGAGGGGTGGATATGTCTCTTGGAAACTGGATTGGGGCTGCGTTCTTGCTGATAGTAGGAAGTGTTGCCTTTGTAGCGCTTGGTTTGACCTTGACTCTCTTACCAACTAGTCAGTTGATGTCTGTCGTAGGCAATCTTCTTTACTTTGGCTTGGCTGTTTTAGGTGGACTCTGGATGCCCGTCTCTTTATTTCCAGACTGGATGCAAGCAATCGGGAAGCGTCTACCAAGCTATCAGTTGATGGAATTGATCAAGACCTTCTTAAACGAGGGTGGCATCAATTTATCAGCCACAGTTTATCTACTTGTTTTTTCAGCAGTTTTATTTGGTTTGACTATTTACCTCCAAGGTCATAAGGAGAATGCTTAATGCTTGAAAGACTGAAAAGCATACACTATATGTTTTGGGCCAGTTTAATTTTTATGATTTTCCCCATCCTACTTGTAGTGACTGGGTGGCTTTCTGCCTGGCATTTATTGATTGATATTCTATTTGTAGTGGCGTATTTGGGTGTTTTAACAACTAAGAGCCAGCGCCTATCTTGGCTATATTGGGGCCTCATGCTGACTTATGTAGTTGGGAATACTGCCTTTGTTGCTGTTAATTATATCTGGTTTTTCTTTTACCTTTCTAATCTCTTAATTTATCATTTCAGGGTGCGGAGTCTTCGTTCTCTGCATGTCTGGACTTTTCTCCTTGCTCAAGTTCTTGTTGTTGGACAACTCATGATGTTTCAGTCAGTCGAAACTGAGGCTGTAGCCTTTGAGCTTGGGATTCTTACTTTTGTCGATTTGATGACATTGGGCTTGGTTCGGATTCGCATTGTCGAGGATTTGAAAGAAGCTCAGGCCAAGCAAAATGCCCAGATAAATCTATTGCTTGCTGAAAATGAACGCAGTCGTATCGGTCAGGATTTGCATGATAGTCTGGGACATACTTTTGCTATGCTGAGTGTCAAGACAGATCTGGCCCTGCAGTTATTTCAGATGGAGGCTTATCCACAGGTGGAGAAGGAATTAAAAGAAATTCACCAGATCAGCAAGGATTCCATGAATGAAGTGCGAACCATTGTGGAAAATCTGAAATCACGGACCCTAGCTTCAGAGCTAGAGACTGTCAAGAAGATGCTTGAGATTGCTGGCATTGAAGTTCAAGTTGACAATCACTTGGACAAGGCAAGCTTGACTCAGGATGTGGAGTCGACGGCTGCTATGATTTTGCTAGAACTTGCGACCAATATCATCAAACATGCCAGCGCTGAAAAAGCCTATCTAAAACTGGAACGTACAGATCAGGAATTGGTCCTGACAGTCAGAGATGACGGGAAAGGATTTGCAACTGTAAAAGGGAATGAACTCCATACAGTCCGTGACCGTGCAGCAGCCTTCTCAGGTCAAGTAGAGCTGGTCAGTTTGAAAGATCCCACAGAGGTGCGCGTGCATCTGCCTTATAAGGAGAGAAAGTAGATGAAAGTATTAGTCGCAGAAGATCAAAGTATGCTGAGAGATGCCATGTGTCAGCTCTTAAGCTTTCAACCAGATGTAGAGACTGTCTTGCAGGCAAAAAATGGAGCCGAAGCTATCGAGGTTTTGGAGAAAGAAGCAGTAGATATTGCCATCCTTGACGTCGAAATGCCAGTCAAGACTGGACTCGAAGCACTCGAGTGGATCAAACAAGAAGTGCCTGAAACCAAGGTGGTTATCGTTACAACCTTTAAACGTCCAGGTTATTTTGAACGAGCGGTCAAAGCAGGAGTCGACGCCTATGTCTTGAAAGAGCGAAGCATCGCCGAACTCATGCAAACCCTGCATACGGTGTTAGAGGGGCGCAAGGAATATTCTCCAGAGCTGATGGAAGTCATGATGACTCATCCCAATCCCTTGACCGAGCAAGAAGTCGCTGTTTTGCATGGAGTTGCGCAGGGGCTGTCCAACCAAGAAATTGCGGACAAGCTCTACCTCTCAAACGGGACCGTTCGAAACTATGTCACCAATATTCTTTCGAAACTAGATGCAGGTAATCGAACAGAGGCAGCTAATATCGCGAAAGAATCTGGTTGGTTGTGATACTATCATAACTCGAAAACCATTATGTGCTAAAATTGAAGTGATTCAATGAAACAGTTTGTTATAACGAAATGGAAGTACAACTTGAAGCAGCACTTTTTTATAAAGATAGTTACTTAGCTTATAAAAACGACACAGAGGGGCATTACCAGATTCCAAACTTTTTATTAGGCCAACTGATCTTCTACTCAATACATTTTACTATAGACTATTTAATTACAAATCGATTAAAAACAAAAAACAGGGCACTTTTATTTGATTTAGAAAGTTTACGCTATGATATTGTTGATATTCTACCAGAACCATATTGTTTAGGTTGTCGAAATGAAAATAAAAAAGCTCATGACTTTTTATAGGAGATTAGTATGGAATTTAAAGATAGCAAATTAAATTTGGAAGAAACTTTAATACCCTACCCAGATTCATTTGACTTACAAAAGAATAATGAAACTCAGTATTTTTTACGTTTAGGAAATGCCTATCAATTTGAGAAACAGATTCTACTTTCAAGAAGTTCTAAATCAGACTATGATTCCCTCGAAATGATAGCCCAGAATTTAGCTGAGACCATTGATTGGTATCATTCTACTGTTTATAGTTTGCAAAAAGATATTCTTAGTGACAATGAAGAAATATTGAAGAAAAATAATGAACTAGCATCTGGAAATCTTTTCGATATTCTACATAAAAACTTTGAAATGGCAAAAGAGATGCTATTAGCTTGTGATATTATTTTATTAAAAAACGGTATTGTTTATCGCTATTTACTTAAGGAAAATTTATTTTTGAAAATTTATAGCTACGATTCAAATGAAATCCAAAAACTTCATCCTGAACAAGCTTACTTGGATTCCCTACAAGAAATGATTTGTATCCTTGTTAACCCAAAGCGTCTTGCAGTAGCTTGTGGTGAAAAATCTTATCAGAAATCATTGCTTTTAGCTGGTCAACTTTCGTTTTTACTACAAAGCTTATTATCCTCAATTCCAGAGAATACTTTAAAAATGAGAGCAATTCAACAATTTTATGATTTGAATTGGTTGAATATAATAGGTTACGAAGATTCTGATCGCATTTTATCACATATCTTTGAGATACACCAGTGATTATCTAATGGGAGGCTAGAGATGAAAGATTCAATTATTGAAATCCATAAACATTTTGAAAATGTAGACTTGAAAACACTGACGGCAGCCAAAAATAAGCAAGCTCCAGATACGGAGAAGATATTCTCGTCGTCGTTAAAAAGAATTCCATTACGCATAGATTTAAACCTTACTAATACAGATAATCTATATAACATTTTGGAAAAGAGAGAGTCAAAAAGAGACTACGCCAAGAATGAAATTTCATTTGAGAAATTGAGTAACTTACTTTATTATTCGTATGGTATTAAGAAATATCGCGAATATGCATACAACAAAAAGCACTATCCTGTGCCATTTTCTCCAGCGGCAGGAGGTTTAAATCCATTTAATCTTTATCTATATGTAAAGAAAGTCGCAGAGTTAGAGGATGGACTTTACTACTACTACTCACCAAGTGAAAATTGTTTGGTCGAGCTGTATGTCGGTTCTACAGAAATTGATTTGTTTAGTAACTATTCTACAGAATTCCCTATATATGCAAATATAAATATCTTTGTAGTCACAGATATTAACCGCTTCCTTTGGAAGTATGGAGAAAGAGGCTATAGATTTTCAAATATTGACTGTGGTATCCTTTCACAGAATATATCACTGTTATCAACATATCTTGGATTAGGTTCTTGTATGATAGCTGCTTTTGTTGACGATGCAGTTTCGAAAAATCTTAACTTAGATCAGACGGAGTTGCCTCTTTTAGGAATTTCAGTTGGAGGAATTACTCATGAATGATGTTTACTTAGATATAAAACACTTATATAAAAAATATCAATCAACAATTATTTTTGAAAATGATACTATAACTTGTAAGAGAGGTGTAACTCTACTTGCCGGGCCTAATGGGGCAGGGAAATCCACTTTAATAAAGTTAATTCTTGGGCTAATTGGACCAGATTCAGGGGAGATAGCACTATATGGTAATACTGTTGTGAAAGGTGTCTTAGATAATCAATTAAAACGGAAAATTGGTTTACAACTACAGAACGACAGTTTCCTTAAATCCGTAAAAGTTAAAGAATATATTGAATTGTACTCTCAAGTTTATGGTAGTACTAGTTCGAAGTATGATATTGAAAAAATAAAAAATATATTAGGAGTCAATAGGCTATTTAATAAGTATGCATTCAATCTTTCGGGCGGTGAAAAGAAGAAATTATCACTTTTTTTAGCGCTTATCGGAGATAAAGACTTAATAATATTAGATGAGCCCACCGCAGGAATTGACGTTGAAATAAAGGTTAAAATAATAGAGGTTTTAAATTATCTTCGAACCCAAGGAGTTGATATTCTAGTATCATCTCACGATTTAGAAGATTTTTTTGAAAATTGCGACAATTTATTGATTATAAATAGAGGCAAAGTTTTCGAGGGAAATGTAAAGGAATTTTTAGATAAATTTAAAAATCTAGTCAAAGTTAAATCTACACCAAATTTAGCTCAAAAAACTAACAAAGCAAGTGTCGATATTTTTGGTTCTTCCTATTTATTGTTATCTGAGGAGGATTGCAAAGAAATTCAGAAGGAATTAATATTTCCTTTGACAATTAAAGATTATTACTTTTTGGCAATCAGTGAGGAGATTTAGGATGAAAGTATTTTTGATCTATCTAAAAATTGAATTATTGCGGTTTATACGCGAACCTATTAGTTTATTTTTTACACTGATTTTTCCAATTATTCTAATTTATGTTTTTGGAGATAGTTTTGGTTCGGCTTCAAATGGAGAAACAGGGGTAACATACTATAATTCTCTAGTTTCAATTGATCTTGCATTCTTAATATCCAATTTAACTCTAATGGGTGTTGGTAATGACTTGGCTCTCCAGAAAGAAAGTGGTATTTCTGAAGCCAATGAACTACTTCCTATTAGTAATACAATGAAATTAATTGTTGAGTCTATATCTTATTTGTTGCTTTTATTTATTTCCACACTTCTAGTTAGTATGTATACATATTTCAATTATTCAGGTATTGAATTTAAAGGCTCAGTTAGTTTATATGCTTTCTTTATGATTGTTTCTTATTATGTTTTTGTTACCTTTGTTAAATTCGTTGTATCCTTTAACTATAGTGCAAGAACTCTTCAGCTCATTCTATCAGGTATTTTTTTCATTTTATTATTTGTCTCAGGAATAGTAATACCCAAAGAAAACCTACCACAAGCTTTGCAGGGACTTATTTATTTTTCCCCTACATATATTGTGTACTCTACCTTAGATGGTATTTGGAATGAAACCATTGTATTCCATACACTTATGATAAATATCTTATGGTTTAGTATTGCTATTATATGCTTCAGTATTTTAATAAAAATTAGGAAAAAAAGATGAAGAATTAATAACAATTTGGGCAATAGCAACAGGATGTGTTGCTATTCATGAATTTTCACATGCATTAGCAGTAAAGCTTTTCGGACAGAATATAACTAAAATCCAAATTGGCAAATTAGAAGTTTTAGATTTTTCAAAAATATCCATGGGCTTACTACCTTTTAGTGGTTCTGTTAAATTTAAGATAGAACATTCACTCTCCACAATAAAGCAGATTATTATTTATATTGTAGGGCCACTAGCGACAGGAATTCTATTATTATTTTGTTTTTATTACCAATTTTTATATAGAAATGCAGTTATTGCTATGTTAATAACTCAACTATTCTTCTCTATTTTTGGTGAAAAATCAGATATCTCTCAAATTGTATTTTTAATAAGGAGAACTAAATGAACACAAGTAGTAAATATAAATCTTATAAAATAAAAGTATTTAAAAACCTAAGGAATTACATTATTTTTAATGGATTGTTTATCATATTTAACTTAGTCGTTATTATGTTAAATGAAAATTACTCTTTTCCAAAAAATTTCTTTGCAATGTGGCCAATTCTTTGTTGGGGTGTTCCAACTCTAAAAAGTTATATTAATCTACAAAGGATGAAAAAAGATGATTAAAAAGATGTGCCAGAGTTGCGGGAAGATTTTGAACAGAGAAAATAAAAGTACACTTGACAACGGTTTTTTTCTGAAAACTACTGCAGCAGTTGTTTTCAGAATGGAGAATTCACAGAAATACTAACTTTAGAGGAGATGCAAAATAAAGTGAGTTTAAGTATTGCTAAACATCCTATTCCCAAAAAAGTCAAACAGTATATTGTTTCAAATTTAGAAAATTTAGAGCGGTGGGCACAGAGAGAAGAGGTTGATGAATGAAGATTTATATAATAAATAGTTGCAATATCAGTCATAATTACTTAGAGACTTACGAAACATATAAAGCTTATGAGGAATTAGAACGTTATTATGGTCCCTATGAACTTTTTACTAAAGTTACAACTTATTTTCGTTCTGTTAGCGAGCTACCAAGTTATATTGGTAAGGGAGTGTATTCAAATATCGACTATATTCTCCAAAAAATTGTTCATCGAGACTCTTTTAATCCTGAATTAACTAAGTCACTCTTTGGAGGGGGAAAAGGAATAACTTTAGTAAAATTTTGATTTCGACACTAGGAGAAATGTTTGAAAGAATTCTAGGTTCATTTGCATATTATGAAGATAAAGAGAATTTTCTTTTTGGTAGTTATAAAGAACTTAGTAAGGAATACAACTTATTAAATCCTAAAGATTTACAAATATTTGCCAAAGAGCAACTGAAAAATAATGAAGTTTTTTATCAGGAATTTACAATTGAAAGTCAGCTAAGGTGGGTTAGAGGGAAGAAGTGGATTTCTGGAAACGAGATTTGGGTTCCAGCATAATTGGTCTATCTATTCTTTCCATTTGAACAATCTGGCGAAGATAAGATTGGTTACAGTACTAGTGGAGGTTTATCACTACATGATAATGAATTTTTAGCACTCTACCATGGTATCACCGAATGTATTGGACGTGACTAGATCAACCTAAGATGGTACAATAAAATTCCACCCGAACGAATCAATTATGATCAGTTAAAGGGGTTGAGTTTATATGGCAAAATTATTTTATCTGAAGCAAAGAAAACAAACAAAATTATTAGTTCACAGTATCATAATATGGATATGCATGATTTCCCAGTCATAACTACAATTTCCTATGATAATAGTTTAGATAAATTTTCATTTTGTGCTGGTGGAGGGTCAGGAGACGACCTTATTGAGTCTGTAGAGAGTTCGTTTAAAGAATACGGTCAAAGTGAACTGAATCTAAAATTACTTTTTTATAATCCAAATTGGTATTCATCACGATCAATGATTGAGCTTTTTGGCTTTGAGCCCGAGGAGTTTGATGTACACAATATACGTTTATTTTATGAGATTGTACCTTATTATGGTTTAAAAGATACTCGACATAAACTGGATTGGTATATAAAAGATGGCGTAGAATATAAGACAAGAGAAACAAAAGGACGTGCTAGTGATGGAGAGGGAGTTTTCAAATCGATCTTAGGGACATATCAGATTGATCCAATTATTTTCGATTTTACTCCTAAAGATTTCAAGTACATAAAATTAATGAAATCATATATTCCTGAATTAACTCAGGCATTTTTACCAAACTATCCCTGCTTAGGTCATAAAAGATTCTATGAAGTGGCTTATAAAAATGGTTACTCAGATAAAATTTTGAACTATAAAGAATTAAATACAGAGCCGCTACCTTTCCCGTAAATGTTCTTTCTTTGAGGGGGTGAGGGGAGATTATCTGCGATATAATATATGCTCGATTATTATCTAACTACGGTATTTCCTGTATATTTTGATAGTCTCAATAAGGTATTTTAAAAAAATTATTTATGATATAATCCGAACAGGAAAGTTTATTTTTGATAAGAAACACTTTTTGGTTAAAATACAAATGGGGAACATCAATCTGAGGATTCCATTTTGTACATTGGATTTCTGTCAATATCCTAGACATATTTTGGGAGGAAAAATTGAGGGCTTGCGCCCTTTGGTTGCTAGTGATGGTAAAAACTTTACCGTCACTAAAAAGGGGTGTCAGTAGCTAAACAACTTGTTTTCAAAATCATTTGGGCATAGATAATTCGGCTCTTTTCTACCATTTGTCAAGTATATCAAGGGCTTTAAGTAAAAAAAGAGATAAGACAGTAGCTATTCTGAGGTTACTGTCTTATTTTTAGGCTCATTGTCAACTGTAGTGGGTTGAATAAAAACTAACATCTGGAGAGGACAATTGATGTCCTCTTCATTTTTATATTCAGAGCGATAAAAATCCGTTTTTTGAAGTTTTCAAAGTTCCTAAAACCAAAGGCATTTCGTTTGATGAGTTTAATGAGATTATTAGTCGCTTCCAATTTAGCGTTGGAATAGGGC
>NZ_JASHHD010000025.1:0-12602 GCF_047459985.1 Streptococcus mitis
TATGTTTTGTCATAGTAGACCTCATTTCTAACTCAAACGTCTCATACTTAATTCCACCATAAAAATCCGTTTTAGACTAACTTCCACTTTGGTCAGACAAGTGGAAGTTACTTTGAGAAGTTACCTTATTCTATTTTATAACAATTTCTTCTTGCAATTTTTAATAGAAAAGTATACAATACAAGTGTTGGAACTATTCGAAACAACACAGCAAGTTAAAATAAGGCTTTGTCCGTACACAACTTGAAAAAGTGCGCACCGATTCGGTGCTTTTTATTTTATTATACAAACTTATTGTAGCCGCATTCTTGTTAAAAAACAAATAATATCGTTGTGCTTTCATAAAATATAAGTAGAGTAAGTAAGAAATATAGATTTCTTTTTAGATTATAGATGTTCTAAAATAAAAAGAACCGGGATAATTAACTATCCTAGTTCTTTTTATATGGAATATTCTGTTATTCCTCCCCAGCCAATTCTTTTCCTAGTTGGATGAGGTAATCTTTCAAGTCATCTTTGACTTGTGGGTGCTTGAGGGCGTAGTCAATAGATGTTTTCATAAAGCCAAACTTATCCCCAACGTCGTAACGAGCTCCTGTAAATTCACGGGCGAAAACACGTTGTGTTTTATTAAGGGTATCAATAGCGTCGGTAAGTTGGATCTCATTTCCAGCACCGGGAGCTTGATTTTCGAGGATCTCAAAAATTTCTGGTGTGAGCAGATAGCGGCCGATAATTGCCAAATCACTTGGAGCATCTTCGGGAGCTGGTTTTTCTACGAAAGTTTCAACACTATAGAGTCCATTGATTCCTTCTCCTTGAGGAGCGATAACTCCATATGCTGAAACGCCTTCATGAGGTACAGGCATGACAGCAATGGTTGATGCGTGAGTCGTCTCGTAATCGTTCATCAATTGTTTTGTCAAAGGAACAGCATGGTCATCTGTGATATCCATTAGGTCGTCACCTAGCATGACAACGAAGGGTTCATTTCCTACAAAAGCCTTAGCTTGTAAAACAGCATCTCCAAGACCACGAGGATGGCTTTGACGGATAAAGTGAAGGCGAATGCCAGTTGTTTCGTCTACCAATTTTAGCAAGTCATGTTTGCCTTTTTCTTTGAGGTTGTACTCAAGCTCAAAGTTTGAGTCAAAGTGGTCTTCAATAGAACGTTTTGATTTACCAGTGACAACCAGAATATCTTCAATACCTGATTTAAGAGCTTCTTCTACGATAAATTGGATAGTTGGTTTGTCCACAATTGGCAACATTTCTTTAGCGAGTGCTTTGGTTGCTGGTAAAAATCGAGTCCCGAGTCCAGCGGCAGGGATGACTGCTTTTCTAACTTTTGATGTCATAAGAATCCTTTCTTTAGAGGGTTAAGACCACTCATTTTCTGCTTTAAATTCATTGTTCATAATGTCATAAATGGCATCTTTGATATTGGTTCCGTGGTAGATAACTTGGTAAATGGCCTGTGTAATGGGCATATAGACTCCAAGTTCTTGCGCTAGTTCATAGGCTGCTCGGGTCGTTGAAATTCCTTCAATTACCATGCCCATATTAGCTTCGATATCAGCTAGGGATTCTCCACGACCAAGAGCATCTCCAGCTCTCCAGTTACGAGAGTGGATAGAGGTTCCCGTTACGATTAAATCTCCCACACCAGATAAGCCGCTATAGGTCAATGGATTAGCCCCGAGTGCTACTCCTAGGCGGGTAATTTCTGCCAAGCCTCGAGCGATGATGGCTGCCTTAGCATTATCACCAAATCCCAGACCATGTAAAGCTCCAGCACCGACAGCGATAATGTTTTTAAGAGCGCCAGCAGTTTCAACTCCGATAACATCCGTATTGGTATAAAGTCGGAAGTAGTGATTACTGAAGAGCTCCTGAACGTATTGAGCTGTTTGTAAATCTTTGGAAGCAGCAGTGATTAAAGTTAGGTCACGCACAATGGTCTCTTCTGCATGACTAGGTCCTGAAACAACGACGATATCACTGCGGAGCTGTTCAGGAATTTCTTCTTCAAGGATGGTTGATAATCGTTTATGGCTATCAGGTTCTAATCCCTTTGATGCGTGCATGATAATTGCCTTATGGTCTAAGGTTTTGGCAACTTGTTGGGCAACAAGTCGTGTCACTTTTGTTGGGACAACAAACAAAATCGCATCTACATCTTTCAATGCCTCTGCTAAGTCAGTATAGGCATGGATATTTTCATCTAGAACGACATCTTTAAAGTAGTGTTTGTTAGTATGATAGGTATTAATTTCATTGATTTGCTCGGGAAGATTTCCCCAAATACGTACCTCGTGTCCATTGTCATTTAAGACTTGTGAAAGGGCAGTTCCCCAAGAACCAGGCCCCAAGACGGCGACGGTTTGTTTTTCCATGATTTCCTCCTTAATAGAGTCCTTTCCATTATTCTATCATATTCTAGAGGATTTTGCACTTGCATTGCTGGGGTGTGTGGCTTTGTTATACTCAATGAAAATCAAAGAGCAAACTAGGAAGCTAGCCGCAGGTTGCTCAAAGCACTGCTTTGAGGTTGTAGATAAGACTGACGAAGTCAGTTACATATATCTACGGTAAGGCGACGCTGACGTGGTTTGAAGAGATTTTCGAAGAGTATTACTTGAAAAATACACAAAAACCGAGACGAAGTAATAAACTCTCAGTCTCGGTTTTGATATTCCTTAAAGAATAGCTCGGTTTATTTCAATTGATCTGTAATGTCTTTTGATAGCAACATTCCCAGATGGTAAGTTTTATTGATGTGAGCAATGACATCATTGATATTTTCAGTCGTGTGAATTTTCTCTTTGATGTCAGCCCTAAATGTTTCATCCTTCAACAGTTGTTCTTGGTAGAGTCTTTGAAGTCTCTCCTTCTCGTACTTATTGAGCAGAAAAAGGAATACCAAGCTAATCACAACGAGGACATAAGCATATTGGCTCATAGGATATCTCCCTGTATGATAAAGAAGTAGTAGTGAATAAATCGTTTAGGCAAGTGTCTCAAGTTACGACGTATTGTAATAGAAATCGATATTATTTCTATTACAATACTAGTGAAGCAGTTAGCTAGTCCGCATAAAAGCGGCTAGCGTCTAACAATTAGGAACTTTAGTTCCAATTGTTAGTACTGAATCACATCTTCTCTGGCGCTTCTACTCCAAGTAAGCGAAGGGATTCTTTGAGAACGACTGCGGTTGCGTAGCTAAGGGCTAGACGGCTGTCGCGTTCTGGGCTTTCATCCAAGATACGTGTATGTGCATAATATTTGTTAAAGGCTTGAGCCAGGCTAATTGCAAATTTAGCAATGATAGAAGGTTCAAAGTTATCTGCCGCGCGGTTGATAATACGTGGGAAGTCTTGGATGAGTTTGATGATTTCCCAGCTTTCAGTATCATTCAAGCTATAGTTGCCAGCTGTTTCTGGTTTGAAATTCACTTTGCGTAAGATAGATTGGATACGAGCGTAGGCGTATTGAACGTAAGGTCCAGTTTCACCCTCGAAGGATACCATAGCCTCTAGGTCGAAGTCATACCCATTTGTACGGTCGGTCTTAAGGTCATAGAATTTAATGGCTCCAACCCCAACAGCATGCGCTACTTGGTCTTTGTTTTCAAGTTCAGGATTTTTAGCCTCGATTTGGGCCTTGGCACGGCTAACAGCCTCTGCAACAGTAGGCTCTAGCAAGATGACATTCCCTTTACGAGTAGAGAGCTTTTTCCCTTCTTTTGTCACCAAACCAAAAGGAACGTGAGTAATGTCGTCACTCCAGTCATATCCCATTTCTTGCAAGACAGCTTTGAGTTGTTTAAAGTGGGCAGATTGCTCTTGACCAACGACGTAGATAGATTTAGCAAATTGGTATTCGTTTTTACGGTAAAGGGCTGCAGCCAAGTCACGAGTAATATAGAGAGTAGCACCATCAGATTTCTTGATAAGTGCTGGATGTTCAATTCCATATTTCTCAAGGTTGACGACTTGGGCACCTTCTGACTCAACAAGAAGGCCTTTTTCAGAAAGAATGTCTACAACTGCATCCATCTTATCGTTGTAGAAGGCTTCTCCGTTATAGCTGTCAAATTCAACCTTCAATTCATTGTAAAGGCGGTTAAATTCCACCAAACTTTCATCACGGAACCATTGCCAAAGTGCGAGAGCTTCCTCGTCTCCATTTTCAAGTTTACGGAACCATTCGCGTGCTTCTTCATCCAAGCTAGGGTCATTTTCAGCTTCAGCATTGATACGAACGTAGAGTTTAAGAAGTTCATCGATTGGATGAGCTTTTACAGCTTCTTCGTCGCCCCATTTTTTGTAGGCAACAATCAACATTCCAAACTGTTTACCCCAGTCTCCCAAATGGTTGACTTTGACCGTTTGATAACCGATTTTTTGGAAGATATGTGACAAGCTATCTCCGATAACAGTTGAACGTAGATGACCAATAGAGAATGGTTTAGCGATATTGGGACTAGACATGTCGATAACAACATTTTCTTGTTTACCAATATTTTGGTCAGCATAGTGTTCTTTTTCAGTGATAACAGCTTGCAATACTTGAGCAGAAATGGCAGATTTATCAAGGAAAAAGTTAACGTAAGGTCCTGTTGCAACAACCTTTTCAAAGGCTTGGCTGTTAATCTTCTCAGCCAGTTCAGTAGCAATCATTTGAGGTGCTTTACGTTCGACTTTGGCAAGAGAAAAAGCAGGGAAAGCGATGTCTCCCATTTCTGAGTTTTTAGGGGTTTCCAGTAAATTTAAAATAGCCTCTTGGTCCAGGCTATCAATGATGCTAGCCAACTCGCTAGCAATCAATTCTTTTGTATTCATTAAGAGCTCCTTTTTGGACTTTTCTACTATTTTATCACAATTTTAAAGAAAGAAGAAAAAATTTTTGAAATCTCCTGTTTTTTTGGTATAATATAGTTATAAAATTAGTTATAAATATACATATAAGAGGATTTTATGAGAAAAAGAGATCGTCATCAGTTAATAAAAAAAATGATTACTGAGGAGAAATTAAGTACACAAAAAGAAATTCAAGATCGGTTGGAGGCCCATAATGTCTTTGTGACGCAGACAACCTTGTCTCGTGATTTGCGCGAAATCGGCTTGACCAAGGTCAAGAAAAATGATATGGTGTATTATGTACTAGCAAATGAGACAGAAAAGATTGATTTGGTGGAATTTTTGTCTCATCATTTAGAAGGTGTTGCAAGAGCAGAGTTCACCTTGGTGCTTCATACCAAATTGGGAGAAGCCTCTGTTTTGGCAAATATTGTAGATGCAAACAAGGATGAATGGATTTTAGGAACAGTTGCTGGTGCCAATACCTTATTGGTCATTTGTCGAGACCAGCACGTTGCCAAACTCATGGAAGATCGTTTGCTAGATTTGATGAAAGATAAGTAAGGTCTTGGGAGTTGCTCTCAAGACTTATTTTTGACAAGGAGAGACGGAAAATGGCGACAGAAAAGCTATCACCCGGCATGCAACAGTATGTGGATATTAAAAAGCAATATCCAGATGCTTTTTTGCTCTTTCGTATGGGTGATTTTTATGAATTATTTTATGAGGATGCGGTCAATGCTGCGCAGATTCTGGAAATTTCCTTAACGAGTCGCAACAAGAATGCGGACAATCCGATTCCTATGGCGGGTGTTCCCTATCATTCTGCCCAACAGTATATCGATGTCTTGATTGAGCAGGGCTATAAGGTAGCTATCGCAGAGCAGATGGAAGATCCCAAACAAGCAGTTGGGGTTGTTAAACGAGAGGTTGTTCAGGTTATTACGCCAGGGACAGTGGTTGATAGCAGCAAGCCGGACAGTCAGAATAACTTCTTGGTTGCCATAGATCGTGATGGCAATCAATTTGGCCTAGCTTATATGGACCTGGTAACAGGTGACTTTTATGTGACAGGTTTATTAGATTTCACACTCGTTTGTGGGGAAATCCGCAATCTCAAGGCGCGAGAAGTGGTGCTGGGTTATGACTTGTCTGAGGAAGAAGAACAAATCCTCAGTCGCCAGATGAATCTGGTGCTTTCCTTTGAGAAAGAAGGCTTTGAGGATATCCATTTACTGGATTCACGATTGGCAACTGTGGAGCAAGCAGCGTCTAGTAAGTTGCTTCAGTACGTACATCGGACTCAAATGCGGGAATTGAACCACCTCAAACCTGTTATTCGCTATGAAATCAAGGATTTTTTGCAGATGGATTATGCGACCAAGGCTAGTCTGGATTTGGTTGAGAATGCTCGTTCAGGCAAGAAGCAAGGCAGTCTTTTCTGGCTTTTGGATGAAACCAAAACAGCTATGGGGATGCGTCTGTTACGCTCTTGGATCCATCGTCCCTTGATTGATAAGGAACGAATCGTCCAGCGTCAAGAAGTGGTGCAGGTCTTTCTCGATTATTTCTTTGAGCGTAGTGATTTGACAGACAGTCTCAAGGGTGTTTATGATATCGAACGCTTAGCTAGTCGTGTTTCTTTTGGCAAAACCAATCCCAAGGATCTCTTGCAGTTGGCGACCACCTTATCCAGTGTGCCAAGGATTCGTGCGATTTTAGAAGGAATGGAGCAACCCGCTCTAGCCTATCTCATAGCACAACTGGATGGAATCCCTGAGTTGGAGAGCTTGATTAGCGCAGCAATTGCTCCTGAAGCTCCTCATGTGATTACGGAAGGTGGCATTATCCGGACTGGATTTGATGAGACCTTAGACAAGTACCGCCGTGTGCTCAGAGAAGGGACTAGTTGGATTGCTGAGATTGAGGCTAAGGAGCGAGAAAACTCTGGTATCAGCACGCTTAAGATTGATTACAATAAAAAGGATGGCTACTATTTCCATGTGACCAATTCGCAACTGGAAAATGTGCCTACTCACTTTTTCCGCAAGGCGACGCTGAAAAACTCAGAACGCTTTGGAACCGAAGAATTAGCCCGTATCGAAGGAGATATGCTGGAGGCGCGTGAGAAATCAGCCAACCTAGAGTACGAAATTTTCATGCGTATCCGTGAGGAAGTCAGCAAGTACATCCAACGTTTACAAGCTCTAGCCCAAGGAATTGCGACAGTTGATGTCTTACAGAGTCTAGCAGTTGTGGCTGAAACCCAGCATTTGATTCGGCCAGAGTTTGTAGGTGATTCGCGGATTGATATCCAGAAAGGGCGCCATGCTGTCGTTGAAAAGGTTATGGGGGCTCAGACCTATATTCCAAATACAATTCAGATGGCAGAAGATACCAGTATTCAACTGATTACAGGGCCAAACATGAGTGGGAAGTCTACCTACATGCGCCAGCTAGCTATGACAGCGGTTATGGCCCAGATGGGTTCCTATGTACCGGCAGAAAGCGCCCATTTGCCTATTTTCGACGCTATCTTTACCCGCATTGGAGCAGCAGATGACTTGGTTTCGGGTCAATCAACCTTCATGGTGGAGATGATGGAGGCCAACAATGCCATTTCGCAAGCGACCAAGAATTCCTTGATTCTCTTTGATGAATTGGGACGAGGAACTGCAACTTATGATGGGATGGCTCTTGCTCAGTCTATCATCGAATACATCCATGAGCATATTGGAGCCAAGACCCTCTTTGCGACCCACTACCATGAGTTGACCAGTCTGGAATCCAGCTTGGAACATTTGGTTAATGTCCACGTGGCAACCTTGGAGCAGGATGGGCAGGTTACCTTCCTTCACAAGATTGAACCAGGTCCAGCTGATAAGTCCTATGGTATCCATGTTGCCAAGATTGCTGGTTTGCCAGCAGACCTTTTAGCAAGGGCGGATAAGATTTTGACTCAGTTAGAGAGTCAAGGTACAGAAAATCCTACTCCCGTGAGACAAACAAGTGCTGTCACTGAACAGATTTCACTCTTTGATACGACTGAAGAACATCCTATCCTAGCAGAATTATCTAAGCTTGATGTTTACAACATGACACCTATGCAGGCTATGAGTGTCTTGGTTGAGTTAAAACAAAAACTATAACACCAAAATTCACTAGTTAATCTAGCTGTATCAAGGAGATTTCTTTGACAATCCTCCACTTTTTTGCTAGAATAACATCACACAAACAGAATGAAAAGGAGCTGACGCATTGTCGCTCCCTTTTGTCTATTTTTTAAGGAGAAAGTATGCTGATTCAGAAAATAAAAACCTACAAGTGGCAGGCCTTGGCTTCGCTCCTGATGACAGGCTTGATGGTTGCTAGTTCACTTCTGCAACCGCGTTATCTGCAGGAAGTGTTAGACGCCCTCCTTGCTGGGAAATATGAAGCTATTTATAGTATCGGGGCTTGGTTGATTGGTGTGGCCTTGGTTGGTCTGGTTGCTGGTGGGCTCAATGTTATCCTTGCAGCCTATATTGCCCAAGGAGTTTCATCCGACCTTCGAGAAGATGCCTTCCGTAAAATCCAAACCTTTTCTTATGCCAATATTGAACAATTTAATGCGGGAAATCTAGTCGTTCGCATGACAAATGATATCAACCAGATTCAGAACGTGGTCATGATGACCTTCCAAATTCTTTTCAGACTTCCCCTCTTGTTCATCGGTTCGTTTATCTTGGCGGTTCAAACCTTACCCTCTCTGTGGTGGGTAATTGTTCTCATGGTAGTCTTGATTTTTGGCTTGACTGCTGTCATGATGGGAATGATGGGACCTCGTTTTGCCAAGTTTCAAACCCTGCTTGAGCGCATCAACGCTATCGCTAAGGAAAATCTGCGCGGTGTTCGTGTGGTCAAGTCCTTTGTCCAAGAAAAAGAGCAATTTGCTAAGTTTACGGAGGTTTCAGATGAGCTTCTTGGTCAAAACCTTTACATCGGTTATGCCTTTTCAGTAGTGGAACCTTTCATGATGCTGGTCGGATATGGGGCAGTCTTCCTCTCCATTTGGCTAGTTGCAGGGATGGTTCAGTCGGATCCGTCGGTTGTTGGTTCTATTGCTTCCTTTGTCAATTACCTAAGCCAGATTATCTTTACCATTGTCATGGTTGGATTTTTGGGAAATTCTGTCAGTCGTGCTATGATTTCTATGCGTCGTATTCGAGAAATTCTGGACGCAGAACCAGCCATGACCTTCAAGGATGTCCCAGATGAAGAGTTGGTCGGAAGCCTTAGCTTTGAAAATGTGACCTTTACCTATCCAATGGATAAGGAACCGATGCTGAAAGATGTGAGCTTTACCATCGAGCCTGGTCAAATGGTCGGTGTAGTTGGAGCGACTGGTGCAGGGAAATCAACCTTGGCTCAATTGATCCCACGTCTCTTTGACCCACAGGAAGGGGCTATCAAAATCGGAGGCAAGGACATTCGAGAAGTGAGTGAAGGAACCCTGCGTAAAACAGTTTCTATCGTTCTCCAACGTGCCATTCTCTTCAGTGGAACGATTGCAGATAACTTGAGACAGGGTAAGGGAGATGCTACTTTATTTGAAATGGAGCGCGCAGCCAATATTGCCCAAGCCAGTGAATTCATTCATCGTATGGAGAAAACCTTCGAAAGTTCAGTTGAAGAACGGGGAACCAACTTCTCTGGTGGGCAAAAACAAAGGATGTCGATAGCTCGTGGAATTGTCAGCAATCCGCGTATTCTGATTTTTGACGATTCGACCTCAGCCTTGGATGCTAAGTCAGAGCGCCTGGTTCAGGAAGCCTTGAATAAGGACTTGAAGGGGACAACAACCATTATCATCGCGCAAAAAATTAGCTCGGTTGTCCATGCAGACAAAATCTTGGTTCTGGATCAAGGACGATTGATTGGTCAAGGCACGCATGCAGACTTGGTTGCCAACAATGCCGTTTACCGTGAAATCTATGAAACACAGAAAGGAAAGGAGGAGTAAAATGAAGACAGTTCAATTTTTTTGGCATTATTTTAAAGTCTATAAGCTATCATTTGTAGTTGTCATCCTGATGATTGTTCTGGCGACTCTTGCCCAAGCCCTCTTTCCGGTCTTTTCTGGACAAGCAGTGACGCAGCTAGCCAATTTAGTTCAAGCTTATCAAAATGGCAATCCAGAACTTGTTTGGCAAAGTCTATCAGGAATTATGGTCAATCTTGGTCTGCTGGTTTTGGTTTTATTTATCTCAAGTGTGATATACATGTGTCTCATGACGCGCGTGATTGCAGAGTCGACCAACGAGATGCGCAAAGGCCTCTTCGGTAAGCTTGCTCGCTTGACAGTCTCTTTCTTTGACCGCCGACAAGATGGCGATATCCTGTCTCGTTTTACTAGTGATTTGGATAATATCCTCCAAGCCTTTAACGAAAGCTTGATTCAGGTCATGAGTAATATTGTTTTATACATTGGTCTGATTTTTGTCATGTTTTCGAGAAATGTGACGCTGGCCCTCATCACCATTGCCAGCACACCAGTGGCCTTTCTTATGCTGATTTTCATCGTGAAAATGGCGCGCAAATACACCAACCTCCAGCAAAAAGAGGTAGGGAAGCTCAACGCCTATATGGATGAGAGTATCTCAGGCCAAAAAGCTGTCATTGTGCAAGGAATTCAAGAGGATATGATGGCAGGATTTCTTGAACAAAATGAGCGCGTGCGCAAGGCAACCTTTAAAGGAAGAATGTTTTCAGGGATTCTTTTCCCTGTCATGAATGGAATGAGTCTGGTTAATACAGCCATCGTCATCTTTGCTGGTTCAGCTGTCCTATTAAATGATAAGGTTATTGAAACAAGTACAGCCCTAGGTTTGATTGTTATGTTTGCCCAATTTTCTCAGCAGTACTACCAGCCTATTATTCAAGTTGCGGCTAGTTGGGGAAGCCTTCAGTTAGCCTTTACGGGGGCTGAACGGATTCAGGAAATGTTTGATGCAGAGGAAGAAATCCGACCTGAAAAGGCTCCAACCTTCACTAAGTTGCAAGAAGGTGTTGAAATCAGTCATATTGATTTTTCATACTTGCCTGATAAACCTATTTTGAAAGATGTCAGCATTTCCGCTCCGAAAGGCCAGATGACTGCAGTTGTTGGTCCGACAGGGTCAGGAAAAACCACTATTATGAACCTCATCAATCGCTTTTATGATGTTGATGCTGGTGGTATTTATTTTGATGGAAAAGATATTCGTGACTATGATTTAGATAGTCTCAGAAGTAAGGTGGGAATTGTCTTGCAAGATTCGGTCTTGTTTAGCGGAACGATTCGAGACAATATCCGTTTCGGTGTGCCAGATGCTAGTCAAGAAATGGTTGAGACAGCAGCCAAGGCTACACACATCCATGACTACATCGAAAGCCTGCCAGACAAGTATGATACTTTGATTAATGATGACCAGAGCGTCTTCTCAACTGGCCAAAAACAGTTGATTTCCATTGCTCGAACCCTGATGACAGATCCCCAGGTCTTGATTTTAGATGAGGCAACTTCTAACGTGGACACTGTAACCGAAAGTAAAATCCAGCATGCTATGGAGGCGATTGTAGCAGGAAGAACGAGCTTTGTGATTGCCCATCGCTTGAAAACCATTCTCAATGCCGATCAGATTATCGTTCTCAAAGATGGTCAAGTCATTGAGCAAGGAAATCACCAGAAATTGCTAAAACTTGGTGGATTCTACGCAGAATTGTATCATAATCAATTTGTCTTTGAATAAACAGAAGGTTGTCCTAAACTAGGGCAACTTTTTCTTATAAAAGAAACCTATCACAGTCTTTTAAAATACATATTAGACAGGAAGGAGTTGGAGTGATAAGATAGATTTATCAAAGGAAATTGAAAGGAAAACAGTATGGCAAGAACGGTTGTTGGAGTAGCTGCGAATCTATGTCCTGTAGACGCAGAAGGAAAAAATATTCATTCATCAGTCTCTTGTAAATTTGCTGAGAGTATTCGTCAGGTTGGCGGACTTCCTTTGGTCATTCCGGTTGGTGATGAGTCGGTGGTCCATGACTATGTAGAAATGATTGATAAGCTCATCTTGACTGGGGGACAAAATGTTCATCCTCAGTTTTATGGTGAGGAAAAAACAATTGATAGTGACGACTATAACCTAACTCGCGACGAGTTTGAGCTAGCTCTTCTACAAGAAGCCTTGCGTCAAAACAAACCAATCTTAGCCATTTGCCGTGGCGTTCAGCTTGTCAACGTTGCCTTTGGTGGAACGCTCAATCAGGATATTGAAGGTCATTGGCAAGGTCTACCTTTTGGGACTTCACATTCTATTGAGACAGTTGATGGCAGTGTTGTGTCCAAATTGTTTGGTAAAGAAAGTCAGGTTAACTCAGTACATCGTCAGAGTATTAAAGACTTGGCACCCAATTTCCGCGTAACGGCAGTAGATCCCCGCGACCAAACCATTGAGGCAATCGAATCTATCGATGAACACCGTATTATTGGTCTTCAGTGGCATCCAGAGTTTCTAGTCAATGAAGAAGATGGCAATTTAGAATTATTTGAGTATTTATTAAATGAATTATAACGACTAGAATCCTAGTCGTTCAGAATGTAGACAAACGTCATTTTTGGCGTTTGTCTTTTTTGCTTTTCAAAAATATTTTGTCTCATCATCTGATATTCCAACCAAAAACCGGATTTAGAACAAAATAAAAAGGGATATTCTCTAT
>NZ_JASHHD010000026.1:0-11942 GCF_047459985.1 Streptococcus mitis
TTATGTTTTGTCATAGTAGACCTCATTTCTAACTCAAACGTCTCATACTTAATTCCACCATAAAAATCCGTTTTAGACTAACTTCCACTTTGGTCAGACAAGTGGAAGTTACTTTGAGAAGTTACCATAGGAGAATTTTTTCATCTTTTTTTGTCAAGTAACTTTACTTTACAAAAAAAATGTGTTATCCTAGTATGGTTGATGAAAATCAGTAGATTGAATCGAATATAAATACCTAAAGGAGAAATCAAAATGGCAGTACCTGCACGTCGCACTTCAAAAGCGAAGAAAAACAAACGTCGTACACACTACAAAGTAACAGCTCCATCTGTAAACTTTGACGAAACTACTGGAGATTACTCACGTTCTCACCGTGTATCACTTAAAGGATACTACAAAGGACGTAAAATCGCTAAAGCTGCAGCAGCTGAATAATAGAAGGGAGATACCATGCGCGTAAATATTACACTTGAACACAAAGAATCTGGTGAACGCTTGTACCTTACTTCTAAAAACAAACGTAACACTCCAGACCGTCTTCAATTGAAGAAATACTCACCAAAACTTCGCAAACACGTTGTGTTTACAGAGGTTAAGTAAGACAATATACCAAAAGCCTATGAAATCAACGTTTCTAGGCTTTTTTTGTTTTTATAATGTGGTTTTGTCTGATTTTTGTCTGATTAGAAGCAATTGACGTATTTTAACTGAAATTTAAAATTTCTTTCAAATATTTCCCCGTTTGAGACTCTTCACAACTGATAATATCTCTTGGTTTGCCTTCGAATAAAATATAACCCCCATTCTTTCCGCCCTCGGGTCCTAAATCAATTATCCAATCAGCTTGAGCAATAAGTTCTAAGCGATGTTCAATTATCACAACCGTATTCCCTTGATTGACGAGGCGTCTTAGTAAACTAAGCAGTTGTTCAACATCCTTACCATGCAGACCTGTGCTTGGTTCGTCGAGAACAAAGATTTGTCCTGACTCTTGTAACTTACTAGCTAACTTAACTCGTTGCACTTCTCCACCTGACAAGGTACTTGTGGGCTGACCTAAAGTCAGATAATCTAAGCCAACTTCCTTCATGACTGACAGAGATTGACAAATCTTATCGTTCGAAGAAAAAACTGTTAATGCTTCTTCGACAGTTAGATTCAAAATCTCTTCAATTGTGAAATTCTGATAACGATAGCTGAGCGCTTTAGGATTATAACGGTGACCCCCGCACTCCTCACAAACGACCTCAACTGAATCCGCAAAAGCCATGTCATAAACGATTTTTCCAGTTCCCTTGCAAATTGGACAAGCACCTTTTGAATTATAGCTAAACCAACTAGGGGTTACATTGTTGGCTTTGGCAAATAATTTTCGAATTTCATCCATTATTCCTAAGTAAGTTGCTGGTGTGGAACGAATGGAGGTACCAATAGGTTTTTGATCGATGATAATGGCATCTGGGTAATTTTCGATAAATTCGACACCAATCAGAGAGCTCTTCCCTGAACCCGCGACACCCGTTACTGCGGTCAAGATTCCCTTAGGGATTTTTGTATTAACCTGTTTAAGATTATTTGCAGTAGCATCTTTGATGGCAAAATATTCTGTCCAAGCTAGTGGGTCTTGATTCAGTCTAAGTGGTTGTTTTAGGACACGGGTTGTGAAGGTGTCAGCTTTTTGCAACTCTACAAGACTTCCTTGAAAAATTAGCCTACCGCCTTCCCGACCAGCCAATGGTCCCAATTCAATGACTTCATCCGCTAAAGCTAACATTTGTCGGCTATGTTCCACAACCAAAATATTGTTGTGCTTATCTCTTAAATCCAACAAGAGCTGACCGATTTTCTCGGCATCATGAGGGTGCAGACCTGCAGTCGGTTCATCAAAAACGTAGTTGACATTACTTAGGCTGGAACCAATGTGTCGCACCAACTTGACCCGTTGTATCTCACCACCTGATAAGGTTTCTGTCTTCCGAGACAAAGATAAATAACCAATCCCAACTGTCTCCATACGCTTAATAGCATACTTGATTTGTGCAACTAATGATTGACCTAAAGGACTATCAACTTCTTCAAGTAAAGGCAAGAGTTCACTGACTGATAAGTTCATATAGTCAACAATATTATGCCCGTTTATCTTAGAAGCTAAGGCCTTGGGGTTTAGTCCTGAGCCTTCACAACTGGCACAAGGTACCTGAATGACAAGAGATAGCACTTCTTCTTGCAATGATTTTTTCAGCTTAGAAATATCCCTTTTCAGATAGAGGCGGTAGAAACGCGGAATTACACCTTCATAGTCAACACGGTCCACACTCCCCGTATTATTAGAACGAAATTCAACCTTGACTATTTCATCGCTTCCTTCTCGCAAAATCTGCCATTCTTCCTCAGAAAAATCAGCTAACTTTTTATCTGCATCAAGTAAAGGATTATTTTTGTAAAGATAAGCCTGCCAGCCACTCGAAAATTGACTAAAATTAATAGCACCTTCATTCAATGATTTTGTGGTATCAAAAATCTTATCCTCAATTAACTGATAAACCTTCCCAATCCCAGTACAAATAGGACACATCCCTGCAGGATGATTGAAAGAATAAGCCATTGAGCCACCCGCACTCGGTTGACCAACCCGTGAAAACAGCAGACGAATAAGCGGAGCAATGTCCATAGCCGTCCCGACTGTTGAACGAGTATTAGTCCTTAAAGCTTTCTGATTGACAACGATAGATGGGGGTAAATTTTTAATTTCGTCTACGTGAGGACGCTCATAGTGAGGTAGTTTGTTCCGTAAAAAGAGAGGATAACTATCCTGCCACTGTCTACTACTTTCTCTTGCTAGCGTATCAAAGACAAGGGAAGACTTCCCCGAACCTGAAACACCTGCAAAAACCACTAGCTTATTCTTAGGAATCGTCACATCAAAGTCTTTTAGATTGTGCTCTTTAGCACCAAAAATTTCAATACTATCTATTTCCATCAATTATTCTCCATATTGTCAGTTAAAGTTAACAGCTCAGCTTTAGTAAATTCATTCTTCACAAGAGTTAGATATTTTCCTTGAAGTTCAACATATTTTTGCATATCCTCTTGCCCCATGCCCCTTATTGCTTCTTTTTCTGCTTCCACTATTTTAGCAACGGTCATCTCTATATAAGTTTTGCCTTTTTCAGTCAAGGACAATTTCTTACTCTTACGAGAACTTGGTAGTGGCGTCACCCTTACATATTGGTCAGCACTCAACTTTTTTACCGAAGAGTGAATGGTTTGTTTTGGGAACATCATCTGTTCAACCAAGTCCTGCTGAGTGATATCACCACTATTTACTAATAAAAAATAACAGACCCACACGCTACTCTCAGATAGCCCAAAATTCTTAGCCATGACACGATAAAGAGATGAGAATTCTTTCTCTTGTACTGATAATTGCTTTATAAAATCTGTTTCCAAAATAATTCCTTACATCTCTTTTAGTCTGATTTCGGATTAAATTATATCCTAAAAAAATATCTATGTCAAATAGAGAAGGAGGCAGTATCCTCCTTTCAACACTTAGTTCTTATTATTAATCAACTTTTCCAGCCTTTCTACAGCTCCTCTCATGGTGTCTTTTTGCTTTTTAATCACATGGAGATAGACACGCTCAATCTCCTTGGAATCCTCCGAGTGTCCAACAAATTCTCGAATAGTGGGAAGGTCAATGCCTTCACTTGCCATAATGGAGATAAAGCTATGACGGAACATATGAGGAATGACATGAATCGGTCTGCCAAAGTTTAGAAAGCTATCGATATCCTTATAGGGTTTACCAGCTTTCTTGTTATACTTTGCTGACTGACTAGAACCACCTCTCAGGAATTGTGAGAGCTCGTTGTGATAAAGCGGAGAACCTTGCCGATTACCTGCCCTGATATAGGTTCTAGTAAAGAGATATCCCAAGTCTTGGTAAGTCGGATTGAATTGAGCTTGAAACTTATTTCTGTCGATGTAATGTCGCAAGATTTTCTCTACCTCGGGGCTCATTGGAATTGTACGAACACTTTCTTTAGTCTTTAAGTCTGCTCGGTAGCGTTCCTTTTCGTTAAGATTAAGAGCTTCCATGACCTCATCAGATTTATTTTTACTCGCCCTTTGCCAATGAACCTTTATCCACTTCTCCTCAAAATCAAGCATATCCTCATTCAATCCCAAAACCTCACTTGGTCGCATACCTGTCAAAAAAATCATTCTAAGCACATCAGCGATAAGTTGATTACCAGGTCGGTTAGTCCAGCTCTCTATCAGGTGGAGAACATAGTTAACCTCACTTGCTTCAAGATATTTTTCTGCAATATCTTCACGTTTCTTATTTTGCTCCTCACTCTTTGTCAGAACTCGCCTTTTAACCTTATTGTTGGCAATCGGGTCTTGTGTAAGAGTAATCTGTCCGTTTTCGACTGACCAATCAAAAACCATCTTAAGATAAATATGCAGGTTTCTTGCCATGTGCATGGAAGAAGCATTGATGAGATTTTGAATTTCATCTGTCATAGAGGCAAATTTTGTGATAGACATTCTGGTATCAAAATTAGGCATTATATAGCGGTTATAGATAGTAACCCTTGTTTTAAGAGTATTATTGGCTGGTTTGACCCTTTCATACCATGCTTTAAAGGCTTTACCATAAAGACTTCCATCTTCATCATAGGGCTTAGCGATTTCTTCTAGGGTTAAAAGTCTCTTGGCTTTCTTAGGCTTAATACCTGTTATCTCAGCGATATAGTCATCAACTAATTTGTTCAGTTCTTGCGTGACCTGTGTTATCAATTGTGAGTTTTTAATATCGCTGACCAAAAGACGTTCTTTTCCAGAAGATGTCTTTTTACTTGGTCTTGCCTTAGTGGTAAACCACCCTTTACCAGCACCTGTAGAAAGGTATTTCTTGTGAGATTTTTTAGTAATAGGGTGGGTAAATCGCATAGCGAACTTCACCAAGACATTGCCTGCTTTATAAGGGTCTGGTCGCCAAGAACTGATGATGAGTACTCTTGAACTATTATCTCTCATAGGTATTACCTACGCCATCTTTGCGACATATTGATTGGCAATTTTGTGGTCAAACCATGCCACGAAGACTTCTGAGTGAATAAAGACATTGCCATGTGTTCCTTTAATACCGAAAGCGTATGGGCTGTCCTTCATCTGACGAATATAGCTATTGAGCGTTGCAACGGTCATGCCATGCCAGAGTTCATCTAGAAAGACGGATTTACGGTACCAGTTACGGGTCAAGTCAAAATCATGTTCTGTTTTTAATGTTGCCATTGAATTCTCCTTCTATTTTGGTTATAATCAAGTTAGTTATTTTTGGGAAGGCGATTTGTAGTTTGCTACAGGTCGTCTTTTCTTATGCCCCAATAAGCTGAGCTTTGTTGCTCTTGTTTGTACTGCTGAATATCAGTCTCATCTGTTTCCGTTAGTTTGGATATCCCAAGCTCAAGTAAGTGTTGAATATAGCCATCTGCCTTTTCTTGTCCATAAGATTCTGCTTTTGCTACATAGAGTTTTCCAAGTGTTCGTGAGACTTGTTTCTCTGTCCATAGCTCAGACCGTTTTAGGGTGGCTTTTGTCCGCTTTACACTTAAGACCGTCTTTTTTTGTGTTTCTAAGTAGTCATTCCACCATTTTACGTTTTTTCTTCGCCAACGGTTGGAATCCTTATCTCTCGGACTGACAAAGCGATAGTGTCCATTAATCGCTTCAAAGTAAATCTCTTTAAGGGGACGTCCTTTTTTTATCTGTTGAGCCAGTAAGTTTGCCTTTCCTTGCCAACATCTAAGCTCTGCTCTTGTCCATGATGAGGGCATTTCAGGTAAATCTTTATCCAGTTTTTGTTCTAATAGCTTATTATAGATGCACCATTGCTGAGTACCTCTAACACCAATCGTTACCATTTCACCAACCTTTTCACCATTTTCAAGAATACTCTTTTCATGGTAATCAAAGGTTTTAGCGGTTGATATGCAGAGTTGCTTTTTACAATAACTATAAATAAGCGGGACGGATAGGCTACCATCAAAAATATCATTGGCGATATCTAGTCTTGTAAAGTTACTATGGCATTCAGAAATGCGTTTCATTAGGGTTACCCAGTTATTGACATTGCTTTCCATGTATTCTTCATACTGACGGCACCCCTGCCCTCTCAGTTCGATAAAAACTCCCATTTTTGATTCCCAGTCTTTATTGAAGTAAACCTTTATCTCTGAGAAGGCATAATGCCTTTGGTACTTGTTTATCCCCCAATCATTGAGAACAAACTTATCTTTAGGAAGAATGAGGATTTTCTCAATGACATCATCTGGAGCTAAGCCCTTAATCGTTACGGCTAAGTAGTCTAACATCACTGAGTTATCCATGTCTAGGCTCCAATAAATTTAATATCAGTTGCCACTAGTTTTAAGCCTCCCCAATTTCCACCACCATTATTAGCTCGCCAACCAAGGTGGACTTCTGGATTGACAAGTTCTACTACAAGTGAGTTCAGCTCATCCTTTTCAACGGATTTAGCCAACTTGTCAAGATTGTCTACAATCTCCAAGCGAATACCCTTGAGGTCATCAGGGGAATAGCCCAGGTCTTTCAAGGCTTGGATTTTGTCTGTATCTTGTACAGAGCAAGTAATTTTAGCTACCTCATCTGTCGCAATGCTTTCGCCATTGACATTTTTATAGACTGGTGCAACTCGTGAAGAAAGGATGGTCACTTTCTTTGGAATGTCAAATTGTGATTTATCCAATTTCAAGTCGCCAACTTTTATAGTTTCGTCTGTTAAGTTAAATTTTGTCATGTTTTTCTCCTATTCATAAAAGCTACGCCTACATAAAATCCATCGTAAACCGTTGATATCATAGGCTTCATAAATGTTTTTTCGTGAAATTTGCTTCAAATCACTGAACCCCTTGCGTATCAAGGAATTTGACCACATTTTATGTATGTGTGCACCCCCTAATAGGGACTGGGGTGCAAATGTCAAATCGAGTTCAGCCGTTTGCCACCTTTCCCACCTGCTCTGGGCTACCGTGTTGACCACTCGCCCAGTGGTGGGGTGGCGAACCGTCTTCATCGATGAAAGAAGCCAAGTCTCTTAGATGATTTCTTTTCAGTCTCTTTCTCTAAGGTCTGGATTCTATCCAGAAGCACTTCTAACTCCTGTTTCAACTTTGCTAGGTTCCTTCGATAATCTTCTCGGATTTCCTTAAAGGAGACCTCTAGCTCATCAACAAGTTCTCTAATAGGTTTTTGATAATCATTTTCTTTAGAAAACCCATAAACACTTAGAATTGCTCTTTCCAGTCCCAACGAAGACTTCTTATCAGCAATCGCTTGAAAATGATTTAGGTCATCTTCTGTAAAAAGATAAACTTTAGAATAAGATTTTCGACCCGTTCTCACTCTACTTTCATTGAATTGAGTACCAGTTAGACTTTCAATCTTTAACCGCCACTTTTTCAATGTTGAGACTGAGTTGAGACCATCAACCCTATCTACAACTTCTTGATAATCGTATTTACTCATTAGTTTACCTGTATTTTCTGATTCTGCATTCAACTAGCGTTTATCCGAAATATCTGGTATAATTACAGCAATTAGATTTACTGTCCTTGAACGATGTACCAGATTGTTCAAGGATTTTTTGTACCCTCCTTTCTTTTTTGATTGTTGGGTTAGCTCCTCTCTAACACACATGTACGATTTTATGTACGTTTGGTGTAAAATTTTTGAGCAACCTTAATGCTCATTAATAATTATATACGATATCATACACGAAGTCAAGCGTTTTTCTCAAAAAATGTACGATTTTATAAACACCTGTGTTATAATAGTCTGAGAGGTAACCTATGTTTGAAATACTTAAACCTGATAAAAAGACTGTTGGTCAAAGATTAAGACAAGTCAAAGATGAATTAAATTTGTCTTTTACTGAATTTGGAAACCGTCTTGGATTAAAAAAATCAACGATTAACGCATATGTAAGAGGAGATAACTTAGCTCCTCTTGAAGTTTTAGAGAAAGTGTCAAAAATCTATGGAAAACCCGTAGGTTGGTTTTACTACGGAGAATTGGAAGAATATATTGAACTTTACCTTAGAAAACTTGGTTATGGCACATTCCTAGATGAGTATCCTGATACTCCATTAAAAATAAAAGAAGAGCTTTTTAGAATAAAAACAAATCCAATACAATCGGTCACAAGAAGTGGGGGAGTAACCATTGGAACATTTGAAAATCCTGACTGGGAAAATGAATTTGGATACCCAAAAGAAGGGTACCTAGATGATATCTTTTTTGAAATGCTTTATGATACGCTGAGGGACACAATTAGGAAGGAAGCCAAAACCTACTTAAGCCAGCAAGACGGACTTGATGATACTAAAATCAACGAACTTTCTGATTACTTTGCTAACCAAATCTATACTTCATATGATTTTATCGGAAATCTAGAAATCCTTTCCAAAGATAAAATCAAAAAAGAAATTAAAAAGGGCTATGAACGCCTGATTAAAGATTCGCCATCAGCAGGTGTAGAAGTTAGCTATGATTCCAATTACCTACTCGGTTTTCTAATCAATACACTTGCGGATAGCCAAACAACAAGACAGCTGCTTTCAGATATGTCCCAAGCAACAGTCGGTATGCCTTTTTCACAATTTCATGAGGGACACGAGTTAGTTGAGATCATCCAATCTGTCAGACCACGACTGATAGAACTTTACAATAACACGACCTTTGATGATTGGACTGACTGGGCGGAAAAATAACTTTAGATAGGAAGATGAAAATGGATAGATTTAAAAATATACCCAAACCATATTTACCACAAAAACTCCCTTTTGACTATACTTCAATATATACTGACCCTCAAATTATTAAGCTAGTCACCAAAGCCAATATTGCTATTGGTACTTATGAAGGATTTTTAGAATCCATCATTAACCCTATGTTACTGATTTCTCCCTTGCTTAGCCAAGAAGCCGTTCTCTCCTCAAAACTTGAAGGAACTCATGCTACTTTGGAAGACTTACTTAATTATGAAGCAGGTAATAAAGTTGATATTGAGCGTGACGAATTGCATGAGATTATTAACTATCGAAAAGCACTCTTTTACGCTTTAGAAAACATTTCTACCATCAATAATAATGATTCTAAAGGCTTACCTTTATCTAATAGAATTATTAAAGAAATGCACAAAATTCTTCTGGATAATGTTAGAGGTAGCAGTAAAAATCCCGGTAATTTTAAGAGAAGCCAAAACTATATCGGTAGCGTAGCTTCGATATCATACACTCCTGTCCCTGCGGAACAAACACCAGAATATATGTCTAACTTGGAGCAATATATACATTATGATGATTTAGATCTGTTGGTTCAGTCGGCAATTATTCATGCTCAATTTGAAATGATTCACCCTTTTGAAGACGGTAATGGACGAATTGGACGATTGCTCATACCACTGTTCCTATACTATCAAGAACTCCTTTCTTATCCAACTTTTTATATGAGTTCATACTTTGAAAAAGATAGGTCTCTTTACATATCTCACCTGTCAAATATTTCAAAAAACAACAATTGGAAAGACTGGTTTAAATACTATCTAGAAGGAGTGATATTGTCCGCAGAAGAGAGTACAAAAAAAGCTCAAGATATACTGAGTCTGTATAGCATCATGAAGGAACAAGTCATCCCAAAGCTTCATTCTGTATCAGGTATCCAGCTTCTTGACCTTATATTCTCAGCTCCAATTTTTAAGGCGAAACAAGTTAGTGAACACCTAAAAATTTCTGAACGAACTACTTATACCTTACTAAACAAGCTGATTGAGGAAGGTTATCTTTCAACAGATAATGCTCAAAGGAATAGAACCTACTATTGTCCTCAACTTCTTTCAATTGTTCAATAAGGTATCTCTTAGTGAAATAATATTCATTTTTACTTCACTTATTTCTTCTTTAGTGAAGCAAAAGTCATCTTTACTTCACTTATTCATTTCTTAGTGAAGCGAAACCCGTTTTGACTTCACTTATTTTTTGTTATGTGAAGCAGAGTTGGTTTTGACTTCACTTAATTAAAGAGTGGATTTTGTCTGATTTTTGTCTGATTAAAACTAAAGCAAGGTCAAAATCACTCTATTTCATCAATAATTGAAAGATTGAAAAGCCCATAAAATCAACGTTTCTGTACATCATGAAACTTGCTAAATTACATATTACGCTTACAGAGGTGAAGTAAGCATACCTAACTCAAAACGCCTTACTGGGCGTTTTTTGCTAGCAGTCTGTAGCTTTGCAGGAGAGATTTATGGCATTTTATCTTTGGATGTTTCCTCTACTTTTTATCTTTCACGATATGGAAGAAATTATCGGTCTTGTCCCTTGGATCCGTCTCAACGAAACCTTGCTGGCCCAAAAGGCTCCAACTATTCTCAAAATCCACAAAGAAATGACAACAGAGGGATTTGCCCTCGCTGTTTTTGAGGAATTCATCCTTGTCTTGTCCATCACTTTATTAGTATATTTTACTCAATCTAGAGCGCTCGAATTAGTTTGGTTAGGGGGATTTGTAGCCTTTGCGCTTCATCTCTTGCTCCATATCGGACAATCAATCCTTCTTCGCAAGTATATCCCTGCTCTGATTACTTCTACCATTTGTTTTCCTGTCAGTGCTTATTTGATTACAGACATAGTACATTTGTGGCAGGTTTCGACTAGCGAATTTTTCTTATTTTCACTGGTCGGTTCAGGCATTGTCGTCATCAATCTCCTCTTTGCTATCTGGCTTGGAAGAAAGTATTCTACCTGGATTGTTCATTACCATTAACAAGAGTTCCTTGCAATTTCAATTTGCAGGGAATTTTTTTATCCCCCTTCACAGTTAAGACGTGTTCTATAGTTTTTTTAAGACAAAGCAAAAAGCCCACTGTTGTAGGCTTTCTGTAAGATATTTCTTAAAATTAAAGCATTTTGTTGTAGAATTCAACGACAAGTGCTTCGTTGATTTCTGGGTTGATTTCGTCGCGTTCTGGCAAGCGAGTCAATGAACCTTCCAATTTTTCAGCGTCGAATGATACGAATGCTGGACGTCCAAGAGTAGCTTCTACTGCTTCAAGGATAGCTGGAACCTTCAATGATTTTTCACGAACTGAGATCACTTGACCTGGAGTTACGCGGTATGATGGGATATCAACGCGTTTTCCGTCAACAAGGATGTGACCGTGGTTTACGAATTGACGAGCTTGGCGACGAGTAGTCGCAAGACCAAGACGGTAAACAACGTTATCCAAACGACGTTCCAAAAGAAGCATGAAGTTGAAACCTAGGATTCCGCCTTTGATTTTTGTAGCTTGTACGAACAAGTTACGGAATTGTTTCTCACCTACACCGTAAGTGAAACGAAGTTTTTGTTTTTCAGCCAATTGCAAACCGTATTCTGACAATTTAGAACGGTTGTTTGGTCCGTGTTGTCCTGGTACGTAGTTACGACGTGCCAATTCTTTACCTGTACCTGTAAGTGAAAGGCCAAGGCGACGAGCTTGTTTCCAAGATGGTCCTGTATAACGTGACATGTGAATGTCCTCCTGATATAAATAATATTTCGGTGGAAATAGTCACTTAGAAAGCCCTGATTCGTGCAGATGCCCTTCGCCTAAACAGCCAAGGTTACTTATCATAAGACACCTGTTGACGAGCTTCATGCTTTCCTGCTGATATTTCACACAAAATCCATTTTACCATGAATGGCTAGAATTGTAAAGGGGTTTTAAGCTTTATTTTCACTGCGGTAACTTCTCAAAGTAACTTCCACTTGTCTGACCAAAGTGGAAGTTAGTCTAAAACGGATTTTTATGGTGGAATTAAGTATGAGACGTTTGAGTTAGAAATGAGGTCTACTATGACAAAACATAA
>NZ_JASHHD010000027.1:0-5425 GCF_047459985.1 Streptococcus mitis
GAACCCGTGTTACCGCCGTGAAAAGGCGGTGTCTTAACCCCTTGACCAACGGACCTGAGTTGGTTTTTTCAACTCTTACTATTATACCGACTTTTTCTAACTTGTCAACACTTTTTTAAACTTTTTTCAAGTTAAGTAAAAAGAGCCAGAATTGTACTGACCCTTCTATTGCTCTTTAAACTTAGAAGCACGTTCTTCTCCCCACCAATAAGGGATTAGTTCTGCGACTTTCACTGTCTTTCTTGTAGCGTAGTCCATCATGAATTCTGCATCTTTATTTTCAGCATTAAGTTCTAAAAGGAATTCTCTACAAGCACCGCAAGGCATGGCTGAACTTCCACCATAGGGTGGTTTGTCTCGAAAGGCCAATACTTTCTTAACCTTAGCTTGTCCTGAAAATTGGTACATATTAAAGAGTGCTGCCCGCTCTGCACACAGATGGAAAACACCACAGGTTCCCTCCATACAGAAACCTGTAAATACTTGCCCATCTTCTGCTTCTACTGCGGCTACAACATGGTTGGCGTAGACAAAGTCTGATACTTCATGTGGATTGTATAGTTTCTGTGCTTCTTCGTACATCTTTTCCCAGATGTCCATTGTTGCATCCTTCTTATTTAGAGATTTCTTTTAGCATGTTTTCGATATGCTGAATTGATTTTTCACGTCCAAGCAAGAAAATTGTATCTGGTAATTCTGGTCCGTGCATTTCACCTGAAACAGCAATACGAATTGGCATGAAAAGATTTTTCCCTTTAATACCTGTTTCTTTTTGAACAGCTTTGATTTGTGGGAAGATATTTTCTGTTACAAATTCATCATCTGTCATTGCTTCAAGTTTTGCTTTGAAGGCTTCAAGAACTGTTGGAACTGTTTCACCCGCCATAACTTCGCGCTCTGCTTCTGTCAATTCTGGGAAGTCTGAGAAGAAAAGGTCTGTCAATGGAACAATTTCGTCAACTGACTTCATTTGTGGTTTGTAGAGTTCTACTAATTTTTCAGCCTTATCAGTCAAACGACCAGCCTCTTCAAGGAATGGTTTGGCCATTTCAAAGATAGTTTCTAGGTCTGCATTCTTGATATAATCATTGCTCATCCAGTCGAGTTTCTTCTGATCAAAGGCTGCTGGAGACTTGCTGAGACGATTTTCATCGAAAAGTTTAATGAGTTCTTCACGAGAGAAGATTTCATCTTCGCCACCTGGGTTCCAACCAAGAAGAGCAATGAAGTTAAAGACTGCTTCTGGTAAATAACCTTTTTTACGGTAGTCTTCGATAAACTGAAGGGTGTTGGTATCGCGTTTAGACAATTTTTTACCCGTTTCAGAGTTGATAATCAAAGTCATATGACCAAACTCTGGAGCTTCCCATCCGAGTGCTTCATAGACCATGAGCTGTTTTGGTGTATTGGCAATGTGGTCATCTCCACGAATGACGTGAGAGATTTGCATATCATGGTCATCAATGACAACGGCAAAGTTGTAAGTTGGGTAACCGTCTTTCTTTTGGATGACCCAGTCACCACCGATATTGCCACCTTCAAATTCGATATCACCTTTGACCATATCATGCCACTTATAGATACCAGATTCATTAACTGCCAAACGAACCGTTGGGATGATACTTGCTGCTTCACGTTCTGCGATGTAAGCTGCTTTCTCTTCTTCGCTCATGCCGAGGTATTCGTTGATGTAGCGAGGTGTTTCACCCGCTGCTTCTTGGCGTTCACGTTCCGCTGCCAACTCTTCTTCTGTAACGTAAGATTTGTAGGCTTTTCCTTCAGCTAGCAATTGGTCGATGTATGTTTGATAGAGTTCCAAACGCTCTGATTGGCGGTAGTTTTCATGCGTTTCTGGACTTTCATCCCAGTCCATGCCCAACCAACGAAGGTTTTCCAGCTGTGAACGTTCTCCGTCTTCGACGTGACGCTTACGGTCAGTATCTTCGATACGGATGATAAAAGTTCCACCATGGTGGCGTGCATACAAATAGTTAAACAATGCTGTACGAGCATTTCCGATGTGTAGTAGTCCGGTTGGACTTGGTGCATAACGCACACGAATATCTTTTGACATAGTTTCTCCTGTAAAGTCTATAGGCATCTGCCTTTTTGCTCTCTATATTATATCACAAGTCTTGCCAGAGTCCAATTTCTCTTTTCAAGAAAAAGCAAAAAGAGTGGTTTTACCACTCTTTCAGATTGAAGACAAAGTCCTTAGAACTCCAGTTTCTAAGGGCTTTTCTTTTTGTAAAGTCGTATAATAGAGCCAGAAGAGTTGTGAGGTGTTCCCTATGTTTCACAAAGAAAAACCTGATTATAATCGTAAGCAATATGGTTTCTATACAATAGACGAATTGGTCCCAAAAGATCACTTTCTTCGACAAGTTGATTCAAAAGTTGATTTTGACTTTATCTATGATTTAGTAAAAGATACCTATAGTCCAGATAAGGGTCGTCCTAGTCTTGATCCCGTCATGTTAGTCAAAATTCCTTTGATTAAATGTTTTTATGGAATCCGTTCCATGCGCCAAACCATTAAAGAGATTGAAGTTAACGTGGCCTATCGTTGGTTTCTTGGACTAACTTTAGATGATAAGGTCCCTCATTTTACTACCTATGGAAAGAATTACAGCCGTCGTTTTCAAGATAAAGAACTCATTTCTGAGATTTTTTCCCAAGTTCTCAGCCAAGCTTTGTATGCTGGCTTAATTGATCCTTCTGAAATATTTGTGGATGGTACCCATATCAAAGCGGCGGCTAATAGTCACAAGTACCGTAAGGAAATGGTAGACCAACAAGCTAAATTTATGAGTGAACAATTGGCAGTTGAGATTGATTTAGATAGGAAAAAACACGAAAAAAAGTCCTTAAAGCCCGCAAAAGAAAGTGAGGCTAAGGAAAAGAAAATCTCAACAACAGATCCCGAGTGTGGTTGGTTTCACAAGGGCGAACACAAGGAAGTATTTGCCTATTCTGCTCAAGTTGCTTGTGATAAGCATGGTTGGGCCTTAGCTTATACAGTTGAAGCAGGAAATGTTCATGATAGTCAGGCTTTCCCTGCCCTATTTTCAAAGTTAGAGCCATTCTCGCCCCACTATATTATTGCGGATTCAGGTTACAAGACCCCAGCTATTGCCCATTATTTATTAGAGCGAAACATCATTCCTGTCTTTCCTTATACTCGTCCAAAAGGAGTAAAGGGGAACTTAAGGCCTAGTCGTTTTGTTTATGATGCAAGTTATGATCATTATGTTTGTCCAGAGAATCAAGTATTAAGCTATCGCACAACCACTCGAGAAGGCTACCGTGAGTATAAGAGTAATCCTAAAGTATGTGTTTCCTGTCCTTTATTATCCATTTGTACCCAAAGCAAGAATTTTCAAAAAGTAGTAACGAGACATGTCTGGAAAGATGCCCTTGAATTTTGTGAGGAGATTCGTCACCAAAGAGAAATGAAAGAGCTCTATAAGAAGCGCAAAGAAACAATTGAACGGCTCTTTGGAACGGCTAAGGAATACCATAATTTGAGATACACTAGAGAGAAAGGAAAGTCCAAAATGGAGGATCAGGTTGGGCTTACTTTGGCGTGTTTAAATATTAAAAAATTAGTGAAATGGATAGAGAATATCTCTTTTTATTTTTCTCAAATTCAGATTTTGGGATAGATTAGTAGGTGATAAGACAAAATATTTTTGAAAAGCAAAAAAGACAAATGCCAAAAATGACGTTTGTCTTCAATCTGAAAGAGTGGTTTTACCACTCTTTTTTATTCTATTATAGACGAGCATTTAGTTCTTTGCTCAATTCTTCAAATCCTGGCTTACCAAGAAGGGCAAACATGTTACGTTTGTAAGCTTCAACACCTGGTTGGTCAAATGGGTTGATCGCATTCAAGTAACCTGAAAGGGCGATAGCCAATTCGAAGAAGTAGATAGTGTATCCAAGAGTGAAGGCATCTTGCTCAGGAAGAGTCACGTACATGTTTGGCACGTCACCATCTGTGTGGGCAAGAAGAACACCGTCAGTTGCTTTTTTGTTTACAAAGTCAACGTCTTTTCCTTGAAGGTAGCCAAGTCCGTCAAGATCTTCTTCCAAAGTAGGGATAATCACGTTCTTACGTGGTTTATCTACACGGACAACTGTTTCAAACATGATACGAGTTCCTTCTTGGATAAATTGACCCAATGAGTGCAAGTCTGTTGAGAAGTTAGCTGAAGTTGGGTAAATCCCTTTTTGGTCTTTTCCTTCTGACTCACCAGCCAATTGTTTCCACCATTCTGAGAAGTATTGAAGTGATGGCTCGTAGTTTACCAAGATTTCAGTTGCATAACCTTTACGGTAAAGGATGTTACGAACAGCTGCATATTGGTAAGCTTCGTTTTCAGAGATTTTGTCTGAAGTATAGTCTTTACGAGCTGCGTTAGCACCTTCCATAAGGGCTTTGATGTCTGCACCTGACGCAGCGATTGGAAGCAATCCAACTGCTGTCAATACTGAGAAGCGTCCACCGATATCATCTGGAACAACAAATGTTTCCCAACCGTTAGCATCTGCTTCAACCTTAACAGCACCTTTTTGACGGTCAGTTGTTGCGTAGATACGTTTGTTAGCTTCTTCTTGTCCGTATTTCTTAACCAAAAGTTCTTTGAAGACACGGAAAGCAATCGCTGGTTCAGTTGTTGTACCTGATTTAGAAATCACGTTTACTGAGAAATCTTTATCTGCAACATACTCTACCAAGTCAGCAAGGTAAGTAGATGAGATAGAGTTCCCAGCGTAAAGGATTTGTGGTGCTTTACGTTCTTCTTTTGTTTGCAAGTTTGCAAAGTGGTGGTTCAAGAAGTCAATTGCTGCTTTAGCACCAAGGTAAGATCCACCGATACCGATAACAACCAAAACATCGCTGTCAGATTTGATTTGTTCAGCAGCTTTCAAGATGCGGTCAAATTCTTCACGGTCGTAGTTTTCAGGAAGGTCCAACCAACCCAAGAAATCGCTACCAGCACCAGTTCCTTTACGGATCAATTCGTCTGCTGCTGTAACTTGTGCTTGCATGTATTCCACTTCATGTGGTGCAACAAACTTGTCTAATACTTTTGAATAATCAAATTTAATATGTGACATAGTATTCCTCCAAAATTTCTTCTTTACTATCATAACGCTTACCAGCAATTTTTTCAAGTTTTTATACTGAATTTCCTCAAATTTTATCACAATTCAAACGTTTGCGTAAAATCTTACAAAATTAAAAAACTTGAAGAATTAAACCCTACGAAAAAAACGACTAGGATTCTAGTCGTTCAGATTGAAGACAAAGTCCTTAGAACACAAGTTTCTAAGGGCTTTTCTTTGTGTAAAGTCGTATAATAGAGGTAAGAAGAGTTGTGAGGTAATCCCTATGTTTCACAAAGAAAAACCTGATTAT
>NZ_JASHHD010000028.1:0-4182 GCF_047459985.1 Streptococcus mitis
CTTGATACTATTGAATTTCTAAGACTTTAAAATCTTAGAATCAAAAACTGCACATGCACAATCATTTTATAAAATAATTTTCTTTTGCTCTATTTCTCAACAAACTTGCTTCGCAGTTTGTTCCATTCTGTCTCCGTGTTAAAAGGTCTTCGACTTTCAACACTCCACAGAATACTGTATGGGATGTTTCGTTCTCTTTCGTCGTTAATCCTCGCCAGTTTCATTATCGTTACATTATCTTCCAATTGCAGACGTTGCGTGCCGCCGATCTGCATTGTTGATTCTGTAACTATAACAAACCTGTCTCGCTACTCCTCAATTCACTCCACATCTTCTTAATCGTCTCCAGGAAGAACTACCCAAGGAGATTCATATTGTTCCATCTTGCCATCGATAGAAATATAACCTTGCCCCTTATCTCGTTCTAGAATTGATTCATCTTTACTTACTCCAAATACCATCTTGAAATTTTCTACTGATAAATTCTTCATCCCAATTCTAATCGCAAAATTATCCCTAATCGCTCCATCAATTACGGATGTTTCTGCCCTTTGTAATGCCATTAATAAATGAACGTTCGCAGACCGTCCCATCAAAATAATTCTTTTCAAACTATCATTGATTTCATTAAATTCTTTCTTATCCATGGAAATTCTTAATGCAGCAAATTCATCAACCACTAGGAAAATCGGATTTGTCTTTGAATCTGTACCTTCAAATCTTCTATCCATTAAATTTTCAACATCTTTGATGTAATCAAATATTTCTTCTTTTGTTCTTCCAACATTTGGTAAATCTAAATTATACTTACTAACGTTGTATAATTCTTCTCCCTTTCCATCACAAATGAATAGATTATCTTTTGTTGTCTCCCCTAAGAATTTATAAATCAATCCATAAAGAACTCTTGATTTTCCTGAACCTGATTCTCCTCCAAGTAACAAATGAGGACTACTAATATAATCCCATTTATGATACTTGCTTAATTGAATGAACCCTTGCGGATTCATCTCAATATCTTCCATGATGTCAATTTCTTCTCTTCCATCCGTTTGCTTCAAGAATAATCTTACTTCATAATACTTTGCAGAATTTGACTTTGAAATAATCGGACCAAATATTGATTGTAATTTTGGAATTGCGTTCTCTATCCTCGATTCTAAGACAGAACCGTCTTTATGAATCTTAACAATTAAAATTGTATCTCCGAACTCATTCTTTTCTTTCTTCCAAGATACCCTTAAACTCAATTGAATCTCAGATTTTCCTCCAACAAAATTGTTGTCATTAACTCGAACTTTTTGTTCTTCTACTTTATACAAATCATTGACCTGGAGAAAATATTTCATTCTTTGACGAATCAAGAAACTTTCTTTATAAGCATTTAAAACAAATCCTTTCTTTAATTTTCTTAATCTTGTACTAGACATTTCCTTTCTCCTATTTTGCTAATAGAAATTTAATTCCATCTGCTTTTAAACTTAATTCTTGTGATGGACGTTTACCTGTTTCTTTAATCCAAAACTTACCAGTTAAATTCTCAAAATCAATTGAATCATGAATCTTGAATCCTGCTATATCATCCATTGTTCCATTGACTTTGACAAATAAAAATACGTCTGGATTAACTTCTGAATAAATTTTAACCTTGATACCTTCTTTCTTATCTGTTCTCTTTCCATTTTCATATAAGAAATTCTCAGTTGCTGAGAAGAAACGGAATTTTTCACCGATAAAATATTTTACTGTTGTTTCGTCTAATGTTTTAAAAATCATGATTGTTTACCTCTTTATCTTCTTTTTTTGTTCATGTCAGGACTTAACTCCTGCCGTCTATAAAAATATTGTCTTTCCCATTCCTCTGCGATTTCCCAATCAGAATCATCATCATAGATTAACCTCTGTCCATCTTGATAGAAATCTCTAACTTCTTTTTCCATCGACTTGGGAAACCTCATCGTTATCAAATATTGATGGGGACCAAATTCTTGGGAATGTTTTACCGTGTACTCAAAGTAATTTTTCACTTCGCTTCTCCTTTTCTAAATTGATTGATTGCACAAGAAATTTATTTGTGCAATATAAATATCAGAAACTGATTTTTCTTTGAAACGGATCTTAAATTTTCTCACCAAACTCTAAGAGAATCCTTTAATTATATTATTCCTAAATCGAATCCTTACTTGACCCAAATTTCGGATTTTTTTGAAATTTTTTCATTTAGAAACTACTTTCAGAAAAAAAAGAACGAAGAGAAAATTCTCTTCGCCCAAACTGATTTTGATTGTTGTTATATCGCAATTTATAAAAACAAAAACTGCCATTTTGTTAGAATCGTACAATCATACATCAATAGAAAAGGTAAATGCTAACTAGGATTTGTAATCCTAAAGATAATATCAAAAATCTCTTCTCTTGCAGATGAATCTGACTGAAATTCTTTCATTGTGATTTCTTTTCTAGCAACTTTCTTCCACTGACTTTTCTTGTTATCATCTGGATAATGCTTGAACTGATAGAAATTAACTTGATTGTTATTGTTGTCAAAATCTAACTCAATCCATAAATCAAATCTTCTACTAACTTGTACTTCTTGACCTCTCTTGTCCTTCTCATATTCTGATGATTGACTTGCTACTCTCTCAACCCAATTTCTAATCTTGGATGCTTTTGTGATAATTGCGTAATGAGAAACCCATGCTTTGTTTGTATATCTTGATGAAATCTTTGTGATGTTGTCCTTGTCAAAGATATTTAGAAATTCTTGAAATCCAAATGATTTTGCATCGACATCATCAAAGATTGTCACATCTTGCGCTTTATATTCTGAATCAATGAAATCATATGTCTTTCCATCTTTTGCCGTTGGAGCAGTATAAATTGAATTGATACTTTTGCCGTTATTGATGTTAATTCTTCTTGCCAAATCTTTTGCAAATCTTGATTTACCAAGACCTGATGAACCTGAAATAAAGAATGTTTTCAAATTGCGGCCATTGTTTTGCATATCCTCAAAAACTTCTTTTTGATACATCTGACGAGAATTGTCAATGAACTTCTTGTTTTTAATGACTAATTCTGTCGCTTGCATTTCCGTGAATCGTTCTCGTAGAAATGCTTCTACTTCTAACTCATCAAAAATCTCTCCTGTACGAACTTTGAAAAACGCTTCTTGTAATGCTTCATCAAATTCTAATTTCTCGGGACGAATTGTCCCTTTGATTTTGTCACGATACCAAAGTTCTAACTCTTCGCCAGTAATAAATTTCATACTGCCATCCGTTTCATATTCTGCAACAATCAACTCTTGAACTTCGTATCTTGTCTTTCTTTCCATCATTGCCTTGTCTGTCGTATGTGTCAAATAACGATAACTGCCACTTGATGATTTACTTGCTTCAACATTTCGAGACTGGAACATCAAATCTTGATTGTTCAAAGATTTTCCAGATTCAAACTTGAATTTCTCAAGAGATGTGATTGTCACGGGATTTCTAAATTCTAGAATCATGTGACAATGCAATCCTTTCCTTTCTCCGTCTGAAGTTAAATCTCTATCATGGAAAATCAAAGCAATTGATTTTAGACTGCCATATTCTGTTGCTAAATATTCAAACGTTTCAGATTTAACTTTTTCTTTCCAATCCGTATCTGAAATTTCAGATACTTGCTTCAATTGTCCTTGTCCATCTAACTGATGTGTTTCATACTGTTTGTTTCTACTAATTGAGAATCTTCTTACTCTCTTTGCCATAAATTAAAAATAATCTCCTTCATGAAAAATTTGTGCGCAACAAATCCCCCTTGAAAAAGATTAAGAAATGATTTATAATTGTTAGTGCGAATAACTAATTAGAAATCAGTAAATCTTTATTTCATAAGGATTTGCTTTTTTTATTGCCTGTCTATCATTATACTATTTATCAAAGGAAATGGAAATCCCTTTCCTTTTTTTATTGCCATTTTTTATGAAAATAATGCTTCCAAACTGCACACGAAATAAGATTGTGCAGTACAATACGTGCTACTTGACGAAGTTTCGTAGCACGTAACTCCTTGATACTATTGAATTTCTAAGACTTTAAAATCTTAGAATCAAAAACTGCACATGCACAATCATTTTATAAAATAATTTTCTTTTGCTCTATTTCTCAACAAACTTGCTTCGCAGTTTGTTCCATT
>NZ_JASHHD010000029.1:0-4181 GCF_047459985.1 Streptococcus mitis
TCGTAGTCTTTGTCTACTGGTTGTTTGTCTTCGTCGGTTACATCAGACTTGATGGTCTTACCTTCTGTATCTACATAGTGAACATAAACGTTACCCTTAGGAGCTTCTTTAAGTTTGTATACATAAGTGACATTCTTATCACCTTCGATAACTTTACCTGTTGTTGGGTCTGTTGACTTCAAGTGACCTTGATCATCTACTTCACCTACTGTGTAGTTACCAGCTGGGACCAATTCGTATGTCTTACCTTCGAATTCAATCTCTTGTGGACGGTTGTCTACAACTGTGTCGTAGTCTTTGTCTACTGGTTGTTTGTCTTCGTCGGTTACATCAGACTTGATGGTCTTACCTTCTGTATCTACATAGTGAACATAAACGTTACCCTTAGGAGCTTCTTTAAGTTTGTATACATAAGTGACATTCTTATCACCTTCGATAACCTTACCAGTTGTTGGGTCTGTTGACTTCAAGTGACCTTGATCATCTACTTCACCTACTGTGTAGTTACCTGCTGGGACTAATTCGTATGTCTTACCTTCGAATTCAATCTCTTGTGGACGGTTGTCTACAACTGTGTCGTAGTCTTTGTCTACTGGTTGTTTGTCTTCGTCGGTTACATCAGACTTGATGGTCTTACCTTCTGTATCTACATAGTGAACATAAACGTTACCCTTAGGCGTTTCTTTAAGTTTGTAGATGTAAGTTACATTCTTATCCTCTTTAGCAACTGCACCTGTTGTTGGGTCTGATGACTTAAGGTGACCTTGATCATCTACTTCACCTACTGTGTAGTTACCTGCTGGGACTAACTCGTAAGTCTTACCTTCGAATGTAATCTCGTTCGGACGATTGTCTACAACTGTATCGTAGGCCTTATTAACTGGTTGATCTTTTTCATCGGTTACATCTGGCTTAATAGTCTTACCTTCTGTATCTTGATAATGCACGTAAACATTACCTGTAACTTCTGATTTACGGTAATAGTGAGTTACATCGGTAGAAATTTGTTTAACAGAAGGAAGTGAGTAGTTATTGAAGAATGATGGATAGCCTGAAGCTTTATCTCCTGGTGTGTTCCCACCAATGATGTTGGAAGTGTTGTTTCGAACAGGATCAACATCTGCTGAGAATTGTGGTGAGGCTGTAAAGGCATCCCCAGTAGCCTTATTGTACCAACCACTTAAGCGCACATTCCCATTCCCACTATCAGTATATGTTTGTACACGAAGATGGTATTGCCCATCCTTACTATCAACAAATCCAACTGAGTGAGTTGCATCTTTTGTTCCAGCAGGTGTTGGCTTACCTCCTGGTTTAACAGGATCTGAGGTATACAATAGTGTATAGTTGGTTAAGTCAAGCGTATTTACATCTGTTGATGGATTATAGGATGAGACTTTTGATGGGTCTAAAGCATACAATTTAACAACAGATGTACCATCTTTATCTACTTGTTCTACAATACGTTTTACATAGTAGTGAGCGCGCCCACCTTGGAGTTCCAAGTACTTAGCTCCAACACCACCTAAGAAACCGCTCATATCTTTTTCTGCATCAGTCCGTGTGAATTCATAACCTTCAAATGTACGCGGATTAGAGGCGTGATAAGCTTGGCTTTCAATACCCGTTTGAGCGTATGAAGCCAATTCCTCGTTTGTGCCCTCAACTTTATAGTGAGTTGTATGGGTTACTTTTTCAGTTGGAACAACTGTTTGAACATTTGGCTTTGTGTCACCAACATTTCCTGGTTTCGTTGTGTCACGAATTTGAAGAATATGGTGCTTATATTTGTCATCCGAAGTTGGACCAGCATCACGGTTATTGGTCCAAGTTCCTAGAATTTGTGAAGCTTCTCCAGTAGTATAGTCAAATTGAGGTGCATAAGTTGGATTTTCTTGCACCAAGGTCTTAAATTGATAAGTTGACTTGGTAGTCATATCCAATGTTTCTACTTCTTTACCAGTAGCTTTTTCAACCAAACGAGCATGAACAGTTGGCGTCTGTGTCGTTCCAACAGCAGAACGATCTACTGAGAAGGTTACATAATAGCCACCGTTGCTATAGGTAACACCACCTTGATTTGCAGGTCCTGCCCAGTTTTGAAGATCCCAGATTGAATAGGTATAGCGTTCTTCATTTGGATCCAATTTGTAGTTTGGATTGTCCAAAGCTGGATCTTCAATTGAAGCTCCATTTGGTTGGTCCATCTTTTCTACAACAGATGGCGCAGTAAGAGTAGTTGACGTTGAAATAGCATCCAACTGCGCAGAAACTGCAGGCGCACCGTTAACAGTAGTGTTTCCTTCAAAACCTGCCACTGTTAAAACTGCCATCAGCTCATCCACTGACTTGCTCAAACGCGCACGTTGATCTGCATAAGCTTGAGCAGGTGCTTGGGTCAAACTAGTGCTTGCTGACAATTCTGATTGAAGGTTAGCAACAGCTGCATGGATCGCTGCTTTTTGATTTGCATCTTGATGGTTTGATGCATATTTTTCAGCGATGTTAATCAACAAAGCTGCTTCAGAAGCATTTTGTTCTAAGATTGCTTTGTCTTCAGACACAGGAGCATTTTCCACTAATTCAGATGAAACCACTGTATCTTCTTTTGTTTCAGTAGCAGATTCATTTAGAGTTGCTGATTGTTCTGTAGAACCTTGCTCACTCAATGATTTCGACTCTGTTGTAACTGCAGGTGCACTAACCAAAGCTGACGCAGTAGTTGCATCTTTTTCTAGTTCATCTGCATGACCAGTATGTACAAGTGATGTCGCACTAAGAACAGCTGCGGCCACGACAAGCCCTTTTAAGAATCCTCGACTTGTCAGTCCCTTTTCTGCCACCGCATCTTCATGCACTTCGGCTACAATAGTCTCTTCGACTTGACCACGAATCACTTTTAGAAGCCCAAAGTTCGAAGTAGATGCGCGCAACCAGTTCTTACCCGACTTAATCAATTTGAACCGAGTCACACGATCGGTTTCACGGAATTCACCGTTTGAACGTTTAAAAAACATTGCAGTCTCCTTTTTTTATTATTATCCATCCCCATTATACATGATTAGTAGACAAAAGCAAGCAATTTGACCGTAAATCACTTAAATACTATAAAAAGGAGAAGTTCGGCACAAAAGCTGTAAAATACCGACTTTTTAAAGTCATGAAAAATTGTAAAAGAGGACACTTGTGTACAAAGATAATCACTCTTCTAAACACTTGTCCCATACTCTATTATGCATAAACGTGAACTAGTTGATATATCAATATATGTACTATAATCTCTCTATAATCTCTCTAGAATCTGATCTATTAGGCTCTATAATATTTGTAGTGGGTAAATCCCCTATAGATATTATGGAGCCTATTTTGTGTAGAAAAAAAGTCCCATAAGATCTATAATGAAAAGCGACGAAACCATCATTAGAAAGAATCATATGGAACAACTACATTTTATCACAAAACTCCTTGATATCAAAGACCCAAACATAAAAATTGTAGATGTCATCAATAGGGATACACACAAGGAAATCCTAGCTAAACTAGACTACTATGCCCCATCTTGTCCTGATTGCGGAAATCAAATGAAGAAATATGACTTTCAAAAACCGTCTAAGATTCCTTACCTTGAGACGACTGGTATGCCTACTAGAATCCTCCTTAGAAAGCGTCGATTTAAGTGCTATCATTGCTCGAAAATGATGGTCGCTGAGACTTCTATCGTCAAGAAAAATCATCAAATCCCTCGTATTATCAACCAAAAGATTGCGCAAAAGTTGATTGAGAAGACTTCTATGACCGATATTGCTCATCAGCTTTACATCTCAACTTCAACTGTCATTCGTAAGCTCAATGACTTTCACTTTAAACATGATTTTTCTCGTCTTCGTGAGATTATGTCTTGGGACGTTGAAACAGTCAGGGGAGTGACTGTTTCAATCGGGAGATGAATATGAGTTTCATTGCACAAGATTTTGACAATCTCAACATTATCACCGTGCTTGAAGGTAGAACCCAGACTATCATCCGAAATCACTTTCTGCGCTACGATAGAGCCGTTCGCTGTCAGGTGAAAATCATTACTATGGATATGTTTAGTCCTTACTATAACTTGGCTAAACAGCTTTTTCCTTATGCTAAAATCGTTCTAGATCGTTTTCACATTGTGCAACATCTTAGCCGTG
>NZ_JASHHD010000030.1:0-3904 GCF_047459985.1 Streptococcus mitis
TTATAATCAGGTTTTTCTTTGTGAAACATAGGGATTACCTCACAACTCTTCTTACCTCTATTATACGACTTTACACAAAGAAAAGCCCTTAGAAACTTGTGTTCTAAGGACTTTGTCTTCAATCTGAGAAAAGGAGCTTAGAGCTCCTTTTCTTATTTTTGTCTTTCTTTATGGCGTTCATAAGCCTTGAGCTGACGCTGCAGTTCCTTTTTGATAGCAGGTTCTGGAGCATACTTTTCTTCCCAATCATCTGGCTTTAAGATTTTGTGGGTCACTGGATCAAAATGAGCCTTGCCATCTGGGAAAATTTTCCCCATATTAGCCTGATGGACAATATCAAAAATACGTTCTGGGTCCACCCCCATCAAGACAAAACTACCATAGGTGAAATAAAGTGTATCAATCAAGGCATCCACCTGGCCTATCAAATCTTGCTGGGCAGGCGTCTTCTTAGCTACTTTATCTGCTGCCTTATCAAGAGCTTGATGAAGTTGCGATACAGCTTGACCAAAATCCTCTTCAGAAGAGCTGGCAGCTCTAACAAACTCCACCAATTCTTCTATTTTAAAGCCAGCCCTGTGGGTTGCACCTTCTAAATCCCAAGCTCGAGGTTCTTCTTGGGTCCGTTCATCCATCATGTGATGGAAGGTCTTGACCTTATTGAAATGATAGTCACGGCTGACAAAGACTTTTTCTGAAGCCAGAACACCAAAATGTTCCAAGGCCTTGTGGATTCCGTCTTGCTGATTGCTGGTAGTGATGTGCTTGGCAACTTCCTTGACACTGCTACTACCATTTCCCATAGCGACCGACATACCGACACCCGCTAGCATTTCTAAGTCGTTATCTGAGTCACCAAAGGCCATCACTTGGTTGAGGTCAAAGCCATATTCCTTCCCAACTCGGCGAATGCCTTCCAATTTAGAGTTTCCTTGATTGATGACATCCGCTGCAAAAGGATTGCTACGTGTCAATTTCAAGTCTTGAAAATCAGTTGCTGCCTTCTCAGACTCTTCGGGCGTCATCAGCATCAAAACTTGGTAGATAGGCTGATTCATCAGGTGAAGCAGGTCTTCCTCCTTTTGGGGAACAACCTTGCTGACCATACGATTAAAGGAATGACTCACCGTCCGAGTTAAAACAGAGGGAACGAAGCGACTGATTCGTTGGGAAAAAGAACCCAGACCAAAAGACATGATTTTGGAACCCAGCATGGCATCCTTGGTCCCTAGGGCAATCTCCTTGCCCTCTTTTTTAGCATACGAAATGAGATGGCGCAAATGTAACTTGGAAATAGGGCTCGTGAACAAGACTCTTTCTTTATTAAAAATATACTGGCCATTGTAGGTTACCGCAAAATCCAGATCCAAATCGTCCATCAATTCCTTAACAAAAAAAGGTCCTCGTCCTGTCGCTACACCAACTAGCACCCCTTGCTCTTTGACAATCTTAATCGCGTCCTTAGTGGATTTCAAAACACTCTTGCGATCGTTTACCAAGGTTCCATCGATATCAAAAAAAACAGCTTTGACTTCCATCCTATCCCAATCTCCCCTTTTGTGATACAATGATTATACCACATTTCAGAAAGAGTGAGTAAATCATGCCTAAGAAAATCCTTGTTTTACATACAGGTGGGACTATTTCCATGCAGGCCGATGCTTCTGGCGCTGTTGTGACGAGTTCAGATAATCCCATGAACCATGTGTCCAATCCTCTTGAGGGAATCCAAGTTCACGCCTTAGACTTTTTTAACCTGCCAAGCCCCCATATCAAACCCAAGCATATGCTGGCCCTCTACCAAAAAATCAAAGAGGAAGCCGCTAACTACGATGGGGTGGTGATTACACACGGGACCGATACATTAGAGGAAACTGCCTATTTCCTTGATACCATGGAAGTTCCCCACATGCCTATCGTTCTAACAGGTGCCATGCGTAGCTCCAACGAACTCGGCAGTGACGGTGTTTATAATTATCTGAGTGCTTTGCGGGTGGCTAGCGATGACAAGGCTGCTGACAAAGGGGTTTTAGTCGTTATGAACGATGAAATCCACGCCGCCAAGTATGTTACCAAAACACATACGACCAATGTTAGTACTTTTCAGACTCCTACCCACGGCCCCCTTGGTCTCATCATGAAACAGGAAATACTCTACTTCAAAACAGCTGAACCTCGTGTTCGCTTTGACCTTGATCACATACAAGGCTTAGTACCTATCATCTCAGCTTATGCTGGTATGACAGATGAGCTGATTGATATGCTGGATTTGGAACAATTGGACGGTTTGATTATCCAAGCCTTCGGAGCGGGCAATATTCCCAAGGAAACGGCTCAAAAATTAGAAAACCTTCTGCAAAAAGGAATCCCAGTCGCCCTGGTTTCACGATGCTTTAACGGTATTGCTGAACCTGTTTATGCCTACCAAGGTGGGGGCGTGCAGTTGCAAAAGGCAGGCGTCTTCTTTGTTAAAGAACTCAACGCCCAAAAAGCCCGCTTGAAACTCCTCATTGCCCTCAATGCTGGACTAACAGGGCAGGCTTTGAAAGACTATATGGAAGGCTAACTCCCTTCTATAAAAACAAATCAGGAAATCTGCACGATTCCCTGATTTGTTCTATTTACGTTTTCGTGTTGAACGACGTTCTGTCAAACCATGAGGTAAGAGAACTTCACGTTCTTCCAACTCTTCCTTGTGCATAATCTTAGTCAACATACGCATACTAATGGCACCAAGGTCATAAAGAGGTTGAGCAATAGTTGTCAAGTTTGGACGGGTAAAGCGTGAGATTTGTGAATCATCACTAGTAATGATTTCAAATTCTTCTGGCACAGACACACCGTGATCAGCCAAACCATTCAAGACACCTGCTGCCAATTCATCACCTGTTACAACTGCTGCAGTTGCATTTGATGAAATCAAGCGTTCTGCCAAGGCATAACCGTCTTCATAAGTGTATTTGGATTCAAATACCAATCCTTCGCTATAAGAAATCCCTGCTTTTTTCAAGGCTTCCTTGTAGCCAACTAAACGAACCTTACCATTGATATCATCCACTAGTGGACCACTAACGAAAGCAATGCGCTCATTTTCTTTAGCAAGGTAGCTCACTGCATCAATCGTAGCTTGTTTGTAGTCAATATTGACACTTGGAAGCTGATGTTCTACATCCACAGTTCCTGCAAGAACAACTGGTGTCCGAGAACGAGAAAACTCTGAACGAATTTTTTCAGTCAAGTGATAGCCCATAAAGATGATACCATCCACTTGCTTAGAAAACAGTGTATTGACAACTGAAACTTCCTTGTCATCATCCTCATCACTATTAGCAAGGACGATGTTGTACTTGTACATTTCAGCGATATCGTCAATCCCTTTAGCAAGCGTTGAGAAATAGCCATTGGTAATATTGGGGATCACGACACCGACAGTGGTTGTCTTTTTACTTGCAAGACCACGCGCCACTGCATTTGGACGGTAATCCAAACGGTCAATCACCTCAAGCACTTTTTTACGAGTATTCTCTTTTACATTCTTATTGCCATTGACTACACGGCTAACCGTCGCCATTGAAACTCCTGCTTCACGGGCGACATCATAAATCGTTACTGTATCGTCTGTATTCATTCCATTTCCTTTCTATTTCATACCTCACGAGACTCTAAAAAAGAGACGGTATGAAAATTTCGTTTTCATGATTCTACTTATTCCATTTTATCACTAATTGTAAACACTTTCAAGCATTTTTTGAAGATTGTTTGAAAAAAATTTCATAGGATAACTTCTCAAAGTAACTTCCACTTGTCTGACCAAAGTGGAAGTTAGTCTAAAACGGATTTTTATGGTGGAATTAAGTATGAGACGTTTGAGTTAGAAATGAGGTCTACTATGACAAAACATAAA
>NZ_JASHHD010000031.1:0-3148 GCF_047459985.1 Streptococcus mitis
GCTATATAACCAAGCATGATTAAAACCAGTGGAACTTACCTTGACACGGATTGCCACTGGTTTTTAGGGTTTTTATCAGACTAACTTCCACTTGAATTAGCGATGGAACTTAGTTTGGGAATTTAGCCTTTTTTCTAAAATTTTTGTAGCAAAAAAGGAGATATTAAAATCTCCTCAAATATACTTCTATTTTATTTTAGATTTTCAGGAATCGGCGCATTGAAATTCCTGATCCTATTGAACCGATAAAAATTCCAATCACAAATAATAGAGCAATCATCAGTGGACTGAATATTTCTGGTGATATCATTGAAAGGTTCTGACCAACCAATGACTTATTAACCGATTGGTAAACCATTTCATAGACAATAAATACCAGAACTGATGGAAGGGTTGCTCCAAACAAACCAATGAAGGCACCTTCAAGCAAGAATGGTCCGCGGATATATCCATTCTTAGCACCTACTAAACGCATAATTTGAATTTCACGACTGCGTGAAATAATGGTGATACGAATAGTATTAGAAATCAAGAACACTGCAATGAAAATCAATAATCCCGCGATAACTAGTCCCCAGACACGAATAAATGAGGCTAACTTAAACAAGCGTTCTGTATTAGCACCACCATCTTGAACTTCTGACACACCTTCAATTTTTTTAGCTTCTTCCGCTACTGTCTTTACATCACTTGGTGTATTGGTATCAACGATATAGGCATCATAGAGAGGATTGGCATCCCCTTCAAAGATTTTCCAGTTGTCCCCCATTGTCTCGGTTAATTTTTCATATTGTTCTTCTTTACTTGAAAACGTAACACTTTTAACGGTTGACATACCTTTCAAAGCATCGTATACCTTATGGTAGTCGCTATTTGTAACAGTCTGACCTTCTTTTTCAATCGTCTCACTATTATCAGCTACATCCTTACGAATGTATACCATTACTCGGACATTATTTTCAATATCTGTAGCTAGTTTAGCCGTATTAAAGATAACAGATGCAAATATTGCAACCAAGGTCAAAGTAATCATAACTGAACTGACAGCAGCTACTGTCATCCAGCCATTTCGTTTCAAACTTTTTAATGATTCAAATAAATGACGAAAAAATCTACTAATCATCGTATCCATATTCTCCTTTAGCTTCGTCACGAACGACACGACCATTTTCAATGGCAATGACACGGTGGCGCAAGGTATTTACAATCTGACTGTTGTGTGTAGCCATCAAGACAGTTGTACCTTGGAGATTGATGCGTTCCAACAAATTCATGATTTCCCATGAATTATCTGGGTCCAAGTTCCCTGTTGGTTCATCAGCTATCAATACTTTGGGATTGTTTACAATAGCACGCGCAATCGCAATCCGTTGTTGCTCTCCCCCCGAAAGTTCATTTGGGAAAGAACGAACCTTATGCTTCAATCCAACCAAGTCTAAGACTTCCATAACCCGTTTTTTGATATTACGGCGACTTTCTCCAATTACCTCCATTGCATAAGCAATATTTTCATAAACAGTTTTCTTTGGTAACAGTTTATAATCTTGGAAGACAACCCCAACACTACGACGTAGGAGAGGGACATCTTTCTTCTTAATTTTAACCAGATTAAAACCAGCTACAGTTAAGCTTCCTTTTTCGATTTTTACTTCGCGGTACAAAGCTCTAATGAATGTTGACTTCCCTGCTCCTGAAGGACCTACGATATAAACAAATTCCCCCGGTTGAACGCTGACCGAAACACCGCGTAGGGCAGTCGTTCCATTGTCGTATTTTTTGATGACATCTCTCATTTCAATGATTGACATGTGAGTTCCTTTCTATCTTAGCTGATGCGCCACTTGAGATAGGCATCAATGAAACCATCTAGGTCTCCATCCATAACTTTATCTACCTGAGCAACCTCAAAGCTAGTTCGGTGATCTTTTACCATAGTATATGGCGTGAAAACATAAGAACGGATTTGACTTCCCCATGTGATTTCTTTTTTCTCACCCTTGAGGGAATCTACCTCCGCGGCTTTCTTCTCTTGCTCCATTTGATAGAGCTTGGCCTGCAACATCTTCATAGCTCGATCTCTATTTCCATACTGGGTACGATCCACTGTTGATTGGACAACAATTCCAGTTGGAATGTGAGTTAAACGTACACCTGTTGAAACCTTGTTGACGTTTTGTCCACCGGCACCACCTGAACGGAAGGTATCCATCTTGATGTCATCTTCTCGGATTTCCACTTCAATGGTATCGTCCAACTCAGGCATCACTTCTACAGATGTGAAAGAGGTATGACGACGTTTGGCAGAGTCAAATGGTGAGATTCGCACCAAGCGGTGAACACCCATTTCTGACTTGAGAAGGCCATAGGCATTAGGGCCTTCAAATGATAGAGTTACCGACTTAATACCAGCTTCATCTCCTGCTTGGTAATCCAAAACTTCTACTTTAAAGCCTTTGGCATTTCCATAGCGAGTGTACATACGAAGCAACATATCACCCCAATCCTGAGCCTCTGTACCACCGGAGCCTGGATGGATTTCCAAGATGGCATTATTGTGGTCATAAGGTTCTGACAAGAGAAGGGTCATCTCGTAACTGGTCATCATCTTATCAAGCTCTGACAACTTTTCAACCAGCTCTTCATGCACTGACTCATCTTCAGCTAAAAAGTCTAATAAAATTTCAACTTCATCCTGCAAATCTTCCATTTTGTGGAAGGTGTTATAGGTGTTTTTTAATTCATTTAATTCTTGCGACGTTTTTTGGGCCGCGATATTATCGTTCCAAAAATCAGGTTCTGTCATCTTATTTTCCAAGATGGCAATCTCTTCCTCTAGACCTTCGAGGTCAAAGAGACCCCCTGAAAGAAGCTAATTTTTCACGATTTGCGTCAATTTTCTGACGAATTTCTGAAATGTCCATAAATACTCCTTTTTTGTATCATTTTATTATACCATATTCTATCATTTCTTTCCATCTTTTGCTCTAATCCATTATTAGACATAAAAAGAAGCCTTTCGGCTTCAGAATGTAGACAAACGTCATTTTTGGCGTTTGTCTTTTTTGCTTTTCAAAAATATTTTGTCTTATCATCTGATATTCCAACCAAAAACCGGATTTAGAACAAAATAAAAAGGGATATTCGCTAT
>NZ_JASHHD010000032.1:0-2706 GCF_047459985.1 Streptococcus mitis
ACTCTTTGGGACGGCTAAGGAGTACCATAATTTGAGATACACTAGAGAGAAAGGAAAGTCCAAAATGGAGGATAAGGTTGGGCTTACTTTAGCGTGTTTAAATATTAAAAAATTAGTTAAATGGATAACGAATATCCCTTTTTATTTTTCTCAAATTCAGATTTTGGGATAGATTAGTAGGTGATAAGACAAAATATTTTTGAAAAGCAAAAAAGACAAACGCCAAAAATGACGTTTGTCTACATTCTGAGAAAAGGAGCTCTAAGCTCCTTTTCTTGGTGATTATAATGTTTTTTCTTGTTCTCTCACCACCAGCAAATCAACCTTAGCATGGCGGAGAATGTATTCAGATGAAGAGCCGACCAAGAGGCGTTCAAAGGCGTTGAGACCAGTTGCGCCAACGAGGATGAGATCCACTTCCTCTGCATCTGGAATAGTACGTGCTAGTAGGGTCTTTGGATTTCCCATTTCAATGACGATATGAACATCTGCCACACCAGCATCTTTAGCACGTTTTTCGTACTCTTTCATCAGATTTTCAGCGTCGACTTGGAGTTCTTCGTAAACTTCAGCATCAAAGGTGGATACGCTTTGGAGAGCGCGTGTGTCAATGACATGTGCGATGGTGAGTTTAGCGTCGTTTCGTAGAGCAGAGTGAACTCCCTTGACAAAAGCCAAGTCCGCTTCCTTAGAACCATCGATTGCGACCATAATATTTTGGTAACGTTGTGCCATAATGAAACCTCCTGAAATTTTCTTACTATAATTGTAAACCTTTTCACTATAGAAGTAAAGCAAAAAAAGTATTTTTCAAAAGAATGTTAGCGCTTAAAAACTATATAAATATATGATAAAATAAAAGAAAGGATAGCAGGAAAGAAGTGAGAGGAGGGAGAATGATGAAAAGCTCTTTTCAAAAATCAAATTTCCTTTATTATGGAATTATCCTAGTTTCAGTCTGGGTAGAAGTTATCATGATCTGGCAATTAGAGAAGCTGATTCCCCTTCTTTATCCAGGTTTTATCGGCTTTTTAGTCTTTCATCTACTCTACCATCTGCTCTTATTCCTAGTTGCAAAACGAAGTGGGCGCTTAAATTACTTGATGATATGGGGGCTTTTCCTCATGTTCAATCTTCTTTATGATTCCTTTTTAGGCTTGCTTTTTCTAGGTTTATCTTTTGGTATGTGATATGTCTTTGGCAGAATTCCTGCTATCTCACTTGTCTTGACCTCGCTTTTAGTGAGGTTTTTCTTCTATACAAACCTAGTAACACATTTCAGTAAACTTGTCGCATTCTCTTTCTAGTGGTATAATGTTACTATCCTGATGAATTGAGGAAACAAGATGAAAGAATATAACAAGTCTAGTAAGTTAGAGCATGTTGCTTATGATATCCGTGGTCCTGTTTTGGAAGAAGCTATGCGGATGCGAGCAAACGGCGAAAAGATTTTACGTCTGAATACAGGAAATCCAGCAGAATTTGGCTTTACAGCGCCAGACGAGGTCATTCATGACTTGATTATGAATGCGCGTGATAGTGAAGGATATTCTGACTCCAAAGGGATTTTCTCAGCCCGTAAGGCCATCATGCAGTATTGCCAATTGAAGAAATTTCCAAACGTAGATATTGATGATATTTACCTTGGAAATGGTGTTAGTGAGCTGATTGTTATGTCCATGCAGGGGCTTTTGGACAATGGGGATGAGGTATTGGTACCTATGCCAGACTATCCTCTCTGGACAGCGGCTGTCAGCCTAGCTGGAGGAAATGCCGTTCACTATATCTGTGATGAAGCTGCAGAATGGTATCCAGATATTGACGATATTAAGTCAAAAATTACTTCCAATACCAAGGCAATCGTCCTTATCAATCCAAACAATCCAACTGGAGCCCTTTATCCTAAGGAACTATTGCTGGAGATTATTGAGATTGCCCGTCAAAACGATTTGATCATCTTTGCGGATGAAATTTATGATCGTATGGTTATGGATGGGAATGTTCATACGCCCGTTGCAAGTTTGGCTCCAGACCTCTTTTGTGTGAGTATGAATGGCCTATCTAAATCTCACCGTATCGCTGGTTTCCGTGTAGGTTGGATGGTCTTATCTGGGCCTAAACATCATGTAAAAGGCTATATTGAAGGTCTCAACATGCTGTCCAATATGCGCCTTTGCTCTAACGTTTTGGCCCAACAGGTCGTACAAACTTCCTTGGGTGGCCACCAGTCAGTCGATGAATTGCTCCTTCCAGGTGGACGAATTTACGAGCAAAGAAATTTCATTTACAATGCCATTCAAGAGATTCCAGGTCTCTCTGCTGTTAAACCAAAGGCTGGGCTTTATATCTTCCCTAAAATCGACCGCAATATGTACCGTATCGATGATGATGAGCAGTTTGTTCTTAATTTCTTGAAGCAGGAAAAGGTTCTCTTGGTTCATGGTCGAGGCTTTAACTGGCAGGAACCAGACCACTTCCGTATTGTTTACCTTCCTCGTGTTGATGAACTAGCCCAAATCCAAGAAAAGATGACTCGTTTCTTGAAACAGTATCGCAGATAGGGCTTACATTCGAAAAAGGCTAAATTCCTAAACTAAGTTCCATCGCTAATTCAAGTGGAAGTTAGTCTGATAAAAACCCTAAAAACCAGTGGCAATCCGTGTCAAGGTAAGTTCTACTGGTTTTAATAATGCTTGGTTTTATAGC
>NZ_JASHHD010000033.1:0-2221 GCF_047459985.1 Streptococcus mitis
GTCTTGAAGGCACCGTCATTGCCAGCGTAGTAGATGTTTTCAGAGAAAGCACCGTAACGACCAGTAGATTTATCATGGTAGAAGGCATTACGAAGGACAGCACCAGTGTCTTTGTTGGCAAAGTAGTAGTTATCACCTAGATTGAAAATCTTTCCTCTACTACTTCAACGATAAGGGCCAACAAGTTCGAGGCCTGTAACCCCATGGTAAGTACCATCTGCAATTGGGTAATATCATTTGTCGTACGGGTCAAAAGACTAGGAATTGAGAATTTCTTGATCTCTGCGTCCGAAAAATCTAGAACCTGATGGAAGATATCATCACGAAGGCGGGTGGTAAAACTTGCCGCTGTTCTGGCAGCTAAGAAACCAACAACTACAGAGGCCATAAAGCCTGCAAATGACATTAAAAGCATTCGCATCCCTGGGGCATCTGTATTCCAGGCAAAAATATCCGACGCTTTAGTTCCCTTAGTTGATAAGAGTGTCGTAATATCAGACATATAGTCTGGAATTTTCAAGTTTAAATAGACGTTCAAGCAAACAAAAATCACCACTAAGACAATCATGATTAACTCTTTTGTCGTCCTTTCAATAACTTACTATAAGACTAAGAATATCGAGTACAGTTTGGGTGTTAATATTTTAAACAACAGTATAGCTGTCCTACTCAGCCTTTTTGTTTAAGGTGAATGTTTACATTTATCATTGAGGAATTTTATCTTGCTCTTTTAAAGGATAATGAAAGGAATGTTAAGATATGTTATTAAAAACGTTAGGAAAGAAAAAAACAGAATCAGAGTATAAAAGATACATAGCCCGAGTAGCATGTTCTTTCTTTTCTTTGGGTATTTTGGGATTATTTATTGTTCGCTCTAACAGTCTTAGTGCACTTGATTCTAACTCAGAATCTCCATTATGGAAAATGGCATCTACCTTCCCTTGATAACGTTTTTTTATGTCTACTACAATATCACGTTCTCCATGAGAGTCGCTCATTACGATTATTGTTTGTTCTGCCATGCTGGGAATACCTCCATAAGTTTCTTAACAGCTTGTCCACGGTGAGATTGTTCATTTTTCTCTTCTGCAGAAAGCTCTGCTGCCGTTTTACCTGTATTACCAACTAAAAAGAGTGGATCATAACCAAAACCATTGTCACCTTTCGGTTCTCGGCCAATATAACCCTTCCAGTCGGCATCAACAACCAAACTATCACGTCCAGGGGCCGCAACAACTAGGGTTGTATGGAAGTTCGCAGTACGTTTGCTATCATCAAGCACCATAGCTAGCTCGTGCAATAATTTAGCATTATTTTCAGCATCCGTAGCATCAGGACCTGCAAAGCGTGCAGACCAAACTCCTGGTAAACCTCCAAGAACATCTACCTGCAAACCAGAGTCATCTGAGAGGACCATTTTACCAGTTAATTCTGAAATGGTTTCCGCCTTCAAGGTACTGGGCTCGAACCAGTGACCCATTGATTAAAAGTCAATTGCTCTACCAACTGAGCTAACGAGTCTCAAATATTTCTACTTGAACGGTCCCGACGGGAATCGAACCCGCGATCTTCGCCGTGACAGGGCGACGTGATAACCGCTACACCACGGGACCTATGGGAGTTAACGGGATCGAACCGCTGACCCTCTGCTTGTAAGGCAGATGCTCTCCCAGCTGAGCTAAACTCCCTTTGTGCTAAGCAACTACCGTATCTAACAGGGGGCAACCCCCAACTACATCAGGCGTACTAGGGCTTAACTTCTGTGTTCGGCATGGGAACAGGTGTATCTCCTAGGCTATCGTCACTTAACTCTGAGTATTCTCAACTCAAAATTGAATATCTATACTGTATCAAGAAACCAAATCGTTGTCAATATGTCTCAGTTACTTTCTTTGGATAAGTCCTCGAGCTATTAGTATTAGTCCGCTACATGTGTCACCACACTTCCACTTCTAACCTATCAACCTGATCATCTCTCAGGGCTCTTACTGATATAAAATCATGGGAAATCTCATCTTGAGGTGGGCTTCACACTTAGATGCTTTCAGCGTTTATCCCTTCCCTACATAGCTACCCAGCGATGCTCTTGGCAGAACAACTGGTACACCAGCGGTAAGTCCACTCTGGTCCTCTCGTACTAGGAGCAGATCCTCTCAAATTTCCTACGCCCGCGACGGATAGGGACCGAACTGTCTCACGACGTTCTGAACCCAGCTCGCGT
>NZ_JASHHD010000034.1:0-1577 GCF_047459985.1 Streptococcus mitis
GTCGGGCTCATAACCCGAAGGTCGTAGGTTCAAATCCTGCTCCCGCAATAAGGCTCGGTAGCTCAGTTGGTAGAGCAATGGATTGAAGCTCCATGTGTCGGCGGTTCGATTCCGTCTCGCGCCATTTTTACTTATAGTGTGTATGCGGGTGTAGTTTAGTGGTAAAACTACAGCCTTCCAAGCTGTTGTCGCGAGTTCGATTCTCGTCACCCGCTTTGAACTTTGTTCAAATTACCAAGTTTTTAACTTGGGCGCGTAGCTCAGGTGGTTAGAGCGCACGCCTGATAAGCGTGAGGTCGGTGGTTCGAGTCCACTCGTGCCCATTAATAGGAGAATTACTCAAGAGGCTGAAGAGGACGGTTTGCTAAATCGTTAGGTCGGGTAACTGGCGCAAGGGTTCGAATCCCTTATTCTCCGTTTTAATGAGAGTTTATAACTCTCTTTTTTTTGGCTCTTTGTCAACTGTAGTGGGTTGAAGAAAAGCTAAGATCTAGAAAGGACAAATTTCGTCCTTTCTTTTTTGATGTTCAGAGCGATAAAAATCCGTTTTTTGAAGTTTTCAAAGTTCCGAAAACCAAAGGCATTACGCTTGATAAGCTTGATGAGATTATTGGTCGCTTCTAATTTTGCGTTGGAATAGGGTAACTGAAGGGCATTGACGATTTTTTCTTTGTCTTTGAGAAATGTCTTAAAGACAGTCTGAAAAAGAGGATGAATCTGCTTTAGATTGTCCTCAATGAGTCCGAAAAATCTGTCAGGCTCCTTATTCTGAAAGTGAAAAAGCAAGATCTGATAGAGATCACAGTGGTGTTTCAAGTCTTCTGAATAGCTCAAAAGCTTGTCTAGAATCTCCTTATTCGTCAAGTGCATACGAAAAGTAGGGCGATAAAAACGTTTATCGCTGAGTTTAGGACTATCCTGTTGGATGAGTTTCCAATATCGCTTGATAGCCTTGTATTCATGAGACTTTCGCTCAAACTTATTCATGATTTGAACACGCACACGACTCATAGCACGGCTTAGATGAAGGAAGGGTGAAAGCGATCAAGTACAATTTTTGAATTCAGGAGTGAAACAGTCTGGGAGACTGTTTCAGCCTGAGTCTAGAAATTCGAAAGCGAAGCTGTTTAGCCAAGTCATAATAAGGACTAAACATATCCATAGTAATAATTTTCACCTGACAACGAACGACTCTATCATATTTAAGAAAGTGATTCCGGATGATAGCTTGTGTTCTTCCTTCAAGAACAGTGATGATATTGAGCTTTTCAAAATCTTGTGCAATGAAGCACATCTTCATCTTCCGATTGAAACAGTCACTCCCCTGACTGTTTCAACGTCCCAAGTCATAATCTTCAGAAGATGAGAAAAATCATGCTTAAAGTGAAAGTCATTGAGCTTGCGAATAACAGTTGAAGTTGAGATGGAAAGTTGATGGGTAATATCGGTCATAGAAGTTTTTTCAATCAACTTTTGAGCAATTTTTTGGTTGATGATACGAGGGATTTGGTGATTCTTCTGGACGAGGGAAGTCTCAGCTACCATCATTTTCAAGCACTGATAGCACTTAAAACGAC
>NZ_JASHHD010000035.1:0-1552 GCF_047459985.1 Streptococcus mitis
AGCTAACGCATTAAGCACTCCGCCTGGGGAGTACGACCGCAAGGTTGAAACTCAAAGGAATTGACGGGGGCCCGCACAAGCGGTGGAGCATGTGGTTTAATTCGAAGCAACGCGAAGAACCTTACCAGGTCTTGACATCCCTCTGACCGCTCTAGAGATAGAGTTTTCCTTCGGGACAGAGGTGACAGGTGGTGCATGGTTGTCGTCAGCTCGTGTCGTGAGATGTTGGGTTAAGTCCCGCAACGAGCGCAACCCCTATTGTTAGTTGCCATCATTCAGTTGGGCACTCTAGCGAGACTGCCGGTAATAAACCGGAGGAAGGTGGGGATGACGTCAAATCATCATGCCCCTTATGACCTGGGCTACACACGTGCTACAATGGCTGGTACAACGAGTCGCAAGCCGGTGACGGCAAGCTAATCTCTTAAAGCCAGTCTCAGTTCGGATTGTAGGCTGCAACTCGCCTACATGAAGTCGGAATCGCTAGTAATCGCGGATCAGCACGCCGCGGTGAATACGTTCCCGGGCCTTGTACACACCGCCCGTCACACCACGAGAGTTTGTAACACCCGAAGTCGGTGAGGTAACCTTTTAGGAGCCAGCCGCCTAAGGTGGGATAGATGATTGGGGTGAAGTCGTAACAAGGTAGCCGTATCGGAAGGTGCGGCTGGATCACCTCCTTTCTAAGGAAAAGGAACTGCGCATTGGTCTTGTTTAGTCTTGAGAGGTCTTGTGGGGCCTTAGCTCAGCTGGGAGAGCGCCTGCTTTGCACGCAGGAGGTCAGCGGTTCGATCCCGCTAGGCTCCATTGGTGAGAGATCACCAAGTAATGCACATTGAAAATTGAATATCTATATCAAATAGTAACAAGAAAATAAACCGAAAACGCTGTAGTATTAATAAGAGTTTATGACTGAAAGGTCAGAAAATAAGGTTAAGTTAATAAGGGCGCACGGTGGATGCCTTGGCACTAGGAGCCGAAGAAGGACGTGACAAACGACGATATGCCTTGGGTAGCTGTAAGTAAGCGATGATCCAGGGATTTCCGAATGGGGGAACCCAACAGGTACTACCTGTTACCCGCATCTGTTAAGGATGTGAGGAGGAAGACGCAGTGAACTGAAACATCTAAGTAGCTGCAGGAAGAGAAAGCAAAAGCGATTGCCTTAGTAGCGGCGAGCGAAACGGCAGGAGGGCAAACCGAAGAGTTTACTCTTCGGGGTTGTAGGACTGCAATGTGGACTCAAAGATTATAGAAGAATGATTTGGGAAGATCAGCCAAAGAGAGTAATAGCCTCGTATTTAAAATAGTCTTTGTACCTAGCAGTATCCTGAGTACGGCGGGACACGTGAAATCCCGTCGGAATCTGGGAGGACCATCTCCCAACCCTAAATACTCCCTAGTGACCGATAGTGAACCAGTACCGTGAGGGAAAGGTGAAAAGCACCCCGGGAGGGGAGTGAAATAGAACCTGAAACCGTGTGCCTACAACAAGTTCGAGCCCGTTAATGGGTGAGAGCGTGCCTTTTGTAGAATGAACCGGCGAGTTACG
>NZ_JASHHD010000036.1:0-1518 GCF_047459985.1 Streptococcus mitis
GGTAACTACACAGTAGGTGAAGTAGATGATCAAGGTCACTTGAAGTCAACAGACCCAACAACAGGTAAGGTTATCGAAGGCGATAAGAATGTAACTTATGTATACAAACTTAAAGAAACCCCAGCTGAGCCTAAGAAGGGTGAAGTCATCATCACTTATGTAGATGAGAAGGGTAAAGAGCTTCAAAAACCTCGTCAAGACACACCAAACTCACCATATGACACACCATATAACACCACTGAGGAAGGTGAAAAACCGAATACTATCAAGACACCAGATGGTAAGACCTATAAGATCGTACCGAAAGGTGACTACCCAGTAGGTAAAGTTGACGAAGATGGACACTTGGAATCATCTGATCCAGTTAAAGGTAAAGTTGACAAACCAAAATCAACCATCACTTACGTCTATAAAGAAGTGAAGGGTAACGTTTATGTACACTACGTTGATACAGAAGGCAAGACCATCAAGTCTGATGTAACCGACGAAGACAAACAACCAGTAGACAAAGACTACGATACAGTTGTAGACAACCGTCCACAAGAGATTACATTCGAAGGTAAGACATACGAATTGGTCCCAGCTGGTAACTACACAGTAGGTGAAGTAGATGAGCAAGGTCATTTGAAGTCAACAGATCCAACAACAGGTAAGGTTATCGAAGGTGATAAGAATGTAACATATGTATACAAACTTAAAGAAACTCCAGACAAACCTGTAGAGCCAACTCCAGACAAGCCTGTAGAACCAACTCCAGATAAACCTGTAGAACCAACTCCAGACAAGCCTGTAGAACCAACTCCAGACAAGCCTGTAGAGCCAACTCCAGACAAACCTGTAGAACCAACTCCAGACAAGCCTGTAGAACCAACTCCAGACAAGCCTGTAGAACCAACTCCAGATAAACCTGTAGAACCAACTCCAGACAAGCCTGTAGAGCCAACTCCAGATAAACCTGTAGAACCAACTCCAGACAAGCCTGTAGAACCAACTCCAGACAAGCCTGTAGAGCCAACTCCAGATAAACCTGTAGAACCAACTCCAGACAAACCTGTAAAACCAACTCCAGACAAGCCTGTAGAGCCAACTCCAGACAAACCTGTAGAGCCAACTCCAGACAAGTCTGTAGAGCCAACTCCAGGTAAACCAGTAGATCCAACATCAGCTAAAGGACAACTTCCAAATACTGGTGAAACTACATCTGCAGGCTCAACTGTACTCGGAGTAGTTGCAGGACTTGTAGGATTGGCAGCACTTGGACGTCGTAAAAAAGAAGACGAAAAATAGTCATCTTTCTTAAGTGAGTAATGTTACTTTATTAAAAATAACAAGTCACGATTGACGACCAGAGCCGGTTTTGAGTCATAGAAAAAAGGGAACTGTGTGTTCCCTCAGAATGTAGACAAACGTCATTTTTGGCGTTTGTCTTTTTTGCTTTTCAAAAATATTTTGTCTTATCATCTGATATTCCAACCAAAAACCGGATTTAGAACAAAATAAAAAGGGATATTCGCTATC
>NZ_JASHHD010000037.1:0-1508 GCF_047459985.1 Streptococcus mitis
GTGAGGGAAAGGTGAAAAGCACCCCGGGAGGGGAGTGAAATAGAACCTGAAACCGTGTGCCTACAACAAGTTCGAGCCCGTTAATGGGTGAGAGCGTGCCTTTTGTAGAATGAACCGGCGAGTTACGTTATGATGCGAGGTTAAGTTGAAGAGACGGAGCCGTAGGGAAACCGAGTCTGAATAGGGCGACTTAGTATCATGACGTAGACCCGAAACCATGTGACCTACCCATGAGCAGGTTGAAGGTGCGGTAAGACGCACTGGAGGACCGAACCAGGGCACGTTGAAAAGTGCTTGGATGACTTGTGGGTAGCGGAGAAATTCCAAACGAACTTGGAGATAGCTGGTTCTCTCCGAAATAGCTTTAGGGCTAGCGTCGACATTAGAGATTCTTGGAGGTAGAGCACTGTTTGGGTGAGGGGTCCATCCCGGATTACCAATCTCAGATAAACTCCGAATGCCAAAGAATTATGGTCGGCAGTCAGACTGCGAGTGCTAAGATCCGTAGTCGAAAGGGAAACAGCCCAGACCACCAGCTAAGGTCCCAAAATAATTGTTAAGTGGAAAAGGATGTGGGGTTGCACAGACAACTAGGATGTTAGCTTAGAAGCAGCTATTCATTCAAAGAGTGCGTAATAGCTCACTAGTCGAGTGACCCTGCGCCGAAAATGTACCGGGGCTAAAACAATTTACCGAAGCTGTGGATACCTTTATAGGTATGGTAGGAGAGCGTTCTATGTGTGAAGAAGGTGTACCGTGAGGAGTGCTGGAACGCATAGAAGTGAGAATGCCGGTATGAGTAGCGAAAGACAGGTGAGAATCCTGTCCACCGTAAGACTAAGGTTTCCAGGGGAAGGCTCGTCCGCCCTGGGTTAGTCGGGACCTAAGGAGAGACCGAAAGGTGTATCCGATGGACAACAGGTTGATATTCCTGTACTAGAGTATGTAGTGATGGAGGGACGCAGTAGGCTAACTAAAGCAGACGATTGGAAGAGTCTGTCTAAGCAGTGAGGTGTGATATGAGTCAAATGCTTATATCTATAACATTGAGCTGTGATGGGGAGCGAAGTTTAGTAGCGAAGTTAGTGACGTCACACTGCCAAGAAAAGCTTCTAGCGTTTAAACATACTCTACCCGTACCGCAAACCGACACAGGTAGTCGAGGCGAGTAGCCTCAGGTGAGCGAGAGAACTCTCGTTAAGGAACTCGGCAAAATGACCCCGTAACTTCGGGAGAAGGGGTGCTGACTTCGGTCAGCCGCAGTGAATAGGCCCAAGCAACTGTTTATCAAAAACACAGCTCTCTGCTAAATCGTAAGATGATGTATAGGGGGTGACGCCTGCCCGGTGCTGGAAGGTTAAGAGGAGTGCTTAGCGGTAACGCGAAGGTATGAATTGAAGCCCCAGTAAACGGCGGCCGTAACTATAACGGTCCTAAGGTAGCGAAATTCCTTGTCGGGTAAGTTCCGACCCGCACGAAAGGCGTAATGATTTGGGCACTGTCTCAAC
>NZ_JASHHD010000038.1:0-1400 GCF_047459985.1 Streptococcus mitis
AAAAGTTCAATCAAATAAATGACAACAGATTTGCGATAACCCTCTTGACAGCTATCCAAAAGGGTGCTAAGATATAAAAGTTGTCTTAAGTGATTTGTCTCTAACTCGTAAAGGTTCCAAAACTTTAAAAAAGTTATTGACAAGTTTAAGCAGAGATGATATTATAAATAAGCTGTTTCGAAAGGGACGGCAAACGCCAAGAAGTGAAAAAAACTTTAAAAAAGGTGTTGACAAGATATTCTATCTTTGCTAGAATATAGAAGTTGTCTCAAGAGAGACAAAGACCTTTGAGAACTGAATAAGAAACCAAGTGCAGGGTTATGATAGAAGAATTATAACCTGTCAATTTACAAGAATAAATCGTCAGACGACGGTAATGAGTTAACGCTCGAACAATTATTAAAGATTTTAATGAGAGTTTGATCCTGGCTCAGGACGAACGCTGGCGGCGTGCCTAATACATGCAAGTAGAACGCTGAAGAGAGGAGCTTGCTCTTCTTGGATGAGTTGCGAACGGGTGAGTAACGCGTAGGTAACCTGCCTGGTAGCGGGGGATAACTATTGGAAACGATAGCTAATACCGCATAACAATGGGTGACACATGTCATTTATTTGAAAGGGGCAATTGCTCCACTACAAGATGGACCTGCGTTGTATTAGCTAGTAGGTGAGGTAACGGCTCACCTAGGCGACGATACATAGCCGACCTGAGAGGGTGATCGGCCACACTGGGACTGAGACACGGCCCAGACTCCTACGGGAGGCAGCAGTAGGGAATCTTCGGCAATGGGGGCAACCCTGACCGAGCAACGCCGCGTGAGTGAAGAAGGTTTTCGGATCGTAAAGCTCTGTTGTAAGTCAAGAACGAGTGTGAGAGTGGAAAGTTCACACTGTGACGGTAGCTTACCAGAAAGGGACGGCTAACTACGTGCCAGCAGCCGCGGTAATACGTAGGTCCCGAGCGTTGTCCGGATTTATTGGGCGTAAAGCGAGCGCAGGCGGTTTGATAAGTCTGAAGTTAAAGGCTGTGGCTCAACCATAGTTCGCTTTGGAAACTGTCAAACTTGAGTGCAGAAGGGGAGAGTGGAATTCCATGTGTAGCGGTGAAATGCGTAGATATATGGAGGAACACCGGTGGCGAAAGCGGCTCTCTGGTCTGTAACTGACGCTGAGGCTCGAAAGCGTGGGGAGCAAACAGGATTAGATACCCTGGTAGTCCACGCCGTAAACGATGAGTGCTAGGTGTTGGATCCTTTCCGGGATTCAGTGCCGCAGCTAACGCATTAAGCACTCCGCCTGGGGAGTACGACCGCAAGGTTGAAACTCAAAGGAATTGACGGGGGCCCGCACAAGCGGTGGAGCATGTGGTTTAATTCGAAGCAACGCGAAGAACCTTACCA
>NZ_JASHHD010000039.1:0-934 GCF_047459985.1 Streptococcus mitis
GGAACTTAGGTTCTTCTGGAGGAGTTACACGGTTGTTGAACTCTTTATCAGCGATTTCGCCAACAGTTGCCACAAGAACTTTAGCTGTTCCATCGTGAGAAACAGTTACTGTTACATTCGCTTTCATAGTATCGTATGTTACAGTTGCGTCTGTTCCTGCTACTTCTTCTACAGTGTAGTTGTGAACACCTGCTTGTTCTTTCTTGAATTCGATAGCTGAGAACTTAACGTTTCCTGCCGCATCGTTACTTACAGTTTCAACAACTTTACCTGTTGAATCTTTAAGGACGAAGCTGAATTCGTTAGCTTTCAATTCACGACCTTCCAAGCGTTTAGTGAAGTTGAACTCTACTTGTACTGGTACGCTGTTGACACGTTTTTCAGTTGGTTTGTTTGGTTTTTCAACTTTCTTAGTAGTTGGGTTGTAATAGTTCACAACTTGAGCCGCAGTATTTTCGATATCTACTCCGCCAGGTACATCAGCTTTCACTGTTGTTGGGATGTCAAACTTGTAGTAACGTCCGAAGGCGAACTTAGTTGTATCGATCACTTGAGTGTTTTCTGCATCGCCAAGTGACTTAGTGAAGCCATCTTTAAGAGTTGCAGTAATCACACCGTTGTTCACAGCGATATCGAATTTAGCTGTTACATCATCACCTGTTACTGAATCGTAAGCTTTGATCTTAGTAGAATCAAGGTCCAACTTAGTTTCATCGTAGTCATCTGAGATTCCTACTGATTGGATGTTGTCCTTGTTAGCTGCATCGAATTTAGTTGTATCCAACCATACTTGGTAAACCAACTTGTCGCCACGTTTCACAGTCTTGGTATTCAAGTTTTGTTTTTCGTTGTTAGATGCATCGTCCGCATATGGGTTCGCATTTGTATCTGCGTACTTGTCTGCCAACTCTTTATCATCATCAACGAGCTTGTC
>NZ_JASHHD010000040.1:0-878 GCF_047459985.1 Streptococcus mitis
TATAATCAGGTTTTTCTTTGTGAAACATAGGGATTACCTCACAACTCTTCTTACCTCTATTATACGACTTTACACAAAGAAAAGCCCTTAGAAACTTGTGTTCTAAGGACTTTGTCTTCAATCTGAGGGAACTGTGTGTTCCCTTTTTTCGACTAGTTATAAAATAGAATCTCTGCTGAGAGTCTATGAGAAGAAAAGCTAGTAACAAGATTTATAAAAAGATATAAAGTTATCCCGAATCTATGATTTATCATGATTCGGTTTTTTCAGGTTCTTTGTCAACTGTAGTGGGTTGAAAAAAAGCTAATCTCGAGAAAGGACAAATTGCGTCCTTTCTTTTTGATGTTCAGAGCGATAAAAATCCGTTTTTTGAAGTTTTCAAAGTTCCGAAAACCAAAGGCATTGCGCTTGATAAGTTTGATGAGATTATAGTGGTGTTTCAAGTCTTCTGAATAGTTCTAAAGCTTGTCTAGAATCTCTTTATTCGTCAAGTGCATCCGAAAAGTAGGGCGATAAAATCGCTTATCGCTGAGTTTGCGACTATCCTGTTGGATGAGTTTCCAGTAGCGCTTAATAGCCTTGTATTCATGGGATTTTCGATCAAACTGATTCATAATTTGAACACGCACACGACTCATAGCACGGCTTAAGTGTTGGAGTAAAACAGTCCAGTGGACTGTTTTAGCCTGAGTTTAGAAATATAATAAGGAAGGGTGAAAGCGATCCAGAACGATTTTTGCATTCGGGAGTGAAACAGTCTGGGAGACTGTTTCAGCCTGAGCCTAGAAATTCGAAAGCGAAGCTGTTTAGACAAGGTATAATAAGGACTAAACATATCCATAGTAATGATTTTCACTCGACATCGGACGGCTCTATCA
>NZ_JASHHD010000042.1:0-799 GCF_047459985.1 Streptococcus mitis
CTACGTATCCTTCTACAGTATCTGTTTTTTCATTATATCCTGTACCAGGAATTAAGTTACTTAGTTGGATATCTTTAATTTTATATCCCGCAGCTTCTGCTTCTGGTGATAATGTGAAACGTTTTTTAGCATCAGTGATATATACATAGTGGTTTCCTTGCTCATAAGTATAACCATAGATTTCTGTAGCTAGATACTCATAAGCACCTCCTGCACCCCATATTGTATTCCCATTAGTTTTTCCTGTAGCACGAAGTTTCCCTTTCCATAGAGCAGCTTCACGACCAAGTTTCTGAGCTTCTGTTTTTGATAAAGGAATATCAGTACGACCACTTATCCCTGCTTGTCCACTATTAGCCGCAGGCACTTCTGTATTCTCTGATTGATAACCATGAACATAAATTTTGTAATTGTTGTTACCATCTAATACTTTATAAGATTTACCTGTTGCTGTAGCAAATTCACCATTTTCTTTTCTTAACTCTGTAGAGGCTGCTGTATACCCTTCATTAGCTGAAAGAGCTACTGCAAACTTACCATCACGACCGATTCCTGCATTTTTCAACTCATTGTAGACTGCAAGGATTGATTCATTAAGACGTTCCAATTGTGCATCTACCTGCTCTTTTGTGACACTTTTATCAGCTAGAAGAGCCTTAGTCTCAGTAAGAACTACTTGGTTTTTAGCGACTGCTGCTGTAACCGCTACCTTATTTTCTTCTTTCACGTCAGCCTTAGCAAGTTCAACCTCAGCCAATTTATTAGTTACTTCAGCTTCTGATGACACTTGAGTCAGAGT
>NZ_JASHHD010000043.1:0-773 GCF_047459985.1 Streptococcus mitis
GGTGTTCCTCCATATATCTACGCATTTCACCGCTACACATGGAATTCCACTCTCCCCTCTTGCACTCAAGTTAAACAGTTTCCAAAGCGTACTATGGTTAAGCCACAGCCTTTAACTTCAGACTTATCTAACCGCCTGCGCTCGCTTTACGCCCAATAAATCCGGACAACGCTCGGGACCTACGTATTACCGCGGCTGCTGGCACGTAGTTAGCCGTCCCTTTCTGGTAAGATACCGTCACAGTGTGAACTTTCCACTCTCACACTCGTTCTTCTCTTACAACAGAGCTTTACGATCCGAAAACCTTCTTCACTCACGCGGCGTTGCTCGGTCAGACTTCCGTCCATTGCCGAAGATTCCCTACTGCTGCCTCCCGTAGGAGTCTGGGCCGTGTCTCAGTCCCAGTGTGGCCGATCACCCTCTCAGGTCGGCTATGTATCGTCGCCTTGGTGAGCCGTTACCCCACCAACTAGCTAATACAACGCAGGTCCATCTGGTAGTGATGCAATTGCACCTTTTAAACAGTTGTCATGCAACAACTGCTGTTATGCGGTATTAGCTATCGTTTCCAATAGTTATCCCCCGCTACCAGGCAGGTTACCTACGCGTTACTCACCCGTTCGCAACTCATCCAGAGAAGCAAGCTCCTCCTTCAGCGTTCTACTTGCATGTATTAGGCACGCCGCCAGCGTTCGTCCTGAGCCAGGATCAAACTCTCATTAAAAGTTTGAGTTCTCACTCATTTCTGTCACTGACAGATTTATTGTTTTTTT
>NZ_JASHHD010000044.1:0-688 GCF_047459985.1 Streptococcus mitis
GTTGAGACAGTGCCCAAATCATTACGCCTTTCGTGCGGGTCGGAACTTACCCGACAAGGAATTTCGCTACCTTAGGACCGTTATAGTTACGGCCGCCGTTTACTGGGGCTTCAATTCATACCTTCGCTTACGCTAAGCACTCCTCTTAACCTTCCAGCACCGGGCAGGCGTCACCCCCTATACATCATCTTACGATTTAGCAGAGAGCTGTGTTTTTGATAAACAGTTGCTTGGGCCTATTCACTGCGGCTGACCATAAGTCAGCGCCCCTTCTCCCGAAGTTACGGGGCCATTTTGCCGAGTTCCTTAACGAGAGTTCTCTCGCTCACCTGAGGCTACTCGCCTCGACTACCTGTGTCGGTTTGCGGTACGGGTAGAGTATAATTAACGCTAGAAGCTTTTCTCGGCAGTGTGACATCACTAACTTCGCTACTAAACTTCGCTCCCCATCACAGCTCAATGTTATAGATATAAGCATTTGACTCATATCACACCTCACTGCTTGGCCAGACACTTCCAATCGTCTGGTTTAGTTAGCCTACTGCGTCCCTCCATCACTATATACTCTAGTACAGGAATATCAACCTGTTGTCCATCGGATACACCTTTCGGTCTCTCCTTAGGTCCCGACTAACCCAGGGCGGACGAGCCTTCCCCTGGAAACCTTAGTCTTACGGTGGACAGGATT
>NZ_JASHHD010000045.1:0-684 GCF_047459985.1 Streptococcus mitis
GGCTCTTTGTCAACTGTAGTGGGTTGAAAAAAGCTAACATCTGGAGAGGACGATCGTCGTTCTCTCCATTTTTATATTCAGAGCGATAAAAATTCGTTTCTTAAAGTTTTCAAAGTTCCGAAAACCAAAAGCATTTCGCTTGATAAGTTTGATGAGATTATTCGTCGCTTCTAATTTTGCGTTGGAATAGGGTAACTGAAGGGCATTGACGATTTTTTCTTTGTCTTTGAGAAATGTCTTAAATACAGTCTGAAAAAGAGGATGAAGCTGCTTCAGATTGTCCTCAATGATTCCGAAAAATTTTTCAGTCTCTTTATTCTGAAAGTGGAAAAGCAAGAGCTGATAGAGATTATAGTGGTGTTTCAAGTCTTCTGAATAGCTCAAAAGCTTGTCTAGAATTTCTTTATTGGTTAAGTGCATGCAAAAAGTAGGGCGATAAAAACGTTTATCGCTAAGTTTACGGCTATCCTGTTGAATGAGTTTCCAGTATCGCTTGATAGCCTTGTATTCATGAGACTTTCGATGAAACTGATTCATGATTTGGACACGCATACGACTTGTAGCACGGCTTAAATGTTGGATAATATGGAAACGATCTAGAACGATTTTAGCACACGGAAAAAGCTGGTTAGCCAAGGCATAATAAGGACTAAACATATCCATAGTAATGATTTTCACCTGACA
>NZ_JASHHD010000046.1:0-680 GCF_047459985.1 Streptococcus mitis
GTGAGGGAAAGGTGAAAAGCACCCCGGGAGGGGAGTGAAATAGAACCTGAAACCGTGTGCCTACAACAAGTTCGAGCCCGTTAATGGGTGAGAGCGTGCCTTTTGTAGAATGAACCGGCGAGTTACGATATGATGCGAGGTTAAGTTGAAGAGACGGAGCCGTAGGGAAACCGAGTCTTAATAGGGCGCATTAGTATCATGTCGTAGACCCGAAACCATGTGACCTACCCATGAGCAGGTTGAAGGTGAGGTAAAACTCACTGGAGGACCGAACCAGGGCACGTTGAAAAGTGCTTGGATGACTTGTGGGTAGCGGAGAAATTCCAAACGAACTTGGAGATAGCTGGTTCTCTCCGAAATAGCTTTAGGGCTAGCGTCGATGTTAAGTCTCTTGGAGGTAGAGCACTGTTTGGGTGAGGGGTCCATCCCGGATTACCAATCTCAGATAAACTCCGAATGCCAAAGAGATATAATCGGCAGTCAGACTGCGAGTGCTAAGATCCGTAGTCGAAAGGGAAACAGCCCAGACCACCAGCTAAGGTCCCAAAATATATGTTAAGTGGAAAAGGATGTGGGGTTGCACAGACAACTAGGATGTTAGCTTAGAAGCAGCTATTCATTCAAAGAGTGCGTAATAGCTCACTAGTCGAGTGACCCTGCGCCGAAAATGTACCGGGGCT
>NZ_JASHHD010000047.1:0-656 GCF_047459985.1 Streptococcus mitis
GGATACCCACAAAGAAATCATCGCTAAACTGGACTACGACGCCCCATCTTGTCCTGATTGTGGAAGCCAAATGAAGAAATATGATTTTCAAAAACCATCGAAAATTCCTTACCTTGAAACGACTGGTATGCCTACTAGAATTCTCCTGAAAAAGCGTCGTTTTAAGTGCTATCAGTGCTTGAAAATGATGGTAGCTGAGACTTCCCTCGTCCAGAAGAATCACCAAATCCCTCGTATCATCAACCAAAAAATTGCTCAAAAGTTGATTGAAAAAACTTCTATAACCGACATTGCTCATCAGCTTTACATCTCAACTTCAACTGTCATTCGTAAGCTCAATGACTTCCGTTTTGAGCATGATTTTTCGCGTCTTCCTGAGATTATGTCTTGGGACGAGTACACCTTTACCAAGGGAAAGATGAGCTTCATTGCACAAGATTTTGAAAAACTCAATATCATCACTGTTCTTGAGGGAAGAACACAAGCTGTCATCAGGAATCACTTTCTTCGCTACGATAGAGCTATTCGATGTCAGGTGAAAATCATTACTATGGATATGTTTAGTCCTTATTATGCCTTGGCTAACCAGCTTTTTCCGTGTGCTAAAATCGTTCTAGATCGTTTCCATATTATCCAACATTTAAGCCGTGCTACAA
>NZ_JASHHD010000048.1:0-612 GCF_047459985.1 Streptococcus mitis
TATTTTTGCATAGCTTCCTAGTGTGTACGGATGTCAAACTCTTTAAACACAATACGTAAGTCCCTTAGCACTCTTTGACGTCCTCGGAAGCGTTCATTTCTTAAGACGCGTTCTAACTCTTCTTGTTTGTCTTTACTTTGTTTGCTTCTATAATCTCTTAGTGTTTCATGAAAGAGATAGTAATCATCCAGCCAGAGTCCTCCCTCACTGATACGATGACTAATCTCACCTACTTCTTCATAGGGTTCTTTATCATATCTTCGTTTTTGACTTTCTTGCTTACGGATATAATCTAAAATCCGATTCCGGAACTTAGTTTTGAAGTATTTCCTTAAACGAGAAATATCTTCTACCAACCCTTCTTCTTTACTAATCAATTCATGCAAGCAAATCATTCCCTCTTGGTCCCAATCCGATAGCTCCCATAAATGAATGTAGTATTCATTTCTACACTTATATACAATTCCTTGGACTTCTTCATATAATTTTTTAAACATTCTATTCCCCTTTCTAGATACAGTCTAACAGATTCAGAAACACTTTTGGACCTTTTCTCCCGTTCTGTCCCCTACACCGTCTAAACTGCACAAAAAAGAGAGGGCATGCCTCTCT
>NZ_JASHHD010000049.1:0-600 GCF_047459985.1 Streptococcus mitis
ATCTCTCTTTCTGTAACTTTATCTTCGCTAGACTGCTGGATAATAAAACTGCCCTTGAGGTTACCAAACACCTTTATGACATCAAGAACACTCTTCACCAAGCGGATAATGATTTCTTCCAACTCTTCCCTGTCATTCTGACTGATAATGGTGGAGAGTTTGCCAGGGTTGATGACATCGAAATGGATGTGCGAGGAGAGAGTAAGCTTTTCTTTTGTGACCCTAATCGCTCTGACCAGAAAGGCAGAATTGAGAAAAATCACACCTTGATTCGCGACATTCTTCCTAAGGGAACTTCTTTTGACAACTTAACTCAAGAGGACATTAATCTCGTTTGTTCGCATGTTAACAGCGTCAAACGTGCTGCTTTTAATGGAAAATCAGCCTATGAACTCTTTGCCTTTACTTATGGAGAAGAGATTCCTAAACTTCTCGGCATTTCTAAAATACCTGCAGAAGATGTCTGCCAATCTTCTAAATTACTCCAACATAAAATCTAAAAATTAATCTTCAACCCCATTCAAACGTCTCACACTAACTTCCACCATAGCGGAACTTAATCTGAAACACTTTCAGATGAGGGGATTTTGTGCGCTCTTT
>NZ_JASHHD010000050.1:0-552 GCF_047459985.1 Streptococcus mitis
GTATCCATTTCCAGCCAGTAATTCAGTTGCTTAAGGGCCAAATAATTTTGGAAATCCTCATAGGAACGGCCTTTTTTCAATTCTTTAGGGATGGAAGGTAGCTTACTTTTTTTTCTCTCTTTAAATTTAACGGCTCTGGCTAAATCAATCGGAGCGATAGACAGGTAACCTTTTCGGATGTGTCGATAGACAGTTGAGGAGCTGACATCAAGGTTGTGAGTTTTGAGGATATGATAGATGTGTTGTCCCTTTTTAACCCCATCAGAAATGACTTTGTCCATGTCCCAGAAAGTCTGAGAATTAAGGGGAGTTCCTTCACGAGCTTCGATAAGAGTTTGTTCGTACTGCTTTTGAGCTTGTTTAGCGAGGTAGAAGATTTTCTGATAGCCACAATTTTGCCTTCTTTTAGGGCACCCATTACAGATAAAGGGAGCCTTATCGAGTAGAGGGCAAGGAAGGTTATCACATGTAGACTCTCGGATTTGTCTGTTTCGTTTGACTTCTTTAGAAACAGTGGTGGGGTCTTTTAGAATAAGTTGGCCAATAGCTTTG
>NZ_JASHHD010000051.1:0-535 GCF_047459985.1 Streptococcus mitis
GGTATGCCTACCAGAATTCTCCTTAAAAAACGCCGTTTTAAGTGCTATCAGTGCTCAAAAAAGGCTGTCGCTGAGACTTCCCTCGTCAAGAAAAATCATCAAATCCCTCGTATCATCAACCAAAAGATTGCTCAAAAGTTGATTGAAAAACTTCTATGACCGATATTGCTCATCAGCTAGCCATCTCAACTTCAACTGTTATTCGCAAGCTTAATGACTTTCACTTTAAACATGATTTTTCTCGTCTTCGTGAGATTATGTCCTGGGATGTTGAAACAGTCAGGGAAGTGACTGTAGCAATCGGGAGATGTAGATGAGTTTCATTGCGCAAGATTTTGACAATTTCAATATCATCACTATTCTTGAGGACAGAACACAAGCTATCATTCGAAATCACTTTCTTAAATATGATAGAGCCGTCCGATGTCGAGTGAAAATCATTACTATGGATATGTTTAGTCCTTATTATACCTTGTCTAAACAGCTTCGCTTTCGAATTTCTAGGCTCAGGCTGAAACAGTCTCCCAGACTGTTT
>NZ_JASHHD010000052.1:0-523 GCF_047459985.1 Streptococcus mitis
TATATTTCTTAATTATAGCTTCATTGAGTCCAACCGTACTCACATAATAACCTTCCGCCCAGAAATGCCGATTCCCAAACTTGTATTTGAGATTGGCGTGTTTGTCAAACATCATGAGTGCACTTTTACCTTTTAAATACCCCATGAAACTTGAAACACTTATCCTTGGTGGAATACTTACTATAGTCACTTAGTTTATAAAATACATGTTATAATAAAGCTATGGCATATAGTACAGATTTTAAACAACGAGCATTAAATTACATCAAAGAGGGACACAGCCATGTCGAGGCATCCAAAGTTTTTGACGTTGGCGTCAAAACTCTCTTCACATGGGAAAAGAAATTACGTGAACAAGGGCACTTAGAGCGGAAAAAGAGAGTCGCCAAAAGCCGAAAGATTCCTTACCTTGAGACGACTGGTATGCCTACTAGAATCCTCCTTAGAAAGCGTCGATTTAAGTGCTATCATTGCTCGAAAATGATGGTCGCTGAGACTTCTATCGTCAAGAAAAATCATCAAA
>NZ_JASHHD010000053.1:0-504 GCF_047459985.1 Streptococcus mitis
CATTTTTATATTCAGAGCGATAAAAATCCGTTTTTTGAAGTTTTCAAAGTTCCTAAAACCAAAGGCATTTCGTTTGATGAGTTTAATGAGATTATTAGTCGCTTCCAATTTAGCGTTGGAATAGGGCAATTGAAGGGCGTTGACAATTTTCTCTTTGTCCTTGAGGAAGGTTTTGAAGACAGTCTGAAAAAGAGGATGAACCTGCTTCAGATTGTCCTCAATAAGTTCGAAAAATTTGTCAGCTTCTTTATTCTGGAAGTGAAAAAGCAAGAGTTGATAGAGATTATAGTGGTGTTTCAAGTCTTCTGAATAGCTCAAAAGCTTGTCTAGAATCTCTTTATTCGTTAAGTGCATGCGAAAAGTAGGGCGATAAAAACGTTTATCACTCAGTTTACGGCTATCTTGTTGGATGAGCTTCCAGTAGCGCTTGATAGCTTTGTATTCATGGGATTTTCTATCAAATTGATTCATGATTTGAATACGGACACGACTCATAGCACGGCT
>NZ_JASHHD010000054.1:0-504 GCF_047459985.1 Streptococcus mitis
TGGTTGTGCGATAGCTTAATACTTGATTCTCTGGACAAACATAATGATCATAACTTGCATCATAAACAAAATGACTAGGCCTTAAGTTCCCCTTTACTCCCTTTGGACGAGTATAAGGAAAAACAGGAATGATATTTCGCTCTAATAAATAATGGGCAATAGCTGGGGTCTTGTAACCTGAATCCGCAATAATATAGTGGGGCGAGAATGGCTCTAACTTTGAGAAAAGGGCAGGGAAAGCCTGACTATCATGAACATTTCCTGCCTCAACCGTATAAGCCAAGGCCCAACCATGCTTATCACAAGCAACTTGAGCAGAATAGGCAAATACTTCCTTATGTTCGCCCTTGTGAAACCAACCACACTCGGGATCTGTCGTTGAGATTTTCTTTTCCTTAGCCTCACTTTCTTTTGCGGGCTTTAAGGACTTTTTTTCGTGTTTTTTCCTATCTAAATCAATCTCAACTGCCAATTGTTCACTCATAAATTTAGCTTGTTGGTCTA